>NZ_JBNNGW010000001.1:0-225425 GCF_050268505.1 Psychrobacter sp. NPDC078409
CTGAGCACTGATGAAGACACGGCAGTGGCTGTGCCGCTCATAGGCGATGACATCGATGGCACCGTTGCCAGTGTCACGGTACTGCAAGTGCCGCCTACCAATCAAGGTGTGCTTACCTATGAAGATGATGGACAAACGGTTGAACTCACTCCTGGTACCGTATTAACTGCTGACCAAATCACAAGCGTTGTATTCACTCCCGCGCCAAACTTCAATGGACGAGTCAGCAACATCCAATTCAGCACCACTGACGATGATGGTGCCATCTCAGCGCCAGCCACCGTTGAGATCACGGTAACTCCTGTTGTTGACATCACTTATGTTGTTATCACGGGAGACGAAAATGTTATTGAAGGTAAAGAGGCTGAATACACAGTCAAGTTTTTAGATGAAAGTGGCAACCCTGTCGTGGTTACTCAAGCCACCGATGTTACCGTTATCTTCAACAATGTCAGCACCCAAGATGCCGACACCGGCTATAACAATGCCCAAACCATTACGGTCACCATACCTACCGGACAATCGAGCGTAGCACTTGACGTTGACACCATCGATGACTATCTTGCAGACGATGGCGAAAACTACAGTCTCACCATCACCAGTGTTGGTGCCAACGAATTTGAAGCCGTCGACTTTAGTGACGAGGCGACCAACACCGTCACCACCACCATCGACAGCAATAATGCAGGCGACAGCGCGAATGAGGGCGGACTTGATAGCAATGATGTTGTCTATGTCAAACTAACCGGTGATGACAGCCAAGTAGAAGCAGACGATGCTGTACTGACGCATACTTTATCGCTTGTGGATGCTGATGGTCAGCCTGTTGTTTTACCAGTAAGTGGCAGCGTAGTGGTTAATTTATCTTATCTTAACGATGAGACCACTGCGGTTGATTTTGATGCGAGTAGCAAGCTGACTACGGTGACGTTTAATGCCAGCACTGGCAATCAAATTATCCTCACCAACAGGGTATTAAATGATCAATTAAAAGAAGGCATCGAGAATTATCAGCTATCAATAAGCTCTGTTGATGGTACCAATAGTGGCTTTGAATCTGTCCAAATTGTTACTGAAAACAGTGTCACAGGCCAGATTGTCGATGACGTTGATCTCAAACCTGATGTCAATACTGTACAAGAAGATGGCATTTTAACCGCGACAGGCAATGTATTAGCTAATGACGAAGTCGGTACAGAAACATCCGTCAGCTTGCAGAGTCAGCCTAGCGATGCAAATGATTATGGCGCGCTGACGCTAAATAATGACGGCTCGTATACCTATGTTCTAAATAATAACAGCTCTACCGTACAAGCCCTTGCCAGAGGGGAGGCAGTTGAACAAGTATTTACTTACAGAGTAGGTGATGATACTCAAACCTTAACCATCACTGTAACTGGTACCAATGACGCGCCAACCTTGGATGTCTCTGATAATAGTAATACCACTGCCAATTATGCAACGGCTTACCAAGAGGGCGGTGTTCCCGTTGCTATCAGTGATAGTAGCGCTATTGCCGACATTGATAATAACGATACGATTGGCAATGTACTTATTGTATTAACCAACTCACAAACAGGCGATTTAATTGCCATTGAAGAAGGTGATCTACCAGCAGGTATTTCAGCCACATTGTTAGGAAATAGCCGCATTGAGTTGAGCGGGAGTGCAAGCTTAGCTGACTACCAGTCCGCTATTGATGCCATCACTTTTGCCAATACCTCTGCTACCCCTAGCGAAATAGACCGTATCATTGAAGTGACAGTCACTGATATAAATAATGCTAATAGCAATACAACAACGACGGTTATCAGTGTGGATGCGACACCGCAAGCAGTCGATGATACTGCCCAGGTCACTGAAGGCGGTAAAACTATATCGTCGAATACCACGTCCCTAAACTTACTAACCAACGATGATTTGGGTACGCCAAATACAACCATTACGTCATTCACATATTTAGATGAAAATGGCATTAGTCAAACAGGAGTAACAGGCTCTGTAATCGATACTCAATACGGCTCGCTAACTATCAACGCAAATGGCACGTGGTCATACACATCGGATGATACATCGGATAATCTAAATGGCATTATCGATAGCATCTCTTATACGATTACAGATGCCGATGGTGATACCAGTAGCGCTGATTTTAATATCACAGTGGATGACACGCAGCCCACGGCACTTATTCCTGAAGTGACGCTGAATGAAGATGATCTAACTGGCGGTACTGATACGACGCCTGATGCGCTACGAGTGACGCGTAACCTTGGTATCACTAAAGCTGCAGATGACATCAGCGATGTGATATTCACTGGTGTTACCACAGCAGGGCTAGAAGCTTTAGCGCTTGAGTCCAATGGCGAACCGTTGACTTACCAAGTGAGCAATGACGGTCATACGATGGTTGCTAGTGCCATAGGTAGTGAAGTGTTTACCATTACTTTGACCAATCCCACAGATAGCACTGGAGATGCGCAAGCGTTTATATTTGAGCTACAAGGTCAGCTAGATCACACTGATGGAGTTACAATCACTTTACCTGTCAAATATGAAATTCAAGATACAGACAGTGCCACGGTGCAACAGTTTAATGTCAATATCGCAGATGATAAGGTGCTGGCTACAGATGATACACCTGTAAGTGTGGTGGAAGGCTCGTACGTTGATGGTGATGATAGTACGTTACTTACCGGTAATGTTCTTGATAACGATAAAGGTGCAGATGCGGATTTGAAAATCAATACCTTTACTTATTTAGATACAGATGGCAATACGGTTGAAGATTCTACCGATTTTGGGGTGGGTCTCGAAACGCCGACAGGTATCTTAACGGTTAATGAAGATGGTAGCTGGACGTTTGCTGCTAATAAAGAGATTGATAATCGTGACCCTGCGCCTAACCTACAAGACGATGGCTCATTTAGTTATACACTAATCGATGCTGATGGTGATGTGTCAGATGCTGCTGAACAGCCTATAAGCGTAACAGACACCGCACCGGTTATCGAAAGCGATGAAAGCGTCGTCTTAAAAGAAGGTGATTTGTTCCCTGATTCTGGTACGGCTAGCACTTATGTGGTCAAAGTCGATTCCGCATTTACGGTCACTGGCAATGAGGATAATATCTCTGATATTTACTTTATCATGGGTGATGGCGATCCAATAAACGGCCGTTTCCAGAGCAGTGGGCTACCGCTTTATTATCGCTATGCTGAGGTCGATGGCGTAATAGATTATAGCACCCTATATGTGTCGACTACCCAGCGCGGCGATCTGATTGCGGATACAGTCGATAATCCTAACAACAATGTCATATTCAAAGTGGAAATTAACCCTGAGGGCTTGCCATATACTAGTGCAGATGCCCTGACTTATACCGCCACCCTCTATGATACGATCAGGCACGATAATATCGATGCTAATAATGACGGTAGATTAGACAATATTATATTTGATCTCGATTATGCGGTAGTCGATGAAGATGGCTCGATCACTGAAGATCAGTTCGATGTCGAAGTCGAAAATAGACTATTTAATAAAGATCTTGATTTTACTATTAATGAAGGAGACTTTGCGGACCTCACTGAGGATGAAAACATTGCCCCAAATGGCAAGGATGCCCTGTTAATCAATGCTGCTGAAAACTTTGATGGCGGTGTGGTCACCATATTGAATTATGATCTATCGTCATCGATAGATTTGCAAAGTGGTGAATTTATTTATATTGATGTCAACGGCAATGCCATTAATACCGATGATCAGAATAACCCAGCCATCGTTGGTAGTTTGAGAAATATTGGCAATGGGCAAATTGAGTTTAACCCAGAAGAAAACTACTCTTCTATCGCGACGCCAAACGATAGAGCTGATTTACCAAACAGACCTAGTAGTTATGAGCAAACCCCTAATGAATTTAACGATTTTTATAGTGTGATGTTTAACCTGCGTGCACAAGATGGGGGACAAACCTTAACCAGTAGAATTAATATCGAAGTAGATCCTGTTGCCGATGCGCCTATTATCGTTATTGACGCGGCTGAAGTTGATATCGTTGATGGTGTTTATACCAACTATGTTGAAGAGGATTCATCGACGCAGCTTGGTTTTATAGCACCAATCATTGGTGATAATGGGGTTGAGGCAAGTACGGATCTGAGTATCTATGATCCAAATTATGTGAATGGCACTAAGCGCGAGAATGATGACAATATAAACGGTGGTTCTGTTGATCGTACCGAACGTTTTGGGGCGATTACATTAAGCGGATTACCTGAAGGTGCCCAGCTATCTTATATTGATGGCAGCGGCACTCAGCAGATTATTATTGCCCGAACAGGAGATGATGGTACGGTCACGATCAAACTCACTGATGGTACTCATATTGCCGATAGTGAGTTTACGGCTGATGTTGAGATGACAAGTGACCAGTTTGAATCATTAATCGTCTTTCACCCAGATCAAGATGCCACTAACTTTACAGTAACCATGAGTGTCACTGAGTATGAAGTCGATGAAAATGGTGTACCTTATCCGCTAGAGCCTAACGACTCTAGCAGTGTAGATCCTGATAGTAGCTTGATAGCAGAGACCACATCAGTAGACATACTTATCGATGTACAAGCGGTGACAGATACGACGGTTATCGATTTACTAGAACCTGTGGCTCTCCCGCCTAGTACAACTTCTATCACTCTGTCAGACGAACCCAATAATGGCATTGATAAAAACGACACGATCAATGCGGTTATCGACGAAGACAGTAGTCTAGATTTGCAATCTATATTGAATGAGACATTTGTAGATACCGATGGCTCAGAGGAGTATTGGTATTCTATTGAAGGGTTAGGTGAGCTAAATGGTCAGGTGGTGACGGTCAATGGCGTCAGCTATACCGTAGCTGATGGCACAGTCGAGCTTCCAAGAGCGCAAGTGACGGCTGAGGATCTAGACCCAAGCTTTACCTTTACGCCGCCAGCAGATTTTGCGGGTGTTATTAATGCAACACTTACACTCAATACGCGAGATAGTGATTCCGATTCTATAGATGTTAATCCTGCTATTCAGATCGAGCAGACTTCTGTGCAATTGAATATAACGGTCAATCCTACCATCGATGTGACAGTAGTGGATCCACAGGTAGGGGATGAGGATGCAGCGATTGCATTATTTACAATAAATGATGCGGGCGATTCAGTCTTTACTATTACTGATCAAGATAGTAGTGAAACATTGTCAATAGTGGGTATCTTGAAAGATCAAATTGATGATTTGATTACTGCAGGTGCCGAAATTTCTCTAAACGGTACGCCTATCACGACAGCAGATTTGACAGATGAAGGGCTTTATTATGGCTTTAATGTCGATAGTTTGGATGGCTATACTATCACACCACCAGCGCATAGCAGTGCCGATATCGCGCTCACTTATTTTGTAGAGACTACTGATGGTTCTGTCGATAGTGATAACCCCATTACTGACAATGATACCTTTGATGTCACTATTAAGGTTACTCCAGTGGCTGAGAGTGCAAATATCGATAGCGATGGTGGTAATGGCACGGATGTCACTTTAAATCCAGATCATACCTATGCTGTACCAGCATTTGAAGATGGTGATGATGATGGTGTGAGCAGTTCAGCCCCTGTTTGGTACGACTTATCGACTGATGCTGGCTTTATTTTGCTTAATGGTTGGTCGAATGAAGATGATACCAACGACTTTGGTGAACCAAGCCATAACAATAATCGTACCGATTCAGAAGAGACCTTTGCCCGTCTGATCGTCCAGATTAAAGATGATAACGGTGACTGGGTCAATGCGAGTGGGGCTCAGTTCCGTTATGACATCGCAGGTGAGCCGCAGACTGTCACAGCAGGTAAAAATGGTGTAGACGTACCAGTGGCTGGGCTTAGCAGCTTGGCATTTATTCCGCCTAATAATTATTCAGGCGAATTACGTATTCAAGAGCAAGCGGTCACCATCGACTATGATGAAGATGATGATACCGCAACAGATAAAGTCCTATCTGGCGAATCTTTCCTTTATCTGACTGTGACGCCTGTTGCTGATGATGTGCTGCTTAGTGTGCAACCTGCTCAAGGAGTAGAAGATGCAGGTAGATCTAATGGTAATCCAACCGGTATAGACGGTTATACGCCAGCTGACACTATTGACACTCCAGAGGGGGGTATCGAGCTTAAGATAAAGGCACAGTCCAAAGATACAGATGGTTCTGAAACTTTCAACATCACTATCGATGCGTTACCAGATGGTGCCTCTCTCTATGTGTGGGATGCTGATAATAGCACAAACGGTGGCTATGTCTTGATCAACCAAAACTATGGCACAGTCAATGATATTGCCACGGTAGATAATGCTGGTATTACGTGGTCGGTCACGCTCACCGATTACCAAAACGATAAAGTACCGTTTTTCATACCCCCATTGAACAGTAATGACAACTATACGTTGCTAGTCAGTGGTGTGTCAGTAGATGGCGCGGACACCAGTGAGCCTAGCACACCATTAGCATTACCTATTAAGATCACTACAGTCGCGGATAAAATCCTCAATGATGAATTGAATGAAGTTACCTTTGATTATGATGGTCAAGCCTCAGATAGCTACGCAGTCATTCTTGAAGAAAGCGACTTAGATGCTGCTGATAATGAGATAGACTTTAATACTATTTTTCAGACACCAGAGGCTATCAGATCCTATGACAATGATGGCTCTGAAGTCGTAACCTATGTCATCACAGGTCTTGATGATAGATTTACCATGCAAGGTGCCGACGTAACCTTCATCGGTGGTCAAGGTACCGCCAGACAGTGGGTTGTGACTGATGAAGCGATCAATAATGGTGAGATAGTACTCAAAACTGAAGACAATTTCGCAGGTGAGATTAACTTTAATATCAAAGGCGTCAGTACGGAGAAAACAGGCGGTAGTGAGGCAAGTCAAAACATCCAGCCTGTACAAATATTTGTCAAGCCGGATGCGCTTGATAATGATGTGGTCAATCCTACTGCTGTGCAGAATGAAAACGCGTCTGTCACGTTAGACTTTGAGCGTGCCTTTAGGCGTACAGATAACACAGATAATTGGACATCAGGCGTTGAAGAGTTAAATAGTATGGCTATTAGCTTGACTGACCTTGAGGCACTTGGCGTTCAACTCACTGTTGGCAGCATTGACGGCGTCGGTGGCGTTGTCATCACAACTGATCAAGCAGACACTGAAGGATTTTATACCATCATTCGTGGTTCAAATGGTGAGTTTAACGCCAGTATCGAGGCTACTGCAGCTGAGCCTGCCAGTGCTCAGTCTGGTTTCGTCAATCATAAATCAGGCAATGATGTCTATCAATTTGGCATCAAATATACAGTGACCGATACCGTCAGAGCTACGAATAATGAGACGGCAGATATCGTCTATCAGACAACGCTAACCCGTGATACGAACTTCGTTGTAGACGTCCTTCCTATTACTGATGCGCCATCATTAGTCAATCTTGCTGAGATTGAGACTTCAGAGACCATTGATATCGTCAACGCCGATACGGCTGATGATGAATTTATTAAAACGGTCACTCTCACCTCACCAGACTTAGATGGTTCAGAGGTGTTTACACGAGTGCAAGTAGGCGGTGTGCCTGATGGTATTTTGGTGCAAGTGGATGCTAATGGTAATGGCACCTTCGTTGACGCGGTCAAAGCTGGTGACACTTGGTACGTCGTCTTTGATGATGAAACCATAGATACGTCTATTACGGCGAGCGTAGATATCAAGTTCAGTGTAAAAGCGGGTTATGATGTAGATAATGCAGAGAACGTACCTATTACGGTTACCGCCTATAACCAAGATGCACCTGATGTTGAGCAATTAGCACAGGCAATCTTTGATTTGACGCTTGTCACAGGTACGGACGGTGGTGGAGAGGTGCCTCCTGAGTTAGTAGCAGACCTCATCGTACAGCCCATAACTTTGACTGAGGATGGAGCCGGCCAATCTTTAAATAACTTTATCGTTGGTACACTTAATCAGGTGGCTTATGACAACCAAATGTCTGCACCGATATCATTCACCATTGCTAATTTGCCTGATGATGTGGTATTAGAATCGTCCAACGGGGTCTTGTTATCTAAACAAGGCAGTACATGGTTAATCAGTGGCAATGTAACCAGTGATAGTGATATTGCCGAGTTACTGTCTAATATTAGTATTGTTCCCACCAGTGATTACAGTACAAACAACCAAAGTGAGGCAGTTAATTTAGATATCTCATTTACAGCGACTGATAGTAATGGTGACTCTGAGACTGTGACAGCAGACGATCCAGCGTTTCCAATAGGTGATCCAGGCACGAATGACAGCACATTGATTGTGCTGCCTATTACCGATTACTTTAGTTTTCATGAAGACGATCCTACAGCACCACAGAATGACGATAACATCGTCATAGAGGAAGATGCAGAAAAAACCCTAACGTTGAATCTGACAAATACTGTAGACGTAGGTAATGTCGAAGTTATTGGCGGCAATGTCTATCTTCAGTTCGCTGACAGTGCTTCCATCAACGGTACGCTTAGGGACACCAATGGTGAGCCTTTAGATACAGTCTCTAACCCTACTGGATTGCCTGTAGGGACGTACTTTGCCTTGCCAGTGGGCACAGATAATCCTACGTCTGTAAGTTTTAACTTCGTTCCTGAACCGAACGAAGATGGTGCGACTGCGATTGAGGCGTATGTAGTACACAAGGAGACGACAGATATCTCAGATCATGACACAACTACGCTAGTATCACGCAAAGACTTTGAAATCACTGTTGAAAAAGGCGCTGATCCTTTGCTGTTCGTCGTCAATGAGGCCGCGTCAAACTTAACTGTAGATGAAGATCAGGGCGAGATCGGTGTCAATACTGATATCAATGTCGTTAGTATCGTGTATGACACCGTACAAACTGATGAAGATGATCAGCCTGCGACCTTCATACTTGATAATGTCAATGATAACTTTACCGTATACTATGTCAATGATAGCGGAGATATCGTCATAGCCAACAAAACAGGGACAGGGTCGTGGAGCTTGCCAAGTACCGAGATAAACCCGACGCCCGAAATATTTATTCAAGCACCAGAAAACTACAGCGGTACAAGCAGTGCTAATGTTTCAGTATTAAGTACAGATGGGTTACAGGGTGACGCCACAACCGTGGCGCTTGTGTTTAAACCAATAGCTGATGGCGTCGAGTTAACCCCGCAGAACTCAGCGAGTGACGCCTATACATGGGTTGCATTAAATACCAACGCTAAGATGGAAGACACCGACAGCAATGGTATTGATGAAGGAGGTAGTGAGACATTAACCTTGACGATTACCCCTGAAAGTGACAAGCCTTTTGATGAAACTATGCTATTTAGGATTGGCGACACAGGAGAGGTCATCGGCTTACGTAATGCTGAGGTCGATAGCGATGGGATATCTGTTGAATTTGTAGCGGGCAGCTATGTATTAAGTGGCGTGCCTAGCAGTAGTATTAACGATATACAGATTCTGTATCAGGCGTATAACGGTACCATCACTTATACAGGCAAAACTGTCGAGACCTCAGACCCTGAGCAAGTCTTCTCTAGCGAAGAGATCAAAACTGCGGATCTGAACCTGAGTGAGTCTGTCGCTATCGAAACAGGAGAGCAAAACGATACTATCACTACCACAAATCGTAGCACTACCGTAAACTCTGGTGCAGGTGATGATCGCATTACTGGCGGCGCTGGTGACGACTTCCTTGATGGCGGTACTGGTATTAATACACTAATAGGCGGCGCTGGGAATGATACGCTAGTATTCTCTGCTGACAATACCTTAATGGATGGTGGTAATGGTATTGATACTCTACTGATTAATGTGAATAATACTACTATCGATTTTGGTGACTTTGATAATAGCGTGATTGATAATATGGAGGTGATCGACCTGACTGGGAACGATGCGCAATCATTAATCAACATTGGCACCAATGACGTCATTACCATGACCGACAGTAATAATGAGCTGTTTATTAATGGTGATGATGAGGATGAGGTATCTTTGACCGCAGATTTTGTGGCGCAGCAAGTGTCTGATCAAGCAGACTACACCCAGTACCAAAGCACAATAGATCCAACAGTTAACTTATATGTCCATGACGATATAACCATACTATAAGTAGGGTGATTCAGAGTCGATATTTTTAGGTTAATTGCCTTGCAATTTAGTTGTTATATAACGAAAAGCCATAATTTATTATGGCTGTTTGTTGTTTAGTAACTGTAAGGCTTATAGGTTAATTAGTGCATACTCAATAATATTAATAGCATTGTCTGGGAAAAATACACTTCATATACTTGTATAGACCTTACTTCTTTATAAAAGAGTATCTCAAACCAAAAAACTCCCCTAACCATTCAAGTTAGGGGGACTTTTTTATGCGTATCGACATAAACTTATAATGTCTGTAAATCCATCGAAGCGAGGTGCATTAATGGTTCTTTGAGCTATTAGCAGTAATCATTGCTAAAAGATAAATGTGAATTAAGGTAACTATTTGATGAACATAGACATAAATTTATTAAAGACAACTCCGTAAGGAGGTTGTAATAAATTCATAGCATTTATTTTAGGCTGTACTAAAACGGGTTTCATATGACTAAAGCGTTCAAAACCAATCTTACCGTGGTAAGCTCCTATACCAGAATGTCCAACCCCTCCGAAAGGCAATTCATGTTGCAGGGCATGTAATACAATCTCATTAATACAGACACCGCCAGATACTGTATGTGTGCGAATACGCTTAATATCCTTTTCTGAATTTCCAAAAATATATAACGCTAATGGTCTAGGGCGTTCGTTGATAAATACGATAGCTTCATCTAACTTTTCATAATGTATGAGTGGCAGTACTGGTGCAAATATTTCATTTTGCATTAATGCACTCTCTAGTTTAGGTTCAGTTACGATAATAGGGGGCATTAAGCGTGAGTTGATATCTGGCTTCACTTCAGTTGTATGGTGAACATTCTCTTTCGGTATTTCGTCTAGATACTTTTGAACTCTAACAAACTGAGCACTATTGATAATATGGGTATAGTCCTTGTTTGTCGTGATTTTTGGATAATGCTTTTGCATCCATTTTTTAGCTAGACTAGTAAACTGCTCATGATACTTGCGATTTAACAGTACATAGTCGGGTGCTATACAAGTTTGTCCAGCATTTAGCGCTTTACCCGTCATGATTCTATTTACAGCACTTTCTAAGTTGGCATCATCTAGTACAATCACCGGAGATTTACCACCAAGCTCAAGAGTAACTGGGGTTAGATTCGGAGCCGCTGCTGCCATGACTTTTTTGCCTACTTCTGTAGAGCCGGTATAAATCAAATGATCAAACGGTAGCTCACTAAAAGCCACCGCGATATCAACATCACCTACAACAACATTTACCATCTCTGGTGAGAAATGTTTTTCAATCGCTTCAGCAAATGCCTGTGCAAATTTAGGGGCTGCTTCACTCATTTTTACCATCACACGGTTGCCTGCTGTCAGGGCATCTATCATTGGACCAATTGCTAAATATAGTGGATAGTTCCAAGGGACCATGATACCCACTACGCCCAATGGTTGTGGTTCGATTTCATTACGAGCTGGCAAGTAAACAGCTGAAACAGGTGCCTTTCGAGTTTTCATCCAAGACTCACCATGTTTCTTTGCATGACTAATGCTTGTAAAACTTGAAAATAATTCGGCAAACTTAGTTTCACCTTCACTACGTTGACCAAAATCTGCATTGATAGCATTAGTAAGTTTATCCTTATTTTTACTTAATAAGGCTTCAAGAGTTTCAAGTTGAGATTTTCTAGTATCCCAGTCAGTTATAGGTTCTTTGCGACTCAGTTTTTGCAGTCTCAAAAACTGGGCTTGTAGATCTTTCTTGTTGGTAATGATTGCAGGTGAGCTACTTACCGAAGAGCTGTTATCAATTTGAGTGCTATCCATCATTTTCATCCTTGAAATATTTTATGAAATTATCCTAGGAGTAAGGCATATAACCATACTCCTAGGATTTTGCGTAATTGAGATATTAATCTGGTAGTACTATTGCAAAAGAGGGGTCTGGTGCTTCGAATAAACTGAAAAAAGTAATTAGATTGGCTTGATTGCCTTCTATTTTTGAGTCAGCTGACGACAATATATCCTTGAATGCTACTTTGCCAATTAGTAAATCTACAAAGAGAGGATGTGTTAAATTCAAAGTTGTTTGTACAGCCTCTTGTGTTGCTTCTGTACTATCGATAAGTCGATAGTGTAGAACAGAGTTCTCAATCCATAGCAAATAACTTTCATTTTTATCTGTGAAATGAACTTTCAGATTTGTGTCGAGACCATTGGCTTCTTCAGATTTTAGACGGACAGAAAGTGCATCAAAGAAATTAGATACAGGTGTTTGTAAAAAAACATCTCTCATCGCTGACATCTCAACACCTGCATCAGGGGTTCCTTCACGTAACTCCTTTGCTCCTGTTAGATAACTATCACGCCATGGACCAGATTCTGCTTGGTAGCCTAATTGGTCATAAGTTTTTGCTAGCAACTCTCTAGCAGCCATATTACTAGGATCATCAAATACTAAATGATTTAGAATCTCGGCGGCCCATCTATAATTGCCTTCGTCATAAGAAGTTTGAGCTTGTTTCATAACTTTTGAACTACCACCTGCCAGCTTTACATAGGCAGATGCACGTTGTGGATCTGGTAAAGGATCTAAATGTGCAGGGTTTGCATCATACCAACCGATGTAATTTTGATACACGGCACGAGCATTATGTTTAATAGTGCCGTAATACTCACGATTTGAAAATTCTGAAGCTAGACTTGGTGGAAGTGTGATATCTTCAGCAATTTCACCTGGTGTCATGCCTTTATTAATACGACGTAGGCTTTGATCATGAATGAACTTATATGTGTCTCTTTGTTGTTTTAGAAATTTTTGAATACTATCTTTACCCCACATAGGCCAGTGATGGCTTGCAAAGTAGTATTCAGCCTCACCGAATTGAGTACGAGCCTCTTCGATATAATTACTCCACTTTAGAGCATCCCTTACTTTCGCACCTCGTAAAGTATAAAGATTATGCATATTGCGAGATACTAATTCAGCGCCAGACAATGCTTTATATTCAGGGAGATAGAACGTGAATTCGGCAGGTGCTTCTGAGCCAGGCGTATACTGGAACTGGAAATCTACACCATCCACATTTAAGTTAGTAGGTGTTTTACTAACCAGAATATTTGGCTCAATAATACTGAACTGTCCAAAGGCAGGACCTTTACCTAAACCACTATCTATGTGTCCGTATTCATTGCGGGGTAGGTTCTTACCATACATATATGATGAGCGACGAAGCATTGCTGTACCCGCAAGAATATTTTCACTGGTGGCTTCTTCCATAAAGCCAGATGGAGCAATAATTGGAATATTGTTTTTTTCAATATCTTCTTGAGAAAGAATGCCTAATGCACCACCAAAATGGTCAATATGGCTATGAGTGAAGACGACGGCACTAATATTAGTAGGCATATCAGGATGACGATCTGCAAGATGTGTCATAGCAAAATTATAAGCGTACTTTGCCGTTTCTTTAGAAGTTAATGGGTCGATAACAATCCAGCCTGTATCTCCTTTAATTAACGTCATATTTGATAAGTCAAACCCACGTAACTGATAGATACCTGGTCTGAACTCAAAAAGCCCTTTTATATTGTTTAGCTTAGCTTGTCTCCAGAGGCTTGGATTCACTGAATCGGGAGCTTCGCCTTGAATAAAGTTATAAGCCTTGGTATCCCAAACATACTCTTGAGGATCAGCTATAGATGGTATCTGTATGTTTTCAGGACTTGCAATGAGACCGCGGGTAGCATCTTTGAAGTCTTGAGGATCGTCTAGGTCTAATTGACTAACTGACTTGGCATTTGCTGCAATCGTAGTAGCAGTAGCTGCTTTACCATTACTCACTTGAGCTGTTGAAGTTGTACAAGCTGCAAGTAAAATGCTACTTGCTAGCAACAACATACGGCGAGAGTTATTCAAGATAGGTTTGTACGTGCTGAAATCTTGCATAAAGGTATTCCTTACCATAATAAAATCCATTTTTTATTTAATGATTATTTTGTATTTTTAACATTGAATTAATTGCTATCAATTCAATGCGCAACGCTTACATGACCTTTAGCCATTACCATGTCGGGCATGGTTTCATTTAATTTAACGGAGCCTTCAGTTTCAATACTTGTGCGACCGTGGCTTAGATGAAAACGCTCCATCTTTATTTCCTGAGCGATTTTTTCTGCAATGGCTATCGTTGGAGCGTTAGTATTTGCACTATTAAGGTGAGGCATAATAGAGGCGTCCACAACACGTAGTCCGATTACACCTCTAACTTTGAGATCTAGATCCACCACGGATTCAGCATCGGAGCCCATCCTACACGTGCCTACCGGATGATATATAGTATCTGACTTATTGCGGATATAACCTAACAAGCCGTCTTTATCCAGTGCGGAAGCTGCATAGTCTTTAGTAATATACTTGGCAATAGGTTGTTCTTGCATGATTTCGCGCGTACGTTGAGCACCTGCCACCATCATTTCCACATCTTTTGGATGGTCTAAATAGTTGGGATCGATTAATGGCGCGGCATTTGGGTCAGAAGACGCGAGTTTTACGGTGCCACGGCTTTCAGGTCTGAGATAACAGCTATGAATAGATACTGCATATCCCCACTTAACTTGACGACCATGATCGATGACTCTAGAGATAACAAAGTGAAGCTGGGTATCTGGCCAGTCTTTAGGTGTGGCATTTGTGGCACTAAAAAAAGCAGCCCCTTCAGCAAAATTGGTTGATAGCAGTCCAGTCCCATCTTTTCTCCAATCACGAGCTCCTTTCATAAGGCTGATGCCGCCAGCAAAACCTACACCAAATACGTCTTTTGTGTTCACCTCATAGTCAAACACAACATCAAGGTGATCTTGGAGATTTTCACCAACATTAGGAGAGTCATAGACAACACGAATACCGTGCTTTTCTAACTCTTCTTTAGGACCAATGCCTGATAGCATCAAAATCTTTGGAGAGCCAAAAGCACCAGCACACAGAATGACTTCTGCATTGGCCTTAATGGTACTTTGTTGGTTATCTTTGAGGTAAACCATTCCTGATGCTACTCCGTTCTCTATGAGAACGTGAGAAGCAATTGCACCTGTAATAATAGTTAGGTTGGGTCTTTCTTCTACAGGGTGTAGATAGGCGGCGGCAGCTGAACAACGCTGCCCTTGTTTTTCACCATGGAAATGAGTTAATTGGTAAAGGCCAGCTCCATCCTGCTTATCACCATTGAAGTCGTCATTTCTATCTAAGCCATTCGCGATGCATGCATCGACAAAAGCATTAGTAATAGGCCGAGGGCTAAGAGGGTCGGCAACGTTTAACGGTCCACTGTCGCCATGAAAATGATTTGCACCGCGGACATTGTTTTCTGCCTTTTTGAAATATGGTAAGAGTGAATCGTAATTCCAACCGTCACAGCCCTCATCAGCCCAACGGTCATAATCTTTTGCACTACCACGGGTATAAACCATCGCATTAATAGCTGATGAGCCACCTAAGCACTTGCCACGAGGTTGATATCCAATACGATTGTTTAGATGCTTTTGGGGCACAGTACTGAGACACCAGTTGTTTATCTTAATTGGCTTGTCTCTCATTTGAGCAATAACTGCCGCAGGTAAACGTACTACTAGATCTTTGCCGTCACCCCCTGACTCTAAAAGGCACACTGTGACTTGAAGGTCTTCACTTAATCGACTTGCTAATACGGATCCTGCAGATCCACCACCAACGATAATATAATCAAATTCCATGATTAGTTAACTCCTTCCTTGGATTATCCTAGCTACTACTAGGCTTTTTTTGCTAAAGTTAGATATATAATCTAACGGGTCAAACAGTCAAAACACTGATAAAACTGATCAATATTTTTCATTCATGTACTTTTGTATAACCTACTATCACTTAGAAGTGTTTTAACCGTGATGCTAAATACACTCCAAAAAGTGAACGGCAATTTTAAATCAAGTCAAATTCAACACAGAGTAAATATATGGAACTCAATGAATATACGGTTCATAAGCTGACAGCGCTCTGTTATAGAAAAGCCGTAGCAACGTATCTAATACAGATAGATCGCTCATCTGATATACCCAAAATTATGTCACAATTTAGTGATCTCGATGATTTTGAAGGCGATAGAATGCCACTAGCTGTCGTCACGAATGAGTTCAATTTGGCTACCTATTTCTTTCAAGATGATTATATAGGGCTAAAAGTTTTCAATTATATCGAGATCGAGTCTTTTCCTTTTTATAAGGGAATAAGCCAATGTATTAGTCCTCTAATAAATGCCAATATTGGCATTCCTCTTATTGTTCTCTGCCGTTTGATTTCGCGTTACTTCAAAGTCATGACTGAATCAATCGAGGTTCATTTATTTGAGAGAAAAGATTTAATCCGTCTTGAGTTCAATCCAAGCATGCCTGAACAGGTTAACAAACATCAAATTGATGGCATTATTTTTTCCGTTTATAAAATTATCTCGACATTTAGCTCACTCAAACCTGTAGGGCTTACTTTGGCGCATCGGCAGTCTTCCCAAGGGTTTGAGCTATATAAACAGTTCTTAGGTGTTCCAGCAGAAATGTCTAAAACAGTCAATAGTTTAACGTATCGAATCGATAGGCCTGATCACATTTACTACTCATCGGAACACACAAAAAACACTGTAGGAAATACATTTTTTATCAATCCTTTGCATCATATGCTTGATAAGAACTTCACCGATACCAGCTATACACAACGTTGTCAGCATATACTCATAACAATCATGGGTCTGCATGAGCCGACTCGTGAGCAAGTTGCTCAGGTGCTCAATATGAGTGTTAGTAGCTTGCAAAGACGTCTAAGAGAAGAGGGTACTTCTTTTAAAGCGTTGCTATTGGAAGTTCGAAAAAAGTTAGCTTATAAATACTTAATAGAGCAGAGATTATCAGCTACAGATACGGCATTTTTACTTGGTTATCATTCTAATAGTCAGTTTTTTGGTGCTTTTAAGAGTTGGTTTGGGATGACGCCAAGAGCATATAAAGAACGTTATCTAAGTGACTAACAGCTCGTTATAGATATGCTTTGACTATAGCAGCGAGGGCATGATCATCCTTGATTTACTAACTGTATCGTATGATATCTCTTGAAAGTAGGCATATTCAGGTCAAGGAAAGTTAATACTGTCTTAATTCGGGTCAAGGTTTATATAGTACTAAAAATTCAGCGATGTCAGACTCTATATAAAGACCAACATATAAAACGGTGATCAGCTATTGAGTACTTTTATGATCAAGTGATTAGCCAGTGCATTTCCCTTTGCTTGAGTTTGATATTAGTGATCAAACATAAAAAAAGCGCCCATTACAGGCGCTATTTTTTATTCTATTTAATAAGCAAGACTCATGATAGCTTTTTGGTAAAAACTATGTTGTACCAAATATAAACTCTTAGCAGTATATAGATATTTTAGTAGGAAGCGGGTCGTAGTTAATGTGACGAGTTATCCTATCGTTATTTAAAGGTAATACGCATAAGTTGTTTAGTAAAAAATGCAATATGGCTTAACAATTCTTAAAGTTTATCTAAAGTAGAAATTGATATTATCTTTTCAATATAATGAATTTATTATTTAGTCACTATAATTTTTTGAGTGAGTAATGATAAGTAGCCACGACATTTAGACAGGTGCGAATAAGTATCTCTGTCTGACTATGACTAACTTTCAAATATCAATCCAAACGAGAGCGTGTTATGACCCTTACGAAAACAGCTAAAGCTTTTAGCTTGCTGGCTATTGTCACTGCCATACAAGTTTCATCACTGACCTCTGCCTACGCCCATGACCTTAGTGCACATACTCTGCCTGCCAAAGTATGGCAGATCACCGGCCAGCCTAGTGTCGCTGCTGATTTCATCAAATTAGAAGACGGTACTGTTTATTTAACGGATAGTCACCATCAGTTGCTCTCTTTTGGTTTGTCAGACTTTTCAGCCAATGATCAAACCTATATTCTGGAAAAAGACGCCCATATTCAAGCGATCAATCAGCTAGCAGTGATTGAAAATCTAGTAAGTAGTAATCAATTAACGGCTATCCAAAATCCAAACGATACTACTGTTATCGCCAATGATAATGGGATTGCACTAAACAAAGCTGATGCGGAAAGTTCTGTTATAACGGATAACAGTGACACGCGCTCTGTTTTATTCTTCTACTTGTTGGGTGGCTTGGTCTTAGCGAGTGGTTTGGTTTTGTTTTATGTTTTGAATATACGCGACAAGAAAAACCGACCGTCAAAAATTACCTATTCAGTTTTTGGAGTATTGGGTGCAACTGCTTTACTGGTCGCCTGTAGCAGTACTGAGACGGCCCAAAATATCGGTGCAAAGACGAAAGAGGCGATCGCTCATTTGCCAGTACCAGCCAATGATATTGACTTTATGACGTCAGTATTTGGCTCATTCGATAACGTCAGTACCCATCATGATGATAAATATCTGTATGTCGAATCAAACGGTGTCCCAAGCCATGAAATGATGACGGGTATCACCAGTTGGCAACAGCAAGTACCTATCGACCAGGATTATACCAATGAGAACAGTTGGGTCATTCCCTTACAGCCTGAGCTTGCCGATGAGCCTTTAATGGCCAAAGACAATTTTATGAAAGGGGCCATCGCTATTGCAGCTAATGGCATTCCTATATTTAACCCATTAAACAATCGTGGTGAGGACGCCAAAGCATTCGGAGAATTAGACAATTGGGGCGGGCATTCTGGACGCGCTGATGACTACCATTATCATCTTGCACCAACCCACCTCCAGTCACAAGTTGGTGAAGGTAAGCCCATTGCTTATGCGCTAGACGGCTTTCCTGTCTATGGTGAAACGGATGATGAGCTTGATGAATATTTAGGCAAATTCAATGAAAACGGTAGCTATGAATACCATGCTACCTCAGAGTTTCCGTATTTAATTGCCGGTTTGCGCGGTAAGGTCACTATAAACCCAGATACGAAAGCACCAGAAAATGAAATTTCACCACAAGCACATACTCATGGCGTTCGCCCAGCGCTAACACCTTTGCGCGGAGCTGAGATCACAGATTACAAAATTATAAGCCCGACTCAATACAGTCTAACGTATACCCATGACGGCCAAGAGCATAAGCTGAATTACGGTTGGGGCGCTACTGAAGCGACCAAAGATATTTATACTTTTGAGTTTATTGATCCAGAGGGTACGACCGTACAGAATTATAAACGCACTGATGCTCCACAAAAAAAGTAGCGTTTATTTGATGATAAAACCCAGTTGTTGGTGCTCATTGATTAAAGCCTAATGTTTGAGGCTGTGAGCTGAGTTCAAATAATAACCATATATAATGCTAAGGAACCCTAATGAAACCTATTTTAATACCTGCTTTGTTGACCACGACAATATCTGCTTTATTGCTAGCGGCTTGTAGCCAAACCCAAATAGATTCAGCGGCTACCGATGCCAACGAGCAAACGACAGCATCAATAAGTAGTGCAGATGCCAGCAGCTATACTGGCACCGCGAGCTTAACCCAAGGTGTTGCTCAGACCGATGTGACAAATGCCTATGAATGTGACCGTGGTCGTCAAACCAACATTGGTAGTATCCAGTCAACTGACGGTAAATCGTGGACAGTACCAGCAGCGACTAATTTGCTCAATACAGATTTCCCAGTGGCGTCTGACTTAAACAACCCTTGCACGGGCAACGACTATCGCACTGCCAGTGAAGCTTTAGCTCAACTTGATGGTTCAGACATCATTGAAATAGATGCAGATGGTGAAGTGTATACCGCTTACGTCTTTGCAGATAATTATTTTGAGATGTATGTAAATGGCGTAGCAGTCGGACGTGACAATGTGCCATTTACTCAGTTCAATTCAAATATAGTGCATTTCAAAGCAAAAGCACCATTTACCGTTGCTATGCATTTGGTCGATTGGGAAGAAAACTTAGGCATTGGTTCAGAGAGTAATCAAGGCTCAGAGTTTCATGCAGGAGACGGCGGTCTAGTCGCTGTGATCAA
Organism: Psychrobacter sp. NPDC078409; assembly: GCF_050268505.1. Lineage (NCBI taxonomy): Bacteria > Pseudomonadati > Pseudomonadota > Gammaproteobacteria > Moraxellales > Moraxellaceae > Psychrobacter > Psychrobacter sp. NPDC078409. Next base: position 20,274 of record NZ_JBNNGW010000001.1, read on the forward strand.
AGATAAAGACAATAGTATCATCGCTAAGACCGATGAAACCTGGAAAGCACAAACCTTTTATACCGCGCCGATTAGAGACTTATCCTGTGTTAGTGAGTCAGGTAGCGAGCGCCTATCTAGTAATTGTGTTACCACAGCTAATGTGCAAGATGGTTCGGCAGATTATGGCCTGCATTGGGAATTGCCTACCAACTGGCAACAAGCAGACTTTGATGACTCTAGTTGGCCGAACGCTACTACTTATAGTAACCAAACCATTGGGGTAGATAATAAACAAGCTTATACCAATTTCATAGATATTTTTGATAATGAAAAAGCAGATGCCCAATTCATTTGGTCAACCAATGTCGTACTCGATAATGAAGTTATCGTACGCTACACAGTCAATGGATTATAGAATTTTATTTAGATTGGTCAGCCTTTATGACAGCTACTAGGTAGTAAATTTTCAGCTATTAAACGCCTATATTAATAACATTATCTAGTACAACTGAACTTCATGCCTGAGCACTTTATACTTATAGCTAATAGTGCTCAGGCATTCTTTGCTTTGATTGAAGCGAAGTCGACATATATGACTATTATCGTCAAATACTCTCATCCATCTTTGCTTGTTCATATGAAAAACAGGCTTATTACTTAGCAGTAGTAAGCCTGTTTTTGATGTAATGATTCTCGCAGATGTGACACAAGCAGTTTCAATTTTTGGTCCGGTTGCCGTGCCTTGGGGTAAACCGCATACATGCCCATTTTCTTTCGTGTAAAGCGCTGCAAAATCTGAGTGAGCGTATTTTGCTGCATTTCTTCATAAACAAGTGCTTGTGGTAAAAAGGCAATACCTAGGTCGCTGAGAGTCGCTTGTTTAATCGCATTAAGATGATTGCTATGAAACCGACCCTGTACAGGAAGCAATTGCTCCGTGCCATCTATATATAGCGGCCATATACCATTCGCCGTATGATCAAACTTATAGACCAAACACTCATGACTCCGTAATTGTTCAGGGGTTTGAGGTGTACCGTGTCGCTCTAAATAGTCTGGTGTCGCACATATGACCCACTGGCTATCTATAAGACGTCTTGCAATGAGTGATGAGTCTTCAAGCTCTGCTGTCCTTATCGCCAGATCAAATCCTTCTTCTATCAAATCAACCAATCGATTGGTAATCTGTAAATCTACTGATATTTCTGGGTGTTGTTTACAGAATTCGGCAATGGATTCGCTCAATATTAGATTTGCAGAGACCGCTGGCATGGTTATACGTATGTTGCCTTTCATGTCCTCACCATAGCCTGTAACGGCATTTTCAGCTTCCTGAAAGGCAAATTTAGCGATTTTAGCTTTGTTATAAAGCGTCCTTCCTGCATCGGTTAAGCTTAACTTTCTGGTTGTCCTATAAAGCAGCTGTGCATTTAAGCTTTCTTCTAATCTTGCAATACGTTTGCTTACCACTGAATTCGTTAATGACAGCTTTTCAGCGACCCGAGAAAATGACCCTTCATCAACCACTTGGACGAATAAAACCATATCGTCAGCTTTGCCCATACTTGTTCCCCAATTGGTGTAATAGGTTTTAGATTATAGCAAAAAAAGAAAATAACATTATCCTTTGATGCAATATATCAATGTATTGACAAGGCGTAGAATATTTTAGGGAATTTTGAATATTTAATCGATACACTGGTGAGCAATTACTGTGTAAGACAGTTTAAAAGGTTCTAATCACTATTTTACCTACCATCTATTATGTGTTGTTCTGCGGGATTATCGTCATGGCTGCCATTTATATTTTTGGTTTTTAAGGGTCTTTAGCGTCATGAGTGACACACAATCACTAAATAAAGAGCGTCATATGCCGTCATTAAATAGAGCTTCATCAAACCTTTTCTCATCAAACATAACGCATCAAGACCAAGACAGACTTCATCCTGAGCAAGTGTTAGACAAGCTAACTCATTTACTGGGAGCCAGTAATGTACAGGCTGATCCAGAAAAAAACGAACACTATAGAATGGGGTGGCGCTCTGGTGGCGGCAATGCTTTGGCTGTTCTGTTTCCACAAACACTGCTGGAGATTTGGCGTAGTCTAGAAATATGTGTGGAAGGCGACTGCATTATTATCATGCAAGCGGCAAAAACAGGGCTGACTGAAGGCTCAACGCCGAGCGGTAATGACTACGATAGACCAGTGGTTGTGATTAACACCCTTGCAATGAATCAGTTGTATTTGGTGAATGATAACGAGCAAGTGATTAGCTTACCTGGCGTCACGTTGCACCAGTTGCAAAGTCAGCTTAAAGCCGTAAATAGAGCGCCTCACTCGGTCATCGGTTCATCGACGTTGGGTGCGTCAATTATTGGCGGTGTCTCTAATAATTCTGGTGGGGCACTGGTTAAAAGAGGTCCTGCTTATACCGAACTTGCTTTGTTTGCCCAAATAGACAAGCACGGTCAGCTAGTGCTGGTTAATCACCTAGATGTAGAATTGGGTGATACTCCAGAAGAAATACTCACTAACCTGCAAACAGGTAACTTTGATAAAAGAGCATTACCTGATACTGGTAAGCTCGCATCTGACAAAGAATATATCGCCAGAGTCAAAGACGTTAATGCAAGTACGCCAAGTCGTTTCAATGCTGACAAGCGAAGACTGTATGAAGCAAGCGGCTGCGCTGGCAAGCTGGCGGTATTTGCAGTGCGTCTTGATACCTATCCAACCGCTGCAAGAGAGAAAACCTTCTACATAGGTACCAATAGTGTGAGTGAGCTTGCACAGCTTAGAAGACAGATATTATCAAACTTCGATAATATCCCTGAAGTGGGTGAGTATATGCATCGTGATATATTTGATGTATCTGCTAAATACGGAAAAGACACGTTCCTGAGTATTAAGCATCTCGGTACCAACGCCTTACCTAGACTATTTTCTATCAAAGGCGCTATGGATGCAAAATTCCATAAATGGCCATGGATGCCAAAGCATTTCACTGACAAAGTCATGCAGTTCATCGCCAATATATTTCCAAAGCATTTACCGAAGCGAATGCTAGAGTATCGCGACCAATATGAGCATCATCTCATCTTAAAAATGAGTGATGAAGGTATAGCAGAAGCACAGGATTTTCTGAAGGTATTTTTCGACGCTTCAAATACGGGTAACTATTTTGAATGTAGTCAAGAAGAATCGGAAAGCGCCTTTTTACATCGCTTTGCAGCTGCAGGTGCCGCACTAAGGTATGAAGTCATACATGAAAAAGACGTCGGCGATATATTGGCATTGGATATTGCTATACCACGTAACGAATTAGAATGGCTCGAAACCCTACCTGAAGACATTGAACAACACTTAGAAAAGAAGCTGTATTACGGACACTTCTTTTGTTATGTATTTCATCAAGACTATATTCTGAAGAAGGGTAGTGATGCAGATCTTGTTAAAAAGATGATGTTAGAGCTACTGAGCGCACGCGGAGCCAAATATCCTGCTGAGCATAATGTCGGACACCTATACGAAGCGGAACCTGATTTGCAGAACTTTTATGCAAGCTTAGACCCAACCAATACCTTTAATCCGGGTATTGGTAAAATGTCGAAAACCAAACGCAATTGCTCGTGTTGTTTATAACTGAACTCTATAACTAATATTTAAAACTGGCCATGGGCTGATTATTTATCAGTAGCTAAGTAGCTAAGTAGTTCAGTGTTTGTCCATTATAAATTGTTCAATACATCCTCAGAAGCACTGCCGATTGGTGGTGCTTTTTTATCATTTCTAGATAAATTTATCAGTCACCTCGAGTTCAGAAGTACATTTATTCAAAATGATTTTGTTATCTATTGTTAAATACCAGTCGATGCTATGTATAATGCAGCACTAGCATAGCTCTCACTTAGTATGGCTTTCACTCATATGCCTTTAATAAGAAGATTACATTATGTCAAACAAGCGTCCTTTATATATTCCTGTTGCTGGACCCGCTCTTTTAGAGACACCTTTATTGAATAAAGGTAGTGCTTTTTCATCAGAAGAACGTAGTAGCTTTAATTTAACGGGGCTATTACCTCATAATATTGAAACGATTGAGGAGCAATCATTACGTGCTTATCATCAACTAAGCTCATTTACTGATGCGATGGATAAGCATATTTACTTGCGTAACATCCAAGATACCAATGAAACCTTGTTTCATCATCTCATTGAGCAGCATATCGAAGAAGTCATGCCGCTCATTTATACCCCAACCGTTGGTCAGGCGTGTGAAAAATTCTCGCAAATTTATCGTCGTAAACGTGGTTTGTTTATCTCATATCCTGAGCGTCACAAAATCGACGATATGCTACAAAATGCCACCAAACAAAACGTCAAAGTGATCGTTGTTACTGACGGTGAGCGTATATTGGGCCTAGGGGATCAGGGTATTGGTGGTATGGGTATTCCAATCGGTAAGTTGTCTTTATATACGGCTTGTGGTGGTATTAGCCCAGCTTACTGTCTACCTATTTTGCTGGATGTCGGCACCAATAACCAACAATTGCTTGATGATCCTATGTATATGGGCTGGAGAAATCCGCGCATCTCTGGCGATGAATATAATGAATTTGTGGACTTATTCATTCAAGCCGTTAAGCGCCGTTGGCCAGAAGTATTATTGCAATTTGAAGATTTTGCTCAGGAAAACGCGACCCCGTTATTGAATAAATATCGTGATCAGCTATGCTGCTTTAATGATGATATTCAAGGAACTGCTGCGGTATCGGTTGGTACTTTGATTGCAGCGTGTCTAAATAAAGGTCAAAAACTTAGCCAACAGAATATCGCATTTTTAGGCGCAGGATCTGCGGGTTGCGGTATTGCTGAGCATATTATTCGCCAAATGCAGCGTGAAGGATTGACTGAGGAGCAAGCTCGTAGTCAAGTGTTCATGGTTGACCGTTATGGCTTGCTAACAGATGGCATGACAGAGCTGCAAAAATTCCAAGAACCGTTAGTACAAAAAGAATCAGCTATTGCAAGCTGGGATAAAAGTAAGAAACTCGGCTTAGCGCAAGTGGTTAAACAAGCAAAAATCACCGTATTATTTGGTGTTAGCGGACAAAAAGGTCTGTTCACCCAAGAAGTGATCGAATCGCTATGTGCTAATACTGAGCACCCAATTGTACTACCACTTTCAAATCCAACGTCTCGTGTGGAGGCAACACCGCAAGAAGTCATGAATTGGAGTAAAGGTAAGGCCATTGTTGCGACGGGTAGTCCGTTTCCTCATACCACTTATAACGGTCAGTCTTTTGAGGTTTCTCAGTGTAATAACAGCTATATTTTCCCTGGTATTGGTCTAGGTGTTTTAGCAGCACGTGCGACAGGTATCAGTGATAATATGCTAACGGCAGCAAGCCAAGCCCTTGCAGATATATCAATGGAATACGAAAAAGCACCTGGTGCCATCTTACCGCCGATCAAAGTTATCAGAGAGATCAGTGAAAAAATAGCGTATGCAGTGGCATTGCAAGCGGCTCAAGATAAGCTAGCACTACCTATTACATCGGAGAACTTACAACGCCGATTAAAAGCGAACTTTTGGTTACCTGAATATCGTAACTATCGCCGTACTTCTTTCTAAGTTAGAGATTAGATAGTTAGCTATTATCAATATTGCAAACACCATAAAAAATCACCTTAACTTGAACAGTTAGGGTGATTTTTTTCTATGCATTAATATAAAACTATAAGGTCTGTATGGTCGCTTATTTTGGTGGTGAGTTAGTCAACGCCTTGATAATTTCAGATATTTTAAAGGTGTTCTAAGAAGTGTTAGTCGATACCTCTTAGAATACCTCTATCGTTAAGGTATGGAAGGTCAGGGTGTATTATCGACACGCAATAAAAAACCCTTGTAGCGTAAGGCTTACAAGGGTTTAATCGGTACTACTCATATCTTAACTGGTGCGCCCACCAGAATTCAAATTACTACATTAAGCTTATGATAAATAATGCTTTTATAAGTTCGGCCAATAAAAATACCGTAAATAATACCGTAAGTAACTAAAATGATAGTTTAAATGCTGCTTTTCTCAAATTGTCTGACCTCCGTTATCAAATCCGTACAGTTAAACCTAGGATATTTTAGTTGCGCAGCCTGATGGTAAAAGTCAGACCATACCTTGCTTGGTGATCTATAGACCAAACTCTTTTTAATGCTAATCACACTACGAGCATAGTTTTTGTTTTGAATCAGGGCGAAACAGTGCTTCGCTTTATCCTCTAATATCCTTCGTTCCTCTTCGAACATTATAAATTGGCGTTTATTCTTTTCCGATATGGCTATCTTCTTGACAGCCTTGGCTTTAAATTTGTCATTTTATGTTCTGATTTTTTGGTCATGACAAACTCCGGTTAATAAGCTTAGTTTTGCAATTTTAATTGTAAAGTTCCTTCAGCATAGCTCAAACAGCATCTAACGAAAATACATCGTAAGGTCGCCCTTCACTACCTGGCGCAACATATTGCATCTCATTTTCCCAGCCATCGGTCGGATAACCACCTTTAATATACCCACCTTCAGCATAGCTCAAACAGCACCTTCTCATATAACACACTAATGACGTTTAGGTGCTTTCACGTATATTCTTTTTTTAATCTCTAATCACAACTTCAATTGTAATTTTAATTAATCAGTTTCTTATGAGATAAACTTTATAGATATTAGCTATGCTTATATATGCTATTAATTTATAACGTTTGACTGTGACTTTTCAGCAACATATATTAGAGAAAAACAAGTAAAACCTATTAAATATAGCCATCTCCCATAGGGTGTAGCCAAATATACTTTAGTGAGTGTATTAGGATTTTTAATATACTTTTTAAGTAATTTAGAAACAAGGAAACGTTCAAAATGAAAATTTATAACCACGAAAATCAAATGCTTCATCATCCGAAAAGCTATTTTTCTCGAGGGAAAATGCGTCAGCCGCAAGAAAAGCCTGAGCGTTTGACTGAGCTTTTAAAAGCACCAGAAGCTCTAAACTTGAAAATCACGATGGCTAAAGAGATAGGTATCGCCCCGATTTTAGCAGTGCACGATTTGGGGTACGTGAACTTTTTGAAGAACGCTTATAGTGAGTGGATAGCGGTAGACGAAGACATGGGTGAAGAGGTCCAGACTACTATCTATATGCCAAATAATAATGATGGCTTAGGTATTTTGGCAAAAGCCGCCAAATATCAAGCGGATGGTAGTGCCCCTATCGGTGAGCATTCGTGGGATTCTATTTACTGGTCAGCTCAAACGGCTCTCAACGCGGCTGAGTGCTTATTGAATGATGCAGATCATCAGAACTCTAATGAGAATAAGGTACAAATATGTCTAACCAGACCTGCAGGGCATCATGCTCGCAAGAGCGCGGCAGGTGGTTTTTGTTATTTAAATAATGCTGCCATCATTGCTGAACATCTTCGTCAGAAATTTCAAAAAATTGCCATCATAGATACGGATATGCATCACGGTCAGGGCATTCAGGAGTTATTCTACGACCGTAGTGATGTGTTATATACGTCTGTACATGGCAGTCCTATTAATTTTTATCCAGTAGTCGCAGGTCATGAGCACGAACGAGGTGTAGAGGCGGGCTATGGATATAACATCAATTTTCCAATGCCACATGGCACAGATGAATCCGGATTTTTTCATTACGTCGATCAATCAATCGACGCTCTAAAACTCTTTGACCCAGACGTTATTGTTCATGTTTTAGGGTTTGATGTTTATAAAGATGATCCACAAGCCAAATGTCATGTTAGCACTGAAGGCTTCAAAATTTTGGCAGAAAAAATCCAAGCAATAAACAAACCGGTCATTGTGCTGGTCGAAGGAGGGTATTGCATAGAAAAGCTCAATGAAAACTTACAAGCTTTCATCTCTGGATTTACTGCAGAAAAAATCATCAATAATAAGTGAGTAGCTGTAGTTAATGATCGATTGTTCATTGAGCTATCTAGCGAAATTAGAACCTAATTAAAGGTCGGACTAAAATGATTAAAAATACTGAGATTACTGCCAGCGAGAGTCGCTTATGGGCATCTTTGATGGATATGGCGAAGATTGGTCCAGGTATTGCTGGTGGCAGCAATAGACAGGCACTAACAGATGAAGATAATGAAGGTCGCACCCTTTTCAAAAATTGGTGTGAAACTGAAGATATGGTCGTAAAAATCGATGAACTTGGTTCTATGTTTGCCTTCAGAGAGGGTACTGATCCAAGCGCACTACCTGTCATGATAGGTTCTCATCTCGATACGCAGCCTACGGGTGGTAGATATGATGGTATTTTAGGCGTTTTAGCTGGATTAGAAGTTGTGCGTTCACTTAATGAACATAACATTGAAACTAAACACCCAATCGTCGTCGCAAACTGGACAAATGAAGAAGGTTCACGCTTTGCACCGTCTATGATTGCATCAGGCGTCTATGCCGGTAAATATGATCTCGAATACGCATACAATTGTACAGATCCAGACGGTATTAGTATAAAAGATGAGTTAATACGTACAGGTTGGCTGGGCGATATGCCCGTAGGTAAGCCTGAGATACATGCTTATTACGAATATCATATTGAACAAGGTCCCATCTTAGAGGCAGAAGATAAGTTGATAGGGGTTGTAACACATGGTCAAGGTCTGGCTGCTCTTGAAGTGACGCTGACAGGTAAGGCTGCACATACTGGCTCGACACCCATGACAATGAGGTCAAACGCTTCCTTGGCAATGGCCAAAATAATTCATGTTACTCATAATTTGGTCATGGACAATCAACCTAATACCGCAGTTTCAGTTGGAAAGATTGATGTTTCTCCAAACTCTCGCAATGTCCTTCCAAGTAAAGTGGTATTTACTATAGATATCAGGGGAGCTTCGCAAGATAAATTCGATAAGTTATGTAATCAGATAAAAGCTAGGGTGCATCAAATATCATCAGAGTTTGATGTGGGCTGTTCTATAGAGGTAGTAGGGCACAAAGAGCCTGTAGCCTTTGACCCTAAGCTAGTGAAGATAATTCGTGATGCAACTAGTAAGTTAGGTTACTCGAATACTGATATTTGCTCTGGTGCTGGACATGATGCCTTTTGGATAGCAGATGTAGCGCCTTCTGCGATGATTATGTGTCCTTGCGTAGATGGTATATCGCATAATGAAAATGAAAAGATTTCCTCTGAATGGGCGGTCGCAGGCACTAATGTGTTGTTACATGCTGTTTTAGAGACAGCTACCATAAGCAGTGGTAAAAATTAAATTAGTTTTGTCAGGGTTTATCTCTAGAAGAAACGTAGCAACGATCAGTTATTAGTGAATACTTAAGTATTATTTATATGAAGGATTTATTAGGAAAGTTACTCAATTTAATAATATAACTAGGATGTTCAATATAAGAGCTTCCATTCTAAAAGTGGTCAGTTGTTTCAGTATTCATATTGAAGTCATTGTTACTGCAAGATATGCAACAATCTATAGGGAAGTCGATTATGTATAGTTCAAATGAAAGTCTGATTTTAGGTTCTTTAGTAGTTATATATTTCTTATTTTTATTTGGTGTATCGTTTTATATAAATAAGAAAAGTATTAAGACATATGACGATTATAACGTTGCAGGAAGATCTGTATCGATCTTTCCTCTTATCTTAACATTTGTAGGCACTGCGGTTGGTGGTGCGACGTTATTAGGTTTTATGCAGAATGGCTTTTTATATGGAATGGGACAACAATGGCTAAATTTCGCGATTTTCATTTCAGGCGTGCTGATGCTGGCGTTCTTTTTAAAGAAAATTCGGGCAATTGGCGAAAAGTATCAAATGGTGACGATTGCAGATTACACTGTTTTAAGGTTTGGTGAGGGGGCTAGAATTCCTACGGTTGTAAGTGTCTTAGTTGCAAACTGTGCGCTGACAGGAATGCAATTTGCCGCTATTGCCACAATACTTAATTTGACAATGGGGTTAAATATAACAACTGGCATTTTGATTAGTTGGGTTCTACTTACGTTAAAGACCTATTACGGTGGAATGAAGTCCGTGATTTGGCAAGACGCTTTTCATGGAACAATACAGACAATCGGTATTTTTGTCTTATTTGTAACCGTAATATTGGCTTCTGGTGGTTTGCAAGAAGTATCTAAACAAGCCACACTTGCTAACCAAAGTGAGTTTTTAAGTATTCTTGGTATTTCTCCTTCTGAAGTGTTTGTTTATCTATTAACTATTGGGGCTTATCAGTTCCTTAGACAAGACTTGTGGCAAAGATTTTGGGCTGCTGGCAGCGCTAAAATAGCTAGAAACGGATATTGGATAGCTGTTGTCTTAGGTGCTCTAACCGCTTTCATGATTATTACTATTGGTGTTATGGCCCGCTTTGGGTTGAATTTAGGAGAAATTGATTCTAGTCTCACTTATTATATAGTAATTGGAGACGTATTTAGTTTTCCAATGATTGTAGTGATGATTATTGCACTGCTTGCAACTGTTATATCAACAGCCGACTCTTTCTGTATGGCTGGTGCCTCTTCAATTATAAACGATATCATCAAACCAAGACTACAGGACAGCACAGACCTTGATAGTCGCTTGTTAAAATATAGTCGCCTTTCAGTTCTGATAGTTTCAATTTTTTCTTTACTACTAGCCTTATCTATCCCGAAATTAGTTGGTTTATGGGTGACAGGTGCAGCTATGTTAGTGTCAAGTTTATTAGCACCAGTCATTGCTGGCTTATTTTGGAAAAAAGCGACTCGATTAGGTGGAATAGTGGCCATGTGGGTTGGTTTAATTGTAGCGGTAATTTGGCAAATACTGGGACATCCATTTGGTTTGCATCCTATATTTATAGGTTTTCCAATTTCAGTTTTATTAGTTATTTTTGTGTCATTAATGACTAGTGATAATAGTAGTAATATTTAGTAACTAATAAATTATTTGCTCAATTAGTGTTTAATATTCAGAAGCAATAACTAGTATTTAAAGTGATTGTCCTATGATTATTCGAATAAGGGGTCTCATAGGATAGTCAGATAATTCACAATTTATATAATAACGTTGTGGCTAACATTATTTGAAGTCACTTAGGGGCAAAAAATGAGTGATCTAAAACATGGTGGTCAAGCCATTGTAGATAGTCTTAAACAACACGGAGTAGATCGAGCTTTTATAGTGCCGGGTGAAAGTTATTTAGCTGTACTTGATGGCCTGTATAACTCTGATATTCAAACCATTGTTTGTCGTCACGAAGCTGCGTGTACTTATATGGCTGATGCACATGGTAAATTTACAGGTAAACCTGGTATTGCCATGGTGACCCGTGGTCCAGGCGCTGCGCAAGCTTATACTGGCGTTCATACGGCTTGGCAGGATGGTGTGCCACTGATATTATTTGTTGGACTTATACCAGTTGCTGATAGGCAGCGTGAGTCATTCCAAGAGTTTGATCCGATACAGTGGTTCGGTAGTCAATGTAAACGAGTATTCATTCTTGACGAAGTCTCTAGGGCATCAGAAATTGTTGCCAAAGCATTTCACGCTGCTTTAGAGGGTCGACCAGGACCTGTTGTAGTTGGATTACCTGAAGATATTATTCAGCAGCCATTTGAACATCAGCAGCACCCTGTTATCCCTGTCGCTAAAGGTACAGTTACACAATTAGAGCTGCAATCAATAATTGATGCACTATCAATGGCTAAAAAACCTTTAATATTTGTTGGTGGTCAAAATTGGGACGCTCAAACATGTCAAAAATTAACTAAGTTTGCGGAATATAATCATATTCCCATCATACATGATTGGCGGGCCTCTGACAGAATCCCATTTGATTCGCCCGCTCATGCAGGTTACTTAGGATATGGTAGAGCAGATGAATGTGCAGAATTACTAAATTCGGCGGATGTGTTGTTGACAATAGGTACTGTGCTTGGCGATGTGGCTAGTGATGGTTACACCTTGCGTCAATCATTCGATCAAGTCAATTATGTTGTCAATTTAGATACCAGCTTACGCGGTCATAGCGGCGCTACCACTTCTCATATCGCCGCAAGTCCTATTAGTTTTATAAAAGCAATTGCTGAATATAAACTTGACGAAATTGATGCTCAGCCACGTCTTTCATGGTTCAAGCACTGTCATGAACAACAGCGTCAAGACAGCGCTTTCCCAAAAATGACTATTTCTTCTAATAGTCATGAAAAGTGTGCCAGTATGACTTTGGTGATGAAAAAGTTGGTCAAAATTATTCCAGAGGATGCTGTGTATAGTTTTGGTGCAGGCAACCATTGTTTGTGGGCGCAGAAATTTCTACCAACAAAAGTGTTTCCAAGTCAGTTAAGCAGTAGGAATGGGGCAATGGGCTATAGTGTGCCAGCGGGCATCGCTGCTGCATTAGAGTCTCCTGAACGTTTATCTATTGTTGTTACTGGCGATGGTGAGTTTATGATGAACGAGGCAGAATTATCTACTTCGGTACGTTATAAAGCTCCTATTTTAATTATTATTATGGATAATGGTCAGTTTGGCACTATTCGTCAGCATCAAGAGGCTCATTATCCGGATCGTGTGTCGGGTACACAGCTTCAAAACCCTGATTTTGCTTTGATGGCGCAGTCTTTTGGTGCTCATGGTATTACAGTAGATAGTAATGAGCGAGTCGAAGAGCAAGTGGCAGAGGCCATGCGAGTTGTAAGTAACGATCGCAAAACTGTGGTAATGGATGTGATTACTGATCCTGCTGAGTTAAATCCTTAATAATTTTACTAATCAGATAATTATTTCAAAATAATTGTTTATGTCAAGTTGTTAAATTTATAAAGGCAAGCTGGCAAAACTGTTCAATGCCTTCAAAAAGAAGCTTAACATTAAGTGTTAGGCTTCTTTTTGTGCTGCATATGATTACAGCTCTTAATGAGCTAACAATTTAGGTGTTAATTATTTTGTTATGACAAAGAGGTGTTATGACAAGCCATACAATAAGTCAGCATTTATATTGACTCACTATCTCTAGCTATATTGTATTATGGACTGATGACAATAATGAGAGGTGAGTTGAGGACTCGGAGACTAAGTATATATTGCGAAGACTAATTCATCCATACCTTTGGCAGACCTTTCATATCAATATATTTAGAATATAAGTGCTGAAATTACTATGATACAACGGAAGTTAGCAGACAATTTAAATTGGACATTACTCCACGTATTAATTGCTATATGTGAAGAGGGGAGTATTAGTGCGGCGGCTGATCGTCTAAACATTACACAATCTGCAGTTAGCCAAAATCTCAAAAAGCTTGAAGATCAACTCGAAAACCAGCTTGTTATTCGTAATACTAAGCCGCTAGAGCTCACGCCGATCGGTCGTTATTGTCTTCAAGTTGCTCAAACGATATTTACAGAGATTACTTCTATTGAAGCGATGAAGGGCAGTAATCTACATCTTCTGGAAGGTAATATTAAACTATTAGTCGTTAGCCGACTTCATAACCCCAAATATAATGATTTTTTAGTATATTTCAAAAAAAAATATCCGAATATTACGTTAGATTTGACGGTCAAATCAAGTACAGATATTTTGAATGACTTGAAGCAGAAAAACCCTGCTATTGGTATTTGTTTAGCAAAGCATACATCCGATACTCTCAATCAAAAGATACTTTTCAATCAACGTTATTACCTATATTGTGGATATCACCATCCTTTGTTCTCAGTAAAAGATCTGAGCATTAGTAATATATTAGAAGAAAATTTTATTGCATTTAATAGCGAAGCTATTGGTGATGTTCTTTCACCAATAACGTTATTTAAAGAAGCCCATGATTTTACTGGTCATGTTAGTGCTTATACAAATAATTTAGATGAGCTGGTACGACTGATTTACACTGGATATGGCATAGGTGCTTTGCCGGATCATTTTGTTGCTGCTACTCATCTAGTATCTAAGCTTAGACGCTTGCCCCCGAAAGATGGGATTGCTGATATACCTGTGTATATTTTTTGGCACAAGCATCGTGCTTTGTCCGCTATTGAAGCCAAATTTATTGAAGAAATTATAGAATTTGATGTTTCTTTTTAACAAAAATTCATAAATATAATACGATCTAATAGGAAAAATACTTATAGTTATGCGTATGAGCAGATAGAAAAATTGCTAACTAAAACTTATCAATATATTACCATCTTGAAGGGCGATATATTAATAAGAGAGTCTGCTTTGATTGTTTATTCTGAATTGAGCATACTAATTAGTAACTAGTATGCTTTTTTCAGGAACTAAAATTCCAAAGCCACCTGCTTGAGTATCTTTTTGAATCATGATTTGTTCGGCGAGGTTCTTACCGAATACTTTTTTGAACTTTCTTTTTATGGTGGATAGGGTGTTTGAAAAATAATCATAATCTACGATCACCTCATCGACCACATTTTTAGATTTATGTTGATCGTATATTTCATTAAACATTTTCATGTGTTCAGGATCAATGGTGTCTTCCTTAATGTCTTTTGAAGGGTAACGTAAAGTCTTACCCAGCAATTTCAATTCAGCTGCTACAATATATAAGCTGAATTCTTTAGGAGATAACTTGCAATAGTCTGTACCGATGAAAATTTTTCGCTCATCGTTATTTGCTATTTTTAACTGAATTGGTTTCAAAGACTTGTCAATAGTCTCAACTATTTCAGAAAATCCTTTATTGGATAAAATACTTTCTTCATCAAGCAAGCTTCGCATTCTTACAAATGGAATCTCGGCGAGCCATATTTCTGCTTTATTAGCATCACCAACGACAATTTCATTCTTATCAGAAACGAGAGATGAACGAGGAGTAGGGTAGAAGAAGTTTACAGCTCTCTCAAACTCCTCAGTTATCAGCACATGTGATAACCTATCTTGTGGTCTGCCATATAGTGACAGCGCATAACCAGCATAGTAGCCCATTGTTTTACGTCCACCGGCTATCGACACATGCACAGCTGTATTATCAGCTTCAGTAAATCTTCGAACTACCTCACAAAGTTTATTAGCCATAACTGCATTTTGATTAGGGGTTTTTATATCTTCAAGTACTTCACCATCAACTATGAATTTGAAAATGAAAAATATAGCACAAATGTGGGGATTGGAGTTAAAATTATGGGTTATGAGCTTTCTCATCAATTCCTAAAGAAGTTTTAGAATTTTGGTTTGAAGAGGAGTTTTTTGATGGAAATCATATTACCTACTTTTAAAATAGTAGTATGATTCAAATAATAAACAACCTAGAAAATAAAATTATAGGTAGTTAGATATACTAGCCTCTATGACAAACATATGTGTCTGCCATCATGATTGCTTCTCTTAATCATGGTTCTTTAAAAGATACTCTTTCGATCGTACAAGCTTGCGCAATTACATTTCTAGGTAATGCCAGTAATACCCTGCAGCAAGATGTTTTTTCTTTTTAGGCAGTTGGTATCAAGAAGATCTAGGTGTGATGGCAGTGACACCAGTTGCATTACCTTTGGTTTAGCAGTGGTGGCAAGCTCTAATCACTCGCAGCACTGCTCAAAAGCGGTGGTAAAAGCAATCAGAAGTTTATGGAACGATCAGAAGAATATCTGCTCAGACAGTATTCATCAGCTGATTAATCAAACCAAGCATTCATCTAAGCGTCATGGCGCGGCGGCAACCCTCGCGATGGTTGTCTGTGAGTTAGATAGTGCTGAAACCAGAAAGGCAACGATAACGCATGTGGGCGACAGTCGTGTTTATCAGTTATCGAAAGGTGCATCACAGTGGCAGTGCCTAACTCGCGACCATAATCTATTGAACGAACTTATTGACCAGCAGGCACAAGAGCAAGGTCGCCAAGCGGAGTTTGCAGACTATAGCCGAGAGGGCATGGCAGGGAGTTTATATAGCATCACTGAATGCTTTGCATTGACGGCTGATGACAGTTACTTAAGCGGTGAAGCGCCAGAAAGGAGCTTTTGCAAGATCGATATTAATAGCGGCGATTGTATCATGGTTTGTACGGATGGCATTCATGACTTAGTGCCGAGTCATGAATGGCAACTTATCAGTGCTAAAACGGATTTACAAGCTTGGCTAATCAATCTCAAGAACCAAGTTTATGACTCTGATGGCAATGCTTATGACAATGGCACCGCGATATTGGTTCGTTTTGTTTAGTAACGAGTTGATTACTTCATCAGTCTAATAGAGAAGCTACTATGCCTGCACATCCAATCGCCAGCTATACAAAGTCAGCACGTCTGTTTGCTTTATATCAAAGCCTTCCTCGGAGTGAAGCGAATGCTGTATCACTGACAGAGCTTATGCAAAACTACGGTGATAATCTTGATAACTGTACGAATGAGCGTAAAAATCTAGAGAATGATCTGATTGGCTTAAACCAAGTCTTTAACGATATTTTCTATAGTGATGCATTAATTCGGGTGCCAGCATGGGGAAAGAATATTAGTGGCAAGACGGCACGGTTTTATATTGAATCCAGCTTTAGTATCGATATCATTAACGAGCAAACAGTGTTCTTTTGGGAGATGCTATATAAATATACTGCAAACTAGGTAGGTTAGAGCCGACCGACGATACCCAAATTAAATTGATTTAAAAGGTGCAAAGGTATGCCTGTCAGCATCTTTATGAGCGTCCCTTATCGATAGATCAGCAAATTACTATTATCGATGACAATTGGAATCAAGTCAGCGCTACGGTTGCTAATACTACTCGTCTGCAAGATTGGTTGGTAAGTATGTCGCAATTGTCCGTCGTCATTGAACTACTAGAGCTAAAGGTAGTTATCCTTGAGCGCCTAGAAAGTGGGATGCAGCTTTATAACAGTAATTAACGATTTCACTTTAAAAAGGAGCCGAGTATGACAGTAGATAGTATTTTTAAAGATAAACAGACTATAAAAAACGATATAAATGAAAAATGTAATGATGAGCTTCAGATAGAGCCCATACCTTTAGCTACTTTATATACGCCACAATCAGATAGCTACCTCTTGTCTGAGGTTGGGTTTATCGTTATAGAAGATGGCTGGGATGAACAGTCATTGCTAAATCTACAACAACAAGTCGGTTGCACATTGTTTGCGCTACAAACCACAGATAAGCAAATTGATAGATTCGAGGTTATAGACGGGATTATTATTTGCAAAGCGGATGAAGTTGCGCAGGTAATAACTGTATTTGAATCAGTATTATCTGATCGGAATAAGGTTGGTATAGATGTTAATGATATCAAAAGATCCTGCGGGGCTGAAAAGCCTGCTAAATTTATACAAGCTAGGGTAACGGGCATACCAGATGCAGAACAAATAAAGAGTACCGTTAATCATCTGCTCAATCAAATTCCTGAAGGTCTTAGTACCCAGTATATGATGCTTGATATTAAAAGCGATCATAAACTATCTCTTGATGAGTTTTTTAGTATCACAACTGCGGTTGAAAGTCGGATTTCTGACGATTCAGAAGTGTTTTACGGCAATAGGATGATTGATAAACCTGACCATTGCTGGATGGGGACGATATATGTGACAGGTTAGCCTAGCATTAAATACAAATATAGTTTGAGCTACGTTGTGAGTGTGGCAGGTAGGCAAATGATCATTAATTAAATCATAAGGAGTGTGAAAAATGACAACAATAGATAAAGATTTGTTTGATGATTTTATCCAAGCTCAAAATGCTATCTATTCACAAGTGATTGAAGAGCTGACCCAAGGTCGTAAGCGCACGCATTGGATGTGGTTTATCTTTCCACAGGTTAAAGGGTTAGGGCATAGTAAAATGTCTCGACGATTTGCAATAGGGAGTCTGGAGCAAGCGAAAGCGTATTTGCAGCATCAGGTCCTTGGAGCACGGTTAATAGAGTGCGCTGAATTACTACTATTGCACCCTGACAAAAGCGCTTTAGATATCTTTGGTTCACCGGACAATCTGAAGCTGCAGTCTTCGCTAACGTTGTTTGCCTTTGCAGCTGGTAATAAGTCTGTATTTGAGCAGCTTTTATACCAGTTCTTCGCTGGCAGTTACGATATAAACACTATCAAGATGCTAAAGCAAATCAATGACCAGCAATAAAAATGAATATGATTTAACTAGTGCTAAAGTTTGATACTTCTAACCATACCAAGAAATATTAATTATCAGTGAGTATAGCAATGAAATATCATATGGACGAATCATATATAGATGACACACCTAATGCATTCCTCTACCAACGAATTATGGATCGTTACCCTAGGTCGGTTATTGGTTGCTTTATTATCAGCGAGGATTGGGATGAGCAGGCGCTACTAGAGCTAAAAGAGAAGTCAGAAGCTTGGTTTTTAGTGGGATTACAGATAGATGATATGGATTTTGATCGCTTAGATATTATCAAGGGTATTGTTAAATGTCAGCCTGATGAAGTAAAAGCTGTTACCGATCTACTCAATGTGAACGCTGCAAGTACCATCATCGGTATAGATGTTGTAGATATCAAAAACCTATTTGAATGTAGTAATTTATTCCAATTCGTTCAAGCAAGCGCCATAGGTGACTCTGAATCAAATTTAGTAAAAGTAACGACACATAAGCTTGTGAATCAATTATCAAAAGCACACCATACTAAAGGGTTGTTTATTGGAATGGAAAGCGTTCAAAGCTTACCAATAGAAGTTTTTGCCTACATAGCAGATGCTGTTGAAAGATTATTACCTAATATTGGTGAAAATATATATTACTGCTCAAGTATGACTGATGAGCCTAACTCTTTTCATTTAAAAGCAATATATGCTGAGGAGGAATAAATTTATATTATATTTAGGAAGCTCTCAGAAGGGCTAAACAACTTAAGCTGTCTTATTTTTTCGATCAATCCTAGTATGTATCAACTTTTATTCTGTAAAGTATGGACAGGCCACTAAAGTCTTGATTTAGCATAAACTTGTAGTGGATTAGCTTTTCATCAAGTAGACGATTTGGTGATGTATCAGAAAGCATGTCGATTAGGTTTTGAACAAATATTGAGGTCTTTGTAGAATTAGAGAGCTTAGCCTAGGTTTTTATTCACTTTTGTCGCTAGCATACCTGCAGAGCATTACCGATTATTTTAAATGTACTAACAATACTTTTACTGAAAGAATTAAGATAAAGTTAATGTCAAAAAATGATTCATCCATTCTCCACTAATCAACTTATTAGACTCCACACAAAATGGAATTACCCAAAGTCGTAAATCACTAGCTAGCTTAAAGTAAGGCATGGGTAAGGTAAACTTATCATGCTTAGGATAAATAAGCACCAAATCACCATTACCAGATAGATACTTATGGCCGTAGGCAAACATTTGATAAATATCACTTTGGCTCAGATCAAAGTTTTTTTGACTATTAGAGCTATTAATTAACTTCCATTTTGTGTCCATCACGTAGCGGTGCTCACCACGATGATCAATCAGTAAGTCTGGTTTTAAATAGAAGCGGTTTTTATCTGTATCAGACAGCTTGTCTCTTGCTTCAATCATGTGCTTACTAGAGGCTTGAGTTTTAAGCTGCCATGGAGACGTAACCATTTTTTTCAGACAAGCAGCAACGTGTTCTTCGAATAAACGTTCCATTGGAAACAGTAGAGAGATACCTCTATGTAAGCCTTTTTGGAAGTGAGGGTTCATTTTTTCCAGAATTATTTCACACCAGGGTTTTATATCCCTATAGTTATCCAATGTTTTGCTATTGGACCATCTAGGCATTAGATTCAAGGGATTGGTAAGGCTTTGAACAGGGTCTAATATATGTGATAGCTCATTTGCCAGACGCCAGTTTTCAGGACTACGACAGTTATCTTGGATGTAATCTAGTGCAGATTTCATAAGACGGTTTTCTAAACGATTAGGATGATAGATATCATGTCTTATATGAAAAAGGTGGGCACGCTCAGCAGGTTGACGCTGCTGAGCAGTAACGTTCAACTGACCACGTATGAATCGACTTTCTTCTTCTATTCTTAGATAGTCAAACCGCAAGCCTGAAGCAACTAATCCGTTTAGTTGAGCTAAGAATTGATGGTAAATCCACTCATGTATAGGTAGGTTCATGCGGGTGAGCTGAGCTGCATGAGCTTCTTTGTAGGGAAGGTGTAGCGCTGAGCACAGCATCTTACACAATACAGCTCTGCCGTTTTGTGGGTCATACTCTGAATTACTTATCTTAAGTAAGACTTCTATACCTTCACCAGCAGGACTTTGTAGATACCCTACATAAGAATGCAGCCTCAGGCAGTCAGGTTTTTCAAAGCTAATAAATCTACCAGAATTTGGCTGTTCGCTTAAGCTCACTAGCCAGTTAAAAGTATCGGGTTTTATGACTGCTAAATCTGGGGTAGGACTAGCCGAGGTGTCAGTAGTGAGCCTAGCGTATTCTCTGACCTGAATATGTTTTAGCATTATTCAGCCTGTAGATTAGAAGAGACAATCCCTGCATATGCTTTGGCACGATTGAAAGCCTCATTATTGATACGATAACGTCTGTCCATAATTTGGTCGGTCACACTATCATGAAACAGCGATTTAACATCGGGTGTTAAGTTATCAACTTGAATGAATTTATCATTACTGTCTTTTGCAGGGTCGTTAAGCACCCAGCCAATACGCTCCCAATCTGAGAAGAAATACTCCTGTAGTAAAGGAATAATACGGTTCTCAAATATACTGGCGAGCTCTTCTTCTCTTTCTTCATCTGATTGTAGGCCCATAAGTGACCAGAAGTAAGCATGACCTATAGTGTGCTCTCGATCTAATAATACTTCGATACGTTGATTTATCACTTCAAGTAGTTCAGATACTGAAACGTTATAAATTCTTACTTTCTCCAAGCGCTTAGGTTCTGGTAGTAGCTCAATAAATTCAAACCTACGGCGTAGCGCGAAATCAATTTGCGCCAACGATTTATCCGCAGTGTTCATCGTACCAAGTACGTATAGGTTTGAAGGTACTGAGAATTTCTCCTTAGAGTAGGGCAACGTAACTTCGCGGGCATCGCTCCCGTCTTTGCGTTTATCAGCTTCTAATAATGTAATCAGCTCACCAAATATACGCGAAATATTACCTCTATTTATCTCATCGATTATGATTAAATGAGGTTTATTAACTGAGCTTTCAGTTGAATGTACAGTAAGTAGCTCTTTAAGTTTATCTCGGTTAATCGTACTGTCTTTAAGATTATACAAAGTCATTTGAGAGAGCGCTTTTTCAAATAGCTTTTCTTTCGGAAGGCTTGTTTCATACACTCGTAACCATTTAACCTTTCTTGACTGTTGGTAGCCTATACGATCAGACAAGTCTAGAAATTCATAGTTTCCAGTTACCTCTGCTATTGCGCGAAATTTATGATTACCATCGGAGATAATTACTAGGTCGCCAGTTTTAATGACGTTCTTAAAGCTATTAACGGCAGTTGCTAGATAATTGTAAGGGTCATCCGAAAGAGAGATGTTACGGGTAGACTCAAACTTTGAAACGACCTGCTTTCTATTCTCACAACCCGTAAAGTTAATATCTTCGCCCCAGCCTAGAAGGATATAGTTATTCTCAATACACTCATTGAAAATATCTTCACCCTCGTCTTCTAGTGTATTACCAAGGGACAACTTCCAAATTTTCTTACCATCAATATTAACTGACTGCGTTGATCCAGTTCTTTCTTTCGCATTGGTATCGGCCAAACTGCATATACTCCTGAAGATACCTGGTATAACGTCATAGCTGATTATTGATTGGTTATCAGGTCCTTTATTGACGGTAGGTCTAATGCCCTCAATAAAGTCTTCGTAGGCAAAGCTTTGATGAAAGGTTGTGAATGCAATGCGCCCTTTACTAGTTAGCTCATCATACTTTTGCTTCAGCAGGATACGCTTTTCATCATCTGCTAGGTCCTTAAGCACCAACGTTTGATACCATTCGGGCTCAATACACTCCACAGCAAGTTCTGTTGTTTTATAGGTTTTACCTGTACCAGGAGGGCCGTATAAGATTCTGTTTAGTGGCTGTGGTATATAATCGTCATCGATCCCATATTCAGTACTTTTGGATGAAACAGTATTAGAGGTTTTAGCTTTATTCTTATTTTTATTTAATAACCATGCTTCATACGAAATCTCATAGAAAGTCTGATCGGTTTTTGAGGCTACGTTATCCATGGTTTCTTGATAGTTAAGCCAACCGTCTTTAGGGGCATCAATGTTCTTAGAAGTAAGCCAAGGACGAGTTTGACTATCAACAGGTAAATACTTTGATGGGTCTATGTAAAATAGATTTTGGGTAAGTTTGGTAAAAGCAGTACCTGGAATATCCATAGCAGAGTTGAATAAGTCATCATCAACATTATGAGCGCGCGCTTGATGAAATATCTGCCAAAGCATAGGGATGTACTCTGGCTTTCGTATATAACCGTATGGAAACATCCAGACCTTCTGTGGATTTGATCTAGGCAAACCATTTAAGTCAGTTGGTATAAGATTTTGTAGTTCTAGCTTAGTAAGTAATTTTGTAAGGATTTCAAGGCTTCGAGTTTCACCATACTTCATTATTAACGAAAAAAATGAGAAGGGATCCATGACCTTGACTTTGCTTTTTTCGTTTTTTATTAATTGATCCTGAAGCCCATTATCTATCCCAATCGCTATGAGAATGTCGACTAAATCTTCTTGCTTGTTTTCAAAATCAACCAGCCAATCCGAAATTGCTTTGAAGGCTGGTATCCAAGTAAATTCATATTGTTTGTTTTGACTCAATGTCATCTCCATATCTTTATAGTTATTGTCTACAAAGTTTAAGTCTTCCATTGCATCTACCAGCTCATCTCGCATTTTCCACTCAAATAAATTGCTAGAGTCATATCTACCTGTCATGACAATACGCCAATAAATTTGACCACCTTCATTGCTGACAATCTGAAATCTATTCAGTTCTTTTTGAACCTGTTTACCGAATTGAGTAATAGCACCATTAAACGTATTGTGGTGTAGATCGTACTTATCACCAAGAGCTTTACAGGTGGATTTATGACCAGGTTCTAAATAAAACGCTATTAAGACATCTAGATAGCTACGCTTCATTATATTTTTATTAGAAAGTAATTGCTTCCATTCATCTTTGGTAACAAAGGCTGGAGATACGTAGTCGCCTTCTTTGACAGTTATTATTTCCATTGATAGTTCCGTTAGCATTTAATGATGCATGGTGAAAATTGATACTATTTATTAAGGATATATCCTATTGGATTAGGTTGTTTAACTATCGCAGCTATCTTCCTGATAGCTGCTATTTTTTCAAATAAAACTTTTAGCCATGCTATCAAGTTGAGTCTTAACTTTTTTCTAATGTGGCATGATCTGAGTGAGCAAGCGCCAGAATCATTCACTATAGTTGTATTCAGCAATATGACACGGCTCATGCAATATCACGTAGTCGATGCTTAAAGTAGATACAACTAATATATTTATTTAACCAATATTGGACGATGATTTAACTCTAGGTTGTTTAGGTGATCCATTAACTCAACCATTTTGGCTGACAGATCATCTAAATCAAAAGTTTTAAATGACCAAGATATACCCCAATAAGTATTGTTCACTTCATACCAGGTTTCATTAGGCAAGCTCAACCATGAATCACCAATGATAGTTTTGAACTCTTCTACCAACTCATCAGACTGCTTGGCAATATGCAAATTAATCTTATGCGATATATCATTATCGCTAGCCTTCATCCAGAGAACGATATCAGAGCCTGTTGTCCAATTAAGATTAGAGAATTTAATGACAGGCTCATAGTAATACCACTTAGCGTGTTTTACTTTACATTCAAAGTTTTGTAGGCCACTAGTATTTAAGTCTGATGAAATTCTTGCTCCAATCTTAGGCATTAGATTGTTGTAGATATAATCATTTAATTGGGCAAATTCATTTAAGTTTTCAGTTAAAAAAGAAATCTCATTTGTATTGATATCAGTCATTGTGTTTAAGCCTTTTAAATGTAATAGGAACTCTCTGGCAAACAAAGTCCATTTGTTATAAGGGTTGTCGAACATAGTTTTTGATAAGCGTTTTTCAATATGCTCAACCAGTTCGTTGTATGAGATACCATGCCAGCCATCTGCTGCCAGATCTGCACTGACGCTACCATTGAGGCAGAGAACCAATTTAACGAGTGCCTTTAGAGTTGAGCCTTCAGTTCCATTATTGATACGTTCATTACCAAAGGCTGTGTATTCATCAAAAGGGTTGTTTTGATGATGGTAGATTTTACATTCGATCACTATGACTGCTGTGTCGGTCTCTATGAGTAAGTCAATACGCTTGCCAGTTTGCGTAGATACTTCTGTTTCTACACTCTCAAAAGTACCTAAGTCAGATAGTATGTTCTTTTTAGCAATAGCAGATTCTAGACCTCTAAAGAAACCGTTACCTAAATTATGGTGGTTGGCTGAATTTAAAAAGAAGCTGAGTAGCTCAGTTGTTGGGTTCTCAAAATGCCCTCGTGTGCCAACATCAAATAGATTTAACTCCTCATCCGTAAAGTCTAGTGCTCTGAACTTATCTATAAGGGCTTGAAACCTGTCAAGGTCATAGAGGGCTTGCGCTGATGTCATTGTAATTCCTTTTATTGGTCGTTTTTATATTGTTGGCTTAGAGCTTCTTAGGGATACCCTTAAATTGATGCACAGCGTAGTGTACATCACTGCTAATGTTCACTACGACAATCCGAAACTACCATTGGCTACGTACTTGCGTTTCAAACTCATCAAGCAAACTTAGTTTTTCAATGAGAAACTCATGTGCAGTATCTTTGTCAAAAGACTCATAAGGTGATTTATAGCATTTAACTTTGCCTGAACCCTCACTCCAAGTCGAGCTACAGTTCTCCTGTTTTAAATAGGAGTCTGCTATTTCACGTTGCTCTGGTGTGTTGATATTAAATGCATAGTAATTTATACAAAATTTATTATTTTTACGCCCATCAAGGAATAGAACAACATCTGTCTTGGTTTCCCAAGATTCGAATGAGAAACGAAGGGCAGGATAACCATGCCAATGATGAAGCTTGGTGCGCACCTTTTCATTTGGGAAAGCCCCTTGTAGTTTTTCTAATAGTTCTTTCTGATAAGCCTCAATGACCTTTTGTTTAATATCCTCTGCTTGTTTTATTTCAGCCAGATTTTCCAAGACGTATGATACAGTCTCATGAGGCATGGTTGAATCAGATATAATACCTTCCAAATGTAATATAAATTCACGAAGCAAGACCAACCATTTATTAAGTGGCTGAGTAATAAAGGCACGTGCTAACTTTTCTCTAATGCTATCAAGAAATATAGGGTAGCTTAAAGAAAGCCAATTATTAGGCGCTTTACCATTAGGCGATAGTACAACATAGATATGCTGTTTATATTTGAACTCATCATTGGACTCTATATGTTTTTGATAAGTTTTAAATGGATTCACTTGATGGTGATAGATTTTATTTTCAATCACCATCACCCAGTCATTACCCTCTAACAGTAAGTCAATTCTTTTATTACTCTTGGTGGTTACTTCACGCCCAGGCTCATTGATGACAGAGAAATCGCCAAAGTCAAAATTGGCTGACTTTGGATTGGCAACAGTTAGAGCATCAAATAGAGCCTCCATCATCAGGTTGCCTAAGCCATGCGCACCTTCACTGTCACAGAAAAAGGCTAGCACATCAGAGGTTGGGTTTTCGTAGTAACCACGGCCACCAATGCTGAATATCGTCTGTTCAGGTATTTCTGGAGTGGGTAAGCTCTTGATATGTTCTATTAATTTTTTTAACTGAATAATATCCATCAATTGACCTTAATTCGTTTATTGCTTCTTAATAATTGCGATGTAATAAAACATCCGCTATTGATATCAATTTTGAAACTATAACTATAGGCTGGTTCAAACAATCACAATGGTCAAAGCTACTGATCGAGCAACTAATGCTTTTCGAGTTTTTTTGAGAGATTATTTCCTTTTTACTCTTTTTAAGTAATCAAGATATTGAGTTGTAGAATCTTCTTTGACTTTGAGGTTCTGAGCAGTATTATCTGTGCATCGAGTTCTTATTGTTCGTGGTTTGGATTTGGTTCTTAATGTGTTTTCACTTATAGTATTAGCTGTGGCTATTCTTCCATAGGTGTTCGATGCCACTTTATCTCTTGGGATGCGGACAAATTGTTCTTTAGTGACTGGTTCAACCTTACTTTGAGAGTTGGTTTTATCTTCATTAACGAGCTTTAATTCAGAGATAAGATGCTCATTACTTTGTTCTAAGATACTGATATGTGTCTGACCTCTTTTAATAACTTCTTTCAATCTGCTTATTTCATCATTTATCTCTACAAACGATTTACTCTTTTTAATTAGCTGATTCTCCAATTCAGTTTTTTCATAAGCTAGGTTATGGTAGATGGATAGAGTTACTGGTTTTCTTTTTTTGTTCTTTCCTATTCGTTGGTCTGTTGCTATCTCAACAGGTCGCTTTCCTTCCATACCAAGTTCTAACTCCAACATTTCACACCATTCATCCAACATCATTAGTTCATTTTTGAGTTTATAAATCTTATTATCTTTATTTTCAAGTATATTGAACGGTTCGAAATCAGGCTTTAACATTGAAGTTAAGGATAAGATTCTTTCATCTTTATCTGCTACTTCAGTAGTTAGTTGCTGGTTAATAAGAAGTTGGTTGTGAAAGACGCTTTCATAGTGACTGCGACTATTTTTAGCCGCGATCATCTCAGATTTAGTTTCTTCCATTCTGTATTCTAATTTTTCAATTATTTTATTTAAGTTCTCAATCTTTTTATCTCTGTCTTGAAGAGTCTCTAGCACATTAGTTGTTGTACCATGTATTGATTCAAACCCCGATATTAATAGCGTCACCTAGGAAAAGTAAGTTTCATACCCCAGCCCTCTATACTATATAACTAATAGCATATAGAGCTTTTTCGAATTGTCAGAGTAAGATTGATCCATGGCATATGCAGATATTGATGATATTTTAAACACCACAGTATTGAGGGGTTTACTACCTAATAAGTTATAATTTTAATAAGAACTTGATCTGCTTTAGCGTTAACTATTTCTAGTATGGGTCTCAATTTTCAGTATAGCTCGACTATAAAATTGACTACGTCAGTGTATTTATAACGACTCTAATGCTTGCTAGCATGCTTGAGCTAAATAAGGGTCAACACTGTCCTGTTTAAGTAGCCATTTAATATAGCCAACACCTTCAGAGCTCGCAGCTAAATCTGCAATAGCCTCACCCTTATGTTTACCAAAACTTAAATGCGTGGGTATACGTGCCATTTGACTAAACTGATATAAGCTCTCCACATCACTTATTTCCTGACCCTGACTATTGGCCAAATCAATCAAACTACCAAGCACTAGTTCAGTGAAGTAAATATCAGCAATAGCAGCATGTGTATCCTTTGCTTGAGCACGCGCTATATCTCGGTGAAAGTGATAGAGAAGGGACACTAGCTTATGGCTCTCAAGCGTAGGGAGAAGGAAGTTTGCCATCGCATTGGTACAAATCAGACTAGGTATATGGGTCACGCCAGCATTTTTAAGAACAGCCATGTCAAAATCAATGTTGTGTCCAATTAAATACTCAACACTGTTGGGCAGTCTAAAATCTGTATGAGGTGGCTCATCCGCAATATCCTCATCACAAATATGTGATATCGCCATAGAGCCCAAGCTAATTTCTTTGAGAGGATTAAAGCGCTTAGCTCTTGGTTCCTGTAATACTGTCACCTTGCCATCGTTTATTTCAACAATAGAATAGGCCGCTTCAGTCATGTGCGGTTCAATAAGTCCCGTCGTTTCTGTGTCAAGTATATAAGTAGTCATAATTTCATTTGTAGTTCTGATTTGAGGATGAGATTTAAAATAGGGAGATATTTGATGTTATTAGCATCGGCTCAGACAGCTAATAGTAAGTAACAAATTAACATATAAATTGTTAATAGCTATAATTTATTGGACTTATTGATTAAGCGAGCTCTAGCCGTTGAAACTATATATTAGGACTAAACTAAGGATTCGATCATGAAAAATTTACATCTATAAAAACCAATAATCGAACGATGTAATAATATCTCCCAACTTCTTAGCATTAAGGATGTTATTAATTATACTAGCCTTAGTCGTTCTACCATCTACGAGATGATTAACGAGGATTCTGATCGCTACGATCCAACATTCCCGAAAAAAGTACAACTTACAAAATTCAGAGTAATGTGGGTAGCGAGTGAAATAGCCGAGTGGATTAATAACAAAATCGGGGAACGCTTAGCATAAACAATAGAAAAGCTACTGAATAAATATTATGGGTGTAGCTACCTTAGAGTGAGCACTAGCTGAACGTAATAACTAAAAAGATGTAATTCGTTTGAAGTTGATTGATATGATAAGTTACTCTAGCAGGGTTGGCTGGATCAAATAAAACAGCTTCATTTTTAGGCCCAGCATTACATAACGAAAGGCTTAGTAGAGTTAAACCCATATAAATCCGCTACATCCTCCTCCTCGCTAACCATAATAGTGTATAGCTTGCACTCAGCTTCCTTGTATCGAAATTATTTGAGCTAAACTATAGTATAAGTCTGAACTACAGAGAGTTAATTAATCGTACCTCTAAGGATCCTTATAGTGCCTACAGCAGAATTTCAGCTTAACTTTCTAAGACGTATTCAATGGTTGCTTGAATCTAGCTCTTATACCTCGACCTATAAATTTGCATTATTAATATCAGTAACCAACCTCTCTATAGAGTCTGGGACTAGTGATAACAGTGAATGCATTATTTCTTATGAGCAGTTGGCAGAGCAGTTTATTCAGCTTTATTGGACACAAGCATTACCATTCTCAGATCAATATGGTGAATCTATACTCAAGCAAAGCAGTACAACAGGCAAAGCTAAGGTCATTACTAGTATCTTAACCTTGCAAGAAAAAACTAAGACGACCAACTTAAATATAGCTCGGACACGTAATATCAAAAAGTGGCAATCGACAATTAAAGAAATAGCCCGAACGATTAAAAACAACCCTGCCAAGTATCTACAAAGTGCAGAAGATAAAGTTAGCCGTGAATTCTTTTATATCTATAACTCAAGAGAAAAAGTAATCATATTAAAGTCTGGGATCGCTTACTGTTTTGCGCGGTTTAGTCAGATAATCCATAAGCTTTGCCAGCAATACTGGACAGAGTTTGTACGTAACAATCGTCACAACCAATCATATTTCAGTGATGATATTGATTTACAAGGTTTTTTTTAATCAAACACGCCAAGATCTAAGCTTGTTAGTACCTATACTAAATGATACACAGCATGGTCAGTGCTTCTACTGTCAAAAACCATTAAAGAAAGACGTCGAAGTTGATCATTTTGTACCTTGGTCAAAATATCCCAATGACACGACTCATAATTTTGTACTGACTGATCATAAATGTAATAACAGTAAACGTGACTATCTTGCTGAAGAGAGGTTTTATGAGAAGTGGTTGAGGCGTAACCAACAATATGGACAAGTTATTGAAAAAGAAACACACGGTATTGGCTTTATAAGCAATCAGAAGCGTTCAGAAACTATTAGCCAATGGGCTTACCAAGTAGCTGTAGAGCATGAAGACCTAGTCTGGTCACCAGAGTCAAATATAAGGCTACGTACTATCAACCCTGAGCTATTACCTAGATTGAGGGGTTGATAGTTTAAATATATCTATTTTATGACTAATCGCTTGTTGAGAATCAGTGTAGAGCTAATTATACGCAAATCTTATCTGATTAATTCGATACAGATTAAATTAAATATGCTTATCGTTCTGAAACAATTACGTTATAATCATTAGTCGACAATTTAGCTCAACAATTTTCTAGAAAACCTGAGTTTATATTCAAATGACTAAAGTTTTAAATTCTAATGGTTATTAGCTTTAATACAGCGCGTATCATCTAAAATTAAAAGTATTAATAAATTGGTTTTTATAGTTTTTGCAGGTGAAGTACTCACTATCACACGCATTTATCAAATTTAAAATAAAAGTAAGGAACGGCATTATGTCGCAACGTTATGCACCCGGTATTCGTGTAGAAATTCGTGATGCTGAGTGGCGAATTAAACGTACTGATCACACTTCTGATGGCGGCTATCTTCTGACCTGTGAAGGCCTGTCTGAGCTAGTTCGAGGTCGTGAAGCGGCATTTTTAACTAAGATTGAACCCAATATTCGTATTCTGGCACCGGAAGAGACAGATCTGGTGGATGATATCAGTAGCAGCTATCGTGCAAGTCGTCTGTATTTAGATACGTTGATTAGACAAGCGCCACCAGTGGATGAGAAGATATATTTAGGCCAAAAAGCAGCATTAGATGTGATGCCGTTCCAGTTTCAGCCAGCACGCCAAGCATTGCAACAACCTCGGTCGCGTATTTTAATCGCTGATAGCGTGGGGCTTGGTAAAACTCTCGAAGCGGGTATCTTGGTCAGTGAGCTGATAGCACGTGGTAAAGGTAAGCGCATCTTGGTATTGGCCGTAAAGTCTATGTTGACTCAGTTTCAACAAGAGTTTTGGAACCGATTTAGTATTGGCCTGACCCGCCTTGACTCACAAGGATTACAACGAGTCCGTAACCGGATTCCTACTAATCACAATCCCTTTCACTATTTTGACCGCTCGATTATCTCTATTGATACCATTAAGCAAGATATTGATTATCGTCATTATCTAGAGCAGGCATACTGGGATATTATCATCATTGATGAGGCGCATAACGTAGCTGAGCGCAGTAGTCATTCGCAGCGGGCCCGCTTGGCTAAGCTATTGGCCACACGTTCTGATACGCTCATCATGCTATCTGCGACACCGCATGACGGTAAGCCAGAAAGCTTTGCCAGCCTTATGAACATGTTGGATCCTACAGCAATTGCTAATCCCTCTGATTACGCAAAAGAAGATTTTCGTGATAAAGGTTTGGTCATCCGCCGCTTTAAAGAAGATATTCGTGAGCAACTTAGCAGCAATTTCCCTGATCGTGACATTGCTAAGCGTATGTCGACAGCAAGTGTGCCAGAAGAGCATACCTATGACACGCTACTAGAGACAGAGTTTAAGACGCTTAAAAGTGCGGGTGCGGGGCAGCTGTTCCGAACCACGTTAAGTAAAGCGCTATTCTCAAGTCCTGCTGCTTTGCTAAGCATGATTGCCAACCGCTCACAGCGTCTTAAATCAAGGTTAGAAAAAGAGACGGCTGAGGATAAGCGAGAAGATATTCAAAGTGATTTAAACCAACTGCATACGTTACTCAAAGCAGCAGAGAGCATTGATTCTAAAAGCTTTAGTAAGTATCAAAAGCTGGTAGAGCTGCTGAAAATGGATACCGAAGAGGGGCTAAGTTTTGATTGGGATCCAAAAGACTCGTCAGACCGTTTGGTTATCTTCACAGAGAGTATCCCAACGCTTGAATTCTTGGAAACGCATCTGCCGAAAGATCTTAAGATCAAGAAAGACCAAGTGCTTATCTTACGTGGGGATATGAGCGATAAAGAACTGGCACAAACAGTAGATGCATTTAACCAAAAGAACCATCCTGCTAGATTGCTGATTTGTTCTGATGTGGCATCAGAGGGTATTAACTTGCATCACTTGAGTCATCGCATGGTGCACTTTGATATTCCTTGGTCATTAATGGTGTTCCAGCAGCGTAATGGTCGTATTGATCGCTATGGTCAAACGCAACAACCTCTGATTCGTTACTTACTGACAGACAGCAGCAACCAGAAGATTAAGGGTGATAATCGTATTCTAGAGGTGCTTATCGAAAAAGATGCTCAGGCTGGCAAGAATATTGGTGACCCCAGTGAGTTCAACAAAGAAGAGGGCGAAGCGATTACTGCTGAGTTGATAGAGCGTGATAATAACATCGATGATTTGGATGATCTGCTAGGAGACTTCTTTAACGGTACATATGAGACTGGTAGCGAGCCTGTAGATATTGTTGAGTCATTCACGCCAATCAACGAGAGCTTAGCAGTTGATGAGATGCTGGGTATCCGCCCACAGATATTCGATAACGATATGGACTATGCTACGGCCGCAGTTAATTGGCTACAAGAAGATGCGGGTGTTGCGCTACAAGTTAGTATTGATGGTGATATGCTGCGTTTAACTGCGCCTAGTGATCTCAAGCAGCGCCGCCGCTTTTTACCAAAAGAGGTGTGGCCGCAAGACGATCGCTTTGTATTAACTAGCGACAGTCAAAAAATCAGTGATGAGCTCAAGCGTTGCCGAGAAGAAGACACCCCGTGGCCTAGCATTCACTATCTGTGGCCCCTTCATCCTGTTGTGCAGTGGCTATATGATCGCTCGCTCAATGCGTTTGGTCGTCATACGGCTCCTGTCATCCGTATTCCGCAGCAGCTGGAGCAAGATGAGCATTGGTATGTGCTACATGGCGGTTTCCCCAATCGCCGCGGGCAGGTACATCTACAAAGCTGGTGTGCCGTGCATATCAAAGACAATCAAGTTATCGACAGCTGCGATTTGGAAGAGTTCTTACAACGGATAAACCTAAATAAGCTGGTTAATCCAGGTCGCCGTAGTGAGACCAGTGCGTTATCTAAGCTGCTACCTATAGCTATAAACCATGCCAAGCAACAGCTGGAGCAAGAGCGTATACAGTATGAGCAGACCAGTAATGCTGTATTAGAGGAGCAAATAGACGCGCTAAATACGCTAAAGAGTAAGCACATTAGCCAGTTGGAGCTTGACCTAGAAGGCTTGAGCGGTAGCAAGCAAGATACAAAACGCTATAGCCGCGAAAGTGAAATTAATCGTATTTTTGATGATTATTTTGAATGGTTAGAAAATACGCAGCTCATTGAAAAACAACCTTACATACAAGTCGCCGCAGTCTTTACCGGCATGCCCCATCAGGATACAGGAGCCGTGCTATGAATTTAACCGGAATCAGTAATGAAAACGAATTTTATAGCCAGCACTATATGGCAGAGATATTTGCCGGTGACAGTGATGTAAAAGGGCTTCAAGACAGCTGGCAACAGCAAGAAACTACAGCTCGCGAAGCGGCACTGACTGAGCAAGATAAGAAAAATGCTTGGCGCACGCCTTGGAATCAAATGAGCAGAAATGCTCGAGAGACGTTGTTGCTACTTGATGAATATGGTCACAAGCAAAGCATTTCAGACAGACTAACCTTGGGTCGTGATGTATTACGAAGCTTGCTGTCTACCTTTGAGCTGCCTTATGCACCTCGTGCACAGTATGTCGAGCATACCCAAAGTTATGTGCCACTACTGGGTGAGATAAAAAACAGCCAAGGTGAGCCGCTGTTATGGATTTTAGAAGCTCAGGCGCTAGGCAGTGATTATGATGCTGATAGCGATCCACTGGCATTGCCTCTGTATTCGGCACAGATGAAAGGCTTAGAGGGTTATCCTTCATTCGAGCAACAATCAGAGCAAGAGTCAGAAGGTAATTGGCAAAAACTGCTATCTAGTACGATATTTAGCCAAACCCTGCCACCACGTTGGGTCATTCTTGCCAGCCCTTATCAGTGGCTGTTAATCGACCGTAGTAAATATGCTCAGAACCGCTTAATTCGCTTTGACTGGAAAGAGATATTCAGTCGCCGTGAGTTAGATACTCTAAAAGCAACCACTGTGCTGCTTCATAAAGAAGCTCTGTTAGATGCCAAGGGTCAAACATTACTAGATACGCTTGATGAAAATGCGCACAAACATGCTTATGGCGTATCAGAGGATTTAAAATATGCACTGCGTGAGTGTATTGAGCTATTAGGTAATGAAGCGTCACAGCAGCTGATTGCCAAAGCCAGTCAGAATAAAAAAGGCATTTTTAGTGGTAAAAACCAACTAGACCCTGATGAGCTGTCTCGCCAATGCTTGCGTTATATGTATCGATTGCTGTTTTTGTTCTATATCGAGGCGCGTCCTGAGCTTGGCTATGCGCCAACGGGTAGTGAGGTATATCTAAAAGGCTACTCATTAGAGCACTTGCGCGAGCTTGAGCTGATGCCACTGACCAATGAGCAAGAGCGTCAAGGTCGATACTTTAACGACTCGCTGAATATTCTGTTTGCACTAGTATCAGAGGGTACGCCTGAGCAGCATGGTGATATATTTGGCGCAGCGCAGCAGACCGGCCGTGATGCCTTTACCATGACCGCGCTCAAGTCGCACTTATTCGATCCCAAAAAGACTGCGTTACTTAGTAAGGTTGTCTTCCCGAACCATTTATTACAGCGTGTGATTCAGCTGATGTCGTTGAGTCGTCCGGCCAAAGGCAAGCGTCGCCGTGGTCGTATCTCATACGCACAGCTTGGTATTAACCAGTTGGGTGCGGTCTATGAGGCATTATTGAGCTATCGCGGCTTCTTCGCTAACGAAGACTTGTATGAGGTAAAAAAGGCGGGCGACAAATACAATATCCTAGATACTGGCTATTTTGTTAATGCTGAGGCATTAGAGCAATATAAAGACGATGAGAAGGTCTATGAAAAAGAGGCTGCTGACCAATATGGCAATAAACAGCTGAAAAAATACGCTAAGGGTACGTTTATCTACCGTATGGCAGGCCGTGACCGTGAGAAGTCTGCGTCTTACTACACCCCAGAGGTGTTGACCAAAAGCTTAGTGAAATATGCGCTAAAAGAGCTGTATGTACAGCAGCTTGAACCTCTGGTTAATGACCGTGAACGGGCTGAAAAGCTATTGCAGTTTACGGTGTGTGAGCCGGCGATGGGTAGCGCGGCGTTCTTAAACGAAGCCATTAACCAGCTTGCTGAGAAGTATCTAGAGCTGATGCAAAGCGCCAACGATGAGCGCATTGCGCAGCAGGAGTATGTCAAAGAGCTACAAAAAGTCAAAATGTATCTGGCAGACAACAACGTCTACGGGATTGACTTAAACCCAGTAGCGGTAGAGCTGGCAGAGGTGTCATTGTGGCTAAACGCCTTGTCGGCAGACCGCTTCGTGCCTTGGTTTGGGATGCAGCTGTATAACGGTAACTCATTGATTGGTGCGCGCCGTGAGGTGTATAAGCTGACTCAGACGGGTGCCAAAAAGAACGACTCTAAGCAGTGGTTGCAAAACGCGCCAGAAGCGGTTGCTATGAATAAGCCACGTGCGAAGGATGAGATTTGGCACTTCTTACTGCCTTCGGAGGGTATGGCTAATTATAAGGATAAAGAGGTTAAGAGCTTATATCCTAAGCAGTTTGACACTATCAAGGATTGGCGCAAAGACTTCTTAAAACCGCTCGATGGCGACGAGCAGCGCCGTCTGAAGGCACTCAGTGAGAAGGTCGAGGAGCTATGGCAACTGCATACCAAAGAGCAGCGCAATATCCGTCAAAAGACCACTGACCCTTATGATATCTATGGGATGCCCAGTACCGGACGTACCCAGACCTCGATCGACTATAAAGATCAGGTGTTGACTCAAGAGCTGTATGCCGAGGGTCTAAGCAACAGTAGCGCTTTTGGTCGTCTGAAGTTAGCAATGGACTATTGGTGTGCATTATGGTTTTGGCCGATTGAGCAAGCAGATGAGCTGCCAAGCCGTGATGAGTGGCTGTTCGAGCTTGAGAGCTTACTGCTGGGTGATACCATTGGAGTGCAGACAGGCAATCAGCAAGACTTGTTTGCAGAAACGCAGAACTTAGAGGAAGGCAAGCGCTTCGTTAGTAAATACGGCGTGGTCGATACCAAGCTGCTCAAGCAAGCCTTTCCGCGTTTGGCACTGGTTGAAGAGCTTGCTGATGAGCATAAGTTCTTCCACTGGACACTACAGTTTGCGGATGTGTTTGCTGGCAAGCCGAAAAAAGATAAAACTGATCAAGTCCATGATGGTGGTTTTGACTTGATGTTGGGGAATCCGCCGTGGTTATTAGTTGGTTGGAACTCCAGTGCTGTATTAGGGGATTTTGAACCACAATTAATTTTGCGCAACTTTAGTGCTAATAAAGCAGGGCAGTTGCGTGATGGGATTTTTGAGCAGAACCCTGCCGTAAAAAGTGCATGGTTAGTGGAGTATGAACAAAGCACCGGTACGCAAAACTTTCTCGGTGACATAAGTAATTATCCATTGCTGCAAGGTCAAAAAGCTAACCTCTATAAGTGCTTTTTGCCACAAGCATGGAACAATACCAGCGAACAGGGTGTCAGTGGATTTCTACACCCAGAAGGTGTTTATGATGATCCAAATGCAGGAAGTTTAAGGACAGCTATCTATCCTCTCTTGCGTGCACACTACCAATTTCAAAATGAGTTTGGATTGTTTCCAATTTATAATCGTAGTAAGTTTAGCGTTAATATTTTTGGTAGGAAGCGTAATACTCCAAGGTTTGACAATATAGCTAACTTGTTTGTGCCACGAACTATTGATGGTTGTTACCAATTAGCTGGTAGCAGGTTAGTGAGTGGAATAAAAATGGATAGTGGTGAGTGGAATGTTGAAGGGCACCCTGATCGTATTATCCATGTTGGCGAGAAGGAGTTAACTCTTTTTGCTCAACTTTATGATGAAGTGGGAACTCATTATCTAGCTGCTCGATTACCAGGTATTCATGCCAAACAATTAATTAAAGTAGTATCAAATTTTGCTGCTCAACCTAAACGCTTAAGTGACTTACAAGAAAGCTATTTTTCAACACAGCATTGGAATGAGTTTAACGCGCAACGTGATGAAACTATTCGGCGTGAAACTTGCTTTCCAAAAGACGCCAGTGAGTGGGTTCTATCTGGTCCTCATTTTTATGTTGGAAACCTTCTCCATCAAACACCAAAATCCATATGTGAGACTCATCGTGCTTATGATGGAGTCGACTTACTCACGCTCTCTGATAGTTATTTACCAAGAACTAATTATGTGCCGGCGTGCAGTTATGATAACTATAGAGCACGAACGCCATATGTAAGTTGGAGTGAGAAGGGTCAAGAACAAGCTGGAAAAGTAACAGATTATTACCGCCTAGCTCTAAGAGCAATGATTAGTGTTGGTTCTGAGAAAAGCCTTATATCATCGTTAATTCCAAAAAAAGTGGCACATACTAATGGAGTTAGAACATATGCTTTTAAATCTGAGGATTTATTAATAGCGGTTTCTGGTGTCTGCTTTTCAATAATTTATGACTTTATGATGAAGCTTTCTGGCCGAACTAATTTACACCAAAGTATTGAGGATTATGCTTTACCAGAAAAAGTTGTTTCCAACCCTATCTTTGAAAGTAGGGTCTTAGTATTATCTTGTCTCACAAACCATTATAGCGAGCTTTGGGAATCCTGCTGGCGCACAGCTTTTATTGAACAATACTGGAGCATCGCCGCTGACAGCGACCACCCCGGTGCTAAAGTTCTAAATCAAGACTTTTTCCAACAACTCACCAGCAATTGGCAACGCAACTGTGCCCTACGCAGCGATTACGCTCGCCGGCAAGCCCTAGTGGAAATTGACGTCCTCGTCGCCCAAGCCCTTGGACTCACCCTTGATGAGCTGCTCACCATCTACCGCGTCCAGTTCCCTGTAATGCGCCAATACGAAGCGGATACTTGGTATGACCAAAATGGCCGTATTGTCTTTACGCCAAGTAAAGGTCTAGTCGATGTGGGTCTACCACGCACCGCCCGGAAAGCAGACCTCGATAATGGCATAAGTTATGGCGTGACTGAATATGAAAATACCGATACCGAAATGGACGAAGGTGCAAATAAAGCTAAACGCCAAGAAGCAGGTGTTATTTTAGGCTGGAATGACATCCAAGATCTAAAAGCTGGCGATACCGTTAGCAAGACCTATATGGATGACACTCAACCTGGCGGCCCAGCAGAGCGCACCATTGTGTACGAAGCGCCCTTCTTTAAGCCTGATCGTGAAGAAGACTATGCGATTGCATGGACGTTTTTTGAAGGAGAAGAGAATAATGTCAGAGAATGGAATTAATATTTTAGTCTTAGGTAAGTCAGGAGTAGGTAAGAGTAGCTTTTGTAACTACATATTTGATGAAGGGGTTTTTCTTACAGGCAAAGGCAAGCCAGTAACGGGATGGAATGAACATCTTAAACACTACTCAGTTGATTACGAACACTATAATTTAAATGTTTACGATAGTGTGGGGATTGAAACAGATAATTATAAAGAGTGGAAAAGTAAACTCTATCAGTTTCTAAATAACAGAAGTCATTACTCGAATAAAAATCCTATGGAATGGGTACATGGTGCTTTTTATTTGATTAATGCTGCTTCAGCGCGTATAGAGAATATCGAGGCAGAGCTTATAAAAGATATTTCTTCTAAGCATAGTGTACCCCTTGTAGTTGTACTTACTAACGTAGATGCAGCAAGTCCAATCGAAATTAAAAGTATTAAGGATGAGCTGAATAAATTATGCACTAAAGATTCTATTAATATTGAAATAACTGAAGTTTGTTCTGTTTCAATTAAAACAAGAGCTGGTGTTAAAAATAGATATGGAAAAGAAGAGACCCTTAATTTATTTTTAACAAGTTTAGATGAAAAGTTACGAGTCTCTTTGATAAATTATTTTGCTGACGTCTATATTTCTTTTCTTGAGAATCTGAGAGATAGTATGAAAAGTAAAATTAATGAGTCAGATTTAGGTATTTTTAATCTTATTAAATCTGCCATTGAGGATACTGATCTCGAAGATATTATAAACTTTGATACGGATTCTTTAGAGCAGTTAATGAATGAAAGGTCTGAATCGGTAGAGCAGTTGGATGGCTTTCTAGATAGATTGGGTTTTTCTTATGATAGTTCTACGAGAACTAGTTGGGATGAATTGGAGTCTGAAATAGAGGAAAGCTTAGAGGAAGGTAGCAATGTGATGGATGCTTTTATTGAATCTGTTGAAAGTGCATTTGAAAGTGGTGGTTTTCTAGATAAGTTAAAAGCATCTTATGAAGTTTTGAAGCTGATAGCAGATTTAAAAGGTTCTGTTAACAGCTTTATTGATGATGTCGTTAACCCAGCTATCTCTAAACTTTATAAATATAAGGTTTGATTTTTATTTTAAGATAACGTTTTTATATTAAGGGTATATATATGGTTGCTTCAAATGTTGAAAAAGAGTTTGATACGCAGTTAAATGATTTCACCAAAGCTAATGTAATGATCGTGGGTGGCACAGGTGTTGGCAAAAGTAGCCTTGTCAACTGTATTTTTGGTAAAGAGGTTGCTAAGGTTGGAAGTGGTAAACCGCAAACTAAAGGCATCAATATTTTTGATAATAAAGGGTCTCCAGTAGTTATCTTTGACACAGAAGGATATGAAATATTTGATGGAGAGATTAACAATAGTAACTTTAAGACAGTTGTTTTAGCCGAAGTGAATAGACGTAGTAAACTTGATTTAAAAGATCAGATACATCTGTTTTGGTATTGCTTATCGGTAGGCAATCATAGAATTACAGAGTACGATCTTGAAAATATTAAAGCTCTGAAAAGATTGGGAGTGGATTTAGCTATTGTACTTACTAAATGTGATACGGAAGAAATAGATGATAATGATGAAGGTGTAACCTCAAAAGTATTCAAAGAGATTTTAAGTAAGGAAGGAGTTGATTTAAACAATATTTTTGAGACTATTGCCGATGGTGATGAAAATTTAGAAATAGATAAGCTGATAGAGTGGAGTGTAGACAGGTTAACTGATGATGATTTGAGAGCTGCTTTTGTTGGTGCTCAGAAGAAAAGTCTTACTCTTAAAAATAGAGAAGCGAATAAAATTATTAATTTAGCTTCTATAGCTGCAGCAGGTGCCGCAGGACTTAATCCACTTCCTTTAGCTGATTCGTTTGTCTTAGTACCTATTCAAACTGGCCTAGCCATTAAACTGGCAAGTATTTATGGATTCACTTCGCTAGGTGAAAAAGTGATGGATTTACTTAAAGCACAAGTGGTGTCTTTAATCGGTAAACAGATTGCTACAAGTTTGACAAAGTTTATTCCTGTAATCGGCCAACTCATTAATGCTGGTGTAGCAGGAAGCTTGACTTTAGCAATAGGACATGGTCTTAGAACTATATATACCATAGCTTATACTGAATATTTAGAGACAGGTAAAGAGCCTGATTGGGCTTACTTATTTAACGGTATAAATTTGGATGCCTTGTTTTCTGAAGCTATGAAGAACAAAGAAGAATAATCAGTTTAGTTTACTTCTATTAAAATAATTAAATTAAATGAGTCAGTAGTTTTTGCCTAGTGCAGCTACTGAGTACATTTTAATAAAAGGACCATGCATGCTTCCTTCGTTAATCGCCCGTGAAATAAAATCTGAGCTAGAGAACTTTTTATCCAGTAGTTTTCCAATGACCACTGCGGGTTTTCAGGGGCAGGAGGAGCAGGGATTGATGGAGCGATTTTTACGAGATCCCCATCGCCCAAACAACCTATTAAAAGGCCCTTGGCTTGAGGTGAAGCTGCCGTTTCGAACAGCCAGACACTCAGCTGAGTCGCCATTGACCCAAGTCAAGCTTGGTTTTGCACCTTATATGCATCAGCAGCGTGCTTTTGAACGCTTGGCTACTCTGCAGCCGCAGTCGACACTAGTAGCAACCGGTACTGGCTCTGGTAAGACAGAGTGCTTTTTATATCCCATTTTAGATTATTGTTTGCAAGAACGCCGCAAGGGCATCAAGGCTATTATTATCTATCCTATGAATGCCTTGGCTACCGACCAGGCGCGTCGTTTTGCCAAAGAAGTATCGAGTCTGACTCCAAAGCTTACAGTTGGCCTGTTTACTGGTGATGGTGGCTCTGACTCTAGAGTTATGAGCCCTGATCAAGTCATTACCAATCAAGATGCCTTGCGTGATAATCCGCCAGACATCTTATTGACCAACTATAAAATGTTGGACTTCTTATTAATGCGTCCCAAGGACCAAAGGCTGTGGAAGCATAACCTCAAGACTCAGGATTTACTGCGCTACCTCGTAGTGGATGAGCTGCACACTTTTGATGGGGCACAAGGGACAGACCTTGCCTGTCTGATTAGACGGCTGCGTGACAAGCTGCATCTACAAGATAACTTGGCCTGTGTAGGTACTTCAGCGACTATTGGTGGGGAAAGTGCACGTAAGCAGCTAGCTGAATATGCCAGTGAGGTTTTTGCTACTAGCTTTGGCTTAGACAGTATCATCCTTGAAGACAGGATTACGGTTGAAGAGTATGTTGAGCAGTTTCGCGAAAACTCTTTACTTAATGCAGAGCAAAAACCAGAGCTTATTGTCGATTGGCCAAAAGCACTTGAAAAAGAGCTGCTCCCGGGCGCACTGACACAAGGGGTTTATTTACGTCGCCAAGCCAATTTATGGTTCAGTGTCGATCTTGCTTTGGATGTTGATGACCATGATTCCCATGAGTACAAAGCGGCCTGCGTTGCTTTGGGTGAGTATTTGCATCAGCACACGGCCTTTTTGAGCCTATTACGAGCATCAAACCAGATAGCAGACTTACGTCAACTGGCTGAGCAGTGGCAACAAGACTTTAATCTAAGCAGCACTGATTATACGCTGGCTTTATTAGACAGCTTAACGGCATTGGTTTCTACAGCACGTATCTGGGCAGATGATTCACAGCAAAAAGTCCGTCCATTTTTACAAGTAAGGGTACAGCTATGGTTGCGTGAGTTAAGGCGTATGTTGGCCAGTGTTAGCCCTGAGCCAAGACTGGTACACTCAGATGACTTGATTGACTCTACATCACCACTGCATTTACCTATCTTACATTGCCGTGAATGTCATTCTGCCGCTTGGGGTGCCATGTTACCTCAGGGAGAGCATGCGATTAACCCAGAATTACAACGATTTTATGCGGGCTGGTTCTCCCAATCACCAGACTCAGTCTTACTTTATCCCATTGCTGATAATGAAGAAACTCTAGATCAGCAGCAAGCTCGCGAAGTGTTCAAATTATGTACCGAATGCTGCGAATTGAATACGGTGCAACATAATCAATGCCAAAACTGTGAACAGCCCTTGCTCAAAGTATGGATCCCTAATCTGGTCAAACAAGTTGATCGCGATGGTCAAACCAAAAATATCCGCACGGATGACTGCCCGCGTTGTGCCGCTAGTGGCAGCTTGATGATATTGGGTTCACGAGCAGCAAGTTTGGCCAGTGTAGCTATTAGTCAAATCTATGGCTCTCACTGCAATGATGACCATAAATTAATTGCCTTCTCTGATTCAGTACAGGATGCAGCGCATCGTGCTGGTTTCTTTGGTGCACGCACTTATATGCAGACGGTTCGTCAGGCACTGGCTCATGTGGCTCGCAATGAAGGTGACAACATGGCGTTGTCACGATTTATTGATGAGGTGCCAAAATACTGGCAACGAGAGTTCAATAATGATGCAGGCTTTATTGGTACCTTTATAGCCCCCAATATGCAGTGGCTGTCTGGTTATCAGAATTTAATAGAGTCTAAAGGTACAGTCGTTAGTAAACCTTTACTTGAATTGGTTGCTCAGAGGCTTCGCTGGGAGGCTTTAACTGAATTTGGGTTGCGCTCAAGAATAGGACGTACATTAGAGCGCTCCTCGGTGGCTGTAATTCAGCCTGATCCAGATGCGTTAGAAGATTGTATAAATCAGATATTGCGCTACTGGCAGGAGGAGTTAGAGCAGTTTCGTTATTTAACGGTAGAGCAAGTTCGAACTTTCTTATTGGGTTTTCTAAATCGATTGCGTCAACAAGGCGCCTTTTATGATCCAATCTTAGACAGTTATGTAAGAGAGGGTGGCACAACCTATCTGTTGTCTCGTATTCCTTGGTTACCAGGCTTTGGTTTTTCATCAAAACCGCCTGCAGCACTAACCTTTACATCCATTAATAACAGCACACCCGTTAATAACAACTTTCAAAACCTAGTAGGTAGAGGTTCTCAGTGGTATCAAGATTGGTTCAATAAGACGATAGCTTTCGACAATATATTAGCCTCTGCTGAGTATGAACAAGCGGCACGTATTTTAATTAATACGCTTAATCATCATGACTGGTTGATAGAGAAAGACACAATCAAAGGGGAGGGTGCTTGGTTATTAAATACCGAATATTGGCAAGTAGTAACCTCGGTTGCAACGATTGCTTGTAATCGCTGTGGTAGCCGTCAAACAATCTCACTACAGCATCAAGCTAACTGGAATGGCATGCCTTGCCTACAAAGTGACTGTAAAGGCTTTTATGTACCCGTGAATAGCGGTCAGATAGGGCAGTTGGCTTATCGCACTTCACCCAAGCGTTTGGTAACCAGTGAACATACAGGACTGCTAGAAGGTAAGGATCGTTTGGCCATT
This sequence comes from Psychrobacter sp. NPDC078409, assembly GCF_050268505.1. Lineage (NCBI taxonomy): Bacteria > Pseudomonadati > Pseudomonadota > Gammaproteobacteria > Moraxellales > Moraxellaceae > Psychrobacter > Psychrobacter sp. NPDC078409. The sequence goes on from NZ_JBNNGW010000001.1 coordinate 63,722, forward strand.
GAGCAATCCTTTATTTATGGAGAAAACGCTTGGGACGTTAACCTACTATCGGCAACACCCACCTTAGAGATGGGTATTGATATTGGTGATTTATCCGCTGTATTGCTATGCTCTGTGCCCCCTGCGCAAGCCAACTACTTACAGCGCATTGGTCGTGCTGGTCGTAGTAATGGCAATGCGTTAGCACTCACTATAGCCAGTGGTAGTAATCATGATAACTACTTTTATGAAGACCCATTAGAGATGATTCAGGGGGATGTTGCTACTCCTGGTATCTTCTTAAATGCAATGGCAGTCTTGGAACGTCAACTCATTGCCTATTGTTTTGATAGATGGGTCGCAACAGGAGTCAGTGAAGATGCGATCGCTCCAACGATGGGCTCGGTATTAAACAGTTTGCAAGGCAAAGGAAAAAATACAAGCAATGGATTGGCCATCCAGAGATTTCCTAATAATCTGCTTAGTTTTATCGATGAGCATCAAGAGCAGATTTATAGTAGATTTATTCAGTTATTTAAAGAGCTGGATGAAGAGGGGCAAGCACACTTAAAGGATTTCATTGGCTTGCAATGCTCAGGCAATGGGCAGGGAAGAAAATCGCTATCTGGAGAACAAGCAGAGCATACGCCGCTAAGCTGGCGTATCGTTAATAGGCTAAAAGAGTTATTAGACAGCCGTGAGAGCCATAGAAAGCGCGCTGCAGATCTGAAGAAGAACTTTGAAGTGCTATCAAATCAGCCGGCAGATGATGCACGAGATCAGACGCTTGGGGACTTAAAACGAGAACGCGATGCATTGCTATCATTAATGGGCAGTATTAATAAACAGCCAACGCTCAGCTTCTTTACAGATGAAGGGTTGTTACCGAACTATGCGTTCCCTGAAGAGGGTGTTACCTTAAACTCAGTCATTGTGCGTAAAGTCGACCAAAAAGACAGGACTGGCTCTGATAAGTCTTCTGAGAAAAACAGTTATGAGCAAGTCTCTTTAAAATTCCAGCGCTCAGCACAAGCTGCGCTCAATGAGTTGGTCCCCGAAAATGTCTTCTATGTATCTGAACATAAGATTAGTATTGAGCAGATCGATCTGCGGTTGTCTGAGCCTAGTGAATGGCGGATGTGTCCTAGTTGCCACTACACTGAAGATATAACTTTATCGGGTGATAAGCACAGTGCATGTCCGCGTTGTGGTGATCCTTATTGGGCGGATATCCAGCAAAAGCACAATCTGCTTAAGTTACGCCAAGTTTATGCACGTGCTAACTCTCGCTATGACCGTATTAGTGATGACAGTGATCAGAGAGAGCCTAAGTTTTTTCAGCGTCAGTTATTGATTGATATAGATCCCATAAACTGTCGCAATGCCATGCGTATTGATAACCCTGAGCTACCTTTTGGTTTTGAATACGTCAGCACAGCTACTTTTAGGGAAGTAAACTTTGGCGAGCAGTTTGGAGAGTTTAATAGCTTCTCTGTCGCTGGCAAGAGCAGCTCAAGAAAAGGTTTTCAGATATGTAAGTATTGTGGCATGGTGCGTCGTAAAAAGCTTAAGAAAGGGCAGTTTGCTCATGCTTTAGATTGTAGGCTGGCACGTCCTGGTGCTATTGAGTCTGAAAATGACTGGTTTGAAAGCCTTTATTTATATCGTGAGCTTAAGTCAGAAGCCATCCGCATTTTATTACCTTTAGCTGACGTAGCTGAATCAGAACAGGCAAGATTGTCTTTCATTGCTGCTATTAATTTAGGGTTAAAAGAGTATTTCCATGGCGCGGTACAGCATCTTGAAGTCACTGAAATGCGAGAATCGAGTTTATCTGGTAGCAAACAGTACTTGGTGATTTATGATCGTATCCCTGGCGGTACAGGGTACTTAAAGCAGTTAATGGTATCTCCCACAGCTTTATTTACAATGTTGGAAAAAGCGCTGAACCATCTAAGTACTTGTAAGTGTGTGAATGATGAGAATAAAGATGGCTGTTATAGCTGTATTTTGGCTTATCGCAATAGTCATCATAGACAGGATATCTCACGACAGGCTGCGGTTAAGCTACTGACACAGATTCTGTATAACAAAGATAAGTTAGTGCCTATTGATGCTTTAAATGAGGTGCCGACCAATCATATCTTAGAGAGTGCTTTGGAAGAGAGGTTTGTTCAGGCGCTGGGCAAGCAGTTTAAAGTGATAAAAGAGCGTATCAATAATAAGCCTGGATATCTTATTGATACGGGATCAAGTATGTGGCAACTAGAGCCACAGGTTGAGTTTGGTAAAGATGATGGGGTGTTAGAAACCCGTGCAGACTTCGTGTTGCGTCCGCTCAAAGAAGCGGAACGTACTCAAGATAACGAGCTGATTATTTATACCGATGGTTATGAATATCACAGAGATATTGTGACAGATGACTTGCGGAAAAGACTCAGCTTATTACGCTCTGGTCGAAAAGTCTGGGTGCTTACTTGGGATGATTTGGATAATGAAAGTACGACCAAAACAGCCAGCCAGCCACATCTACTATTAGATTGTACAAAGGAGTCTAGCCCAGGTTGTCGATTATGGAATACGATTGCTCCGATGCACTCATGGAGAAACTTAAAAGAAATCCGTGGCTTATTAGAGCAAGGAAATTTTGAATGGCTGAAAGCATGGCTCACAAACTCGAAACAAACATGGCAAGAGCTGACCGAGTCTGCATTATGCTTGTCTTTCCTACAGCTGGTACCACGTCGACCACAGTTGGATGAGTTTGTTGCGAATCAGATAGCAAACAATACCAATTGGTATGAGGCAGTTGTCGACAGCTTACCGAGTGATCCTAGTAACTGGGGCGTTGTTGCAGATAAAGATAACCATTCTAATGCTTGGCATCTGCTCAGTTATATTGAAAAGGATCATATAGAGTCGTTAAAGACCGACCAGCCAATGATACACATTTTTATGAGTATCAATGATGCTGTATTCAATAGTCAGCGTTCTAAAGAAGTAAAAGAAACGTGGCGACGAATTTGGCAGGCTTATAACGTCTTACAGTTTGTGCCAAGATTTCATCCAGTCACAGAATCAGGTCTGCAAGTTGGCTTATTTACGGATTTACTGGAAATGGGTACGGAGCATCAAGAATCTATTGGAAGTACTACCGAAAACTATGATGTAAATAGAAATGCTTTAGATAAAGAGTGGGTTGATGTTCGTGAGCTCAGCGAATTAACGAATGATGAGATTACGTCTTTACAAAACCTTATAACAGTAGCGCCTGAAGTGGGAATTGACGTAACGAATGAAGAGGGTGCCACAATAGGTACCGCTGAGTTAGCATGGTTTGATCGTAATATTGCTGTATTTATTGAACCAGCCAATGAATTGCCAGAGTTAAAAGGTTGGTTACTTATTTCATTAGAGTCTGAAAACTGGTTAGAGCATTTAGAAACGGCGCTAGGCGCTAATTAAGGAGTAGAGTATGGCTAAGGTACAGCCCAAAGTAGCATTAGGGGACGGCTTTCTTCAGTCTTTTGCGAGCATTCCTCGTAAAAAGCAAAAAGCAGTAATGAACTTTGTCAGTAAGTTTCGTGCTGATCCTCGAGCATCAGGTATTAATTATGAAGTGATACGAAATGCTCGAGATCCCAACTTTCGGTCCGTACGTATTGATAGAGACTATCGCGGCATTGTACTTAGCCCAGAGCAGGGAAATGTTTATATCTTACTATGGGTAGATAATCATGACGATGCTTATACCTGGGCGGTGCGCCATCGTTGTCAAATTCATCCAAAAACAGGATCTCTACAATTATTTGAGGTGGAACATGAATTAGAGAATGTTGAGGAAGATGCACAATCCCCTGTTGTAGAAGCGAATGCCCTACAAAACCAGGCTGAAAAGGTGAGTGCACCTGTTGACTCAGCACCATTGTTTGATTTAGAAGACGATGTGTTATTAAGGATAGGTGTCCCGCAGGAGCGCTTAGCACTAGTACATTCTTTGACTAGCGAAGTGGAGCTAGAGAGAGTAGAGCGCCGATTGCCTATCGAAGCATTTGAGGCACTATATCTATTAGCAGCAGGGACGCCCTTAGAGGATATTGTTCAAGAATACTCGGTCTTAAAGTCCAAAGAGCCTGTAGACACGGAAGATTTTGAGAGAGCATTAGATAACCCAGCGACACAGCGTCGATTCCATGTTCCTGAAGATGAGCAAGAGCTAGGTCGTATGCTTAATGCACCTTTAGAGCGCTGGAGAGTATTCTTACACCCTTCACAGCGTCAGCTGGTAGAGCGAGACTGGAATGGTCCAGTACGAGTTCTAGGGGGTGCTGGTACAGGTAAAACGGTTGTTGCTATGCACCGTGCACGCTGGTTAGTTTCTCAGCCAGATTGGCCAAAAGATGCTCGTCTGCTGTTTACTACATTTACGAGTAATTTAGCTTTAGATATTGCAGATAATTTACGCAAGATATGCACGCCTGAGCAAGCCCAGCGCATTGAGGTAGTTAATCTTGATGCATGGGTCAGTCAGTTTGTTAAGCGTAATGGTTATCAATCTACCATTATTTACCCTGGTGGCAGAGATAGACACTATGAAAACTGCTGGAGCAAGGCAATTGCTTTAGTTCCTGGCGAGCTTGACTATCCTGATAGCTTTTATAAAGAAGAGTGGCAGCGGGTTATTTTGTCTCAGCAAGTGCGTAGTCGTCGAGAGTATTTTAATGCTAGTCGCATTGGTCGAGGTGTTGCGCTAAATAGGCGACAGCGAGCAGATATTTGGCCTGTTTTTGAGGAGATGCGAGAGCAGCTGGCGAGAGGTGGGTTTGTAACTGTAGAAGATGCAATGCACCATGCCCTAGATTTAATGCAAAGTGGTGGTGATAAACGTAGTTATCGTGCTGTCGTCGTAGATGAAGGGCAGGACTTTACATCTGAGTCATTAAAACTGTTACGCGCACTGGTTCTAGAGAATCAGAATGATATGTTCATCGTTGGGGATGCGCATCAACGTATCTATAAACGTAAAACAAGCTTTAGTCAGTGTGGTATTAATATCATAGGGCGTGGTCGTAAGTTGAAAATTAACTATCGTACTACAGAACTAATTCGTCGTTATGCGACTGCTTTATTAGAAAATGTAGATATCGATGATCTAGATGGTGGTATCGATAGTACAAATGACTACCGCTCATTGGTATTAGGCCAAGAGCCTGTTGTTCAAAATTTCACAGATATTGATAGTGAGATACAGTGGTTAGTACAGCAGATTGAACAGTTAAAAAATGAAGACGTTTCTCTTTCAGAGATATGTTTTGTTGCACGTACGAATCAATTATGCAAATCGTATGCAAATATTTTGCAAAGTCACGGAGTGCCTACTCATACACTTTCTCGCCAAAAGTCAGACGATCGATCTAAAGAAGGGGTACGTCTAGCTACCATGCATCGTATTAAAGGGTTGGAGTTTAGATGCGTCATGATGGTGGGTATTAATAAGGGAGTAGTGCCATTAAACATTGCAATAAATGCATCGGAAGATGTAGTAGAGCAGCGTCTATCAGATATTAATGAAAGGGCTTTATTTCATGTTGCAGCAACTCGTGCCGTTCGATATTTATATATTTCTAGCCATGGTACGCCGAGTGAGTATTTAGGCGGTTGAAGTCTAAGATAGGTTATCTTAGGGTTAAACCCCATTATTAATCGAGTCACCTGAATAATTTTGAGAATAAGAGATTGTCGATAAGCTATAACAAACGACGATTAGTAATAACTTTATATTCAGGATCTTATCTCATCGTGCTGTTGATGTTATTTGTTGTTGACAATGTTATACACCAAAATTCGTGGCTTTGTCGCCTAGTAAGTAAAAGTATTATTATCAGGAAATTGCTCGTTAATAAAAAATTTTCAGAATATCTACATTTGGTTAAAACCATTAAATTACCTAGCCTATTAAAAAGTAGTGATTAACGCACTATATATAAATCATAAAGACGAGAATTATATGAAATCAAAGATTAAGAGTGGTTTAAGCAATGCTCGAAATCTGACGTTACTTACATCTGTTATGTGTATCAGTCTAATCGGTACTGGTTGCGCTGATAAAGAAGTGGTGGCACAGGAAGTAGATGAGAGTACTGTCGATACAGTATTGGTAGTTGATGAAGCACCAGAGATTGTTGAGGTTATAGAAGTTGATACCAGTATCACCGATGAAGTTGATGATAAATCTAAAGTAGAGGCAGCGCCAGCCAAAGATTCAGATAAATTCAGCGATGATGCTGGAAAAAAGTTTTTGGTTACTGATATCAAAGTGATTGATGGTGATACATTTACAGCAACCAGAGAAAATGGTGCGAAAATCACAGTAAGAATGGCTGGGCTAGATGCGCCTGAAATTGGGCAAGATTTGGCAGAGGAGAGCGCTGAACAATTACGTGGCTGTCTCGCAAGCGGCAATGCGCTTATAACTGTGCAAGCAACCAATTCAATAGATGATAAAGGTAAAACTTTAGCAAAGGTTGAGTCTGCTGAGCTAAATTGCAATCAGCAGCAGATTGAAACAGGTATGGCTTGGATGTATGACAAGCATGATGAGGACTTAGCTTTGGAGGACTACCAGCTTTACGTATTCGCAAATAGAGCTGCACTAGATAATAAGGAAGGTCTTTGGGGTAATGCTGATGCAGAGAGACCGTGGGCATACCGTGAGCGTCTAGGTAAATAATATAAGAGCTAAAACCCTTTTTCTATTCATAGTTAATTTGGTGCTTACGCACTAAGATGGCTTCAAACCCCAATATGAATCACGCCGCCTGAATCTTACTAAAAATAGTAAGAATACGATAAGCCGTATCAGCAAATACCTAATTAGCTTTTTATAAATAATATAGGATAACGTGCGTATCCATAGTGACTTCAACGAGTCGTTCTTTAATGAGGAAGGTTCTGCAAAAGATGCCCTTAATAAAGAGTACCACCTATTATATGTGGCCATGACTCGCGCTAAGAAGAAGCTGTATGCCACTAATATCGCTAAAGTAATCGAAATCATACAGTAAGGGTAACGAGATGGCGTTTGTTTGCTTAAAAGACAATCAGACTATTTATAGTTTTCATTACGCCTTAAAGGACTGGATTGCTTTGAAAGAGGATAAGCACTCTTCTTTCAAAATGTCTTGTTGCAACACGCCCGCCATCCTTAAAACAAGTAAGCTTGGCACACAGTTCTGTTCTCATAAAGCCAAGCCTACCGATACGGATTGCTCAAGCGGTGGTGAAACGGCTGAGCACATACATATCAAGTACCTGGTAAGTAAAACTCTGTTCGAATGTGGTTGGGATGTGCAAGTCGAAAAACGCGGTGTATCAAGCAAGGGCGAGGAATGGATAGCGGATATCTATGCCATCAAAGGCAAGGCTAAGATCGCCATTGAGGTGCAGTGGAGCCCGCAAGCTTTTATTGAAACCAAACGTCGTCAACAGGTTTATAAAGACTCAGGTGTGAGAGGCTTATGGCTACTTAGAAGTGGCTCAATCAAAGATAGAAATGCCATTACCGGTGATTACTTGTACAAAACCAAGGATGTGCCAGTATTTTCGGTCTACAAAAACAAAAAAGAGCCTGGTAGCTCCTATAAGGTTTTCAATATCAATCAGGAAGATACCGAAGAGGGTTTGATTTATGATCGTTTTGAGCCGATTGCGCTGGATTTAGGGGATTTCATCTCTATGATGATGTCATCACAGATAAAGTTTTATGCAAAATACAGCCGTAGCACAGAATTGTTTTTAAAAATCATTAAGCAAAAATGTTGGGCTTGTAAGAGAAGCATGAATAGCGTGGCCGAGGTTGTTTATAGAAACACCAATTATGGGGTGCCTTATGAGGATCGTAGTTATAGCGGTCATATAACAGATTGTGACAGTGACACCATTCAGGTTATCAATAATAATCTTGCTCAGACCTATGGGTTTGCGCCTCTAAAAAGCATGTATAGCAAAACAATGGGCGGCAGCTTCATGTCTAACTCATGCCCGCATTGTGGTGTTTTGATGGGTAACTTCTTTACTGAGCGAGCATTCATTGAGGCCCGCTACCATAACCGCGTCATACAAACAGATAGTATCAATATTTCTAGAACACCAGTCATCGTACATGGCAAAGAAATGGAAGTCGACTTTGAGCGCGGTGAGTGGGTACTACTTAACACCTTACCTAAACAACCCCAATTTTCGCAAAGCCACCTGAGTATTCCGTAAAATATTAAAAATTCTGCTGAGTCATGTCAGGAGGCGTTTAGCAGCACTTTCATGTGTTAGGTTGCGTTGAATACACGGTTCTGTATTTTATTGAAGTTGATAATAGCATACCCAAGAAAATGCTGATATTGTCATCTGAGCAGTAGAGTTTACTTGATCTATGATTATAGACAAAAGTAAATCATTTCGTTATTTATTATATAACATACATACACCTATAGTTTTCGTAAAATAACCCGCAACATTAGGCGTCTAGCTTAATTCAAGTATTGAATAGAGAGTATGTAGGGCTAAATGGTGGATTCGACAACCAAAAAACTTATCAAGAAATTGTCAAACAATCACTGTCAGACTTTAAGCGCTTAAATCAATTCACTCGATTTTTTCTTAATTCTAAGATGAGGGCGTAAGATAGCAATAGTGTTATAAACAAATAGAAGTTGATTATGCCAAATAACAATATTAATTTACATAAGACTAAAGCTGAAGAGCAACGGTATATTATCGGTATGCTACCGACTCAGTTATTAATAAAACGTACACCGGAAGGTAAGGACTTAGTTAAAAAGCTAACTAAAAAACTCTCTAAGATACCAAAAAAACGACAAGCTCAAGTAGCGAGTGTTTTTGATGATTTAGCTACTACACAGGAAAAAGGTAGTATTACTAAAGAAGATATAAAACTTGTAGAGGGTGAGTCGCTCAGTCACCCTTATGAGTCCTTATTACGTTCTTTTGGCGCTGAGACCGCTAACGATTTACTTGAACACACCAAGGTCATAGATTTATGTTTAAGCCAACCACTCAATGCTCAGCTTATTATTAATTTCAAGAACTACCTGTCTGATACATTCAATTATGAGGATGACGCGCTCAGCGCTGAAATGCCAGCAGACGAGTTCTATCTACACTTAGTTCTGAGCTTTATCGCTCATCTTGATGCTTGTATTCACCATGCTGCCTATTCAAAAGATGTTGCACCTATTAGTTTGGGCTGGCTGTTTATGCAAAAGCTGAATCCAGATAAATGGCGTTATGATTCAGCCAAAAAAAAGTATAGTTTAATTAACAAGAATGGCAGCCCTTTTACTTGTACGTCGCGCTCTTTTATTCACTTATTACTGACTGTTTTCTACTTTCAAAAGCATAAGAAAATGCCTACCAGTTTGTATGGCATTCGGAATGAAATCGATTGGAAGGTAGAAGATGAAGAAGGCAGGCTAGATGAGTTTATTTATAAAAAAAGCGAGCGCGACAGTAAAAGAAATTGGCTCAGTCTTGAAGATGTTTTTTGGCTAGTTGGTATGGAGAATTCTGCAAAGGACGAACCCAATGAGGTATTGATAAATTGGCAGCAATCATTTGTTAAGTATATGAAGACTGAGGATATTAATGATCTTAACGGTCTACCGCCCAGTGCTGAATCTATCATCTGGTTCATCTATGCTTTTTTTCAAAATATATATGAGCAAACAGATAAGCAAAATAAAATAAATAAAAAACAAAGCTGCATTATTTATGACGATTATTATAATTTATGGAAATTTATGACCGCTTACTATGAATCTAATATAAATGAGGATGTAAAAGCTGTACGTGTCGAGTGGCCAGAATATTTAAAAAAACAAGCCACACGTACTGAACGTATGGCCTGATATTATCTAACATCGATTAATTCTAGTATTTACTTGGATGGGTTATTGTCACGACCACCACCTGAAGGATTGCCAGTTGTACTTGGCCAGCCTGCGCCTTGTCCACCGTTATTCATATATATTTGCATAGTAGTACTCCGTTAAAATATTAATATAGCAGTTGTAGTCAGCAGCTCACTGTCTACAACTGCTATATTAATACCTAGTCTTTGATGAATCTCCCCCGAAACTACATATTTTTTTAAAAAGATAAGTAATGTAAGATTGCTTGATTAATAGCTTGGAACCTCATTTGCTAATAAAGTCACTTCTCCACATAGCATGCTCACATACTGCACAAAACCAACTCTCTTTTGCCCGCATATAGGCGATATCAGCAGGTACTTCAATTGGACAGGCGCTACCACAATATTCACAACAAACATCATCTAAGCAAGCATAGCATTGGCTTATAGTTTCAAATAATGTTTGAGAGCTAATATTATATTTTTGACAAAGCATACGTACATAATCTATATAGCTGATTTTATGATTATAGGCCCAATAATCTTCACAGACCCGTTTGTCCCAAGCATTTTGTGTCATGCTCCATTCAATCCTGATGCCCACAATATACTCCTTTTTAATGGCAGAATGACTATGATTAGTGTCACATTTTTATAGTCACTATATCTATCGAACAAGTCGCCCCCATCATAGTTAGCCAGCTATTGAGCAGCAAGATGAGTCTATGACATAATAAAGCGTTAGTCAGCACAAAATAGTTTTTGACGGAAACTTATTCATTGCCAACGAGTATTATTTTAACAGAAAAGTAGTCACTGGCAAGTATTTTTTACTTACCAATAAGGATTTTATTGTGATTTCATGTAATCTACCAGTGCTTTTAGCGGAAAGAAGATTGCGAGTTGCAGATTTAGTAAGAATGACAGACATCAGCAAGTCAACGCTTCATAGAATTTATAATGATGAGACAACTCGCATAGAATTCGATACCCTGAGTAAGTTGTGCCAAGTATTAAAAGTCACCCCAGGGGATGTTTTAAAGTATGTTCCCGATGAGAATGAAGGAAACTAAGCTTGATAGGAAGGTCGACTAATATAAGACGTTAACCTCCTCACCCAACTAAAATTGAAATTTCAAAATACTCTTCAGCCTTTATTTATCAAAGGCTGAAGAGTATTTTTTTTATCTAAAAAATGGTTATGAATCAGTATTTGAGTTATCCAAAGATAAAAATATAGCAGCACTATTAAAGGCTTTACAATCTATAAGTTATAACATATCATAATTAGTATTATTCACTATAAACGATATTAAAATGAATATTATTCATCTAAAGCCTACTCAGAAGTTTATAACTTTTTAGGCCAAGAATAGCTAGTATAAATATGGCTAGCTTGGATGATTATTATCGACCACCACTACGCTTGGTAAATGATAAAAACGAAACTTATTATTTTTTTAATGAGTTTAGAAGGTTTGATGAAATTCTAATAGAAGAGATCAATTCACGTCAGCCTTGCTTAGTTGCCGCTGAAAGCCTGAGAGATATTAAGCGCTTAGCTTGGAGTGAGGTTGTCGAGCTGGCCTTCTCAAGGGGAATTAATCATCCTGAATTTCTAAAGGCTTTAAGCTCTAGTGCACCAAAAAGTATTATTTGCGAGCTCATGAATATTGAGCGTCTGACGGTAGATAATTATTGTAGGTTCGCTGGTATCAGCCAAAGTGCTTATGAGTATCAGCAGTGTAAATTAGCCAATGATGAGGTGATGCTGGGGCTGCCCAAAAACCTGAATTGGATGGATGCATCTTATGGGGCACACTAAATTATTTAATGATGTGACCGACAGGCGAGTGTTGGATAAGCTTATCCCAATAGATTCACCACATCACATACAAATGTCTCAGCTTATGATTGATGTGATAAGTTTAGTGCCAGATGATGATATTGATTCATTACAATCAACACCAGAATCTAATTCTGCAGACTTTACTGGGATAGACTGTGTAGGTGTGATGAATCAAATCACTCGGCAAGGCAAAACAGGCGTGTGGGCGGTTACCTATATGCTGATAGTCTTTTATCAGGCGTATGGTGCAATAGACGTTAAGAGTAATGCTTGGCGGTTTATGAGTGGCTACTTAAAGGTGATATTTATGATCACAGCACGCCATGACAAGCACTTTGCCAAAATAGATAAGCTTGGCGTACGGGTTCGAATGGCGCTAAGACCTTCTGATCCGCAGTGTGAGATTCTCGACCAGTTAATCAGTATTCACGATCAGTGCGATAGCTTGTCCTCATGCTTATCTTATATCAGACAATATGAAGCAAGCGTTAAACAGAAAGAGGCAACAGGTAAAACAGCGAACCAATATCTTGGTAGTAAAATAGGTCAAATCAGGCTGGCTTATGAGGTGGTAATTAATAATAAAACCTTTGTTGGCAAAACTTATACTGAGAGTACTAAACGCGTAAAGTCGGCTCAAACCGTCATCAAGACATTAGTGGATACTGACAATGAGCCACTACAAAGTATAGTGTTTGGTACGAAACAATTAAAAAAGCACAGTAACGTGGCAATCGCTGAAAATATTGCTGATGACAACGAAGTACCTTTGCTAGACAATGACTTTAAGCCCGTCACACAAATTGCTAAATCCTCTGAGCTGCAGCAATGGCGATTGAAAAATAACCATCAACATGCCCGCCGTAATCAATTTCATTTCCCAACCAATTATCGTCAGCTAAGCATTACCGGATACCAAATGTTATTTAACAACGCATTTAACAACGCATTTAACAACATTTTAGAGGTGCTAGTAGGTAATGGCAAGTGTTTAATAAAGACTAAAAACTAGGTATGATAGGTATTTAAAGGGATTGAGGTAATGCGAGGTTATGTCTAAAAACAATGATTGGTGCGCCCACCAAGAGTAAGCTATAGGCCTAATAGCCTTTGATATCAAGCTATACAACATTTTAATAAATAATTTTAACAACAAATTTAACAACAATTCTATGTCGTTAGAATAATGGCTCTAATATAAAAATAGGCAAATATCGTTACAAGAAAAATTGTTTATATGAAATTAATCTCTACCAACGACACCTGCCAAGCCTGTAACTCACCTGTAGACCTGATATAATTCTAAATATCATACTGAACATTTATTTGTTCTAGATTTTTATAACATTATTCAACCTTGCCCAACAAACAATAAGACCAACCCATGACCAAAAACTTCTCTCAAACAGCGGCTTTCATCTGGTCTGTCGCTGATCTATTGCGCGGTGACTTTAAGCAATCTCAATACGGCCGCATCATCCTGCCATTCACACTACTACGCCGCTTAGAGTGCGTATTAGAAGAGACTAAAGCAGCTGTGGTGGCTGAGAGCCAACGTATCGCTGAGAAAGGTTTACCAGAGGAAGCGCAAGAGAAGTTCATCATTCGTGCCAGCAAGCGACCTTTTTACAATATCTCGCCGATGGACTTAAGCAAGATGGGTCAAAGCGATATCAAGGATAACCTCAACACTTACGTGCAATCTTTCTCTAAAGACGCGCGCGAGATATTTGAGCACTTCAAATTTGAAGAGTTTGTCGGGCAACTGGCCGATGCCAACTTACTGTATAAAGTGGTGCAGAAGTTCGCCAATACGGATCTTAGCCCTGAGGCTATCTCTAATCATGAAATGGGCTTTGTGTTTGAAGAGCTGATTCGCCGCTTTGCTGAGAGCTCGAACGAAACCGCAGGGGAGCATTTTACCCCTCGCGATATCGTGCGCCTGACGACTTCACTGGTATTCATGGAAGATGACGACGCACTGACCAAAGACGGCATCATTCGCACCATTTATGACCCCACGGCAGGTACGGGCGGTTTCCTATCCTCTGGTATGGAATACGTGCTAGAGCTGAACCCTGATGCGGTCATGCGTACTTACGGGCAAGAGCTAAACCCTGAGTCTTATGCTATCTGTAAAGCCGATATGCTGATCAAAGGGCAAGAGGTGAATAACATTAAGCTGGGCAACACCTTGTCTAGTGATCAGCTGGTCGCTGAGAAGTTTGACTACATGCTGTCGAATCCACCGTTTGGGGTAGATTGGAAAAAGATATCAGGTGAGATCAAAGACGAGCACGAGCAAAAAGGCTTTGATGGTCGCTTTGGGGCGGGCTTGCCGCGCGTGTCTGATGGCTCGCTATTGTTCCTGATGCATCTGATTAGCAAAATGCGTCCGATCACTGATAATACTAAAGATGCGGATAGCAGCAGCAACCAAGGCAGCCGTATCGGCATTATCTTAAATGGGTCACCGCTATTCACGGGCGGCGCAGGGAGTGGCGAGAGTGAGATTCGCCGTTATATCCTTGAGGCTGATTTGCTAGAGGCCATCATCGCCTTACCAACTGATATGTTCTATAACACGGGTATCGCTACCTATGTATGGGTATTAAGCAATAAGAAAGCGCCTGAGCGTAAAGGTTATGTGCAATTGATCGACGGTAGTAACCTATACGGCAAGATGCGTAAATCTCTTGGCTCTAAGCGTAATGAGATGAGCGATGATGATATCAAGACCATTATCCGTAGCTTTGGTGACTTTGAGGTGGTTGATGCGCGTGTGCTAGATAAGCCTGGAGAGGTGAAGTCTAACCGTGGCCGTCAGTCTGCCAATCCTAAAGCTGAGCCTGCTAAGACCTTTGCCAGTAAGATATTTGCCACTCATGAGTTTGGCTATCGCCGTATCACGATTGAGCGTCCGCTACGTCTATCCGCTCAGCTGTCTGATGAAGCTATCGAAACCTTACGTTATGCCTCTAAACCGTTTGATATGGTCATGCCAGCGTTGTATGAGGCATTTGGTAGTAATTGGACAGCTGATAGCTATGGCGACTTATCAGCGGTCACCTTAGAAGCCCGTGCAATGATTAAGGCGGACTTTAGCGAGCTGAAAGAAAAGCAAATTAAAGATGTGCTTGATGCCAAGCTTTGGCAGGATCAGCTTGAGATCATGAATAAAGCCAAAGCCTTACAAGCGGATATCGGTGAAAACCAGTTCGATGATTTCAATGAGTTTGAAAAAGTGTTCAAACAAGCGTTAAAAGATGCTGATGTGAATTTGGATGCTAAAGAAAAGAAACAGCTGTTAGATGCGATCACTTGGAAAAATCCTGAAGCAGAACCCGTCATCAAAAAAGCGGTCAAGGTTACCAATCCGCTCTATGGTGCATTTAGCTACAAAGCTGCCAATGCGAACAAGCCAGCCAAAATTGTAGAGTTCCAAACCGATAGCGATTTACGCGATTATGAAAACGTGCCGCTGAGTCCTGAAGTCACCACCACTGAGCTGATTGAAAGCTACTTCGCCCGTGAAGTGCAGCCGCATGTGCCTGATGCGTGGATCAATAGCGACAAGACCGATGCGATTGATGAAGAGGTTGGTATTGTCGGCTTTGAGATACCGTTTAACCGTCACTTCTATGTGTATGAGCCACCGCGCGCGCTAGCTGAGATTGATGCGGACTTGGATGCGGTGAGCACTGAGATTATGCAGTTATTGGGTGAGGTGCATTCGTAATGGCGAAGTATCAGCAATATGCAGAATATAAGGATTCTGGGGTTGAGTGGTTGGGAGAGATTCCTAAAGATTGGGAAATGTGGAAGATAGCACATGCTTATTTGGAAATAGGTTCTGGTACTACGCCGCCTTCCAGTAACGAAGAATGGTATGTTGGTGATATTCCGTGGATAACAACGGGAGAGCTAAGAGAGAAAATAATCTTAGATACCAAAAAGAAAGTCTCTAAAAAAACTATTAAAGCATTTCCGACTTTAAGAATATATCCAGTCGGTTCAATTGCTATCGCGATGTACGGTGCAACTATTGGTAGATTAGGTATATTAGGTATTGAGGCAACAACAAATCAAGCTTGTTGTGTTATGTCTCAGTCAAAAGTAATTTTTAATAAGTTTCTCTACTATTGGATGCAGGCTTTTAAAGATGACATCGTCCGTTTATCTTCTGGTGGCGGGCAACCTAACATTAATCAAGAGACAGTAGCTTCTTTAAAGGTTTCAACGCCTAGATACAAAGAGCAAGTTCATATTACTAACTTCCTCGACCACGAAACCGCCCAAATCGATATCTTAATCGAAAAGCAGCAAACCCTTATCCAACTGTTAAAAGAAAAGCGCCAAGCTGTCATCAGTCATGCCGTCACCAAAGGCTTAAACCCTGATGCGCCGATGAAAGAGTCGGGCGTTGAATGGTTGGGAGATGTGCCTGAGCATTGGGATGTTGTAAAGCTCTCGTATCGCTATGAAGTCCTCTTAGGTAAGATGTTAGACGATAAGAAAATTACTGGCGCTTATCTTGGTGGGTATATAAGAAATACTGATGTGCAGTGGAATGGAATTAATACTGAAAACCTTCCTCAAATGGATTTTAGACCTGAAGAACGCGAGCGATATTCCGTCAAAAAAGGTGATTTAGTTGTCTGTGAAGGGGGAGATATTGGTAGAAGTGCTATTTGGGATAAAGAGGAAGACTGTTTCTACCAAAAGGCGTTACACCGTCTCAGACCACATGATTCTACTCGTGATAATGCAAAGTTCATGCTTTATGTAATGTTCGATGCTGTACATCAAGAGCGTTTTAGTGGTGGCCTAGCTAAGGCAACAATTGCTCACTTACCAGCTGAAAAATTCCGACAATATAAGTTTGTATATCCCCCTTATGCTGAACAGATTAAAATTTCTGCCTACTTAGACGAGATGAGTAGTAAGTTTGAATCAATTGAGACGTCAGCTCAAAGGCAAGTTGAGTTGCTTCAAGAACGCCGCACCGCTTTAATATCTGCTGCGGTTACGGGCAAGATTGATGTGAGGGGTTGGCGGGCGTCTGATGTTGATAAAGTTCATGCTCTTCGCACTTCAGAGGCTTTGTAGAACTTACACCAAACGCACTATATTATTTTTGCATATGCAAATAAAAAATTTAAACTACGTTAACATTGAAGTGAAAGATATGATAATTAAACGTGAAGAGTCTATAAAGTCTATAACTGAAATGTTGACAAGGTTCGTTATTGACTTGTCATTACTAAATGGAGCAGGACTTTATGACATCAATACTACTTCTGAACATTTCTTTATTAAAATACTAGATATAACTTATGGTTTATCCTTAAAAAATCTAAATATAGAAAAATCAAATTTTCCAGCTATAGATTTAGGAGATTCCAACAAGAAGGTATGCTTCCAAGTTACGTCAGAAACCAGTACCGATAAATTAAGATCAACAATATCAAAATTTAAAAAATACCAATTGGATAATGATTATGATCATTTAATATTCCTTATCATCTCACATACCAAAACTGGTAATCCATCTGATAAAGACATTAAGGTAGAGGTAAAAAACTTTAAGGTATTAGCAAAAGATATTAGCAATCTTACTGATGACGAAAATATTTATAAGATTGAAAATTATCTCAAAGGAAATGTCAGATATTCAAATATAACTGAAAATTACAGTATTCTTCCGGAAAGAAAAGAAATGTCTCCAATCGAAATTGATGTTACAAATTTGATTAAAGATATTGATTTAAGAAGAGATGATCAGTTTAAGCCTTATCTGATATACGATTTAGGTAATATTTCAGTTTTGCTTAGCAAGCTTACTTATAACCAAAGAGAAGTTCTATTTTATACTATTGCTAATAGTAGTTTTTCCAATGTGAATAGATTCGAAGATAGGAACTCTATTATTATATATTGGGAAGAGCTTAAACAAGCTATACCAAATGTTCATGAAATTATACAAGTACTAGAGAGCAAAGGATTATTGCATATCAATCGTGATTACACGCCTTATGATTCATATAATTCGGTAGTTGTCGTTGAGCCATATTTCATAGGCAAGCTAGATTTAAATATTTTCGCAATGTTGAAAGATACCTTTGGTTCTGATGAAACAAAGCTGAAGGATATTTTAATAAATTGTAATTTTTCAAACTTGTAGGCGTATGACATGTGTACATCAACTATTAAAGGACGGTACTTTCATTAGCTGAGATTTTAAGTTAAATAATTTTATTAGAGTTATATCATGACCCATACCAGCACCTATACTAATGCGCACAACATCACCTACGAATCCGTCTTTCAAGCCGATATCATCGCTTAGATGCAGGCGCAAGGCTGGTAGTTAGGTCAAGCCAGCAGTTATCAGTCAGAGACGGCACTATATGAGCAAGACGTGTTGGACTTTGTATAGAGTAACTAGCTACGACAGTAGATGAAGTTCACATCGTGTTTATCTTACAAGTTTTAAGCACGATTTGAACTGAGAGTAGAGCTTCCTATGAAAAACAACGCTATAAAATACCGCAAAATAAGAGGCATCAACCGCCGTAAGCGTGCTATTGAGCGATGGGGCGAAGCTAATAAAATTCTTGATGTCGATCTGTTAAACCAAGACAAGCGAGATTACGTTGAATTCTTGGTACAGCCATGGTCACGCTTGTCTTTGATTAATAGTATCTATCCTGAGCCAACGGGCGACTGCGAATATCTACTGATCAAAAACCTGCAAAAAATCTATCAGTCATGGCAAGACTCGTTAGAAGCGTTGCAAACCCCTTATTACTTGCAAATATGGCTACGTGAAAACTACGTCAGCCGTTCACAAATCGTGTGTGCTATCGATGAGATGAAAGATTTCTACGATGATACCTTTGAAGCGATAGATAAACAGCCCAAAAATGGTATTCAAAGCTCTATCCACTATAATTCGAACACGGCTGAATACTTAGATTGTTTTGAATGGAAACTTTATCGAAGGCTTGTCCATTATGATATGGCCGATGAAGGCGATTTAGAGATGTTGCAATACATTGATCCTATTAAGCTTTTAAGAAAAGAAATCATTGAAGGTCAAGAACAACAAATCGTTGAAATTGATAAAGTGTGGCTGATCTCATAAGCCCAACTCATAACTTAATAATAAGCGTCAAACTATGACACATACCAATACTGCTATTAATGCGCAAAATGTCACCTACGAATCTACCTTCCAAGCCGATATCGTCCGCCAAATGCAAACGCATGGCTGGCAAGTAGGTCATGCCAGCGGCTATCAGGCAGAAACAGCGCTGTATGAGCAAGACGTGCTCGACTTTGTGCAGACGACCCAGCCAAAGGAATGGGAGAAGTTTTGCCGTACTTTTCCTATCGATTCTGAGTGCCACTTTATCACCGCATTGGTGAAGCAGCTTAACAAGGCTGATGAACACTCAACCGATAGAGCCTCACGTACTTATGGCACGCTTGGCGTATTACGTCATGGCCTAAAGATTCGTAACGCACGTTTTGACTTATGTCAGTTTAAGCCTGAGCACAGTCTCAACCCTGAGACGATGGCACGCTATGAGGCCAATATCTGCCGTGTGGTTCCTGAAGTAGTCTATAGCCCTAATACCAGCGTCAAAGACAGTACTGATGGCAAAGTCGCTAAGCGTAACCGTATCGATGTGGTGCTATTCGTCAATGGCTTACCTGTCACGACGATGGAGTTAAAGTCTGAATTTAAGCAAGCGGTACAGAATGCGATTACTCAGTATAAGAAGACACGCCTGCCTAAAGACTCTGATACTAAAAAACCTGAGCCGCTGCTGATGTTTAAGCGTGGCGCATTGGTTCACTTTGCTGTTAGTCAGTATGAAGTCTATATGACCACTAGGCTGGCAGGAGACAGCACGTACTTCTTGCCGTTTAACAAAGGCACCAGTGACGGCGGCGCGGGTAATGATACCCCTAACGATATCAGCCAATATGCCACTGACTATCTATGGAATGAAGTGCTCACGCCAGAGAACTTACTGGCCATCCTCGGCCACTTTATGCACTTGCAGATCGATGAGGAAGAGGACGCTATTGGGCGCAAGTCTAAGAAAGAAACCATGATGTTCCCGCGCTACCATCAGTGGGATGTGGTGACCAAGTTGGTTAATGCGGCCATTGATGAAGGCGCTGGTCAAAAGTACCTCATTCAACATAGTGCAGGATCGGGTAAGTCTAACTCTATCGCATGGACTGCCCATCAGCTATCCACCTTATACAACAGTGACGGTGATAAGCAGTTTCATTCAGTCATTGTCATTACCGATCGTACCGTGCTTGATGATCAATTGCAGGACACCATCTATCAGTTTGAACATGCCGATGGTGTGGTCGGTAAGATCAATAGAAAAGAGAGTGACGGCTCAAAGTCGGAGCAGCTTGCGGCCGCATTGGTAAACTCGCAGCCGATTATTATCGTGACCATTCAAACCTTCCCGTTTGTACTAAAAGCCATTGAAGACTCAAGTGTACTCAAGTCACGCCGTTATGCCATCATCGCCGATGAAGCACACTCATCACAGACAGGATCTACTGCACGCCAGCTCAAAGAAGTATTGGTCTCAGGTGATATAGAGAGTGATGCTACTGAGAGTGACGCGCCGCTATCTAGCGAAGACATATTGGATGCCACACTTGCCGCCCGCCGTAGCAGTCCTAACCTCAGCTACTATGCCTTTACCGCCACGCCCAAGCCAAAAACCATCGAGCTGTTCGGACGCTTGCCTAACCCTGACTTGCCAGCCTCTAAAGATAACCTGCCAGCCGCTTACCATATCTATTCAATGCGCCAAGCGATTGAAGAAGGTTTTATCCTAGATGTGCTTAAAAACTACACCAACTATAAAGTGGTCTATCAGCTTAAGCAAAAGCTGGCCGCTGCTGATGATGAAGTCGATGCACGCCGCGCCAAGATTAAGCTCAATAGCTGGGTGCGCCTCCATGAGCACAATATAGCGCAGAAGGTTAAGATTATCATTGAGCACTTTAATGACAATATTAAAGGCTTATTAGGTGGCCAAGCCAAAGCGATGGTAGTGACAGGCTCACGTAAAGAAGCAGTACGCTATAAGCTGGCATTTGATAACTACATCGCTAAGTACGGTTATAGAAACATCAATGCCATGGTCGCATTTTCAGGTGAAGTCACCTTTAACTATAATGATCCTGATAGCGGCGCATTACTTGGCGAGAAGTTCACCGAGCACAATATGAATATCGGGCTAAAAGGCCGTGATCTGCGTAAAGCCTTCGATAGTGATGACTATCAAGTGATGCTGGTCGCTAACAAGTTCCAGACAGGTTTTGATCAGCCCAAACTGTGCGCCATGTACGTGGATAAGAAGCTAACAGGCGTGGACTGCGTACAAACCCTTTCACGGCTGAACCGCACCTATAAGGGCAAAGCAGAGAGTGGCACGTTTGTACTCGACTTCTTTAATGATCCACAAGATATCCTTGAAGCCTTCCAGCCATACTATGAGACCGCAACCTTAGCGGACGTCTCTGACCCTGATCAGGTGTTTGACCTTTATGAAAAGCTGCGTGCCAGCGGTATTTTCTTATGGCATGAGGTAGAACAATTTGTTGAGGCATTTTATAGTAAGAACAAGTCTAACGCGGCCATTAGCAATATCTGCAAGCCAGCAGTTGAGCGTTGGCAGAAGAAGTATAAGCTGGCACGTGAGCAAGCACAGCACGCCAAAGTGATGCTAGAGCGTACCAAAGCGACGGGCGATGTGGTGCTGATGACCAATGCCGAGAATGACTACAAAGGTTTTAAGGCCGATCAAGACGCGCTAGAAATCTTTAAAAAGGACTTAGGCACCTTCACCCGCCAGTATGAGTTTATGTCGCAAATTGTGGACTATGACGACAAAGAGTTAGAGAAACTGAGCCTATACGCGCGTAACTTACAGCCGCTACTACGTGAAAGCGTGGACAATGAAGATGACGTTGATCTAAGTAACATTGTTATGAGCCATTACCGCGTCTCAAAGCTGCATCAGCAAGACTTAAAGCTACAAGAGGGCAAGTCTGAGTATCAGTTAGATGGCAGCAGTGGAGCGGGCACGGGCACGCCTAAAGACAAACAAGAAGCTCTACTGTCTCAGATTATTGAGCGGTTGAATGAAGTCTTTGCTGGTGAGGACTTTACTGATAAGGACAAAGTGAACTTTATGAATACCATCTGGGATAAAGTCACTGAAAACGAGATCGTGGTCAAACAGTTCACCAATAACAGTGTTGATCAGATTATGCTGGGCGGTTATCCAAATGCTGCCGAAGACGCTATGTTTGATGCCAAGGGTACGTTTGAAGATATGACCATGCACCTACTGTCTAACCCGAATCAGTTTAAACATTTTATTCGATTGATGCTTGATACGAAGTTGGGTGATGAGGCAGCGATGTAATATCTCAGATTGTTTTTAAGAAGCGTTCTCTCGCTATAATCGTACCAAGGTGGTTCCATTTTTCCAGCTTTTTTTTGGTTCCAAAATTATTTCTGGTTCCGAGCTGAATCACTTTCCATGACTGGGCTAAGCGTGATTTTTTATGTTGGAACCAAAGAGAAAACAGGCGTGTTTTGGTTCCAAATTTCCACAATTTGGCTGTTTTGGTTCCAATATTTTTCTTTGCTGTCATCAGAGCACAAACAGTAAAAAAGGCATGCGTATTAACGGATGCCTTTTAGTATTTCAGTCGTCGAGATAGTTGTCAGCTATCAATAATTGGCTATCCTACCAAATGGTGGTATCTCGTTATCTGGCTCAGAAATAACATTAGCTGCTGTAACTGCCTTTTCAGTGTGGGACACTTGGGACAACGGGACAGCGACTCTGATTACTGGATTCGTGGCTGTCCCAGTACTTTTGAGGGCTTGGGACGAATGGGACAAATTATCAGGTTTATATTTATTTTGTCCCACTTGTCCCAATGAGGCTTTGGTACTTGGGACGGTCTTTAGCTCTTTCGCTGTATGGTCTGTCCCGTTTGTCTCCACTGTCCCAGTAGTTCTATTGACGTCATAACCTAAGATATTACCTTTAACTGCATAGAAGGGGTCACGCTCTATAAAAAGTGTTTTTGGTGATTTATATGCTTTACGATCTCCTTGATTACGCATTAAAAGATGGGCGTCATCCAAAACTTGTAAGACTTTTTTAGCATTGAAAGGTGGGCAGACTTCCTTTTCAAAGGTGTTCATTAAGAAATAATAGTCACCTGTATTGGTATTGCGATAGCCTACACGGTTAGAAGTTTTAGGCTCAAAGTCTGGGCATCGGTGATTATGGCGCGGCTCAAAACGACTTGATCCATGCTGTTCAATAAACGACTGAATATGTTTGATGATTTGGCGCTGCTCATGCTCACCATCACGGCCATAGTTATCAAGCCAGTTATCAAGGCACGTCATAACGGCTGTGGTTGCTTGTCCTGCTTGCCAGCCTGTGATGTCTGCCTGAGTTGCCATCTCGCCAGCGGCAGCCACAATAGCGAATCGTTTAGCCACTCTGTGTGCTTGTGGAGCAAGGTCGCTATACTTACTTAAAAAGTCTGTTACAAGCTGCTTAGCGGCGGCTGTGGTCGCTTTCTTATCAATAGTAATATGTTCCAGCCATGCTATGCCAGCCACACCATGATAAGCGTGTGATAGCTCGTTGATCTTATCGGCTTGCGCTGCGCCTGTGGGTGCCAATACCAAACTATCAAAAGTCTTTAAGCCTTTGCCAGCATCAGCATCTATATGTGCTACCCGAACCTCAATACCTGCATTGGTTTTCTGTCCTGCTTGCGCCATGATGTTTTGCAGCGACTCTTCACCATTGGATAAAAAAATAATGCGCCATTCTTTGGCTATGCGGTTGTGTCCTGTAGTCGTGCTTCTACCTTTGCCGTGACCATTACCTAGCATATAAACGGCTTTGCCTACTATTTTGGGGGCACATTCGCTGATCTCATCAAGTGGCAGAAAACTGTCGTTATGCTCGCTTGCTGTGCCCTCTAGGGCATTGTCAGTGCTGCGCCATGTCTTAACGTACCTGTCAGGATTACCCCACACACTAGCAGCCAACTTAAGCGATAAAGATTTACCCATGCTTGATGAGCCTAAAAGGTGGAAACCACCCCCGTCAGATTCTAATAGCGAAAGTAATTGACCAGCAAAAGCGCAAGCAATAGAAAAAACCAAGCGGCTTTGCTCTGATAGTGGTCTGCATAACTCATCACGCCATTGAACTAATGTCCCTTTTTGGGATAAAGTACTATTAATTGCATTAGCAGACTGATAGACAATCAACTCCTTGCCATCGCTACCTATCGTCCCATTAGGTAATATGTATTGCTCCTCATGCCAGCCCAACTTATCCACGCATAATGCTCGTTTGTGAATAGGGTAGTCCTGAATATAAGCATCTAAGTAGTTGCGCTGCTTGCCATTGGTAGTAATGCTTAATCCTTGACTGGCAAGCTCACGGCGATACTCACGGGCATCACCTTGCAGTAAAGCTAACGGCATTGACCACGTATGTAACACGCTGTCATCATCATGCCATTGCAGTAACCGCCCCCATGTAGCGCTGCTTGTGTCCCGTGTCTTAGCAATAATCTCTATGGGAGAACAAACAAACATTTTTTGCTTATATAAAATATTGCTAGGATCGCTGTCATCGTACTTTACGAAAAACAGCCCATCATGGTATAGCTCAAAACGCCCATCATCACAGACCATAGGCGTATTCAGTTGCGGTGCTTTATCGTCGCGCCATTCAGGATAGTGAGTGGTATCTTTTAAACTGATTAGCTGGGTGTCATTAGATGCCAGTATCGTCTCATAGCTATTATTATCATGTAGCATCGTGACCATATCAGCCACAGTAACCAATGCCCTAGCATTCACGCCTGCCAGTAAATTTATCATCCCTTTGTTATCTATGGTTATCGGTATGGTGACCTGTGATCCGCTGCTCCAATGCTGCACCATCTTTTTAAAGCATTGCTTTGTCTTTTGAGGGCTGATAATAATAGTCTTGTCACTAGCCATCAGGCACGCATAAGTATCAATACCGTTATCTAAATTATCAAACGCAAGCACCTCATTAGCTTTGTTCGTGTCACCAATAACGATAGCGCCATACCCTGTAGGATCAATCACAATAGGCGTAGCTTTGCTGTTTGGTGTGTAGAACACAGCGCCTACGGGTTGCTTTTGTCTGTCGGTGATTGCTATAGCTATCGTGCCAGCGGTCGCTTCGGTTTTGCCAATATCATCACCATGATATATAGTAGTGTCGTCTGTAGAAAATAGCAGTCGTTCAGGTTCTACCATGCTGTAAAGCTTGGTTAAGAATGGACAGTTTGCCAGTTGTTTCTCTGTAGCTGGCTTGCAACCTTGTAAGAGAGTATCAGCGCCCATGTTGTCAGCATGGGCTTTTTTATTGTCTATCGTTTGTGGTATAGGGGTCATCTTTTACCCCTTGCTGGCGACTGGTTCGGCTTGCGTGTAGCTTGATATTTCTTGTAGTAGCTCTTACGCTTGGCGTACTTACGGCTTTGCTTTGGTGGGTAGCTTCTCACTGTGCTACCTCCTTGCCGTAACGAGTCAATGCTAAGGTTTGATTGACTTTCTCTAATCTTGCATTTAATAGATTCATCCATGTATTGACAGAATCATTTCTTAAATGTGACATAGTTACAATGATATGTGGCTGCATTTTGGCATGGTGAACAAGAGATAATAGATGCCCAATATCATTCAATACAGCGACGACTCCTTCGATATCACAGGCAATATCTGATAGATCATGTGCTGATAAGACAACGACTTCTCTATCATTATCAGTGGTCATATCAATTATTTTGCGCTGGCTAGTTTGACCGATAGACAAGGCGTTATCAGGTAAGCCGCTAAGAGCTTCTAGCTGGGTTTTGTTGTCATTACTATTCATGGCTTGATACCTCCACTTCAGGCAATGAGACAATATCTCGCATGATGCCTGAGCTCAATTCGCTGGCATGTGTACTGATAGCGAGTAAGGCGGATCTCACCGCTACTATCACACCCTTTGACGCTGGGTCGTCTGCTTCAATTGTATTAAGTGCATAAGCTAAACTTTCGCAGTCGTTGGAATAGTTTTGAATGAGTTCATCGATGTAATCTAACTTATGACTGTCAACTGCTACTAGGCGTGGTTCTAAAATATCAATGGGTTTTGACGTCATCATGACTAAGCTCCCATTAGAGTATTGGAATGACTGTCTGAGTCTGGCTGTTCGTTGTGAGAGTTTACCCAGTGATTAATATCAGACAAACGCCATAAGCTCGCACGTCCAATTTTTATGGGCGCTGGGAATTGATTTTGACTGATGAGATGGTAGATATGTTTAGCAGAGAAACCGACGATACCGCGTGTCGCGTTTTTAGCAGTCACAGTTCGCTGTTGTCCTGATTGAGTCGTATAGGTCTTGGCGATGCGTTCCGATTGGTTAGCAAGGTCTGCCATTCTTAGGTATTGGTCGATAAGTATCATTATAATTCACCTTATAGCGGGGTTGGTTATTGCCAGTAATGGCTCGCTATGAGGTGAATGTTACTGTGTGGAATATGGTAGCGGGCAATGGTGCCTAGTTAAGGCAGTGGCATCTGGTCAAGGTGCTATCTTGTTTAATCTTGACTTAATTTATCAGTATGAATAATATTAATACTTCTCAATGCTTTAATGAGCGCTGGTGCTCGAGCCTTTGGTTCTAAAGGTGTTAGAAGAGTTCTGATCCTATCTTTCAAGTTACCGTCTCTTAGTTTCAAGCTGTTAGTTATCTTGTTGAATTTCCCAGTATTGAATTGTGTAATATGTTCGATATCGTGAACCTGATAGTATTCTTTCCATATCCCCATCGCTAAATGTAGTTCGGGAGGATATTGGTTTTTATTCATTGCTTGCCAGTCATACAAGTGTTTATCAGTTGGTATGGCTGTTTGCTCATTTAACTGGTCATTAAGCTTATTTATATCTTGCTCTTGTTGTTTGATTTTAGCGTTGGAGGCTGCCAGCTCTTTGATAAGTTCGTCATTGGTTTTAGGTTCACTATGCGCTGCCATTGGGTTGACAGATGTTCCTATAGCCATTGATGGCATTGACTTATCCAACTCATTAGGTAAGCTTAAAATGTCATTATGTAAATTAAGGAGCTTTATATATTCAGCATTGAGAATATCCTTCTTATAAAAGTAGGAAATTATAAATTCATCATCTGTTTTTAATTCATTAATCCTGTATAACCTATAGTCATCAGTATAGTCTTGTTTAATTATTAAATCTGATAAATGGAACTCGTTGTAATAACCACTAATATCATTTTTACAATATATTCTTATATCGTATTGCCTAATGCCACAATATCTACCTAGATAACCGACGACTTCGTTTAGCGTATTACCAGTATGATTAGCTATTAAATCAATAAAATCACTAACGCTAATATAATTATCATCCTCAGCCTCTATGATTTTTTTTAGATCCACAATTGCACCCACACACCCTCAAAATAAAATACGAGCAAGGCACTGACAGCTTAAGGGTGCGGTGACTGTCGTTCGGATATTAATCCTAGCCTTGCATTTGTGATGACAGCGCATAACGCTATCAATTTTTATATGTCAGGGTGATGCTGACGATGTGATATTAGCTCATTTGGTTGGCAAGCTGAGCCAATAATTCAGGCGATATACCTTGAGCTTGCAAGCTTTTTATTAACGTTTCTTTATCATGTAACTCTATATGCGTGGCTTGTACCCTGCGACTGCTTATCTCGATCGATACCTCACTAGGCGTTAAAAGGTCAAAGCTAACCGCTTTTCCAGCTCGCAAGTCGTCTAAGTGGTCTGCCCAACGGTTCATCATAATTTGACGTTCTGCTAAGTGGGCTGAGAGGTCGTATCGTTTTTTGACACTGGATTGTTCAAGGTGGGCTAACTGGACTTCAATAATGTTTTCTGGAAACTGCAGCTCATACAATCCTGTGCTCGCAAGCTGTCTAAATCCGTGCCCCGTCATTTTAGGGTAGGGATCACCTGTGTAGCCCATGCGCTTTAGTGCTTGATTAAACCATACTTCGCTATATGGATTACTGCGCTCAAAGTTGTAGAAAACATAGCCTGTCCGCTCAGTTAAGGGACGCATACACTCGATGATAGCCATAGCTTGTGGTGATAGGGGAATAATGTGATCCTGACGCATCTTCATCTTGTGCGCTGGCACTCGCCAAACGCTTTTATGATAATCAATCTCTGACCATTCAAAAAACCTCAACTCTTTTGTTCTAACAAAGCATAGCGTCATTAATTGCATGCCAGCGACGGTCTGTTCATGAGCATTTGGATTATCTACACTGTATTGATCAATATTACGTAGTAGCTCAGGGAATTGGTGTTGCTCCACTGCTTTCATGCGCTCAGCCTTATGAGGTCTTAGCGCTCTACTGCGTCCATGAGCAATATTAATAAGATCATAACCTAGCGTGTTGATAGCATACTCAAAAACTGAACTGATAAACGCCACGCACTTGTGTGTTGTGTCAGTCGTCCACTTACCTTGCTTTTCAAAATACGTTTGAATCGCTAATCCAGTTTTAATAACATCCTGAGCAGTAATAGCATTTATAGGATAGTCACCTATATGTTGTGAGACATGCTTATCTAAATAGGTATGCAGCTTTTGAATATTCTTGGGCGTGGTCTCTGACTTTTCATTGATATAACTGTTAGCAATAATCTTAAATAAATCTTTCTGCTCAAAGTTGTTTTTATGATGGTTTTTTTGGTCGGTAGGATCAATACCGTCGTCAAGTGATGATTTAGCTTTATCACGTGCTAATCGTGCTTGCTTTAACGATACTTCTGGTTTGAAGGAGGAGTCTATATCTAGCTTGGCTGGTTTGTAGATACCTATCTGATAGGTTTTTTGCTTAGGTTTGAGATCTTTATTAGATTGATAGCGATAAGCCATTTGCCAAAATAGGGAGCCATTTGGATGTTGTATTAGATATAGGTTATTGCCATCGCCGTGGCGTGTAATCTTCTTAGGTGGTGATTGTTTGGCAATAGATTTTACGGCAGCATCCGTCAACTGGTAGTCTTTTCTCTTTGTCATGACTTGGCCTTAAAGGCGTGGAGAGGTTTTAACAACAAAACCTAAGAGAATTTAACAACAAATAACGCTCTTGTTGAATATTTAACAACATATTTAACAACAGTGTAGTGGTGCTGCTAGGTAATGACAAGTGATGCAGGAAGACGTAATGTAAGTAAAATCGGGGGCTGTAGCGGATTGGGGTAATGCGAAGTTATGTCTAAATACAATAATTGGTGCGCCCACCAAGACTCGAACTCGGATCGATCGCTTAGGAGGCAACTGCTCTATCCTGTTGAGCTATAGGCGCATTATGGAGTGACATTGTAGAAAAAAGCAGTCATAAAAGCAATCAACAAAAGATAAATAAAGACAATTTATCCTTACTCACCATTGCTAAGCGCGTCAGTGACATCTACAGCATGATCACCTGATGCATTTTTCGCCTGCGAGGTTGGTTTAAATAAGTCATTTACACTGTTCTTATAACCACTAATGTTCTCATAATCATATTTTTTTAGTATATCTTGACCTGTGCTCGATAGTAAAAAATTACGGAAGTTAATAGCAGTTGTATCGTCTGTCAGGATGACACCTTCAAGCGCTTGTTCATCTTTTAGCGCATAGTTAAAGGGGTTTAGAGTGTGTATCTTTTTGTCATTATTATGCGTACGGGTATCATTATTATGCGCACTGTTATCACTATTTTTATCAGATGCATCATTTATACCAGAACCCTCAGTACTTTTCTGACTTTGATCATTTCTATCTTGTGCCTGTTGCAATTCTGATTGTAGGAGTGATACCCGTTCTGTAGATAGGCTATCGTCATTGGTAATAATCATATCTGTATCAAAGACAAAGTCAGAGAGTTTGTCTTTGGTAGAACCACTACTTGGTACTGTAAGAAGGTCGTTAGAGGGTACATAACTCGCTAACACTTGCACGTGCGGATAACGAGATTCAAAGCTTACAATGATATCGTCCAAAGGTATCTGTAACTTCTCTTCTGCTCGAATGTATAAAACACTGTCAGCAATCTCTCTTGATTCATCACCTTTCGTACTAGGGTCTGCTTCACTTTCACTTGCCATGATTGGCAATGGGTCTGTGTTTTTTCGATTACTGGTCCACAACCAAATGAAGACCGCGATAAAGATTGTGAGCAGTAGCAAGATTAGCCCAGCCAGCAGTAGTTTGTAGTCTTTCATATATTACTGCTCTTTTATTATTAGTTGATTCATAGCAAAGTTTATATACAGGGTGGTATCTAGCTTTTAAAGCTTTTGTTCTAGTACTTCATCGGTTAATTCAGCCAACATGTCTGCAAAGATATCCGTGTCTGCAGAAGGGGTAGATACTTGTTCTTCATTAACTTCACCACTTTCATCAGTATGACCACTGGTTTGGCGATTTATTAGAGAATCAGGTTGGTCGTTTAATACCTTGGCAGGCGTAGTAGTTTGATGCGCTGCTAACGGCGATTCACCAGTTAACAATCTGTCTTTTAACCATCTAAACCCATGTGCCTCCCACCATGCTTCGAAACGCGGCAACGTGCTACCACGTACCGCTACAGGGAGATCTAGCGTTCTCAGTTTCTGCGCAAGGATAGGGTCGCTGATAGCTTGATGGATGCTCAAATAAAGTGAGCTGCTATCATCCGTATATGGTCGTCTGTTTTGCCATGATCTGTCATCGATTTTCATACGTGGCAGTTGCCACAACTCACCGCGATAATACACGACGTATAAGCGTTGTTTTGGATGGACAAAAATGGCATCAATGGGACGCAATGGCATAATATTAAGTAATCCCGTCAATAGAAAGTATTATTTAGATACAGGTTGTAAAAGCCAATTTAAAAACCACAATGAGATTATTTCATTGTAAATATGAATGATAGTATAAAACGACACTAAATGTCGCAAGCTTATTATAATATCGGCATCTGCACTAGTAAACGATAACCATCAATGGCACACTGATAGCAAATTTGGCATGTTAACGTTATCAATGGATATGTAGAGTTTGCTACTATAGTTGTTTTTGTTTACGGCCCTCATGCTAGCAGAAATGCATCATAGTAACGACCATCAAACATGGATTGATGAGTATCGATTTTTGTTTTGTCTAGATATTTTATGGTGTTTTTGACATTGGATACAGACATCTCATCTTATCTTTATTATGCGTAGTACTATTATCACTATTTTTATCAGCTGCATCATTTATAAGTGAAGCCTTTTTTATTAATCCTAATATCTCACCTTTATTGCAATCAGATTATTGTCTATGTTCACTATTATTCAGTCGCACCGTACCGAAAACCTCGTTGATCAATTGCTTGTACAATACCAGTCCAAGGATCAGCCGGTTTTTGAACCCTTCATTGTCATTGTACCGTCAATGGTATTGGGTGATTGGTTGGATAAAACTATTGCTAGCCGTGCTGGTATTAGTACCTTGGTGCGTACTAAATTTTGGGGTCAATATCAATGGACGCTGATGCAAGATGTATTGACCCGCCATAATGCATACTTACTGGCGCAAAACCCTGAAGCGACAACTCTAAACGTGCCGGAAGTGGCGGTGTTATCACCGACAGTAATGCAGTGGCGATTGTTTGGTTATTTAACTTATTATCAGGAGTCGATTGTTGCAGATGAAAAGCATCCAGTTCATCCGTTGTTAGCGTCTTTGATTGATGACCCACAGGCAATTGCTCAACAAGACAGCTTACAACAGGATAAGGCGCAACAAGATGCTCGTATTTGGCAACTGGCAAGCGATTTGGCTAGGGTGTTTAACCGCTATTTAACTCACCGTGAGGATTGGTTGGCATTATGGTCGCAAAATAAGCAGTTGAACGTAAGTGAGTTGATAGCGGATAAAGACGCCTTATCCCTGCGCTTTGATAAGTATGCGCGCGGTACGCCTGAGTGGTTGGTCGAGCATTATGTTGAGTTGGAAATTGCCCAACGTTTTTTATGGTCGCATTTGTTTGCTGATGTTCATCTACACCGTGTGGCACTGGAGCGTGCGTTCTGGTCAGCTTTAAAAGGTAACAAGGCAAATGAGCGCGATCAGTTGCCCAAAGTACTGCGTATATTTACCATTCAGCAACTGCCACAGACCGAGCTTGATTTTCTACAGCGCTTGTCACAATACATGAATATCACGTTATTGCACTATAATCCATCAAAGCTGTTTTGGGCAGATATCGTTGATAAATCATGGTTACAGCGCCAGCAGATTATCAACCCTGAGAGTGTGTTCTTGCGTGATTATGGTCATAGTTTGCTATCGCGTCTCGGTAAGCAGTCGCGCGATGCGTTTGCGATGCTTGCTAACTTATCAGGTAATGAGCAATACGACGATGCGCTAGTCGAATGGCAAGATAACTTTGATAATGGTGTAGATGATGCGCTCGTTCATGGCATGTATGAAAGTGTCGTCCCTGCTGAAGACGCTGTCAGTACTCAAGATGCGCAAGGTAACCTGAGCTTATTAAAACGTTTGCAAAATGATGTGTTGATGCTTGATGAGCAATCTACCCAGCAGGCGACAGCTGCTACAGTCTCACAAGCGGTAAGTAAGCAGATAGAGTCAAGCTTTGATGAAGCTAAGCCAGCAACGGCTTGGTATGAAGATGAAGCGTTAGAGAATAAGCGTTTTGAGAAAGACCGTTTTTGGGCAATCTCTTCTCAGGATAATAGCCTAAGCATTCATTCGTGTCATAGTTTGCAGCGTCAGCTTGAAGTATTACGTATTATGATTGGTCGTTGGCTAAATGAACCTATCAAACTAGGTGAAAAGAAACGCCATATCTCCGACATTGTTGTGCTGCTACCTGATGTTGAACGTCATCATGCATTGATTGGGTCTATCTTCGTCAATGGTAAGGGTCAAGACGGCTTGACTTTGCCTGCTAAGGTGACTGGTGTTGTTGACGCCGATATTCGCCAGTTATGGGAAGCGATTATCGGTTTTTACAAACTATTGGGTAGCCATAGTGCCCGTTTTGAAGCAGCTGAAGTCTTAGACTGGTTGATGTTGCCGCCTTTGTTTGAAAGCTTTGGACTGACTCATGAGCAAATGAGCCGTGGCTGTGATTTATTGGTAGAGGCGGGCTTTATTCGCGGTTTTGACGAGCTTCATCTTAAGCAAACTTTAGACAGTAATGATTACGACTATCGCTTTAGCTTTGCACAGGCATTAGACAGATTAACTTTAGGTCTGGTCATGCCAGAGGCTGAGTTGAGTGATTGCTTATATGATCTAAATGACGATGAATGGCCAAGCACTGCGTTACCAGAAATGACCTTGCCGTTACCACAAGTGAACCTAAATGATGCGTTGATTGTTGAAGCGCTTTGCCGCATTTATACTGGTTTGGTTGCACGACGTGATGACCATACACAAAAAATGAAAGCGGAAGATTGGCTTGATCAGATTGAGACACAAGTTATCCATCGCTACTTTGGGGATGTAGACCAAACGCGTACCATGCGCGCCATCTACAACGCGATGAATGGTTTTAAATCAAGTCTGCGAGCCAATCGTCACTATAGGCAGTACGCTAGTGGTGATGTCGACAACAGAGAAGTGGAGCAAAGGCTGGCAGGTGTGGAGCAGTTGCCACTCAAGCTAAGCTTTATGCTAGACAGTATTGAAAACGAGCTTGAAAGTCAGCAGGTCAGTGCGGAGCCGACGGGGGTGATTACCTTTGGTCGATTCGGGGCACTTAGAAACGTGCCATTTGAGCTGGTGGTGATGCTCAATATGGATCTCTCTGAGTTTCCTGGGCGTGATCGTGATAACCGCTATGATTTGATGAAAGCGACCAATGCCCGCCGCGGTGACAGAGTCAGCGAAGATGATGACAACGGTGCATTTTTAGATGCGCTACTGTGCGCGCGCAGTGCATGCTGGATGTTCTACAACGGCCAAAGCTTGACGGATACTCATGAGCATTTGCCAGCTAACCCAGTGAGTGAGCTATTGCAGTTTTTGCAAGGCGAGGTGCAATGGCAGGTGAACTCGCTTGAGACATTACCTGAGAATATTGATCCCACCACCGAGAGTCTCAAGCGCTATTTGCCAAAATTGATTAAGCAGTGGTTGGTGACTGAGCATCCTGCACTACCTTTCCATGAGAGTCTGTTTGAGACAGAAATCGAAGGCATTGATGTTTTTGAGCAAGCGTCTCCTGACATTGATGACAATGCTAATGCCAACGTTAATGCCAATATTAATATCAATGCTCAGGATACCAGCCCTGTCGATATGATTGATGAGCTGGATACTTTATTAAATACAGCCATGCGCAAAACCAAACTGGCTCAGAAAAAGCAATTTCCGCCTGCGCCGCTTTGGCAAGCGGTGTTTGACACATTAAAAGGTCGAGTATCTAGTGAGCATAAAGAGTTGGTGGGCTTACCTACGAAGGCGCAGCATGAGTCAATCGCTCAGGTGTTGGGTCAAGGCTTAGGCCAGCTAGGTCAAGTAGACAATCATACCTTGTCTGCATTGGTTGAACTGTTGGCGCTAGATACGGTTGTCGATACTAGCAATGGCAATAACATGACAGAGGTGCTATCTGATAGCATATTTAACATCGGAGAGATAGATATTGAAGGGGCATTGGCTTACCAAGTGCGTCATCCTGCCAAAGCATTCTTACGGTCTCAAAAGGTGCATGTGGTACAAGGTGAAGAAGCATTGTCGCAGCAAGAGCCGCTATTCTTAGACAGTTTAACTACCTATCAAATCAAAGATCATTTGATTAAACAGTTGGTTGCTGATGAGAATAAGAAAAATGATAGTAATGCAGCGGATGAAACTACCACTCCAATTCTGATGTATCAAAAAATTATGCCCGCTGGTGTCGCTCGCCAAACCACGCTACCCAATCAACAGAAGAAACTGCAACAGCAATGTCTAGAGTTCAAAGAGCAGTTAATTGCTAATGGCTTTGATGAGAGCAGTATTCTCAACGAGAGTAAGGCAGATAGCAGCAGTGTATTACAGCTACTGTCGCCAACTGCCGAGCATCCCGTTCAGATAGAGCTAAAAAATATACTGAGTAGCACTGACAACGAGTCAAGCAATCAGACGAATATAGAGGATATAGAAACACTGCTTAAGCTGCTGCCAAAAATCATCAAGATCAAAGGCTCAGTACCTGTAGTAGCCCCCATATCAATTATTCAGGCGGGTATGCCTTATGCTCAGCAATCACCCAAGCAATGGTTAAACATACTGCCCAATTCTGCCAGTCCTAGGCATTTACTCAAGTTTTGGTTGTCACATTTGTATTGGCAAGTGGCTAGACGTACCACTGCCGAGCAAGTAGCATTAAATGATGGCGTGAGTATTTGGCGTTTTAACAAGTCCAACTCGCAGGTTAAAAAATATGACAAAGTAATCGCATTTAAACTAAGCCCAATTGTCTATGAAGACGCTGTGATTGAGCTGATAAAATGGGCTATTTTTGGCCAATTAACGGGTCAAGTGCCTATTACGTTATTACCAGAATATGCACTTAATTACCTTGATAAGCATCTAACCGCTGAAGAAGGTGATGGCAACCAATACTGGCCAAAACGGGCCGACTTCTCCGACTGGTTAAGACCCAATTACAACTCGGATACGGTATACGATACTTGCTCGCAGCATGCCATTTGGCAATACGTACTACGTGACCAAGATGCATTCAAATCGCTATCGGCAGCTCTGACTACATTAGCCCAGCCATTATATGCGCCGATGTTTAATGCGTTAACTAACTTAGATGGTTAGCCCATTATTTAGAACAGCCTCTAATTAGTTTTTGCTATCTTGTTTTGATAAATAATAATTAAAAGTATGCGCCCATATGACAGACCTTAGCGATCCAACCAATACCATTGACTTGTCTACACAACCGAATTTATTTGATGAATATTCAGATGAGCTGCCTTGTTTGTCTGCTATACCTGAACGTAAAGCCGATGTCATACCAGCAGTCGATGTTGACCTAACGGGCAAGCACCTAATTGAAGCCTCAGCGGGCACGGGCAAAACTTGGACGCTGACCGGTATTGTACTGCGCCTACTGATCGAAGCGCGACGTGCACCAGAGAAAATCATCGCCACGACTTTTACTCGAGCTGCCGCTGCCGAAATGCGTCAACGTATTCATGATCGTTTGGTAGATTTCTATCAGTTATTACAATGGGTCAATAGCCTAAGTGCTGATACTAGCAATAAAGAGCGTTTGTACCCCAATATGTTGCAAGTTATGCCTGAGGGTAATAAAGACGCACAAGTAGGCAGTAGTTCAGATGTAGATGCAAACGCTGAGACAGGCATTGATGATTTAAATCAAGACCTTGCTGCTGATAAGCAAGCGGCGGCAGAGAAACGTAAACAAGCAAAAAAAGACCGTGAAGATTGGCTGGTTAATCAGGCCAAATATGTGCGCTTAGATGGCATCATGCAAGATCCTATTAACCTGCATCTCGTCGGCTATTTGCTCGATCACGTGTACAGTTACCCAATGGCGGAAGCTATCAGACGTACCGCACTGGTACTCACCACATTGGATAAGCTATTTGTAGGCACGCTCGATAGCTTGGCGCAAAAATGGTTGACGGAGTACAGCAGCGAGACTGGTCACCAGCAGGGTATGGGGATTATTGAAGACAGCAGTATTGAGCAGGTGACTGACAGTATTATCCATGATGAGCTGCGTCAGTTTCAGAGCCGCTTATACTATGAGCAGCCCAAACTCTATGCGCTAATGGATCAGCAAGGCAAGCTGACTGCGGTTGGCGATCATAAGAAATATGTTACTCGCTCGCTTAATTTCATTTCTGCGCCGATTGATGAGATAAGGATTGAGAAAGGCTTTAATTTTGATGCATACGAAAAGCTAATCAATGATTTTTCTCAGTTAGATTTAGCTGATATCCAGCCTTACTTAAATCCTGATTATAGAAAGTCTCAAGGCTTCAATGGACGTTCTAACTTATTTAAACAGTTTGATGCCATAATCGAGGTGCATCAAAAGATATCGGAATATCAGCTGGCATTTAATAGCTATTTGAATGAGAGCGAGAATAAGATTCTGACATCATTGCAGGATTCTAGATATCCAGATGAAGATGGCAAAATTAAGAACTTCAATAAGAATAAAGAAAAAGAGCATCGGACACTTTTTGAGCTAGAGACCATTAGTAAGTTAATGGCTATCTTAGAGATGCTTGACAGTTTAAATCAGCATATTTTGTTAGTATTGGCCGATCTTAACCGTCATATTGTGCTGGCTGTGCGTAATAGGCTGCCAGTTATTTTAGAAGAGCGTGGTGAGACGACCTTTAGTCTACAAATGGTACGCTTAAACCAAGCGCTAACTGGTCGCCAAGGAGATAAGCTGGCGCGTTATATTCGTCATCACTATCCTGTGGCATTGATTGACGAGTCGCAAGATATCAATGGCGAGCAAGCCATTATGATTGAAAGCATCTACTTGCCAAAGAATAAACGTAAACAGTCGGACAGTGACAAGCAAGCAACCACTAAGAAAGCCAATCATGAGTTTCTGCTATTGGTTGGTGATCCCAAACAGGCTATTTATGGGTTTCGTGGCGGTGATGTGGCCAACTATAACTACATGAAAGCCCAGTTTGATAAAAGTACGCTTTGGACGCTTGATATCAATCGCCGTTCAAATGCGGGTGTGATTAACGCATTGAACTGTTGGTTTGGTATGGCGAATGCAACAACTGCTGATAATAAGCTGTCGCAGCTGGGTATTGGGATTCATTACCAACATATCAAAGCAGCAAAACCGGAATATGAGCTATCTTGGTTTAATGAGTCAGATAGTTTGGATGATGTACTGGTGACAGAAGTGCTTTCTGCTCAGCCAGTGAGCTTATTGCACCTGCCTTATGACAAGGACAAAGAGTTTGATTATGATGAACATGAAATAACAGCTCGCCATATAGCCACTTTGCTCAGTAGTGGTCAGACGCTAAAAGGTAAACCGATACAGCCCAGTGATATTGGGGTGCTGGCACGTGCCAAAAAAGATCTGAAAAGGGTCGAAGATGAGCTAGTAAAACTTAATGTGCCGACCTTGACTACCAGTGATGTCAGTATCTTTGAGACTATTATGGCAGAAGATGTGGCGGCGCTACTAAGTGCCATGTTATACCCGTATCGTCATGACATGATTAATCGGGTATTGACCAGCCACCTATATGGACTGAGTATCAAAAACATCAAAGCCATGATGACGGATCATGAGTCAGGCATTACCGAGGGTAGCAGTACGCTAAGTGCCCATTCAAACAATTCTAATTCGAAAGACCCATCAGTTAATGAAGCTACTGATAATAAGAGCTATCAAGACTTTATTACCTATTTAAAAGAAGGTGCACAGCGTTGGCAGCACTTTGGCATATTATCAGCGCTACATTATTTATTAGATAAAAGCCCTGTACAGCCGCAAGGCGTTTGGCAAGCCCTAGCTGCTCATCCAGAAGGTGACCGTCATATCATGGACTTGCGTCATGTGATGGACATCTTGGCGCAGTATGGCCTAGGCATGGGTGAGCATGAGCTACTGGCGTGGTTCAGGCAGCATATAGATGCAGCGCCCAACAGTGATTGGGCTAAGCAATATCCGCTACCGACAGAGTCTGGCGTACAGCTAATGACCATTCATAAGTCAAAAGGGCTTGAGTTCCCTATTGTCTATGTATTGGGAATGGGTGATGCCAGTAGGAAGTCTGGGAATAAAGAAGACTATGGGCTGTATCTATATAACGCGCAACAAGCGCCCTCAGCGTTAGTGCGGCAGTCGATAGAAGTACAGCAGTCGACAGATAATCAATCGGGTAATCAGCGCCGCTTCTCACCATTGCAAGGATCTGCTACTGTCGAGGGTTACTATACCGATATCGAGACACAAGAAGGTTTTGATGAGATAAGACGGCTTGGCTATGTGGCATTTACTCGAGCCAGTGAGCAGCTTTATGTTGTGCTGCGAGATCCGAGTAACAAGACAGGGTTTGAGCTAAAGTCAGTGTTTTATTGGTTTGAATCGGCAGAAGCAAAGTTTGAGCTACCAGATAGGCTCAAAGGTATCGTAGGCATGCTTAGAGGTCATAAGGTTAATGAGTTCTATGATAATAATTACGCAAGCAATGATGCTAACTCAGCAGGTATAAATGATAATGTTCAGATGACTGCTACCAAGTCAAATGCTCATAAGCCTACGACAGAGGCTATTGAATACGCGCCATTTTCTGAGGTTATGAAAACTAATTATTTTTATGGCTGGGCCAAGACCAGCTTTACCGCCTTAGCGCGTCAGCTAGATGAATCTACACAAGCAATGGCGATAGTGGATGAGCGTATTGATGATGCGATAGACATCGATATGACAGAGTCTTCTGTTTCAGACCTCTCTTTACTTAATAACGACGAGTCTAGCAAACAAGACAGTGAACTAAGCCTCAAGTCAGAAGATGATATCCGCTTTACCTTTGTAAAAGGTGCCAATGCCGGTACGTTTTTGCATGAGATATTTGAACAAATAGATTTCACCAATAAAGCCCAGTGGCCTCAGGTTATTGATAGAGCGATTAGTAGCTATCAGTTGCCGCTGATATATAGCAGTGCGGAACAGCAGAGCCGCAGATCACAAGGCAAAAAACAAAGAAATAGTGATGGGTTTGATCTTGAGTCAATAGATACAACCAAGCATGAGGCATTAATTAATTGGATTGAAGAAGTGTTGCATGCGCCACTATTGGCTTCCAATCAACCCTTGATTGCTCTTGATAAAGGTAAGCGGTTTGCCGAGTTAGAGTTCAACATGGGGCTGTCAGAGAGTTTTAAAGCACAGGATATTAGTCAACTTTTTCAACAGTATTTACCTGATGATATGGATAAGCACGTCACTCTAGTCCCACAAAACAAAGCACATCTGTATCGTTATTTGCGTGGTGAGATTGACTTAGTGTATGAACATGCTGGCAAGTATTATGTGGTCGATTATAAGAGTAACTTTCTAGGAAATAGCCTAAGCGATTACAATGAAGATACGCTCAAGAAAGCAATGTCCAAAGCGGGATACTGGCTACAAGCAGCAATCTATCAGGTAGCATTGCATCGGTTCCTTGCTATGAGAATCAGTGATTATACGGGTAACGAAGATAAGTACTTAGGCGCTGTAGAGTACGTGTTTTTACGCGGTGTGTATGACCCGAATGCTCAGACAGCTACTATGCCTACATCACAAGATAGGGCTCAGTCTAACCACGGTAGCTTGAGCAGTAATAGTTGCTATGGATTGGTCACTTGGGATATTCCCATTGCCTTTATTAAAGGTCTAGATGCATTGTTTGGCCTGCCAGATTAATAAAGCTTATATAGCAACTAGGTAGATAAAAATTGTTATAGCAGTTAATCAGATTAAAAAGAGATAAATATACGATGAGTAATAATAACAATAAAAGTAAGTCAGCCATCAGCTTACAAGAGAGCTGGGCCAGTAACATCAGCGATTATATTTTGCTGCGCCGTCAGCAAACACATGTAGCATATGACGCGAAAGATGCAAATATGAATGATGAGAGCAAAAGAATCAATAAGTCGGAAAACAATGACTTATTTACTGCTCTATTCGTTATTTTAGCGGCTCATTTGGAAGAGGGCCATACTGTATTAACTGTCGATACAGCCGATCATGAAGCTCCCATGCAAGGTCAGATTAATGGGGAAGTAGTCACGTTATATGCATGGCAGCAGCAATTATTGGGGATACTGGCAACACCAATTTTTGCGCTGATTGATACTCAGATAAAAACGCAACTAGACACGCAACTAGACGATGATACTACAACGGAGACATCGCTATTTGCATTACTAGATGTTTTGTTTGGTCAGCGAGATCACCTGTGGGCGCAGCTAGCACTGAGTAATCATGAAAAAGAGACGTTGAACAAACGTTTTGATGCGATAACTACGTTATATCATCGCTTGAAAAATAGCGACTTAAATATTTTCGTTCATTCAATCCATGAGCATGCTTTATTCGCTAATGTTAATGCGAACCCTAATTGTAATAACTATCAAAATAGCCTAAGCAAAGATAATCAACCAATTATTTATAACATCGCTAAGAATAAAGAGACCCGAGGTTCAAAAATCACATTTTGGCTACACCGCACATGGCAAGCAGAATTTAACTTAGCACAGCATATCAATCATATTTTGAATCAGCAGATAGTGCCTTTAGACATTACCATGCCTGAGAACTTAAATGACCAACAGATAGCCGCTATCAATGTGGCGAACAATAATGCATTTAGTATCATTACTGGTGGCCCAGGGACAGGGAAAACCTACACCGTTGCTCAATTGGTTATCGCGTTACAACAGGCGACAGAGAGTAGGGGAGATGAGTCTGAATATATTAGGTTTAGCACAGACAGTGCTAGTCTAGCATTAGCAGCGCCAACGGGTAAGGCGGCCCAACGTATGCAAGAGTCTCTGCAGGCGGCTTTAGACGACGCAAATGTAGAGCTGCAGTTGCAAGAGGCAAAAACCATCCATCGTCTACTAGGCATTGGTCGAACGGGTAGACCGCGCTACGATGCCAACAACCCACTGGGTGAGGATATTATCATCGTTGATGAAGCATCTATGCTCGGAGTTGAGTTGGCCAATTATCTTGTGAGCGCTGTAAAGCCAAGTGCAAGGCTAATACTATTAGGCGATGCTAATCAGTTAGCAGCCGTCGATGCAGGAGCAGTATTGGCTGATCTCTGTCGCATTCCGCTACTGCAACCCATACATGCAGAACTAATCGAAAGTCGCCGATTTAGCGCCGAGTCAGGTATCGGTAAACTGGCCACTCAAATTAATAAAGCAGAGGCAAATCTTCAAGCTATTTGGCAATTACTAAGGCAAGACGCTGCCTTAAGTTTTCAATATGTTAGCATGTTACAAGCAGAGTCCATATCAAATAACAAGATAAAAAATAGCCTAAGCAAAGAAAAAGTTATTTCAAAGATCTCCAGTAATTATCAATCATACGTAAGTAAAGTTGAAAATTTACTAAAGAGTCCAATAGAAAAATCCGTGCCAGAATCAGTTAAAAATACTACTTCTTCGTTGATGGAGGTATTTAATCAATTTAGAATCTTAACCGCTGGCCACAATGGTGAGTGGGGCGACCACTATATCAATAACTATCTCACCCAATGGCATCTTGCTGAGTTAAAGTTACCATTGGGTCAAAATACATGGTTCCATGGACGTCCTGTTATGGTGCTACAAAATAACTATGAGCTTGGATTATTTAATGGGGATATTGGTTTCTGCTTACAAACATCAGATGAAAGAAGCCAATTAGAAGTGTTCTTTGAAAATAAGACTCAAGGGATAGCTGTTAATTTGCTCAATGAAGAGGTGATAGCCACGGCATATGCAATGACCATTCATAAGTCACAAGGATCCGAATTTGATCATGTTGCTATTACTTTTGATAATAGTCATGCAAGATTGCTGAGCAAAGAGCTTATCTATACGGCAGTGACTCGTGCTAAGAAGCAGGTAACGATATACAGTACCAAGCACGCCTTAGAAAAAGCGGTTCAAACACCAACTGAACGCCATACTGGTTTGGCATTACAGTTTTAACGATTCATTCAAGTGATTGTCGGTGCAATAAGTCAGCGCAATAAAAAAGCATCCAAATTGGATGCTTTTTTAGGACTTAACTATTTTAATCAATTAAGTCTAAGTCTAAGTCTAAGACTTAAACTTTGTCTTCTTTGATTGCATAGATACCTGGTAGGTGACGCAAGTAACCATGGAAATCCATACCACAACCGTAAACATAGCGATCTGCAACATCAATACCCACAAAATCTACGTCAAAATCTGCAACTTTGCGATCATGTTGCTTGTTAAGCAATACACAAGACTCAAGTGATAGAGGCTTTTCTTTACTTAGCTCTTCAACAACTGCTTTTAGAGTAATACCTTCGTCAAAGATGTCGTCGATTAACAATACGTGCTCACCTTCGATACTAACATCAGGCTTGAATTTCCAATCAAGCTCATTAGTACCTTCGTTATCACGATAACGAGTCGCATGAATATAGTGCATGCGATGGTAGAACGTAAGATGTGTCAGTAGTTGACCAGCTGGTATCAGGCCGCCGTTCATCACGACCATAACAATTGGGTTTAGACCAGCATAGTGTAGATTAAGCTGAGCGGCCAAACGCTCATAAGCAGCAGCTACTTCGATACTGCTAATAAGGCACTCTGAGTTGCGTAAGGTTTTTTCAATTTCTTGGTTACTGATTTGGGTCATCGGGTGCGCCTTTGGTAAAAAGTGCCGCTTATTTTAGCAAATTTTAGTGAATTTGCCCAACGTCATATGACTTTTGGGACAAAATTAATCCAACTTTTAGGGTTATTCTGGCTTTTCTATAATAAATGGACGGTAATAATTGGCCAATCTATTCAATGAGTCATTTGGTAGGTCAGGTAATAGCTTATTAAGTGCCATACTCATGCCTTTATCAATTGCCGATTTGGCAACTGGAACTGACTTACGTTTGATCATGCCTAGCTTTAATGTCTCAGCATAACGACTGATGAAGTGGGTCAGTGTTTCTTCGTTCATGGTTTCGAGTGCTGTTTTAAATTTGACTCTATCCACATGTTCAGGCGTGATAGCAGCAAAACCTTCAGTGATGGTATTGGCATCTTTTTCTGACAGTTTAAAGCCGACACGTTTAACACCTTCATTATCAATAAAGGTTGCATGATCTCTTAGAAAATGAAAACTTGGTAACACGTCTTTGTTGTTTTCTTTACCCAGTAAGATATTGAGCAGAGTATCTGTCGCGCGTTCAATCGTTCCAACAATTTTGCGCATAGAGGCTTGACGTTCAGGGTTAGGAATAATCTCTACCAAACCAACCAATAAATTATCAGTAAGATCACGCGCTGTCTGATGCGTAAGAGCATCGCGATAAGGGTAGTACTCTACATTCTCATTTGAAGCAACGACTTGTTCGGCCTCACTGATTAAAGCTTTTAGTTTATCTGAGGGTACGAATCCAAAATAATGTGCCATTGCACTTCCTTTATTTGTTGTTTTTTATGTCTTACTTGCGTTACATTTATCACCAAATCGGTTATTATTCAAACAAAGTTTCAGTCTCAGGCTCATCAAACCAAATGCTGATTAGTGACATGCCCTAGTTATAAGATAAATGACTTTGTTGATTGGTAATAATTTTGCAAATTGCTAGAATTTACCTAAACGATAGATGAGCTGAGTCACTCATCGCACACTAATTTAGCATATTTTTCATATTTTAATTCAAAAAGCTTGAACTTATAAGGCT
Source organism: Psychrobacter sp. NPDC078409 (assembly GCF_050268505.1). Lineage (NCBI taxonomy): Bacteria > Pseudomonadati > Pseudomonadota > Gammaproteobacteria > Moraxellales > Moraxellaceae > Psychrobacter > Psychrobacter sp. NPDC078409. Next base: position 108,098 of record NZ_JBNNGW010000001.1, read on the forward strand.
ATTGACTACTTGTCTAGGGAGAGATGAGATGAATAGTGCTATTGTACTACTATTCGCCGTTGCCGCTATGCTCTGCGGCTACGTATTTTATTCAAAATTTATCGCCACCAAAATTTTAGCATTGGACAACAGCCGTCCTACACCCGCACATACGATGAAAGATGGGATCGATTATGTTCCTACCAATAAGTATGTATTGTGGGGGCATCACTTTACGTCAGTGGCAGGGGCTGCACCAATTATCGGTCCTGCCATTGCAGTTATTTGGGGCTGGGTGCCTGCCATTATTTGGGTAGTGGTAGGTACTATCTTTATGGCTGGCGTACATGATATGTCTGCTATTTGGGCAAGTATGCGTAATAGAGGTCAGTCGATTGGCTCTATTGCTGGTACTGTCATGGGCACACGTGTCCGCAGCTTAATGATGGTTGTCATTTTCTTATTACTACTAATGGTCAATGCTGTATTTGGCGTAGCTATTGCCAATATGATGATTAAGACGCCATCTGCGGTATTGCCAGTTTGGGGTGCCTTAGTGGTTGCCTTTATCATCGGGCAATGTATCTATCGCTACAATATGAATCTGGTCTGGGTGTCCATTATCGGGGTAACGGCCTTGTACGGGCTTATCTATCTCGGCCCTATGTTCCCGATTGTGCTACCTGAAACCATCATGGGTTTGCCTGATAACGCAGTATGGATCTTGATTTTATTCGCCTATGCGGCGATTGCGTCGTTGTTGCCCGTATGGATGCTGCTTCAACCTCGTGATTATATTAATGGCTTACAGTTATTTGTCGGTTTGATTTTATTATATGCCGCTATTTTTATCGGCACGCCTAATATTGTCGCGCCAGCCGTTAACACTGCATTACCAGCGGATACACCGTCACTTCTACCATTGTTGTTTGTGACAATTGCTTGTGGTGCCATATCAGGATTCCATGGTTTAGTCGCCACAGGAACTACTTCTAAGCAGATTGATAAAGAAGAAGACGTTCGTTTCGTTGGTTACTTCGGTGCATTGGGTGAGGGCATGCTAGCACTTGGGGCAATCCTTGCAGCAACCGCAGGTTTTGCAACGCTTGGTGATTGGCAAGCGGTCTATCAAAAGTTTGGTGATGGCTCTATCGGTGCGTTCATCGACGGCGGTGCGACCATCTTGAATGCCGGCGTTGGTATCGACATGGTGCTATCACAGACCATGCTTACGGTAATGGCTGCATTGTTTGCTGGTACGACGATGGATACTGGCGTACGTTTACAACGTTATATCTTCCAAGAATTTGGTGAATTTTATAATTTGCCCGTACTCAATAAGAGTGTCGTTGCAACGTTACTTGCTGTCGGAAGCTGTTTATTATTAGCGTTCGGTGCCGGTGGTATCGATGGCGCTGGCGGTATGATTATTTGGCCGCTATTTGGTACAACCAACCAGTTAATGGCTGCTTTAACCTTGATGATCGTTACCATTATCTTATTACGTAAGGGCAAGCCAGTTTGGTACACCTTAGCACCATTGTCGTTCTTGTTGGTTATGACTGTCTTTGCACTATTGATTCAGCTCAAAACCTTCTTTACTGATGGTAATTGGCTACTTATTATTATGGATATTATTATCTTAATCGCAACTATTTTAGTGACGTTTGAGAGTTTGTCTGTACTACGCAAAGAGTGGTCACTACATAAAGGTAAAAGCGGTGAGGTTTAAACGTTAAACCATATTGAGTGTCTGTTTAATAAAAAACGCTAGCAGCAATTGCTAGCGTTTTTTGTATCATATAGGCATGATAGATCATAAGAATTAAGTAAAATACGAGTACATTATGGAAAATGAAAACACATCAAATAATATAGAAAATGTTCAACCATTAGAGGACACTCAACCATGGTGGCAACGGTTTAAGAGTGGACTAAATGAGTTTTATCATGCGCCTTATCGTCAGACGATGGCACGCGCGGCACGTGATGAAGAAGATTTTTTTATGTTGCTCATGTTTGCTGAGAGCTTGGGTATTGATAATCCCGCCAGCTTTTATACATTAGAGCTACAGCCATTATTTTTAGAGAACTTTCATGAGTGGCATACACGTATGGGAATGGATAGATGTCCATTTGACCACGTTGGGTGCTGCTAACCGTAGTGGATTGACTATATAAAAAAGTAGCTAAGCATTTATTAGATAATGAGACAAAATACGAGATAACAGTATGGCATTACACCCTTTACATGGATTGGTAGAGCAGTTAGAGACACAACCGATTATATTTATCGGCGGCAAAGGTGGTGTAGGGAAGACCACCACGGCAGCAGCTCTAGCCAGCTACTATGCAAGCCAGCAGCAAAAAACCTTGATTGTCTCAACCGATCCAGCACATAGTTTGGGCGATGTATTGAATGTACGACTCAATAATGAGACAACGGTAATATCACCTTATTTAGATGCGATTGAGTTAAATCCTGACGTGATTGTCGATGAACATTTTGCTCAAGTCGAACGTACAATTAAAGCTTATGCCAACCCAGATATGATGCCAAAAATTCGTGAGCATCTGAGGCTATCTAAGTCGGCACCTGGCGCCCAAGAAGCCGCGATGCTCGAATCCATGTGTCACCATTTAGTCGAAGCGGCAGATGCTGGGTATGAACACATCATCTTTGATACCGCACCGACAGGTCATACTTTGCGATTATTGGTATTACCAGAAATGATGGGGGCGTGGACGGATGGGCTGCTTGCACAGCAGCGACGACAGGCCAAACTACGTTCGGTGGCGACGCATTTGGACAGTCACAATCAGAAACAGAGCACGCAAAAGAACGACGTGGCCAATCCATTTGCAGCCAAAAAATCCGACCGTTGGGAGCAAGCTGTATCCGTATTAGAAAAGCGCAAGCAATTGTTCCGCCAAGCAGGGTTGCTACTACATGATCGTACACAAACAGCGATTGTGTTGGTGATGACCGCTGATGTTTTACCATTGGCTGAGACCAAGCGCGCTATCGAGCAATTAGAGGATAGTAAGCTCATGCCAGCAGCAATCGTTATCAATCAGTTGATATCAACCACACAGTCGGATGAGTTTTGGCGACGCCGTGCTGAGCGTCAGCAGCATCTGCTGCAGGATATCGAACAAAGCTTTACCAAGTACCCGCTGTATCCGATCTATCTGCAACAGACAGATGTACGCGGTACTGATGCATTGAGTGCGTTGTTAAGTGCATAGATAGTTAGCTAGTAATTTATGACTCACGCTTATACGACTGCAATTTACCTGACAGTGACCATGCCATGTCTGTGCGTAATAACTGAGCTTGTTCAGACTTACCGCTGCTTAGCGACGACCATTGCGGTTTACCTCGGGCTTTTTTGAGCTCACTTGGTAATTTATGTGCTGGCCATACAGTAATTGGATTATTGTCTTCATCTGCATGGTCACCGTCGTCAGTTAGCGACGTTTCAAGACTGCTGTTTTCGCCCTTATATAATAACTGAGTAGCGTCTGTAGCAGCATGACCACGATGACGTAATGCCGTAAGTAAGTCTAATGCTCGCGTGGCTAATAGCGTCAACGTAGCAGGGTCGATATATAAGCGTTTCACCCCAGTAATCCTATCGGCAATGCTGCTGGTGTTTGATAGCAACCCGCCTGCGATACCACCTATTGCGGCACCCAATCCCAGTGTCGTACCTAGGGCTGCCGCATCAATGCCCAATCCGAGCAGCGCACCTGCTGCTGCACCAGAAGTGGTACGAATGCCGTAGCTTTTGAGAAGTTCAGGGTCAAAAGGGTCTTGTTGATAGGCTTGTAGTTCAAGCGGTGTTGCTGCGACCGCATTGTCATAAAACTTATAAAGGTTAAGTAGGTTGTGCTGCATCGCACGTTCACTTTGCCTGACCGCTTCTTGCATTTGCTGTAGTACAGGAAGTGGGTCGTCATCTTCATTGATCTCGCGTACAAAGGCGGCGACATTCAATAAAAAGTCAGCGATGATGATATTGGCCTCATCATACAGCTGCGCCCAGTCTTCCGTTCGACGTTGCATCAACTGCTCAAGCATTTCAGAGTGAGTAAGCATGGTGGCTAGGTTTTTCCATAGACGCATCTCATCTTCAAACTCAAACGCGACCGAATCGAAACGCGTTGAAATATGCAGATGGCGTCTTGCCAGCATCGTTTGCCAGTCGTCGATATTGGCATTCTGGCTGTCTGTAAAATTAAAAACAGGCATCACAGGAATCGCAGCCCAAGATAAAATCGCTAGCTCATCTTTATATTTACCCAATACAGGCTCACGAGCATCTACCACGTAAATGGCCATATCACTTGTCAGCAGCTGACGAATCACTTTGGCTTCTTGGCTATAATCATAGGGCAAGTCATAACTGTCTGCACCTTGAGCGACATCCGCCGCCAAAAACTGTTGCAGACGTTCAATACCATCACGGCGACTGGCAGTATTATCATCTAGCCAGTCCATAAGCCCTGAAGCATCTTCCAGACCAGGTGTGTCGTATAATGCCACTAGCACCTCACCAGTGCGACTGTCTGTCAGCTGTGCTTGCTCGACGTGACGCGTGGTCGCCGCTTCGTTTTTGACTTCGCCAAAATATACGTCTCGCAATAACGTGCGCAATATAGAGGTTTTGCCCGTATTGGTATGACCGACGACCGCCAATTTAAGCGGTTCACCACTGGCAATCGTTTTCTTTGTCATCTTTGACGCTGGTGCTGTCGTTGCTGATGCTTCGGTTGATACAGGTTGATTATCCTGAGTAGCTATTGACTGAGCTACTGTGTATTTTGATGTATTGTCTGAAGGAGTGCTTGAAACATCAGGGGTCGTCTCATAAGCTTTGTCCGCAAACATACCTGTAGGCTTATTGTTCTCATGATTATTTTTATTGTCATTATTCATAGTAACGTCTTATATTTATTGATGGCAAAAATACACAGTAGCCATTTATTGTAAAGCAAATCTGATTGGGTATCGATTATGAATGCGTATTGTCCATATCATAGGTCGGTTCAATATACTTTGGATAACTTGGATACAAGGCAGCCGAATGAAAGCACTACAAGTAGTAGGCTAAGCGAGCCTGACACCGTATCCAATTTATAGAGAATTGACTATATTAAACAGCACTTGGTGGACGCAGCAGTACCTTGAGCTTTTTCTTAAGCCCTTTAGCACGAAAAAAGCGCTGCCACATACGGTAAAAGACGCCAAATATCAGGCTAATGATATTATCGTGGCTGGTTTCACCAACGGCACCATATTTGACGGGGTTATTGACCGTATCTTCTTCTACATAAGTGCCGAACCAGCGATCAAAAATAATGAGAACGCCGCCGTAATTTTGGTCAATATATTCGTTATTGGTGCCATGATGGGCACGGTGATTGGATGGGGTATCAAAGACATACTCAACCCATTTTGGAAATTTTCCTACGGTTTCGGTATGAATAAAGAATTGATAAATCAAATCTAAAGCATAAAAGAAAAATACCCAAACTGGATGAACCCCTAGCATCATAAGCGGCACAAAGAACAACCACCAACCCGTCACTGAGTACAGTAGGCTTTGGCGCATGGCGGTGGACAGATTCATATGGTCATCTGAATGATGCACGACATGCGCTGACCAAAACCAATTCATACGGTGTGACGCACGATGGAACCAATAATAGCTAAACTCAACCGCGACGAATATAGGGATGGCGGTAAGCCATGTCACCTCAATAGTAAATAGGCGATATTGATATAACCATAAGCAGATAGGTATGACGATAAGCGCTTGGACAATCAATTCAAACCCTAGATAAGAGCCGCCCAAACTAAAATTGGTCATCGCACGGCGCCAACTAAAGCTTTTACTATTGCCGCGCTTGGACTGATAGAGCCATTCTGCCAAAAATAACAAGAAAAATGGACCTCCAGCCAACGGTAGTAGCCACTCCTGCCAATACGCAGGTAGAATACTCGCCAGCATTGGCTGCCACGCCTCTGGCGCAGCCGTTAAGATACTTTGGTTTAACGCCTCTCGGTAACCATCCAATAGTTGACCATACTGACCTAAGGTCATAAGGGAATTGTCTGCTGCCATCTTGGGCTCCTAGCCACTATAAAACATCCTTGTCGTCTTGATATGACGTCACAGCTATCAAAAAATGTATTCTAACAACTGTTATATCAATAAGTCTTTAAGATTGCCTGAGGTAATAGACCTATAATATTTATTTATTGTATATCATGCGAGTCATAATGATAAGTTCATACTTGAGTAACAGATTAAAAATTAAAATGTGTTAAGTAGCTATATCAACCAAGCCAATTTTTCGTGCAGAGAGCGCCGTTTGCCACTGCTGATAACGAACCGCTTGTTTGTCTAATGGCTCATCATCGGTACGTGCGTTAGTCAATCCTGTAGAAACGCTTTTATTACCTAGCAGTTGTACGATAAGCCCATCTTTGGCGTGAGCAGCGATTTGATCAAGTTTACGTAGCGTACCGCGGTCTGGCAATGCATTGCTATGAATCCCAAGCAAGACCTGTACAGGATGCGCATCTAAGTAATTTTTGAGCCGTGCCATATCATCACGGTCATCGACGATACCAAAATTCTCAACCTCGCTTGATTGTTCAAAACCATGATGACTGCCATCAAGCCCTGACTGCCACCATTTATCCTGATCTGCAGGGTATTCAAGCAGCACAACTAACTTCTTGCCCGCACTGACTGTCGCTTTTGGTGCGATAGGGGCTGGCGCCTCAGTAAAATCATCAGCATCAACCACATGCCGCTGCCAAAAATTTAGGATTTTTTGATAATAGGGTTGTTTGATATCCAAACGCATTTTTTTGCGGCGGAATATCAATGCACAAAATGCCCATGCTATCGCTCGCGGTACAATGCCGTACATCAGCAAGCTACCAACTAGTAACCCTGCCCATTGCCGTGCAACAGACAGCGGCATGGCTTCGGTGACAAGCCTGCTCTGTGCGATCGCTGTACTGTCTGGCACACCAAATCCCACCATACTAGGTAGCCAACCTAATATCTGAGTCAGGCTCACAAGCGCCTGATCAGAGAGTAAGGTTGACTCCCAGCTAAAGCTATACTGACGCACAATCAGTAAAAATATAATTGCAAGTAGCATACCGGTCAATGTCGCGAGCCACAACTGATGGCTAAACCGCCCCAAATACCAACGCATACCGCTGTGCTGTAACTGGCGCTCATACAGATCGACGGCCGCCTTGGTCACATCGTCCTTACCGCGTATGAGATAACTTGGACTGACAAAGCTCGCAAACCAACTGGGCGATTGTTGATCTCGATTGACAAGGGTCATGGCAAGCCAGCCACCAAGCATAATGGTATGAAAGCCAAGCAGACAGACCAACACATAAAAGAAATTCACAACATTAGACTGCAATAACGTAAATAACCCCAAAAACCCTGAGATACACCACACCACGCTCATAACGATCATAATACCCTTTATGCGACCATCAATCTTGCCTAGCACACGCTCAAGCGCCCCGTTACTATCTATACGTGACGCCCGTCGATGCAGCTTTTGAATAGGCGTGCCATCCTCGCCCTGTAGCTTTTCCGTGATTAATAACGGGTCAGTGGCAAAGACGTGCTGATCGGTCTCTAAGGCTCGTACCAGCTCGGTCAGTTGATCTTGGGGTGATAGCATAATGCGATAATATCCGTATGAAGGCGTCAATATAAGAAATAGGAAGCAAAAAATGCGCGTTCTAATCGTTATAGATTATTGTAGCGTATATAGAATGAGGATGACTTGTATTATTTTTATCATAGTAAACGCTTATAAAGTCAGCCAAAATGAATAAATGAAACCCAATCGTGTCAAAAAGCGTATCAAAGAGACATATTAAAAAAAGGAAGGTGCCATATGAATAACGAAATGAATAATAAAACCTATCTTATCATCGGCGGAACAGGTGGTATTGGTCAGGCCATGGTGCAGCAGCTAATACAGAAAACGACTGTGAGTCAGATGGACAGTCAATCTCATCAAAGCCATCGCACACAAGTATTTGCTACTTATCATCGAAATGGGCCAAACATTGAAGCAGAAAACCTGCACTGGCTACCAATGAATGTCAGTGATGAGGATAGTATTAAAAAAGCTGCCGATACCATCAAACAGACAGTCGGTCATGTGGATTGGGTAATCAACTGTGTAGGATTACTACATACAGAGACAGCGCAGCCAGAAAAGGCCTTGCGACAGATGGAAACAGAGTTCTTTTTGCAAAATATGCAAATCAATGCGCTAGCAAGTTTGCTGATAGCCAAACACATCAAACCGTTGCTCGCCAAGGCTGATCGCAACGCCAGTCACCCTGCTATTTTTGCGACCGTATCAGCCCGCGTCGGTAGTATCACTGACAATCAGCTAGGCGGCTGGTATAGCTATAGAATGAGCAAGGCCGCTCTTAATATGGGGATGAAAAACCTGAGTATCGAATGGGGCAGATCACTTAAAGATGTGTGCGTGGTGGTTATGCAACCAGGCACCGTAAATACCCAACTTTCTGCACCGTTTCAAGGCAATGTCGCTGAAGGACATCTATTCTCGCCAGCATATAGCGCGGAGTGCTTATTGGAAGTGCTTTCAGGTATGACTGCTACCCAGTCAGGCAGTTTTGTCGATTGGGCTGGAGAGTCAATACCTTGGTAACGTGATGATGAGTTATATTGATAGGGTAGGTGAGAACACTAAGAAACCAACCTTACAATACTAATAAGCCATAAATAGCGCCATAAACTCATTAACGGGTGTTTGTTCTAGTCTTTCTTGATCATCGCACAGCTCAATTATCTGCTGACCACGACTGTCGATAAAGCGAGTTGCCAGACTGGCGCGGAACTTGGCTTCCAGTACAGGGATGCCCTCAGCGCGGCGGCGTTTATGCCCGATAGGATACTCTACAGCCACTTTTTCTGTACTGGTGCCATCTGTAAAAAATACTTGAATGGCATTGGCAATAGAGCGCTTACTGGGGTCATGGTAGTCTTTTGAATACTGCGCGTTTTCTTCTACTACCATCTTGCTACGCAGCTCATCGATTGATAAATGCTCTTCGTGATAATCATCTTCATAGTTCTCCGCCATCAGATCGCCTGTCAATAAGGGAACAGCCACCATATATTGTAAGCAGTGATCTCGATCGGCGGGATTGGCAAGCGCGCCTTCTTTTGAGATGATGCGAATCGCTGAATCATGGGTGGTTAGGACAATTTTTTCAATATCATCAATTCGACCTTTCACATGTGGGTGCAAAATGACAGCCGCTTCACAAGCGGTCTGAGCATGAAACTCAGCCGGAAAGCTTATTTTAAATAAGATGTTTTCCATCACGTAACTACCAAAATCACGCTGGAATTTAAAGCGACGTTCGCCTTCAGGCTTGATCGCTAGATCCTTATTGGTATGGCTAAATAGCACATCATAGAATCCCCACTGCGGTGCGGTTAGTGCGCCAGGGATACCCATTTCACCACGTGCTGTGATATCTACCAGACGTACCGCACGGCTGGTTGCATCGCCTGCTGCCCATGATTTTCGGCTGCCAGCATTGGGTGCATGCCGATAGGTGCGCAGTGCCTGACCATCGACGATGGCTTGTGAGATGGCTGCCATGATGCGCTCACGGGGCAGCTGATAAAGTTTTGCAACGACGGCTGTTGATGCTAACTTGACCAAAAATACATGATCGAGCCCCACACGGTTGAATGAGTTTTCTAGTGCCAGTACGCCTTGAATTTCATGCGCCATTATCATGGCTTCAAGCACTGCTCTCATGGTCAGTGGTGCTTGTCCTTGGCTGATATTTTTCTGACTAATATAGTCGGCGACCGCCAGGATACCACCCAGATTATCAGAAGGATGGCCCCATTCGGCAGCAAGCCACGTATCGTTATAGTCAAGCCAGCGCACCATACAGCCAATATCAAAAGCGGCCTTGATGGGGTCTAGTCTATAGGAGGTGCCAGGGACGCGAGCGCCATGCGGTGTTATTTGATCGAAGCAATCAGGCCCCAAGTGCTTGGTACACTCGGGGAAGCGCAGCGCCAATAAACCGCAGCCAAGCGTGTCCATTAGACAGTGGCGTGCGGTATTCCACGCATCAGTAGGGTTTAGGGACTGCTCGTCTATTGAATAATTAAGAACGTAATCGGCGATTTTTTGAATTTCATTGTCATATTCTGGACGGACATTACTCTCTACCGTCGCATCGTTTGTATTTGAATGGTTATCTAAGTGATTATTCGACATGGTTGGTTCCTCATCCTGAGTGTGCTACTTCCTTGACTGAGACTGAGCTGATTATCTCAGCCATCCTTTTAAAGGAATCATTATTTAAAAGTAGCATACTCAATATGGAACAACCAATTTGAATTATGTTAAGAATTAAGACGTTAGCAGCGGTCTAAATCATTAAGTACAACAGACCTAAAACAAACAAAGCAGCCATGATAAACAGCAGGAAACTTAAAACTTTGGTCATGGTTGACGCAGTATCCGTGCTCTCTTTTTTGATTTTGTTTTTCTTAGCAACGTATAGCACCATTTTTACATGCTCGATATTGTCCTCGAGGTAGTGCTCGCCTTCAGGCACAAAACCTAGCGACTCATAAAAACTAAGTAAGTAAACCTGTGCCGAGATGATAATCGGACGCTTTTTACCGTACTTTTTTCGGCACTGCGCAATAGCTTGATTCATCATCTGCCGTGCTAGGCCATCACCTCTATGCTCTGATAGTACAAGCACTCTACCGATAGCAGGCATCGCGGTGTGGTTGGTCTTAATCGCAGGATCAGCTACTGATAGATTGGATTTTAGCTTATTAAACTCAGGTGGAATGATACGGCAATAGCCCACCAATGCTGCGTTTTGATGAGCGATTAGGTGCAAGCAATCAAAATCCACTTCATCCATATCTTGATAGGCACAGTTTTGTTCGACGACAAACACTTGCGAGCGCGCCTTTAAAATATGATAAAGATCAACTGAGGTCAGCTCGTCAAAGGTTTTTAAAGAAAATTCACAAGTCATAGTGGGCTAGCTTCTGGCAATAGGCAGTAAAAGATTGGCATTATAACGATTTAGGCAGGCATTAACCATTCCTAACCGTTTAGGGTCTGGCTGATTTTGTCTAAGTTTAGGCTATCAGACATAGCGCTGAAAATTTCAAAGTATTTGCCGCGTTGAGCATAAAGTACCTCGTGTGTACCTGTCTCAACCACTTCGCCATTTTCTATCACCACGAGATCGTCGGCATCGATAATTTGGGCGATATTGTGCGAGACCATAATGACGGTACGGTCTTTTTTGATCAGATCTAGGCTTTTTTTGACCTGCTGACTGGCGATAGCATCTAGACTGGCTGTCGGCTCATCCAAAAACACAATAGGCGGGTCTTTTAAAAACATCCTTGCCAGCGCGATACGCTGCTGTTGACCACCTGATAAGGATTTGGCAGTACTCTCATAGCCATCAGCTAACCCTATGATCTGCTCGTGGATAGAGGCTTTTTTCGCAGCCACGATGATGTCATCTTCGCTAGCATTCATATCGCCATAACGGATGTTTTCACTGATAGTACCCGAAAAAATATGATTGCTCTGTAGTACTAGGCCGATGCGCTGACGCAATTCGTGGGTATCACAGTCAGCCAAATCATGCCCATCTAGGCAAATCGTGCCAGCGTCTGGGGCATAGAACTTGACCAATAGATTGATGATGGTACTTTTGCCTGCGCCAGAAAGGCCGACCAACGCGGTAATACGATTGGGCTTGATGGTAAAGCTGACGTTTTTTAGCGCTTGGGTACCATTAGGATAGGTAAAATCAACGTTTTTAAGATCGATATGACCCTTTAGGTTTTCGCTACTGATACCATCGATGTTTTCGACTTGCTTGTCATCTTCTAAAATATCAAAAAAACCTTCGGCATAGGTCAATGCATTATTGATCTGGTCGTAGATGCGGTGTAATTGACGGATAGGGGCGGCGACGTTTTGAAACAGCATGACATGAAACAAAATCATGCCAATAGTCATCTCGCCTTTTAGCACAAAATAAGCGGTGAGAAGGATGATAACCACCACACCAATCTGCTCGATAAAGGTTTTGATGGCATCATAAATAAAGCCAATACTACGAATGCGCAGCTGGTTGTCAGTCATTTCTTTTTGAATGGCTAAGTGCTTCTCAGCCTCGATGGACTCACGGACAAAGGATTTCACCACGCTAATCGAATTAATCAAAGAGATCACCAAACCGCTTTTGGCTTCTCGAAACCCCCTCATCTGCCGACGAAAACCTTGCAGACGGCGTGCTTGTTTTTGGCTGATAAAGAAGTAAATGGGTATGATAATAAGACCGACCATACCAACCCAAAAATTGGTCGAAAACATGATGATAAGTGCCACAATTGCATTGGCAAATAGCGGTAGCATGTCGATAAAGAAGTTTTGCACTAGGCTGGTAAGACTGCTAACCCCGTAATCAATACGGGTTTGCAATTTACCACTGTCGTTTTCACTACTGGTATAAAACGCCATGCGATAGGTAAGGATGCGCTCAATGATTTTTTGGGACAAGTCACGAGATAAGTTGATACGAATTTTTTCACCAAAAAACCGCTGACCAAAAGAGATGAATATCGACAGGATCTCTTTGGTCAGCAATACAGCACTAATAATACCTAACATACGCAGACCTGCTTGCCATGGCTCGGCAAGCGTGGCAATTTCGGTCAAGGTATCGACGGTATAACGCAGTACAAACGCATTGACCTGAGCGGTAAAAGAACCTAGGGCGGTCAGCACTAAGGTAGCGATAATAAGCAGGCGATAAGGTTTAGCAAATACCGCCAGTTTTTTTAGAATATCCCAAAGCAGCGCTCGTCGTTCTTTTTTCTCGACGGGAGGCTTTTTGTCTAGCTGTACACGGCGGGGTTGGGGAGATGTTGGCATAAAACTCTATCGCAAATTGAAATAAGCCATGACTACGCTTAAAACGCATCCGCTGGCACAAAAACTTCACCAACCATGATACGCCTTGCTGAGCGACTCATCGATACTTTTTTGGCTTGCCAGCGTCCATCGACCTGTTCAGTCTTACCACCGACGAGTAATGTCCCTGATGGATGGCCAAAACGCACCTCTGTCAGCTCGCCAGCACCTGCTGCTTGATTGACGAGTGTGCCTTGTGTGGTTGCCGCGGCGGCAATAGCGACTGCTGCTGTGCCCATCATGGCATGATGCAATTGACCCATACTCATGGCACGTACGACTAAGTCAATCTCGTCCATATCGACCGATTTACCACTAGAGGCGGTATAGCTCTGTGCTGCGCCAACCCAAGCGACTTTAGGAATGTGTTGGCTGGTCTGTGCCTCGCTCACATCTTTAAATAATCCCATCGCTACACCGCCTGTGGCACGGATTTTCTCAAGTTTGGCAAGTAGCTCACCATCGCTATTGATGTCGCCTTGTAATTCAGTACCAGTAAAGTTTAAATCTTCTGCTTTCATAAAGATGGTTGGGATGCCTGCGCTAATAAAGGTCGCTTTGATGCTATCGGCATTTAAACCGCAGCCAGTTACATCGAAGTCATCGACCAAGTTGCCAGTAGGGAACATATCGCTGGTGGCATCTACAGGATCGATAAACTCAATTTTGACTTCAGCAGCAGGGAAGGTTACACCATCTAATTCAAAATCGCCCGTTTCTTGAACTTGTACTTTGTTTTTTTCATCTAAATAGACAGGCACATGCGCAATAATCGTTTTACCGATATTTTCTTGCCAAATGCGTACTTCAAAAATCCCGCTATCTGCATTGTCGTCGATACTATTAGCAATCTTGTCAGCATCGACTAGACCCATATTAATCGCACAGGCGCCAACGGCCGCAGTTAAGTTGCCACAGTTACCCGCCCAATCAATCATAGGCTTGGCGATATTAACTTGTCCGAACAGATAATTCACATCGTGGTCTGATTTTTCAGAAGCCGATAAAATTACCGTTTTTGACGTACTAGAGCTACCATTGCCCAAACCATCAATCTGCTTGCCGTAAGGATCTGGGCTGCCGATGACCCGTAATAGGAAGTTATCACGTGACTTGCCAGCGACTTGGCAACGCTCAGGTAAATCAGATAATTTAAAGAAAGTGCCTTTTGAGGTACCACCGCGCATATAGGTAGCAGGAACGGATATTTGCGGGGCAAAAAAGGGTTTTGATTGAGAGTTAGTTTGGGCCACTTTATTAAGTCCTTTTTATATTGTTATAAGATTGGGTGTAGTGTAATCGACAAACAAACCCAAACGACTAAGAGCGCTCGTTAATAATGATAGCGGCAAGAAATAATCGTGAGGTAATTATCATCGACGGCATATACCAAACGATTAGCGTCATCAATGCGTCGGGACCAAAATCCTGATAGGTTTTCTTTTAGAGGTTCAGGTTTGCCAATGCCTTCAAATGGACTACGCCTACATTCGGTAATGAGTTTGTTAATGCGTTTGATTGTTTTTTTGTCTTGTGTTTGCCAGTACAGATAGTCCTTCCACGCAGCATCTGTCCATGCTAGTTGCTCATTCATTATCAGACCTTTTATGTTTATTAAAGCCTTTGAGCTCAAGCATTTTCAATGTTGCTATCCGTATGATCATTATCATCACTGTCATCTACCATATCAATTAATTCACGCGTAACAGTCTTGCCAGCTTGGTATTGGGCAATAGAGTCCGCTAAGTGAGCCGCATTAGCAGGAGATTTGAGTAGATAGACGGTTTCCATCAGGCTATTGTAATAATCAAGCGACATCACAACCGCATCATCAGCGTCACGGCGGGTTACGATAGTAGCGTTGGCATCATCGTTTACCGTATCTAAGACGGATTTTAGGTGCTTTCTGGCTTCTGAAAAACTAACGACTCTCATGGCTCACTCCTCTCATGATGTACTTTGTAACTTGTACAATATATAGTACATATTACGCCATTAATTAAGCAAACTCAATATTTAGCTACTACCTAATATTTAGATACAAATGAGGAAGCCAATGTATAGAACGTGAAAGCAAATAAAAGCTGATGTCATATAAACAAGTTATACAACATCGGCGACTTTTATATCTTGCTATTTATCATGCTAAAACCTACAGGATAATGCTAGACAATATCTAGCGTACCTTCGATAAACTCTTTAGCAAAACGTTGTAGCATACCACCAGCATTGTACATTTTTACTTCATCAGCCGTATCTAAGCGGCAGATAATAGGTGTCTCAGTGGTACTACCATCGGCACGATGAATCACTAGAGTCATCAGCCCGCCAGCAGACACTTCGCCCGTAACATCAAACGTTTCTGTACCATCGATATTTAGCGTATGGCGAGTCGTACCTTCTTCGAACTGTAGCGGTAGCGCGCCCATGCCCACTAAATTTTGACGATGAATACGCTCAAAGTCCTCAGCAACGACAGCTTCTACGCCAGCGAGACGGACGCCTTTGGCAGCCCAGTCACGGCTTGAGCCTTGACCATAACCATCACCTGCGATGATGATAAGCGGCTGCTCACGGTTCATGTAGGTCTCAATCGCTTCCCACATGCGCATGACTTGACCTTCTGGTTCGACGCGCGCCAGTGAGCCTTGGACAACTTCGCCATCTTCATCGCGTACCATTTCGTTCAATAGTTTAGGGTTGGCAAAGGTGGCACGTTGCGCGGTTAAATGGTCGCCGCGATGGGTTGCGTATGAGTTATAGTCCTCAGCAGGCAAGCCCATGGTATCGAGATACTCGCCAGCTGCTGATGAGCCAAGAATGGCATTTGATGGTGACATATGGTCGGTTGTAATGTTATCACCAAGGACTGCAAGCGGACGTAAGCCTGTCAGTTTATTTTTCTTAGCCATTTTGCCTTCCCAGTACGGCGGACGGCGGATATAAGTGGTCATTTCACGCCAGTCATATAATGGGCTTAGTGCCTTACCTGTGTCTTTTTTGGCTTCATCAAACATTGGGATATATACGGCATTAAATTGTTCAGGCTTAACAGCAGCAGCGACGATGGCATCAACCTCTTCATCATCAAACCAGATATCTTTTAGATAGACGTCATTGCCGTTTTGGTCTTTACCCAATGAGTCTTTTTCGATATCAAAGCGGATGTTACCAGCAATGGCATAAGCAATAACCAGTGGCGGCGATGCCAAAAATGCTTGCTTAGCATACGGATGGATACGACCATCAAAGTTACGGTTACCAGATAGCACAGCCGTGGTAAATAAATCGTTATCAATGATTTCTTTTTCGATATCAGGATCGAGCGCACCGCTCATGCCGTTACACGTCGTACAGGCAAAACCAACCACGTCAAAACCGATTTCTTGTAACTCAGGCATCAGTCCTGCTTCTTCTAAGTACATTTTGACGGTTTTTGAGCCGGGCGCTAGTGAAGATTTTACCCAAGGTTTACGTAGCAAGCCTTTGGCATTAGCGTTACGGGCGACAAGGCCTGCGGCAACCATGTTGCGTGGATTTGAGGTGTTGGTACAACTGGTGATAGCAGCGATAATAACCGCGCCATCTGGCATCAAACCATCCTTTGGTTCAGGTAGTTTTTCATCAGCGCCATGAGCGATACCTTTGGCAACCAAGTCAGTGGTCGATACACGCGCATGAGGACGCGAAGGGCCTGCCATATTACGTACTACTGATGATAGATCAAACTCAAGCACGCGGGCATACTCGGCTTTTTCCATGCCGTCAGCCCATAGGCCCGTTTGCTTGGCGTATTGCTCAACCAATTTAATCTGCTCTTCAGAGCGACCAGTCAAACGTAGATAGTCAGTGGTTTGCTCATCGATATAGAACATCGCGGCAGTGGCACCATATTCAGGTGTCATATTGGAGATAGAAGCGCGGTCACCGACACTTAGCTGGCGTGCACCGTCGCCAAAGAATTCAATATAGGTAGAGACCACACCTGCGTCGCGTAAGAACTCGGTCATCGCCAGTACGAGATCCGTACCAGTGATGCCTTTTTGCAATTTTCCAGTGAGCTTGACACCAACGTAATCAGGCAGGCGCATATATGATGGGTTACCCAGCATGACGCTTTCGGCTTCTAAACCGCCAACACCGATTGAGATAACGCCTAGTGCATCGACCATCGGCGTGTGGCTATCAGTACCAACCAATGTATCGGCAAACGCAACTTCTTCACCCGCTTTATTGTGCACGACCTGTACGACAGGTGACATTTTTTCTAGGTTAATCTGATGCATAATGCCATTACCAGGCGGTACGACGTTCACATTGTCAAAGGCATACTGGCACCAGTTAATAAAGTGAAAGCGATCATCGTTGCGGCGCTCTTCAATCGCACGGTTTTTCTCAAATGCGTTATCTTCGAAGCCTGCGTGCTCAACGGCCAATGAATGGTCAACGATAAGCTGAGTTGGCACGATAGGGTTTACTTTAGACGGATCACCGCCTTGTTCAGCGATAGCATCACGCAAACCTGCCAAATCAACAAAGGCAGTCTGACCTAAGATATCATGACAAACCACGCGGGCAGGGTACCAAGGAAAGTCTAGATCTTGCTTGCCTTCGATATGCTGTTTTAGCGCATCGGTTAACTCTTCTGGTGGGCAACGGCGTACTAGATTTTCGCACAATACTTTTGAGCAAAACGGTAGCTTGTCATACGCGCCAGCTTCAATACTCTCGACAGCCTCGCGGGTGTCAAAATAATAAAGGTCAGTACCGGGAAGTGGCTTTTTAAATTCATCGTTCATTGGTTGTACTAGGGCGTTGTCCATAAGTCACCTTTGGCTGTTGGCTAATTATAATAAGTAGTTAAGCGTGGATATTAGGTAAAAATTCATTCCTTTAGCAAAATCATCGTTCGTTATCATAGGCTTTGCTAAAGAAGCGATATTGAAAATTAAAAGGGCGTGGTCTATAAAAAAGATAGCGTATGACGATTAAACCTGCAAAGATCATAGCAAGGCTCAATCATCATACCTGTATCAGCTAACACTGCCGCTAGCTGATAAGATTATTTAGCACAAATCATCTTAATAATTGCTAAATAACAGCCGTTTAACGCGCGCTCATATCTGGTACTGGGCGCAGATCTTCACCTGTATATTCTGCACTTGGACGAATGATACGGTTATTGGCACGTTGCTCAAACACGTGAGCTGCCCAACCAGTCAGACGTGAGCAGACAAAGATAGGTGTGAATAGCTTGGTTGGAATACCCATAAAGTGATAAGCAGAAGCATGGAAGAAATCAGCATTACAGAACAGCTTCTTCTCACGCCACATGACTTCTTCACAGCGTACTGATACTGGGTACAAAACTTCGTCACCAACGTCCGCAGCTAGCTTCTCAGCCCAACCTTTAATCACCACGTTACGCGGATCTGACTCGCTATAGATCGCATGACCAAAGCCCATAATTTTGTCTTTACGAGCCAACATGCCCATCATTTCTTCTTCGGCTTCATCAGGTGAGCTAAAGCCTTCAATCATATCCATCGCCGCTTCATTCGCTCCACCATGCAATGGACCACGTAGTGAACCGATTGCACCAGTGATACAAGAATGAATATCAGATAAGGTAGATGCACACACACGAGCGGTAAAGGTCGACGCGTTAAACTCATGCTCTGCATAAAGGATAAGCGAGACGTTCATTACTTTCTCGTGTAGCTCGTTTGGTTTTTCGCCTTTGAGCAAATGTAAGAAATGACCGCCAATGGTGGCATCATCTGTATCGGTCTCGATACGTACATTGTCATGGGTGAAGCGATACCAATAGTTGATAATCGACGGGAAGGCCGCTAGCATACGATCAGTTTGATCGTTTTGCTGAGCAAAATCAGTTTCGGTTTCAAGGTTGCCAAGCATAGAGCAGCCAGTACGTAGCACATCCATTGGATGTGCGTCGGCTGGAATACGTTCAAGCACGTCTTTTAACGCTTGTGGTAGGCCGCGTAAGCTTTTTAGTTTGGCTTGATAGGCGTCAAGCTCGCTTTGAGTAGGCAAGTTGCCGTATAACAGCAAATAAGCCACTTCTTCAAAAATACACTTATCTGCCAGCTCTGATACATCATAACCGCGATAGGTCAGACCAGAGCCTGATTTGCCAACGGTAGATAGAGAGGTTTTACCAGCGACTTGTCCACGTAGACCTGCGCCTGAAAGTTCTTTCTGTGCTGCCATGTTTACATTCCTTTTGTTGGTAGCTTTTTTGAGTGAAAGCGGTGTTTTTGACAATAAATTTATTGGTTAATGACTACAGCGCCAGTTTAGCGTTATGCAGGCTGTTCAGGCTGTGGACCGTCTAAATCGACGTTACAACGCTCAAACTCAGCTTCGATAGGGCCATTTAAGACTTCCATCGCGCTGCCTTCGCCTTCTGCATTGTTGATCTTCATATACTTGGCACCCAGTGGTGACTCCATAAATGTCTGAATCTCATTCATTTCTTCAGGGGTAGGGTCAGCCATTGGCGTTGCTACTTCTTCGCCATTCATGACGCGCAATTGCTCATTGCCAAAAGCAAGTAATTTTTTACCCACATCCGACGTATAAAAGTCATCTAACTCTTTTAACTCCGCATCGGTAAACTGACTTTTATAGAAACGATCGACTTCCGCTTTACCCAAATCTTTGTCGCGTGATTCAAGGCAGCTGACTTGCTCTGCACTGAGCGCGCCGCTATTAATGATTGGTGCAAACAATAGGCTGTTGACGGTATCTAACGTAATCGTCGTCATGATCAAGTCATTTTGAGCATCAGTCTCTGATGGCGCAGTTTCGCTTTCGCTAACAACAGTTTCGCTCGTATCACTGGTAGTATCGTCGACGTTTTCTGGTGTTTTATCACAGCCCGTCATGAACAACAGCGCCGCAAGCGTGCTACTAAGTAGTGAGGATTTGACAACCGTATGAGCAGTAAAAAATGGCATAAATAACCTAAAGGTAAATGAAGACGAGTTTTGAAACGATAAAGCACACAGAGGCGGTTTATCGTTTCGGCGTTGCTACTTGGCAATTATTAGTTATTAACTACTTATTATCAGCAAATAGCTTGTCTAGTGTCTGCTCAAACTCATGATAATTCAAGAAATCATATAGCTCCATGCGAGTTTGCATGGTATCGACGACTTTGTCTTGCGTGCCATCATCTAACAAGTGCTGATAAACGTTCAATGCCGCTTTGTTCATCGCACGGAATGCTGATAGTGGATATAGCACCATCTCGACACCCACACTATACAACTGGTCAGTAGTATATAGATCTGTCTGACCAAACTCTGTCATGTTTGCTAGTACTGGAATATCCAACACATCAGTGAACTTACGATACATCTCGATATCGGTCAGCGCTTCTGCAAAGATCATATCTGCGCCCGCTTCTTGGAAGGCAACGGCACGTTCAACAGCAGCGTCCAAACCTTCTACTGATAGAGCGTCTGTACGAGCCATCACTACAAAGTTAGGGTCAGTCTTTGCGTCCAACGCCGCTTTTAGACGATCAACCATCTCTGAGATACTAACGATTTCTTTGTTAGGGCGATGGCCACAACGTTTTTGCGCCACTTGGTCTTCTATATGTACTGCCGCGACGCCTGCTTTTTCCATCTTTCTGATGGTTTGAGCGATGTTAAATGCGCCACCAAAGCCCGTATCGATATCGACCAATAATGGGGTGTCGACTGCATCAGTGATACGGCGTGCATCTTCTAGTACGTTATCAAGGCTGGTCATACCGAGATCAGGTAAACCAAATGAGGCATTGGCCACGCCAGCACCAGAGAGATACAACGCTTGGTGACCAACTTGGGTCGCCATCATCGCTGTATAGGCATTGATAGCACCTGCAATCTGTAATGGTTGGTTGTTATCATTTTTTTGAGTGAGGGCATTGCGAAAGCGCGCGCCTGCTGAAGATGAAGTCATATGATTGTCCTTACATGGAGGGAAAATATTCTAATTGTTGTAGCTGATTATACTCAATTATTCATGCCTGAAAAGTTTGAGTTCTCAATAAATATTTAATTTAAATAATAATTGAATGTAGTTTTTTTAATAGTATTCATTATTCAAATAGCATTATGCAGTTATTGGTAATTTCTCACAATAAGTATTCATATTGCTTAAAATCACAGCTTTTAGAATCTTCTATTTTTTACATTTAGTTACAATTACTAAAGCTGCCTTGCTTTATTGATATAGTTACACCCATTAAAAAGCCCCAACAGCTAGGCTATTAGGGCTTATGTTTCGCTTAAATAAGATTGTTAAGCGATGAGTTTTAAATTAAGCAAAGGGTTAAGCAAATAAACCTGCCATATTGGCCAAGAACAATAACGCGAAGCCTGCCAAGAATATTAGACCCGCGATAGACAGGGCGTTCATACCTGCTGACAGTTTCTTATGCTTTTTAACCAATGAGTAGTTTAACCAACCAAAAATAGGCGCAGAGACGAACGCCGATATCATGGCAAACTTAAGCATAGCGCCTAGTTGTCCTGTGAAGAAAGTGATAATTACTAGACCACCACCGATGGCATAGGTCGTCCAAAAAGCGATTTGCTTTTTATTGATTTCGCTTTCACCTTTTAGCAGGCGCCAGCATTCAGCATTAGCACGTCCATAGCCATCAGCACAGGTGATGGTCGTGCCAAACATACACATAAAGGCGACGAAAGCGACCAGCAATCTCGACCATTCACCAATGGTTGCGGTATACATATTGATTAACTGGTTGATATAAGCACCGCCGACCAATTCAATCTCTTGTCCTGATCCGTACTGGACAAACACACCTAACGATAAGAAGAACAACGCTAATATCGCTGATACTGCATAGCCAACATTGAAATCTAACAAGCCTTGGCTATGCGTGGTGTGATCTGCTTTGACTTTGGCAGAGGTCCACATAGAGGTAATCGCTGCAAACTCTAGCGGTGCTGGCATCCAGCCCATAAGTGCTACGATGAAGCCCAACGTGGCTAGGTTCCAAGGAGAGACCACCACAAAATCTACTGCCATAACGGTTGGCTTGCCAGCAGCAATGATAACTGCAGCAACGGTTGCCGTGGTAAGCGCAATCATAATCCACTTAGTCACACCATCGAGCAACTTATAATGCCCTGCAATCAAAAAGAACCAAGAGACCGCGACGATAATGAGAGATAACGCCATTGTCGACAGACCAAGTGAGGCTGGCAACATAAAGCCCAAAATTACGGCCGCAATAAGTGAGACCGCACCCGTACTAATAACCGCTGACAAGATAGAAAGAATGAAATATACCCAAAGATATACCTTTGAGCGTTTGGCATAGCCTGCAATCAAACTCTCGCCAGTATCGTAGACGTAGTCAGTTGCAAAGCGAAAAAACGGATACTTAAACACGTTGGCCAATACAATCATAATGGCCAATTGCCAGCCATAGATAGCACCGGCCTGTGTTGATGAAATCAAATGCGAACCACCAATGGCAGCAGTTGCCATCAAAATGCCTGGACCAAAGATGCGCCAGCTAAAGCCCTCTTGTTGCGAGGCAACGCTATCGTCAGGGGCACTTGGGTTGTTGAGTTGTTGTATGGACATGAATACCTCGAAATGGTTAAAACAGCAAATTATCACTTACCTGTGTCAGCTTGCCAATGATCATGAAAGAACGTCCTATAAATCGTCTAAATATAAAACGATTTACATCGTATCGACTTTATCACACCAACACTGTCTAGGAGAATGATTATTCTAGTTATTATTACTATTTGTTTGCATTGCTATTCTTGTTAGTTAGCATACTTATAAAATAATATCAATATTTAAAATGAATTATTTTTGGCGGTTCTTTATAACACAATATTCATCGGATATCTGCCCATTTAGGCCTGTGACACAAAATTTTGCTGCCGATAAGTAATGCCGCGCTGTTCGTAGACGTGATAAATGGCCGTAAGCAAGTCAGGTATTTTGGGATGTACAAAGTCTTTGAGGGTGTGTAAATAAATAGGGGAGGTAACATTTTCATGAACCAAACGTTGGTAGCTGATCTGTTCCGTACGTACGGTTTGCAAACTGGCAGGCACCAATGTAATGCCTTCTCCTGCCGCGACCAGTCCCAATGCTACCTGCAAATCGCTGACTGTCGTGGTCATGAAAGGTGAGATGCCATACTGGGCAAAAAGATGTAGTAAAGGCTCAGTAATAGGCTCGCTAGATGCTGCTTCGTGAGTAGCAGCACGGTTGACTCTATTTGTAGATAACTTGTCGTTTGCTTGGGTCCTTGTCTCTGTCGTCACCGTGGACGATACTGGCAAATGTGTTTGATGATATAAAATTAAGCGATTGTTTGCTAGGTCTATCAAGCGCTGCTTACGTACATTGGCAAGCGGATGTGATTTTGGCAATGCCACCACATAGCGTTCATGACGTAGCAGAATCTGCTGAATCCATGGATCTTGATGGGCAAATCGGCCAAAACCAATATCAATCTCACCAGACTTGAGGGCATCGATTTGTTGATATGAGCTAATGTCTTTTAAATTAACGTCGATATCAGGGCTGAACTGTTTAAGCGTGGCAATGATTTCAGGCAACAGACCATATAGCACTGAGGGCACAAAACCTATATTTAAAACGCTGCTTGGTGCTGATAGACGCTGAGTCATACTAGTCACGGTATCAATCTCGGTCAGTATCGTGCTTATTTTATCGTAGAAAAAACTGCCTGCTTCTGTCAGATGTAGTGGTCTGTGGTAACGATCAATAAGCACCACGCCCATGTCAGTCTCTAGCTGTTTTAGCAATCGACTCAGGCTTGGCTGTGACAGTCCTGTCTTGGTGGCGGCAGCGCTAAAGCTGCGCAAATCGGCAACCGCGATAAACGCATTAAGCTGTTTTAAATCCATACTATTGAGCCTGTCATAGTCTATGCTATCTCTACATAGATCAGTTCTTAAGGTTGATTTATCATATTATTTAGAATAGTTCTTATCAATATTAGCGTTATCCCATAAATTGTGCTTGAAGATAATAGGTTGAGCAACTATATTGTTGGCTAATAACACTGTTACACTATAGTAAGAAAATTCATTCTAGCAATCATTTAACACCAGTAGAAAAACTGGTTTGGTATTATTCTATGAGCGACGAAAAAAAAGACGCTGGCACCGATTTTGATGAAAAATTGGCTAGAATTATTGACCAAAAATCGCGTAAGCGTAATAACAATGACATCTACGAACGCTTTATTAATCGAGTCCATGGTTCTGAAGAGAACGATCAGGCTGAGTTTGAAACACTAGAAAGTGCAAAGAACCTTGCCGCTTTCGAACCCTTGAGTACAGAAGAGTTGCAACTGTTTGAAGATCAAAGCAGTGAACAAGAATTATTGCTAGAAACGGAAAATGCTACAGCAGCAAACATTCCCTCTAAAGCTTCAAATACAAGTACAGTATTTGAAAATATATCTGAAAATAATGTGCTGAATATCGCCAATGATAGCGACAGTATTAGTATTGATGTCAATGATGTCAATGATGTCAGTTCAGATACAGAAGCCTCAGAATATATAGATCGCAACAATATAGATAGTAGCAATCAAACAGAGTCATCCTCTACGATTGACCATAGTGAATCTAACATAAATGATATATCAGATGATGATTCTTTAAACATCTCTTTAAAAATTGAGAATGTGTCTGAATCAGCTATCGAAGAGCCAGTCATAGACAATAAAGTGATCAAAAGCAAGAAACCTCTCATGATGGCTATGTCGATTGGTTTAATCGTATTGATTGCTATTGCATTAATGCTTGTATTTTCAGGAGTCTTATCTACTTCTACGGTTGATAGTATAGTCAACAGCACTGATGGTAATGTAGAGATAGACAGTACACCAGCTGTTAGTGCTGATCCAGCACTGTCTACTGATAGTCAAACAACTACGGATAGCGTTGACCCTGTAAGTACGCAACCAGCCACTACTCAGCAAGATGCTTTGGACAACAATAGACAGGACCTGCCAGCTGCTAATGAGCGAGAGTCAACTTCTGAAGCTCCTACACCAGAAAATGATGCCACTGTTACAGCTACTGAGGAAGCTGCTATAACTTATGAGGACTTTAGACAAGAGTCGCAGACCACCTTATACCGCGAAACCAACGATTAAAGGGGCTATGTTTTATACCATTTCAGACAGTTAAATAACCGTCTATCAATTTATTCGAGACGTTCGTACTAGAAATTGTTGCAACACAATATAAAATTCGTATCATTATGTAAAAGGCGCGGTTATGTGCCATTGATGATATGAATTATACGGTACGTAACGATGAATGAATCAGAAAACGTGAATAATGATATCGAGCCAAAAAGCATCAGACCACGTAGTCTTGTTTTTGCTATTATCAGTGTCATCTGTATTGTTCTAATATCCGCCTTCTATATGTCTAACCGTATTTCTTCCACGCTATCTCAAGCGTCGACGACTAATAACGGTTTAACAGTCAGCAACATTACTAAAGAGGCTAATGCTAATCAGACTGTACAACAGCATTCGAATAGCCAAAACCAGCCTAGCGAACCTATAGTTATTGACGGTCATGAAGATGACACCGCCCTTAGCTATCATGACTTCAAGCAAGAAGCGCAAAACGTGCTATTTCGTGAGGAAGAAAAGATCATACAAGCTAAGTACAGTGCACATGGTATAACACCTGCTGTCAGCGCTGAAGACTTTAGAATAGAAGCACATCAAACCTTATATCGTGAATCCAGTTATTAGGGCTGCTATTAGCACTATAAGATTATATTGATAGCTATAAGTCAGTAAGTGACTAACATTAAGCTCCATTTCTCCTCTATAAACATAAGAGAAGAGAAATGGGGCTTTTTTGTGGGCTTAGTGCTCCATGCTTTAGCTAGCTTGTGAATCGTTTTAAGCCAGTTACTTTTTGAGGGTTCGTAAACGACTCTTTTGAGCTATTTTCAAAGGGTTTTGAATAATATTAAGGCTTCGCGAACGAAGCCTTAATATTTGCGACAATTGGTATAAGCTTTTTGTTTATCCGAAAGCTACTTATCGAAAAGCTACCTTAACCAGTATTTCGTAACCCTGCAGCTAGCGCATTGATACTACGGATTAATGGATCTTCTACATTCAGGTTGCCATGTGCCGAATCGTTCGGGGTGTCCTGTTGTCTGGCACGCTTTAACAGCTCAATCTGGATATAGTTAATAGGATCTAGATAAGCGTCTCGCCACTGCAAGGATGAAGCAAGATTCTGCTGATTGGACAATAAAGAATCTTGCTCAAGCAGAGAGTTGAGACCCGAATTGGTCAGCGTGTGTTCATCAGTGACCGCTGTCATGATTTTTTCGCGTAAAGGCTCATCATCACACAGTTGGCTATAAGCCTCTGCAATATTCATATTGGCTTTGGTAAAAGCCATCTCGATATTACTGATAAACACGCTAAAGAAAGGCCAGTGCTTGTTCATCTCTTTCATCAATGCTTCGTCTTTTTTGACGCTATCTAATGCACTACCGACGCCATACCAAGCAGGTAGGGTAAAGCGTGCCAGTGACCAGCCAAATACCCAAGGAATCGCTCGCAATGTGGTTTTACTTGGTAGGCCTTTTTTGCGATGGGCAGGACGTGAGCCAATGTTTAATAACGAGATCTCTTGTACTGGGGTGACCTTAGAGTAGAATTTATAAAACCCTTCGGTATAATCGGTAAGCTCTCGATAACGTTGTTCACCCGCGTCTGCTAGGCGTGTAAACAGTGCTTCATACTCTGGCAACTCAGTTGGTTGTACCACAAACCTTGTAGAGCAGGCTTTGAGTGTACCCGTGATCGCCATGGTCAGCTCAAACACGGCAGTATCTGTATTGGCATACTTGGCATAGAGCACTTCGCCTTGCTCAGTCACTTTAATCTGCCCATGCAGCGTGCCTGCTGGCTGTGCCGCAATGGCTTTGTGCGTTGATCCACCACCACGGCTCACAGAACCGCCACGACCATGGAACAAGCGTGTTTTTATACCATATTGCTCAGCAATGTTATTAATGGTTTGCTGTGCACTATAAAGCTGCCAAGCAGAGGTGATAATGCCGCCGTCTTTTGATGAGTCTGAATAACCTAGCATAATCTCTTGCGTGTTGTCCGTGTTCTGTAGCAGTCCACGATACAGTGGATTGTCTAACACGGCAGGCAAGATTTTATCGATATTTTTGAGATCTTCGATGGTTTCAAACAATGGTGCAACTGGCAAATCAGCAGACAACTGGCCTTTGTCATCAATTCTGCATAAGCCTGCAAACCGCATGAGCAGCAATACTTCTAGTAGCTGGCTAGCATTATTGGTCATCGAGATAACATAGCTACCAAAAGTAGCCTGACCCACCAGTTTGCGTAGAGTGGCGACCGAATTCATCAGTGACAATTGCTCACGCGTTTTGTCTGTCAGGTTATCAGTATAGATAAGCGGCGTGCCTGGTTTTTCTAGCAAGCGCGTCAACCACTCTTGACGTTCGGTTTCGCTTAGCGTCTGATAATCAGGCAGGTTGGAGGCACTAGCAAAGATATCAGCAATCACTTCGCCATGGTATGACGACTCTTGACGGATATCGAGCGCCGCCAAATGAAAGCCGCAAGTTTTGACCAAACGAATGACATCTAGCAGTAACCCATCGCTGTGTGCCGTATCGTGTGTATTGACACTTTGACGGATAATGCGCAGGTCTTCTAGTAATTCTTCTGGATTGGCATAGGCATCTTTTTCAGCTTCGATATCCGTGCCTTTGCTTTGGATGCGGCGATTGGTTGCTTTGACTTTAGTCAGAATGATAGAGAGTAGGCGACGATATGGCTCATTGCCATAGTCATCGAGGTTATAGTCAAACACACGCTGATCGAGCTCATCATAACTTTTGATTTTGGCATATACGTCAGGTGAGACGGTGACAATGGTGTCACTATGAATCAGCTGTCGGCGCAGTTTTTTGAGTAGCACTTGATAGTGACGCAGCACGGTATCAGCATGCATCAATACAGCAAGTTCTGTGGTCTCAAAAGTCACAAAAGGATTGCCATCTCTATCGCCACCAATCCATGAACCAAAGCTCATAAACGCAGGCAGTGGATAGTCTGTAAGCTCTGGATAGATATCGACAATGGCTTTTTTGATATTACGATACACTTTAGGAATGGCATTGAACAAACTGGCATTAAAGTAATGTAAGCCATTGTTAATCTCATCATATACCAGTGGCTTACGGGTACGTACTTCATCAGACGACCATAACAAATCAATCGTTTGCGCCGTTTGTTCTTTGGCTTGCTCGTAGGCGAAGCTGTTTTCAGACACGTTGTTTAGGGCGTCGCTATGCGTGAATAGACTTTGTAAGATATTCATCGTTGTACGGCGACGCGCTTCGGTAGGATGCGCCGTAAATACAGGCGTAAATTTTAGCTGATCAATCAGCTCTTGCATTTGAGCAGGCTCGATATTACGTTCACGACACTCAAGTAAGGTACGACGAAATGATCCTTCCCAGCTTTGCTCAGACTGCATACGCAGCTCATGACGCTGCTCACGCAAATAATTCTCTTCGCTTAGATTGGCTAAGAAAAAATAGATAGAAAAGCCGCGTATGACGTTTTTTAAGGTTTGATTATCCAAAGAAGCAATAAAATCGATAAGCTGCTGTTTATGTGCCTCATTCGGCTCACGGCGCTGTTGAATAAAGCCTTTGCGCAGCGTCTCAATCGTATCTAGCGTCTGCTCACCAGATTGGCGAGAAATAGCATCACCTAATAATGAACCCAACAAGCTGGTGCGTTTACGTAGTACGTTGTTATCTAGTGTCATCTTCAACCTTCCTATCAAATGAATGGATACAATACTATGGTTATCTTATACGTAATATCCTTATGGTTTTTTGCAATTTAACATAAATAGGTGAGGCCTGCTTGATGTTGATAGCAACTTTTTTACTAGTAGATACTGACAGACCTCTAATGCACTATTATTA
The DNA here is from genome assembly GCF_050268505.1 of Psychrobacter sp. NPDC078409. NCBI lineage: Bacteria > Pseudomonadati > Pseudomonadota > Gammaproteobacteria > Moraxellales > Moraxellaceae > Psychrobacter > Psychrobacter sp. NPDC078409. The sequence goes on from NZ_JBNNGW010000001.1 coordinate 137,243, forward strand.
GAGCGATTTTTTATGACCATGCTCATTGCTATATTCTATCCAAAAGTCCGCATTATCCACTCCAGCCTTTCTAGGGTCAAAGACAGGGTTTATACCTAATTTCATCTGCTCGTCGTAGTCTTTTAGAACTTTTAGAGCAACTTTACTTAGCAGTAAAATGGCAATGAAATTCAAGTAGCACATACTGCCAAACCCTATATCACCTAACGCCCACATCATACCGATTGACTGAACACTACCAGTGAAACAAACGATTAAAAAGACCAGTTTGAGTACATGTTTGAGAATAGGGTAGCGCAGTTTATTGTCCAAATAGACCAACGTAGTTTCGGCAATATAGTAATAAGCAACCAAGCAGGTGAAGGCGAATAAAAAGATAGCGATCGCAACAAAACCACTTCCATACTGGTTAAAGACAGTAGATACAGCCGCTTGGGTAAATGCCGTACCAGCTTCAACACCAGGCATATTATCAACTAGGGTTATACCTTTAGGGGTCACCACGTTATACATGCCAGTTGATAGAATCATTAGCGCTGTTGCAGTACAGACAAGCACCGTATCGATGTAGATAGAGAAGCTTTGCACTAAGCCTTGTTTGGCAGGATGTGATACTTCGGCTGCCGCTGAGCTAAAGGTCGCCTCGCCAGCACCCGCAACGTTTGAGAAAACAGCACGGCGTACGCCCCAAGAGATAGCAGTTCCAACCATACCACCAAACACTGCATCCATGCCAAAAGCGCTCTTAAAGATAAGAGCAAACATTGCAGGGATATTTTGAGCGTTAAATGCCAATACAATTACCATCATGAGGATATAACCAATTGCCATGACAGGTACGACTTTTCCTGCAAAATTAGCAATACGCTTCACACCGCCAAATATAATGATACCTAAGAGTACGACAAGGATAATTCCTGTTACAACAGGCGGTATATTAAATGCTGTATTAAAAGAGTCCGCAATGGTATTGGCCTGAACACCAGGCACTAACACGCCGTAAGATAGACAGGTCACGATAGCGACGATGATAGCAAAAGGTTTTAGCTTCAATCCTCTTTCAATATAGAACGGGGAGCCGCCACGATATTGATCACCGACCTTATGTTTGTATACCTGCGCTAAGGTAGACTCAATAAAAGCGCTAGCACCGCCTAGCACGCCCATGACAATCATCCAAAATACCGCTCCAGGGCCGCCTGCTGCAATGGCTGTTGCCACCCCAGCAATATTACCTACACCAATACGTCCTGATAGTGCCATACAGAAAGCTTGGAAGGAGCTAATCCCTGCTGATGAACTTTGTTTGTCGAACAACAGCCTGATCATTTCTTTGAAATAACGGATTTGTACAGCACGAGTCATAATCGTAAAATATATGCCGACACCTAACGCAAGATAGACTAAGGCGTCACTCCAAATATACCCGACGATAGTATTGATGATATTTTCCATAACTTTACTTCCTTGTAATGTTTTTGGTTATGCTGACTTGGGCGTGGATAGCGGACAATGTCAGTTTTTAGTTCACCAACCAGATAGTTTTGGTTTGGGTATACTGGGACAACGCCTCTAAGCCATTGTCACGACCGCCGAAGCCAGATTGTTTATAACCACCAAAAGGTGTCGTAATATCGCCCTCAGAAAAACCATTAATCGAGACGGTACCAGCTTTAATAGCGGATGCCACGCGGAATGCGCGATGGATATTTTGTGTATAGAAGGATGCAGCAAGCCCATAATTACTCTGATTGGCGAGCTGAATAGCTTCCTCTTCGGTTTCAAAACTTGTGACAGCTAAAAGCGGACCAAAGACCTCCTCTTTAAACAGCGTCATGTCTGGGCTGACATTATCAAAGACGGTAGGCTCGATATACCAGCCACTACCGAGTTCATCGTGGATACGTCCACCTGCGATCAAACGAGCACCCTCCGTTTTTGCAGTATTGAGATGTGATATTACTTTCTCAAAATGCGCTTTTTCGATCATTGGGCCAATAGCGACCTCGGGATCATAAGGATGACCAACCTTCCAAGACTGAAGACCTTCTTTTAATAGCGTTAACAACACTTCTTTTTGGCTAGAATGGACAAGTAGGCGTGAACCACAGCTACAGTTTTCGCTCATATTCCAAAAGGCAGCGGATAAAATATGCTCGATGGTTTGTTCATTGATAAGGGCATCTGCAAAGACGACTTGAGGGCTTTTGCCACCACACTCTAAGACCACTTCCTTGAGATTGCTTTGTGCAGAGTACTGTAGAAACAGTCGACCGACCTCAGTTGATCCTGTAAAAGAAACCATATCAACATCCATATGCTGACCGAGTGCCGCACCTACTTCTTCACCAAGCCCACAGACTAACTGTAACGCCGCTTTTGGCACGCCAGCCTCGTACGCCAATTGTGTTAATCGATATGCTGAGAGCGAGGTCAATTCAGCAGGTTTAACAATGACTGAGTTGCCAGTTATTAATGCGGGTGCAACTTTCCATGCATACATTTGCGCTGGGAAATTCCATGGTAGTACTGCACCCACTACACCAATAGGCTCTTGTACCACAAGGCCTAGTGCATCTGCGCCAGTAGGAGCAACCTTGCCAAAAACTTTATCAGCTGTTTCGGCGTACCATTCAAAAGTTTCAATCGTAGCGGGCAGGTCAGTGTTGAGGCATTCAGTAATAGGCTTGCCTGCATCGACGCAATCTAAGGCAGCTAACTCATCCATATGATCATGCATTAACTGACACCAACGCTGCATAATAGCTTTGCGCTCTGCAGGAGACATCCGTCTCCACTCACCATGTTCAAAAGCGTCTCGGGCTGCCGTTACCGCCGTATTAACATCTTGCTGACTCCCATTAGCAATGCTACCTATACAGGTATTATCAATAGGGCTGTAGTTAGGGAGTGTTGTCTCGGATACTGGTACTGTAGTATCTATTAAATGGCCTGCCCAAAGCTGTTGGTTGCTGGCGAGTTCAAAGACTTGCGCTGTGGTCATACTCATTAGATTGTCCTTTTCTATATAATGGTAGGAACGATAAGAATGGTGCGATGTATCAAGACAGAAGTGCTAAAAATGACTGAGTCTCTTCTTTTGACATATCAGTCAAAGGTAGTCGTACTGACCCAACATTGATGCTCCCGTTAATGCAGCCTGCTTTGGCTTTTTGGTTATAGTTTCCAGACTCCATAGAGTGGATAGCAGGATACATGGCTGTCATCAGCTCTTTAGCACGGTTCCAATCGCCTTTTTGTGTGGCTGCAAACAATGCGACTTGTTCTGCTGGAAATACGTTAGCCGCACCAGCGATCCAGCTCTTAGCACCCCAAAAGAAGAAATCTACTGGTTGGTCGTCACAACCACAAACCACTTCAAAGTTTTCAAAATCAGCCTGTAGCATACGTAATGCATGGCTAAAATCGCCGCTGCTTTCTTTGACACCTACAATATTGGGATGTTTGGATAAATGCGCGACGGTTTCAAACTCAATGCTTACACCGACGCGTGCTGGAAAATTGTACATAATGATAGGTAGGTCAGTGGCATCAGCGACGGTTTCAAAATGCGCAATAATACCGTCTTGGTCTGGTAGGCTATACGGATTGGCTGATAACATTAAGCCGTCGTAGCCCAAGTTTTTGGCTTGGTGAGCAAGTTCGATAGAATGATTGGTCGATAAACTGTTGATACCTGCAATCAGAGTGACTTTGCCTTTGGCAGCGTCAGCGATAGTGGTCAAAACCAGTTCACGCTCTGCAGGCGAGAACGTGTAATATTCACCCGTTGTACCGCAAGCTACGATTCCAGTAACGCCTTTTTCTATGAATATATTGACCAGTTCGGTTAACTTTTGAGTATCGATATCGCCATTAACATCGAAAGGAGTAACGATAGGGACTAAAACGCCATGAATGTTCATATAAATATCCTTATTTGGAAGTAAAAGCCGTTAGTAAGCCATGAGCTGTTAGCGACGTTGTTGGTTCTATGAGTTGTCATAGAGATGAAATGTTCGATTATTATTTAAAAGACTTACGTTTGAAGCGATTTAGACGATAGGCAGTAGGATCTACCATGGCAGTATCGCCAAAATACAAAGCTGCGATCATCTGTGCGCTTACGACAGCTTGGGTCAGACCTAGATGCTGATGACCAAAGTTTAAAAAGACTGAATTACGTCTATCTATGATGGGTAGCGAGTCTGCTGTAGAGGGCCTGAACCCCATCCATTGCGTATTGCTGTCACTATCTAGTGGGGTGTTTAGCATTGCTTGAGCTTGTTTCAACAGCATATTCGCACGGTTCATGTTTGCTGGCGCCTCAAGTCCTGCATACTCAACAGTGCCAGCCAAGCGCAGTCCTTTTTCCATTGGTGTCATAATAAAGCGGCGATCCATGCTAGAAATAGGGATGTTGAGACGCTGACTTTCGTTAGGAAGCATCAGGTGATAGCCACGCTCTGTATCCATTGGTACTGAGATGCCTGTTAGCTGTTTTGCTAAGGCTTTAGAATGCGCCCCTGCTGCGAGCATAACTTTGCTGGCATGAAGCTGCTTTTGTGTTGTCGTCAGACGAATACCATCAGTTATTACTTCCGCGCTAAGGACACGGCAATTTTCATAAATTTGACCACCAAGCGATCTAAAAATAGTGCTTAATTTATGGGTAATGGCTTCTATATTGGTGATATGACCTGTCTCTGGAAAAAACAAAGCACCCAGTTGATTGTCTTTTAATGCAGGCTCAAGATCTGTCAGTGCTGACTGTGAGAGTAGGTTGTTAGAAACCCCTAAACTGTTTAAGCGTTGACCGTGTTCAGTCAGAATTTTTAGACTGTTGGGCGTCTCTGCGGTTAAGACAGACCCTTGTATTTGTATCCAAGAATGTAACTGCCATTCTTTGGCAAAATTTTGCCAAGCTTGAAGACTCTGTGCATTTAATGCCAAAAGCGCTTGGTGACTGCGTGCAAATGGTTCGGTACGCATGTTAAGTAATAACTTAAATGCCCATGGTGCTAAGCGTGGAAGGTAGCGCCAATCTATCCGCAGAGGCCCTTCAGGGTTGAGTAGCATGGCAGGAACATGTCGTAAGATACTGGCATCAGCAATAGGGAAAACCTGTTCAGTGGCAATGTGACCTGCGTTGCCATAAGTTGCACCGCGAGCAATTTTATCGGCTTCCAAGATTGCAACTTTTACCCCACGAGACTGTAGGGTAACCGCAGCACATAGTCCGATAATGCCACCACCAATGATATGTATATCAAACACTTGTGTGTCCATGAGAGTCTCGCTTTTCTGACCTTGCTGAGCAGTGATTGGTTACTTCCTAGAAGCCATATAAACTGGTATTTATAAAGAAATACCCCATTTGAACGGATCGCTGTCTTGAACGATGAGAGAGATCTCTGCACATACGTAGGCGTACCCTCGGATCGTGGGGGTAATAGTATTGATATGGTGGTTATGAAGAGGGCTATGCTTACTAAGCACATCAATAGGCTGATAGCTGGCACTAAAGACACTGCCAATGATGCTTTGCTGATACCAAGTCTCACCAGGTGCGAGTACATTGTCTGCGGCTAAGCAAGCCAATTTGGCACTGGTTCCAGTGCCACAAGGAGAGCGATCGTAGGCAGATCCAGGGCATAATACGAAGTTTTTGCTGTTAGTGCCGGCGAGATCGCTCTTGCCAAACAGTTCTATATGATCAATTTCGCCATTGTTAGCACCCATAATTCCAGACCTATGAAGTGCCTCCTTAATCTGTATGCTAAATTGAGTAAGCGCCTCAACATTATTGGCTTCAATAGCTTGCTTATGATCGTTGACTAAGAAAAACCAATTACCACCCCAAGCGATATCTCCATAGATAGGACCGATATCAGGTACTTGAACTTCTACTTGTTTTTGGTAGCGATAAGAAGGGACATTCTGGACGCTACAACTACCATCATCATGTAAGGTTGCTTTAACTAGGCCTACGCTTGTTTCTAGATAGTGATCACCAGCGGTTATCTTTTGTTGATAAGCTAGAGATGCAATAACGCCGATAGTGCCATGGCCACACATACCTAAATAGCCATGATTATTAAAGAAGATCACGCCAGCCGTGGCACGAGGATCAGAAGGCGGGCACAAAAGCGCTCCGACAAGCACATCATTACCACGAGGTTCTAAAATAATGCTTTGACGCAAATGATCGAAATTCTGTCTGAAGTCTTGAAGTTTTTCTTGAATAGTTTGTCCACTAAGCTCAGGAAATCCTGCATATACCATACGAGTAGGTTCACCGCCAGTATGCGAATCAATAATCTTAAGAGTAAAAAGCGTATCAAACATGACTGCCTACCTGATTCATCCGTGAGTTAATATACTGTTAGCGTTATTCATAAATGAACAAGGCGTAAATATAGAATGACGTTTTTCAGAAAAGCAGTCTTGATGTTTTTATATGAATAAATGCGCATTTCTGCACAGGTTATAAAGGTATTTAGGAGTATAAATATTGTGTAGCACCCTAAAATACCTGAAAAGCTCAACGACAAGCTTGAGATGCTATATGGGAATATACCGATGCGGCCGTTAGTATTAGAAACACCTACAAAACAACTGTCAAAACACCTACAGGCTTATCAACCAGCCAATTTAGATGAGTTTGTTGGCAATATATCATTATTGATGCCTTTGTTTGATACTATGAAAAATGTGGTGTTTTTTGTTAAAGATGACCAAGCATGCTATCGATTAGTCAGTAAAACGCTCATTAAACGTAGCGGGCTCAAAAACAAAAAAGCACTAATAGGACTGACTACAGAGCAAGTGTTTTTGAAGTCTCAAGGCAAGGATTATCTCAATCAGGATCTGAGAGTGTTAAGGGAAGGCAGGGAGATTATTGATAAACTAGAACTTCATAGTTATGCATCAGGACAGCTGGGATGGTGTATCACGCAAAAAATCCCCGTCTATGATGTAGAAAATCATATCGTAGCGATGGTAGGTATATCAGTAGATATTGATGAAGATAACGAGCGGATATTACGTAAGCACGCTCGATTGGCAAGCGTAGATCAATACGTACGAGACAATCTTGATCAAAAAATTAATATTGGTCAATTGGCGAAATTGGCAAATCTTAGTCAATCGCAATTGGAGCGTACCTTCAAAGCAGTGCTCAATATGTCACCCATTCAGTTTGTACAAAAAATGCGCTTAGAGCATGCCATTCGACTACTAGCGAATCATAAGCTAACAGTAACTCAGGTCTCTTTAAACTGTGGATATGGTGATCATAGTGCCTTTAGTCGACAGTTTAAGCAGTTTACTGGCATGTCTCCTATGAACTTCCGTAAAATACATTTTAAAGAAGCATAAATAAGTACAAAAAAATATGGTTTTTGACTCTAAAATAGTTCTCTAACGACTCCGACTAACGACTCCGAAGGTTATCTATATAATCTGCCCAATCTTGCATCATCTGTACCCTAGTATCGATTTCATCAAGTCTGTTGTAAGCCCCACCATGTGTGTCTTTGATTCGATGGCCTAGCTGTAACTCTGTGACGATGTCAGAATAGCGTAGCTCAGGCTGTTCCATGAGCAAAGTTTTAGCGGATGCTCGAAATCCATGCGCACACTGCACATCTTTGTATCCAAGCCGGTGGAATATCTGTACCAACGTCGCTTTACTGATATAAGCATTGCTTGAACCGCGCATCGACGCAAATACATGCTCTTTATGCCCTGTAATTGACTGAATGTTTCTTAAACGTGCAACTACTTGTGTGGCTAAAGGGACAACTAAGTGCGAGACCATGTCATCACGACCTTCGCCTTTAGTCGGGGAGAATGCCCATGTATTATTATCCCAATCGATATCATCCCAACGCATCGAGCGCAGATCGATACTACGTACAAACACGTAAGGTAATAAGTTCACTGCCTCTAATGTGATCTTACTTGCACCTCTAAAATCAGACATATCTTTTAGAAGCGTCGCAAATTGATCTGGTTTGGTGATGGCTGGCAAGTGATTACCTGAGTTAGCAGGTGCAAGCTCACCACGGGTATCAATTGCCACATTTCTATCGCACAACCCTCGAGCAACAGCGAATGAAAACACTTTTTCAGTATACAGACGAGTGCTTGCACCAACGAAAGTCGCTTGATTATCATTATTCTGAATCGACTCACACACACTCAGTATCATCTCGCTGGTGATATCGTCCATTCTTAAATCACCAATTTCTTGGCACATATATCCTAGACATAAATCCCAGAACTTGAGGGTTGACTCACTGTATGACGGTTTTTTAGATTTACTTTGATTGCGCCCCGATGTTTTGTGTTCTCGCCATGCTTGAGCAATGTCAGAAAATGGTGCATTTTTTAGGTGAGTATATTTATTGGTTTGTTCTTTTTGCTGAATAGCTTTAGGGTCAAAGCCTTTTGCGACCATATCAAGAATGGTGTCTGCTTTATACTTAACCTCATGGAGACTGACATCCTCAATCTTACCCAACATCATCCTAGGACGTTTGCCCTCGATATGCGGATGGGAATAACGTAAGTAGTATTCCTTTTTGCCATTTGGATAAATACGAAGACTTAAGCCAGCCACGCCCGAGACGCTGACAGAATAATCTTTGTCGCGGCATTCGAGCTTATTGATATCGTTTGCAGTATCGATAGCCATAATGTATATCCGTCATATGATAATTAAGGTTAATGATAGGTTTATGATTGATGACTTATAAAAAGTCTATTCTGTAGAAAAACATAGGAGTATTGGACACTGTCATGGACACTGGTATTCGTTAATATTATTAGTAAATCCTTATAGAATAATGGTTTTAACACTAAATTATTCCCAAGTGAACCTTGGGGATAATTATAGCATAGTGACCAAATAACGAGTAGGCCATGCGCTGAAAGGGTTACACGGCATTTCTACCAACTATTTCGATACATAATTAAATGCGATTATGGTGTCCATGAGTGATTCGGCAAGGGTTTGAGTATATTTTCTACAAAAAACGTGCTCCTGTACTCGCACAGAATATAAAAATCAGGGTCATAGTACTGTTCTGTGCAAATTTAGAATACTTTATTTTAGGGTTCAAATTTGCATCACCATACTAAAAGACTAAGTTCTATCAGCGCTAGATAATTAGGTGTAGAGATACTAAAAATAGCAGTGAGTATTTTACTGAGACTACCGATGATGATTAGGTAGTTCATTAGCAGTTATAGCGATAATTTTTATATATCGCGAAACCAGCTGCCGCAAAATTTGCGACAGCTCAAATGGCAGGAGAGCGTCAATAGAGATAACTACCCAGTAGAAAAAATGCTTTTTAGTGAAGAGACGAATAAATGGTTAATAAACATTCATAAGGTCGGCAGCTCTTTTGAAAATATGTGTAATATCTTCTCAGAGAATACTTTTTAATGCATCCAATCATTCTGTCTTGCAAGCGCAGGTCTATCTATTCAACTGAAATCACATTGACCAACGTCCACAATACTTCCATTGGAGTAGTGGGTAAAAAATTCTAAATTAGTCATCTAGGGTCGCCTCAATATTTTTATAAACAAAAAAACAGTTCTCGTTATTTTTAAATTTTAAGGATCCAGGATGAATCAAACTTTACAAGCAGCACTAGCTTCTTTAGCTTTTCGATAAACTGTATCTGCATCTAATCCAAGCGCTTCCGTATCTTTTAAATACTTTTGCGTACCCGCTTCTAATGCACCTTTCCATTCAGGATCATTCAATGGATCAGGGATGTCTATCATCACATCACCTCTCGCTTTGGCTTCAGCCATATACTTGGCTGCCTCTGCATCAATTGCCTTACCAGCAACTTTGGCCATTTCCATACCAGAATTGTCATCGATGACTTTTTTTAGATCGTCAGTAAGACTGTCATACTTATCTTTGTTCATTGTCACCACAAGAGCAGAGCTATAAAAAGGCATGTTTGTATGGGTATGGGAAAGCTCAATCAGTTTAAACGAACCCATAGCGTCCCATGGCAAGCTTAAGCCATCTAAAACGCCGCGCTGTAGAGAAGTATAAAGATCTGTAGCAGGTAAACCAACAGGTGTTCCCCCTGCCGCTTCTATAATATCTCCAGCGATAGCGGAAGGGCGACGAACACGTAAACCTCTTAAATCACTTGGTTTATTGATAGGTGTATCAACTGTATGAAGCCCTCCAGGACTCGAGCCCATCATAAATAACAGGTGTGTATCTTCATATTCACTAGAAATTGCCCCGTCATCATACAACGTTTGTAACATACAGTTCGTTTGTGTCGCTGAGTTAGAGAGACCAGGGAGTTCTGCGATTTGCGTCAATGGAAAACGGCCATTTGTATAACCTTGAAGTGTCGCCCCAATATCTACTGTACCTTTAGAAGTTGCATCATAGGTAGCATCGGTTTTACTAAGGGTTGACGAAGGATAAATTTCAATTTTTAGTCTGCCATTTGATTCTTCTTCAATCTTTTTTGCCCATGGCACAAAAATATCTTGATGGGCTGCGCCTGTAGTTGGCCATAAATGCGAAAGACGCAATGTAGTGATATCTTGAGAGTCCACATTAACACCATTATTGTTAGTGTCGTTTGATTGAGAGCAACCAGCAACACTAAATAAAGTGGCCAATGCCATACTACATAGAAAAGTTTTTTTCATCATAAAATCCTTTTTTGATGGTTAAAATAATTTCATTACAACAAAGCGAATATAAAAACGTCTTTTTTTGGTTGACCACCATGCTATTAGGTACTTGGTTTTTTGTCTCTCATATTAAATTTAATCTCCTTTTAGTTGTTTAATAATTCGACGCGCTCGATTAGCGCCAGCATCAACGTGTATATCAATCATTTTTTTCTCACCAAAGCGTTTCATATTGGCATACTGTGCTTCGATAACGGTCTTGTCTTCATCGAAAGTTAAAATGGTTTGTTCAATCACCAATTTCATATTTTCTTCAGGGTTACTGGTAGGGTTGCTAGCCTGTGTCCAAAGATAAAAGCTGGTTTCATCTGTTTCAGGGGTAACGCCATGAAAACCTTTTAAGTGAAAACCACCACGATTTGGATTATCGATTGATTCGGTATTCACATTGACAGCGCCAGTCCAGATTTCGAGGTGCGAAGGGTAAAAAACGATCTCTTGCCAGCGATCAACTTGCCCTTTAAAAGGATAGGCTGCAGTATAAGTTTGTGGTGGGGTAGAATTAAGCATATGACGTGTGACTTGAACACAGTTACCTTTTTGTTCTACCTGCATTTTTGCATTCATGTGAATTTGTGCATTACCACCAATGGTATGAACGTGAACATAACCTAAATGGCTTAGATCCAATAAATTATCATGTATTAGCTGATAAGGTGCTTCATAGTGATAAATATCACCATCATATAGATAGTTGTCATCATTATGAACAGAGTAAGTAGGTGGCTCGCAATTCGGTTGCGGATGCTCTTCTGAACCAAACCAGATCCAAATAATTGCATCTTGTTCTTTTACTGGGTAAGCGTCCACTTTAGCCTTAGATGGAATTTTATCCTGTCCCGGAATCTCAATGCATTTTCCTGATTTATCAAATAACAGCCCGTGATAACCGCACCGCAAACCAGTTTCTTCGGGAATACCTAGTGACAGGGGTAGAGCTCTATGACAACACCGATCTTCTAATGCACCAACTCGACCGTCTGTTGTTCGATAAAGTACAACTGCTTCGTTGAGTAAAGTACGTGCTAAAGGCTTGTCTTGCAACTCTTTACTTAGCGCAGCGACATACCACATATCGAGAGGAAAAGATGAACGGTTCGGAGCAGATAATTTCATCAGTTCTTTGGGATTGACTTGTTGAGTGGTCATAATTGATATGGTTAACCTCTTGTTTAGTTTTAGAGTATGGTAATAAAAGTGCTCTGTCACAAATCAATGCTAAGCGAGTCAGTCAAAGCTCGTGAACAGCATGGTGTGAACTGGTTATTGAGTGATTTTTCGCACTCAGTAAGAAATTGATCTCGATGATCTGGTACGCCCTTAACTACTTTGGTCAGGCACGTGCCGCAAACACCTTGCTCACATGATGCATCGATTTCAATATCAGCGTCTTCTAATACCTCTAAGACAGTTTTGTCTGCTGGAATTTCTAGACTAATGCCAGAGCGGACAAGGTTAAGCGTAAAGCTTTTGTCACTGTCGTCTAACACAATAGATTCTGCGTTAAACACTTCTTTATGTAGGTTGTCATTCTTCCAACCGAGTGAACGCGCTGTAGTAAAAATATAATCCATGAAGCCATTCGGCCCACAAGTATAAAGATGTGCTGTTTTATTCAGAGGATTTTCTTGGTCAAGAGCATGTCTTATAGCGCTATCTTTCTTATCGTTTTCATCATCAAAATGAAAAAATATCTTGCTAGCAAACGGCAAGCTATTTAGCTCTTCATAAAAAGCGGTACTGGTTTTTGAACGCGCAAAATAGTGTAGTTCAAACTCTTTCCCTAGCTCATTAAGAACTTGCGCCATAGACAACAAGGGAGTAATACCAATACCACCAGCAAAAAGAAGCGTTCTTTGACTGTCTTTATTTAATGGAAACAAGTTACGAGGAGGGGAGATTTGAATACTATCTCCGATTTCAAAGGTTTTATGCACCGTAAGTGAGCCACCACGAGAATTGGCATCCTTTAAGACTGCTATCTTGTATGTCTGATGCCTTTTTGGAGAATTACAGAGTGAGTATTGACGTAGTAAATTTTCATTTACCTTCACATCAATATGTGAGCCTGCTTCAAAAGCTGGCAAGGCGGAACCATCAGCTTTACCCAGTTCAAAACTGACAATATCAGCGGTCTCGTATTTTTTAGTAAGAATAGTGACTTCTAACATTTGGTGACCTTCCATGTCTTTTGGATATTTGTAGGCAGTTCACAAATACAATAACTACTATGTTTATGAACTTGTTGACATAACAACTATATTTGCAAAGTGGTTGCTATGTCAACTAAATTCTTAGTTTTTTAAATTATGAAAACAAATTTGTTGTAGGTGAGTCGTGTTGCTAGAAAATACCTAGAAAAGTAAGTAAGATGAGACGTTTACCATACGTAGCTATCGTACGTAGCTTTAGAGGTCTGATTACTGAGAACAAATTGACATGACAAAAAACCTTACTGTAATAGAAAGAAATCAGCTGGATCTAGAGCGATATGTTCCAGCGCTTATCACCCTTTTGGCTAATAAATTATCTAGTGGCGCATCAGCATGTTATCGAAAAAACTTCGATGTTGGCGTAGTGGAATGGCGTTTATTGGCATTATTAAAAGTAGAGCAGAACATCACTGCCAATCGCATGTGTCAAATGATTGGCTTAGATAAAGCTGGCGTTAGCCGATCACTAAAAATACTGAATAAAAGTGGCTTTGTTAGCTTCACAAAAGACAAGAATGATGGACGTTCTTCATTAATATGTTTGACAGAAAAAGGTATTGTGCTACATGATAGTATTTTGCAGGTTGCACTTGAACGTGAAGCTTTGTTATTAAGTGATTTCCAAACAGAAGAGCTGGATATTTTGATTCGTTTATTGCACAAACTTAATGCTAACGTAGGAAAAGTAAATGCATTTGATCCGCATGTAGAGGATGATTAATATAGATTTTTAGCGAGATTAAGGTGCGTTGAGGCAGGTCGTATATATTCACCATAGTAATGATCGCAATAACAGCCATTGATCAAAATAACTGACTATTTACTATATAAGGATCGCAGCCTGTATTATGAAGTTATTACTGCATAGACCTTATTTAACATAATATACATTATGCGAAAACAAACCAACGGTTTTAGTAGTTAAGCGCAAAACCATTTATACCATGTCATTCTTATGCCTTATATTAGATTTAATATTGGTTATAGAGTTTTACTAACGACAAGTTTCAAATAAATGATTCTGCAACGTTTTGCCATCCTGATCTAAAACCACATCTGCGACTTGGCAAGTTTTATCTTTGTCATCACATGACAACTCATAATAAATATCGCTACCTTGCGCCAAGCTAACCTGAACCAATCCTTGATCAGTTATTGAAAACTTTTTGTCTTGCGTATAGTCAGGATCTTGCGAGTTCCAAAGTACATCGTAATCTATATTGCAGGACGTCTGAGTTTTATCAAAATATTCTTGCTCAAGCTGCATCGCTGCTTGCAAGTCAGCATCTGCGTATTGCTGCAGCACGACAGGATGACTCATACCTTGATCATCAATATCTTGTTGGTACATTTTTGTGATGGTCGCAATCTTTATATCAGCCATGGCATTTTGTTTCTGATCTACTTTTGATACATCGGCTATGGCGTTACCGACAGTCATCAGTCCTATGGTCAATAGTAATGTCAGCGATTTATATGTTGGCATCTTATTCTCAGCGAACTTCTGTCCTATAAGTGTTACGACTATTACATCATACCTATATTCGGACTCTGCTGTATTATCGTATCATTCAGGTTTACTTACCAAAATATCGATTACATAGCGCTTCTATGGTATTTTTTACCAGTTCCCATGACAATTTATAGTGATGTTTCTTTCGCTAATAACTGTGCTAAGGATGATTTTATGATGACATTACCTGCTTTTTTTAAGGAAAAATCTGCGACATTAGCCTCTAGCAGCCTTCTGTTATTTACGCTAGCTGCGACGGGTTGTCAGTCTGCTTCTGAGTCTAGTGAAGCTATTGTATCTCAGCCAACCAGTAGCTCATCAACACCTAGTAATGCTGATATCAGCCAGCAAACCCTTAGACAGCAAGCGTTACGTATAAAGCGCGCACTGGCAAATAAGGATTTTTCTCGAATCACTAATGATATCCATCCAACACGTGGCGTTCGTTTTTCGATGTACGCTTATGTACGGCCTGAGTCAGACAAAGTCTTTAGCCGAGGGCAATTTGCACAGTATTTACAGCAGTCCAACATCCAATTTACTTGGGGCGAAAAAGACGGTACTGGCGATCTTCAGGTCATGCCGTTACCTACTTATTTAGATACTTGGGTGGATGGTAAAAAGTTCAACAATGCTAGCATCAATGTCAATGAATTCAAAAATAATGGCAATTCTATCAATAACTTAAAAAAGACATACCAAACATCAGATGTTGTGGAGTTTTATCATAAAGGCACGGATGAGTATGATGGTATGGACTGGCGTGTTTTGCGCTTGGTATTTGATGAGTATCAAGGTAAACGGTATCTGGTAGCTATCATTAATGATCAATGGACGGTTTAAGGTGTAGAGAAAGATTGCCCGACAACTTTTATAAGACTTGTTTAAATGAGCAGCCTACTCTATCTGGTGATAAATACTATATATATTCGATAAAATATATATAGCAGCTTGTACTACATGGTTTTTAATATAGTTTTTAATGACAAGCTTTGTCAGTTTTAAGCTCGGAACTTTGTGCGGTTTTTTTGATTAATTTTAGCGCTTGTTGTAGCTTGCTTGAGTTTTTATAGAAGCGCTGTTGATTGAGCGTATAGCCTTGTACTAAGTATTCACGTAGTCGCTGCGTTGCCCAACGCCTAAATTGCACGCCTTGAGGAGATTTGATTCGTTAGCCTACTGATATAACCACATCTAAGTCATAAAAAATCACCGGACGGTTTGAATTTGCAATATGCATTTTTTGTATATTGCTTTTTTCAGCGATTTCTTCATCTTTTATGGCATTGGCGATATGACGAGAAATTACTGATTGATCACGACCAAACAACTCAGTCATTTGTGCTTATGACAGCCAGACAATCTCTTGCTCAAAACGTACATCCACTTGCGCCTTTCCATCAGCACTTTCATAGATTTCTACTTTTGCCACATTATCACTTATAGTGTTAGTCACCTCAGCTTCCCCAATTCCAATATACTTATGCTGTCTTGAATACAGCTTACTATCACTATCTCTATAAATATCATTTATAGCGGCGTCTGACGAAAGAATTTCACCATAATCTGATAAATATCCGGATAAGCATCAACTAGATTTTGCGGCGTTTCAAAAAACACTTCACTCAGAACAGCAAAAAACTCAGCAGGATTGGTTGCGCCATAACGATCAAGCCCTGACTTGCGATGTGTTTGAAAATCTTCAAAATCGCGGCTCATAATTTGTGTCCAGTTTGCAGGATCCATATCAGGTTGCATCGGCGGAAAGCCATTGGCACGGCCATTCATCATATCGAGTTTATGTACGAACTCATGAATGACAACGTTGTGTCCGTCACGTTCGCCTGAGTGCTTGGCATCTTTCCATGAAAGAATAATAGGCCCTCGCAGCCATGCTTCTCCGCTACGGTGCTGAGTGCCTTCGTGGACGATACCAAACTCATCTACCGTGGTACTGTTGCTTTTGTACGAGCCAGGATAAATGATGATGGATGACCAACCAGCATACCAGTCAAGACCTAAGTTCAAGATCGGCAAACAGGCTTGTAGTGCAATAGATTGTCTGACAGCATCGGTAATCTCAAAACCTTGTGCACCAGTGATAGATTTATCAGCCAAAAATAACGTTGCTAGCTCAAATAAATGTGTCATCTCGTCAACACTTAATCTATCGAGTATCACAATACGCTCAGCCGCCTGCATCCAATCAGCATGGGTAAATTCGCTATTATCTAGTATGCGCTGCTCAAGCCAGTCTTTTATGATGCCAAACATATACGCTACCCCTATTCTTTTAGTATTTTGCACATATTGGTATTACTGAATCTGGTTACTGTAGCGGCAATCAGTAATACGCACTTATAATTAATATATTGACATGCATAAGCAAAAAACGCTGCTCATAAATGAATTATTGAGCAGCGCAGTCTGACATTCACACATCAAGATTTAAAATTGATATTGCAAGCCTAGTTGTACTGAGCTGTCTTTATCGTCACGTGCAAAGGTGGTATCGCCATTCAGATATGCGTAAACATTGTTGTGAACCTTGTTACTCACACTCAGCTCAAAACGTCCATAGTCGTCGTCTTTATCTGCTTGAGTGATACTAACCTCTCTTGTTTGACCGTCAGCTAAAGACGTTGTCGATAAACTATCGGTTAAACCATCGTCGATAACATGCACGTAAGCGATTTTGCTTTGAAGTTTGGCAGGCGTGTCCATCAAATCAAAGCCATATTGTAACTGGTAACCAAGCTCTGAATCCCATGCCTCGCTAGAGGTGCTATCAACCTTTAACGCAGTGCGAGAGTTTGCATTACCACTGGTATAACCATCTATATCTGTATCACTGTAATTCAGACCCAAAAATGCGCCATGCGCGACGTTTTTCTTGATAATAAAATTATAGCCAAGCTCATTGTATGCGCTAAACACATCGGCATCGGCATCACCGCGTTCGCTATTGTTGATAATGTTTATGCCGTCATTGCCATCCAGTTTTACAGTTCTATTAACGTCCAAGTCATGTTTAGATAAGCTCAGAGATGTGGTGTTCCACCAAGCCGTGTCTTTTCCGCCCAATAAAGAATAGGCCTGAATACCATAGCTCGTATCTTTTTTAATGCCGTTTTCTACGGTGTTATTGTTTTGATTGGCCGCTTGCACACCTGCGCCAACACGCCAGCTTGGCTGTACCGTATATTCGCCATATAGACCAATATTGGCGCGAGTGCCCTCTTGCACCTCATCAGCATCCACGTAGCTTTGGGAGCCATCTACCCAAACCTGAGTACGCGACTCGGTATCAAAAGGCTGCGCATCATCGAGAGTATGTAATGCTAAAGCATTGGCGCGCTCAAGCACCGCTGAGTGTGAGTCGTTAGCATTATTTTTTAACGCAGTGCCCATTGTATTTTGAAGATTGAGCGCACTTTTGGTTGATGCGATGATATCAGCATTGGTTTGCTCCACAATCAACTTGCTGATGATACGTGAGTAGTCACGCATTCTTTGGGCTATACGTTCTGCACCAAAGGCCGCAGTAAGCACTTCTTCGTTATCTAATGCAGGGTTATGCCACGTATAGCCACCTGGAATATCTGGGTTTTCAGTTTGTGTGTAACCATCATAATCAGGCCCAAGGCCCCAGTTAGTCGCTTCAAACCCGACGACCTGCATGACGCTGTCAAAAGACTCCTGATCGCTACAGCAGCCAACACCATAAGGCTCGTATGGCTCTGTCTCACCTGGTGCAATAATGGCTGGATTGACTTCTAGTGTAATACCAAGCTCTTTTGCAATGTGCAGTGCGTTTTCACGCAAACTTACGTTGGCAGCCACTTCGTTGCCATCATTGTCATAAGCATTTCGCCCTGCATTGGCATACATTTTGTCGCCTGTAATCAGACTATCTAGGTTAATCATACCCAACGCTGTTGATTTTTCTGCGTCCGTGAGCTGATCAACAAACGCCCTTGACCCATTGAGACCGCCCTCCTCTGCACCAAATGCCACAAATTGGATGTCATGCTCTGTCTCAATACCTGTCAGGTTTTTGGTCAACTCAGTTAAGACGCCAGACCCAGAAGCATTATCGTCCAGTGCCTCTAGATTTTCATAGTTTGGATAGGCAACGGCAGAATCATAATGTGCGCCGACAAATAGCGTTCTGTTAGTATCAGCACTGCCTTTTTGAGTCACGACAACGTTATTACTCGTTAACGTTTGACCTCTGAACAAACCACGAGGCGCTACGAAATCAAACGTTTGACGATTGACTTGGTTGTTACTACCATCGATGGTCATGCGCTGCTGCATATAATCAGCGGCTTGGACTTCTTTATCGGAACCTGTATAACGACCAGCATAGTCACGGGCAAGCGTCAGCGCCGTTTCCATACCATAATCACCGTACTTGGCCTCTGCAAATACTTGCGAGCCTGTAAGCAGTGTCAATGCCGCAACCATTGAAATCTTAAGCGGTGACAAGTTAGTATCCAAACTGCTTCTCCTTTGTTAAAGAGCTGTAAACGATACTGAAAAATAACCTAAAATAATGCAGTTTACAAGATAAAAGACATATGTTTGCTTATTTGGTTTTTAAGTACAGCGATGGATTATTTAAACGCTATGTACATGTCTATAATCAATACTTACAAATCGCTGTTCGATATTCATTGTCACCTCGATACTGCTGATTTATTGAGACGTTTAGAAGGCTTTATTGATGCTTAGCTTTGGTTAGGTCAATGGCATCCAACTGTACTCCAACCACACGAAGTGCCATCGTCTTCCAGTCCAACTCCAGTTCATCGGCGAACACTACATGGTGACTGATACTGACGTACCCATGTACGATTGCCCAGATATCTAATGCTATTTGCCGACGTTCCGTCACGCTAGCATCTTCTGATAAATAAGAACCCGCCACCCGAACCAACTTTGAAAATGCGCTATCTCTTGCTGCAATGGCCTCGATTGAGGGCTGATAGCCTGCATCAGACTCCCCAAAAATTAGCCGATAATGCGCTTCATATTTCTCGCCTACATTGAGATACCCTAGGCACGCCTCTAGCACTTGCTCTTTGCTTGCCTTGCCTTCTGGAATGACATCCATGGCTTCACGGACTAGGTTAAATCCTTCTATGTACAGCGTATCTAGTATGCCTTGCTTACCTTGGAAATGACTGTATATACCGATAGTGGACAGTCCTGCCCGCTTGGATATGGCGCGTACACTCAAGGCATCCCCGCCGCCTTCTAAGAAAAGCTCAGACGCGGCGTTTAGTATTTTGGTTCTGGCATCCATTAGATTCTCACTATGTCTTGACAATTATAACAGTGTTATTCTAGTATATAACACTGTTATGCACAAACAATTATGAATTGATTGTGTTGATAGAAACTCAACTTAAGAGTAAGGACGCTATGAGTATTCAACAGCTAGAAACGGATTATTTAATCATTGGTAGTGGCGCGGTGGGCATGGCTTTTGCCGATGTGCTGCTCACAGAAACTGATGCTAATATTATTATCGTCGATAAACATCATAAGCCAGGTGGTCATTGGAACGA
Source organism: Psychrobacter sp. NPDC078409 (assembly GCF_050268505.1). Lineage (NCBI taxonomy): Bacteria > Pseudomonadati > Pseudomonadota > Gammaproteobacteria > Moraxellales > Moraxellaceae > Psychrobacter > Psychrobacter sp. NPDC078409. The sequence goes on from NZ_JBNNGW010000001.1 coordinate 157,297, forward strand.
TGCTTATTCGTTTGTCACACTGCATCAGCCGTCGTCTTTTTATGGCGTTAGCTCACGTGAGCTTTGCGGTGGTATGATTGATAAGATTGGTTTAAATAAAGGCTTGTCTGAGCTGGCGACAGGCGCAGAAGTCATGGCGTACTTTGATAAAGTCATGAAGCATACGTTTTTACCAAGTGGCCGCGTGCAGTACTTTCCGATGTGTGAGTACCAAGGCGACGGCAAGTTTTCATCGTTACTGTCTGATATTAGCTATGAGGTTAAGGTCAATAAAAAAATCATTGATGGTACTTATTTTAAAACCTCAGTACCAGCTACCCATACCCCAAACTTTGAGATTGCTGAAGGTGTTAAGTTTGGCCCGCTAAATGACTTGCCGAGTCTAACCAAATCCCGTGATGGTTACGTCATTATAGGCGGTGGAAAAACAGGTATTGATGCGGTTTTATGGCTACTAGAAAACCAAATTGATCCAGACCATATCACGTGGATTATGCCAAGAGATGCTTGGCTGATCGATCGTAAAAACACCCAACCCTCTCGTGATTTTTTCACCCATACTATAGGGGCGCAGGCTACTCAAGCAGAAGCGATTGCTGAAGCTGAAAACATCGAAGACCTGTTTAATCGATTAGAAAAAGGCGGCGTATTAATGCGTATTGATCCAAATGTACGCCCGCAAATGTTCCATGGCGCTACCATTAGCAGTGAAGAGCTTAAGCAGTTACGCCGTGTTAAAAACATTGTGCGTAAAGGGCGCGTGACTCGCTTAGATACTGACAAGATTTATTTTGATGAGGACAGTATTTCTACCACCCCCAACACAATGCATATCGACTGCTCTGCACGGGCAGTACCAGTGACAGAGACGTACGATGTGTTCAAAGGTGATACTGTGGTGGTGCAAACCGTACGTACCTATCAGCCTGTGTTCAGTGCCGCATTTATCGCCCACATCGAGGCCAATTACGATGACGAAACTGTCAAAAACGAGTTATGCCAAGTGGTGCCAATCCCAAATCATGATACGGACTTTTTGGTTGGGCTTGTTAAACAAATGCAGAATCAAATGCGTTGGTCAAAAGAGCCTGCGCTACGTGAATGGATGATTAACAATCGATTAGATGGCTTCACCAAATTGGTACGAGCCAGCGAAGGTACACCACCTGAAGAGTTAGCTATCCTTAAACGTCTAAAAGAAGCAGGACCAAAAGCCGCTGCAAACATGCCCAAGCTCATGGGTGAAATCATGCAAATTACGGCAGCGCGTCAAGCCAAAACTGCTAATGCTTAATCCGATAACTATAAAATAAAAAAGGAAATAACCATGCAAGAATTTCAGACCAATAAAGCAAACCTAACCCAAGCTCGCCTGCAAGAGACGCCTGTACATACCCTAGGCGATGGTGAAGTACGTGTCAAAGTTGATCGCTTTGCTTTTACTGCGAATAATATTACTTATGCAGTCATGGGTGACCAATTACGCTATTGGCAGTTTTTTCCGCCAAATGGTGACGAGCCTGAGAAATGGGGTATTATTCCAGTCTGGGGTTTTGGCGATGTTGTAGAGTCCAATAGTGATGCACTACCTGTCGGTGAGCGCTTATTTGGTTACTTCCCGCCCGCCAATGAATTAATCGTAACACCCAAGCGAGTCACGCAGAGCAGCCTGCTGGATGGTAGTGCCCATCGTGCCGAGCTGCCGCCTGGCTACAATATGTATCAGCGCGTCAATTATGAACCTGGTTATGACCGTGCCAATGACAATCAGCGCATGCTACTGTTCGTATTGCACTTAACCTCATTCTGCTTACATGATCTATTGAAGAGTAATGACTGGTTTGGCGCAGAGCAAGTGGTGATTATCAGTGCCTCTAGCAAGACCAGTACTGGCTTAGCATACGGCTTAGTTGATGATAAAGACGCACCGCACGTTATCGGTCTCACCTCAAACCGTAATATAGATTTTGTTCAGTCAATTGACGCTTATGACAGTGTGCTTAGCTATGACACACTAGAGCAGATTGATGCAACTAAGCCGACGGTTATTGTCGATATGTCGGCCAACACTGATGTTCTGAGTCGTCTACATAGACACTTAGGCGATAACATGCGCTACACCAGCAATGTCGGTCTTACGCACTGGGACGAGCCACGTCATACCGAAGGTATCATTCAAGAACGTAGCCAACAGTTTTTTGCGCCCAGTCATGTACAGCAACGTATGAAAGAATGGGGCCCTGAAGAGTTCAATAAACGCTCTATGCGTTACATCATGAATAGCACCGCCAAAACTAGTGCGTGGCTAAAGATTCAAGAGCTTGATGGAGTTAATGGCTTACTAGAGGTTTATAAAGATATCTGCGAAGGTAAGATAGCCGCTGATGAAGGTTTGGTAGTCGTCATGGGTGACGATGAATAAGAGTACTGCATTATAAATATCTTCCCATGAAATCATTACTTATTAGCCATTAATAAAATAAAAAAGCAGAGAGCCTAGTCAATAAGCTCTCTGCTTTTTTTGTGCGTTATATACTGACTACAGACATACGCCCTACTCATAATTTTTAAACTTAAAAACTTTTAAACTTAAAAACTGTGGTTTACATTGCGGTTTAGCGTACCCACCCTTCGTCTTTTAGATAATCATGCAACCCTTCAGCGAACTGTCTATAACCTGCCGCATTGGCATGAATTTTATCAGACTTTAGAGCCTCATCTGACAGTACAGTTGACCAGCCATCAGAATACAGAGGTATGCCTTTAGCTTCCGCAATATCTTCATACAGTGGATTATCACTGGCCTTACCAAACAAAGCACTGGTACTGAGATGCGGCTCAGCGATTAGGACAACGTCAATATTGTTGGATTGTAAGGTGTCTATAGTCGCGATGATATTGGCACGAGTGGTATCAGGCGCAATGCGCTGCAATACATCATTACCACCCACACCCAGTAAGACCAAATCTGGGTTTTGCTCAGTGATCTCATTCACTCGAGTAAGCACATCTGCAGATGTATCACCATTGACCCCCGCATTAACGACGTTCCATTTGCTTAGCTCTGCTAGCACCGTAGGATATGCTGTTTTAGGATTTGCGCCGTAACCATAGGTTAATGAGTCGCCAAGTGCGACCACTGTGCTACCAGCGGGCAAGGTATCTTGTTGTGGTTCGCTACCACAGCCAGTCACACTGATAGTCGCTGACAACCCTATACCTGCCAGCATTAAAAACCTACCACGTAGCTTCATGTCTTCTCTCCTCCTGTTTTTATTGAGTTAAACTTATTGAAATTAGGTTCAAGTTTTTAAAAATCTATTATTTAACTCTTGTTGTATATTGCTCAGTAACCGTTGTATAGTTCATACAGGAGATAGACTACCTGTTGGGCGCAGTACAAGTGCTACTCTACTTAGCATAAACAGTGTATTCATCATAAAGTATAACTTTACCAAGGATACGTGAGGTATTTATGAATAGAAAACCATCTCAATCCCAGAGTCAGAGCCAAAATCCACCTCAAGAAGAGCAGTCAATAGGTCAAATCAAAGACCAAAGTCAGAATAAAAATACAAATGAGGATGCCGCTACCCCTAAAACGAGCGTGAAAAATAAAAACAACGCTCCAGAGCAATCGCAGAGCCAATCACAAAATCAGTCACAGGATACGCCCTCCAATAATTCATCAGACACACCGCTATCACGTGCACCAAGCTTTGATGAACTCCAAACAGGTAAAGGTCAGTATCGCCCAGTGGCACAAGCTGTTGGCCATTGGCTTGATAACATCAACATGGATGCCCTCAATTATCTAAACGAACAAGCAGAAAATATCTTTTACCGTAAAGGCGTCACCTTTACCGTCTATAGCGATGCCAAAAACATCGAGCGTATGATTCCGTTTGATATCATTCCACGCATTATTGCAGCGAGCGAATGGCAACAAATAGAAGCAGGCTGTAAACAACGTATCACCGCTCTCAATGCATTCTTACATGATATCTATCATGACCAAGCCATCATGAAGGCAGATATTGTACCTGCCAGCTACGTCTATGCCAGTGGCTGCTATGAGCCGTGGATGATGGGCATTGAGCTCGACAAGCCTATTTATTCTCATATCAGCGGTATTGATTTGATTCGAGACGAGACAGGTAAGTTTTGTGTGTTAGAGGATAACCTGCGTACCCCATCAGGCGTCTCATATATGCTTGAGAGTCGCAATATATCAGAGACACTATTAGCTGATATATTTACTGAAACGCCTATTATGGGTATTAGTGATTATCCCAACCGTCTCAAAGCCTGTCTTGCCAGCTCAACATCCAAATATGATCCACAAGTCGTCATTTTAACGCCAGGTCGCTTTAACAGTGCCTATTATGAGCATGCTTTCTTAGCGCATGAGATGAATGTGCCACTCGTCCATGGTTATGATTTGGTCGTTGAGGACAGCAAAGTCTATATGCAAGGCATTCGCGGCAAGGTACAAGTCGATGTGATCTATCGCCGCATTGATGACCCCTATATTGATCCTTTAGCCTTTAAATCTGACTCCATATTGGGTGTATCAGGGCTAATGAGTGCTTATCGTGCTGGCAACGTCGTTATCGTAAATGCACCTGGTACGGGCGTGGCCGATGATAAGAGTTTATATCCTTTTGTACCAGATATGATTAAATTCTACTTAAATGAAGAGCCTATCCTACCTAATATTGAGACATACCAGTGCCGTAAGCCTGACGATCTGAAATATGTGCTCGACAATCTAGACAAGCTAGTGGTAAAAGAAACGCAGGGCTCAGGTGGCTACGGGATGCTTATTGGTCCAACATCAACCAAAAAAGAAATCGAAGAATATCGCCTGCGTCTGCTTGAAAACCCAGCCGGCTTTATTGCTCAACCGACTATCTCATTATCTACTAATCCTACTGCCGTAAGCGATGGTATCGCACCGCGTCATATTGACTTGCGTCCTTTTATCCTCAGTCATGGTGATGGCACAGTAGATATTGTACCCGGTGGTCTGACACGAGTGGCCATGGTTGAAGGGTCTTTGGTCGTCAATTCATCACAAGGCGGCGGTATCAAAGACACTTGGATTATTGATGACAGCGATTTAGACAGCCAGCAAACCGACAAGTGCTCGTCTTTATCATCGGTAGGGGTCAATTCTTCAGGGCACGCGAACTACTATGATCGCGTCCAACCCTTAGAAACAGGTTACGAGAGTTTAGATGATGCGCCCATGATACTGCTACTCTCTACCGCCAGTCACTTAATATGGCTAGGCCGATATAGTGAGCGTCTGTATTACTACGACGATGTTATGAAACAACTTATCAAAGGCGATCTCAAAAAATCACAGATCAGACATTTAATTAGCCATTTAGGGTTTGCCGTTGATGGTGAAGTGTCACTGACAACCATGAAAGCACAAATGATGGCTGATTTGGAACAAAACATCATACCCAATATCGTGCAATCGATTGAGGACAATGTCCAAGAGGCCAAAGGTGTCATTGGCAAAGATACTGCTGAGTTATATAACTTGATCAAGCGTTTATCGAGTGCTGGCACGTATCGAGCAGCGACTTTGCAGCTACACGCGTGTAACGCTGCGATGAAACAAGAAAATCCGACAGTGACTTGTTTTTGGCAATTAGGGCGTCACTTTGAGCAGCTTGAGCGCGCCGTCTTGTTGGGAGAGGATTCAACAGAGATCAGTTTTGAATTCAGACACTGGATTAATGAGTTGCCGGAGAATACGCGCTGGCGTGAACTTATCCGTTTGACCAACCAGATGATCAGGTCAAAGAAATTTAGTGATTTTGCGCTGATTAGCAAAGAGTTCAATCTCATATTGCGTCAAGGTGTATAGAAGGTGTCTAGCCAAAAACCAATAACAATGGCTCATGAGACATATGGAATAAACAGAAAATAGAAAGATGCTACAAGGAAAATGCCATGAAACTTCAAATCAGTCACCAAACCAACTATTATTACGATGAGCTGGCGCAGCGCAGTGTACAGTATATACGCATGACCCCCATGCAAATGCCGCACCAAACCATTCATAAATGGGATGTCATGCTCCCTAAAGTGGCGACCAATCAAAAGGACGGCTTTGGTAATGCATGGCTCACGCTCAGTCGTAACGAAGCACATAACAACTTACAAATGCAGGCGTCGGGTATTGTTGAGATCAATACCGAAACCGAACGACTAGAAGATATGGATCATGTCCCCTACCTGCTATTTACCGTACAAACCCCATTGACCAAATGCTCACAAGAGATGCGAGAATTTGCAGCGCCATATCTAAAAACCCCTACTCATGACAGCTTAAAAGCAATGGCGAATGCCCTTATTATGAAAATGCCTTTTGTTAAAGACGTCACGCATGTGGGTACGACCGCTGCTGAAGCGTTTGCGACAAGTGCCGGTGTGTGCCAAGACCATACGCATGTATTTTTAGGTATCTTGCGCGATCAACAGATTCCAGCGCGTTATGTATCCGGTTATCTGTATGACGATACCGAAAATCACATGGCCAGTCACGCATGGGCTGAGGTTTGGCTGGATGGTTACTGGTATACTTTTGATATCTCAAATCAAGCATTTACCCCAAGCTCACATGTGTATGTGGCTATTGGGCGAGACTATCTAGATACGGCGCCTGTCCGCGGCGTGCGTATGGGCGGCGGTTACGAAAATCTTTACAGTTTGGTATTAGTCAAAAAGCTATCATAGCGTTTGCTATTTTCTATTACTTTTTTCATCAAGGGTATCTTATGACCTATTGTGCTGCCATTCGTCTAAAAGACGGTATGGTCTTTGCCAGTGACACACGCACTAATGCCGGTGTTGATCACATATCAACATTCAGAAAGTTGTATCAATACGGCGTTGAGGGCGAGCGCTTTATGGTGTTACAGACAGCTGGTAGCTTAGCGACATCGCAAGCAGTGTTCAATAAACTACAAAGCGACATTGACCAGCGTGCTGAGAGCAACCTCAATACGGTAGCGACGTTGTTTGATGCTGCGCAAATGGTTGGTGAATGTATGCGTGAAAAGATGAACCATGCAAAAGCAGTCGCTAACTCTAGTCGCGATGGCGCCTTTACCAGCTCGTTTATGCTTGGCGGTCAAATCAAAGGACAGCCACCTGAGCTATACCTGATTTATCCTGAAGGCAATTGCATCAAAGCCACAGAAGATACGCCCTTTTTTCAATTAGGTGAAAGCAAATATGGCAAACCTATTTTGGATCGTTCTGTCAGCTATAACACGGATGTAAGACACGCAGCCCGCGCATTAATGCTATCATTTGATTCCACGATTCACTCAAATCTATCAGTCGGTATGCCGATAGATTTTGTACTTTATGACAATGACAGCCTAGCTCTGCCCAATGGCCGACGTATTGATGAGCGTGATGAGTACTTTAATACGATTCGTCATCAGTGGTCAGATGCGTTACGTCGGACTTTGGTTGAATTGCCTAAATGTCCTGATGGTTATTGGGGATAAATAGTTCCGTATAAAATCATATTTTCTGCACTAAAAAGCCCTTTGTCTATCACAAAGGGCTTTTTTATTATCAACTAATAATCAGGCAATAAAAAACCGGATTAGCGCTGAATAAACAGCCCTAATCCGGTTTTGCTTTAACGACCTTGAATGTCATCATAGCGATGTCACACTCAATTGTTGTGTAATCTACCTCATGACCTGGTACATGGAAGACTCACTGGACTGCACCTAGATAACGGCCCTAGTGCATTAGCTCAATCACGATTGCGTGATTGCGCCAGCGAGCTAATGACACTAGGGCCGTTATCTAGGTATTAGCAGGACTGAAACAGTCTTCCTTGGGTAAAATGTAATGGCTTGACTCGTGGACGACGCAACGTCGCCCCTCACCGTAAACGGTGAAACGCTAAATCTCACAACTCGTTAAGTTTGCCTCATCACAGTTATTATTGTCAATATATAATTGCAAATAAAATCATGCGCGACGCTATATGTCGCAGTCCATATATTTCCTTACAAAAGTCCTTGATATTTTCTGTGAAACGCGCTTTCATAATGCTACAAAATTACGCGCACCGACAAAATAAAAATTAAGGCAAATTTCTATGAGTCTGTCCTTCGCACAAATTCAGCAAGCTTGGCAAGCCCAAGATCCTAGCTTGGTTGATAAGTTATGTTTATTAGCAACACAAGTTGATGATATTCCTGAGTCGCCCATCCCTGAGCATGAGCTTACTTTTGATCGGTTTTTAGATAAGATATTTAGTCATCAATTTCGGGAGCAACACCCCGAAGTACAGTTTGCAGAGCGCGTGGCAATGACTGCCAAACTGGAAGCAGACGAAGGCGTTTACCCTCTCCCAGATCGCTACAAAATTCACATAATACTGACCGCACTGTGGGAAGATGGCAGCGCGTATTCTAGAACTATTTTAAAACAAGCCATTACAGCTTTGCCAGTCAGCTACGGTGTGTGGAAGGGTTTAAAGCGTATTTATAAGCAAGCTGAATTTTCTCAAGATTATGAGATTTTTGGACAAATAGCTGCCAAGATTGATTTACAGCGTTTCAATCAAACCGCCAACTCTGCGGTCAGCCTAGCCACCAAAACCTATATGAGCCTTAGAGCATGGCGTTATCTGCGGCAGTTGGGTCAGCAGATGCCAATTGGCTATATTGATGCTGCTGTCTCTATACTCGCCAGCTATGACGAAACCATGACGGCAGGAGGCCTTGAACAAACGAACAGCTGGGTACTTAATCATATCTGCTTCCATAACAGCCTTGATTATGGCGTCAATCGATTCAGCAGTCGCTCACCTCGCAAGCTATTTGATGCTAAAGGTCGCGCGTTCTCTGAGGCGTGGCAACGAGACCCAGAACCACTTATCCAGCTATTGGCTATCGCCAAAAACGAGGCTATCAGACAGTTCGCAACCGATAGCCTAAAACACGACTTTAAGACCCAATTACGTGATGTGAGTGGTGAGACGCTACAATATTTATCTGCCGGACAAGCGCACAGCAAAGCGCGTGATGAGATGATAGTTTGGCTATTGGAAAACTCACCGCATTTTGAAAAGTCTAAATTTCAAACATTGGGCTTGCATCAAGTGGTACTGCAGCTACTCCATTCACACTATCCTGCCGCCTATCAATATGCGATTGGCTATGCCAAAAGCTACGCTCAAGACTTATCGCTCACTGAACTGATGCTACTGGCAATGTCAGATTATGAGCCTGTTAGAGCATTTGCTATCAACAATATCTTAAGTCGTGATCCTGTTGCTTATATCGGTGTCAACGGTTGGGGTCAGCTATTAGACACAGAGCATCACTATCAAACCGCGAGCAAACAACTTAGCAAACACTTTACAAGGCGCGATTTGACCCCTGAGTGGTTTTTTGAACGACTGACTAGCGGTAGAACACACAGCGTAAAGTTTGCGATAAAAAAACTGCCTGAGCTTTATAGTGCCAAAGAGCTAGGGACTGAATACTTTATTAGCGTTGCCCAGCAGCTTGACATACCAGAGCAACAGGACTTCTCTGCTCATAATGGTAGTTACTACAATGCTAGTGATTGCAATGACAGCTACTGCATGGACTTTACGTTGGACCAGCTCAGACGTTTGGATTTGAGCCAAGTAAATGCGGCAGTATGGCAAACACTGCTATTACATCCACTATCACAATCGACTATTACCGATTGGTTTGATGAAGATATACTGTCAGCCGCGACGCTTGATATGAGCTATTGGCATGCACTTGCCTATGAGCCTGACTGGCAAGTGAGTGAATATATTGAACAGTTAAAATCTGCTGATACTCCTACTAAAAACTGGCAAAAGCATTTGGCCTTTGATGAATATTTAGCAGAAACCGTGCGAAATTGGCTGTCTGATGTGCGTCGGTTTGCGCCGATAGATTTAGGTTTCGACTGGCTTATGAATCTTGCGCATAGCGATCAGGCACTCTATCGCGAATTTGCTATTGAGCGCATTAACAAAGGGTTCTTGCCTGCCGACTTTATCGCATATCTCGACAGCAATGAAGGCGACTCTACTGACAATGCTTCCAGTAACAGCACTGACAATCAAGACTCGAGTAGCGACGCTGCTACTGAAGTAGATTTAACCGGCCAACGCTATTTATTCACGGGCAAGATGCAAAGCATGACTCGTGGCGAGGCCGAAAAAGTTGTGAAAGCAGCTAATGGTGCCATCAGTGGTGCTGTTAATGGCAAGTTGGATTATCTAGTCATCGGTGATGATGGTTCACCGTTATATGGCAATGGCCGTAAAGGTAGCAAGCAAGTTAAAGCCGAAAGCTTAATCGCCGATGGTGCGCCGCTAAAGATTATTTCCGAAACTGCATTTTTACAGATGCTGAGTGGTCAATCGAGAGAGGTGTCTGAAGACGATACTTTTGCAGGTGCCAATGCACTGTGGCATATGGCAACAGATGACGCCACTGCACCCATCAGTGAGCTTGCGATCAGCTACCTCAGTCATCATCATGAACAGATCTGTATGGCACTGACAGACAGACCTGTCGATCCTGATGCGATTGTTCCTTCTTCGTTTTTTGATGCGGAGCGTGTCATTCCTTTGTTGCAACACTGTAACAGCCAGCTGCGAGCATTTGGCTTATTACTGAGTGAGTATGAGATGGCGACATGGCAACCGACGCCAGCCCTATGGCTGATGATGGCAGAATCTCCCTATACTGAGGTCACGAAACTGCTAAAGCGTGCGCTATTGGATAAGCCATCCGTTGCCAATCGACATTATCACGTTCAGTCAGCACAATTGAATGCTGGCATGTTGAATGCGTTGATTGAAAGCAAAGCGCGAGTCGCTCGCCAAATCGGTATCACCTTACTGCAGCGTCATGCCAATTTCCAAGATGTGCAGTCTTTATATCGATTGACCCAAAGCACAGACCGAGAAGTACGTTATGCCGCCGTGACCATGCTATGGAAACACTATAAGGCGCGTCACGCATCCCCAAACTGGCAACCAACCAGCACCGATAAAGATGTTGTCAAAAATACAGACAGCAGTAATCAACCAGTCATAACAGAGCAGTCAGATAGACGTTTGGCAAGCTTGCCTGCAGAAATCGATCAGCTACTAATGCTGCTACGCCGTGGTCTTTTTGAGCTACCACCTGGCCGTCTAGGTGGTTCGCAAGAGCCGGCTGCTAGTGACAGCAGTAAGCATAAACAACAACGCTGCTCAGATAAACGATCAGCATCATCACAGTCATATGAGGCAACTGAGTCAGATAGCAATATCACGCTAAAACCCATATCTGCGAGTCGTGCCAAATTGGCATTGATTGAGACCTTTCGTGATGTGGCATTAGCTGACAGCACCTTTGCAGCGCTCATTATGCCCACACTGTTCACCTTTACGCACTCTGCAGGCAAGATGGAGCGTCATGCGTGTTTGGTTGCCGTTACAAGGCTATTGCATCGCTATCCTGAGCTATCTAAAAATCTGCAGCCAGTGGCATCGGCTTAACGGCTTTGGCAAACAGATATAGATAAATAGCTACTAGCAAGCTTTTATATTCAAAAAAAGATACTCAAAAAAATATGACGTCACCTCAACTGAGATAACACCATGAAAACAATAACACTCCCCTATTGGGGTCAAATTATGGGCTTAGTCAGTAAGGCCAACAGTACCCAAGCGGCAACTCAAAAGACAACCAAGCAAGATGGGCGCAGTCTTTTTATTACTCGCCAGCAGCAAGCATCTGCTACGGTCTTATACGTCCTTGATCAACAAGGTGAACAATTTAGCTTATCGACAACTGCGCTGCCTTGTGCGATGCAAGCCATCACCAAAATAGATGACAGCACTATTATTATGATTGGTGATGATGGTCATCTTTATCAAACGGATTGGCAAGCCAAGAAAGTTAAGAAGACCAGTGCCAAATCCTTGCTCGATGTACCTAAAAATAACAACAATGCTATAGGCCATGCTGTAGCAATGGCACCACTACAAGATGCGTTGGCTATTCTATACCCAAAACATATCGTAGTATGGCCTTATCAGGAAAGCCAAGCCAGCAGTACTGTCATCATTGAACCTTATTCGTCTTCTATAGCAGCATCAAGTAAGGAGCCTGCATTAACCGCGCTAACAACGTCAAGTGATGGCTCGTGGCTCGTGGTGGCAGATAAAGCGGGAGATGTTAGTAGCTATCAATGGGCATCAGATGGTGCTCAGCTTAATCTAAGTAGCCGCAAACAGCTCCATCAAGGTAAAGTAAACGCGCTTTGTTTTGAGCCGGTCGGTCAATACTTCTTCTCAGCAGGTGCAGATAAGTGCTTGTACCGTACTCATGTCCAAGGCGACCTGCACCCTATTGATAGAGCCAAGTCTAGCCAACACAGTGAAATGATCACGGCGCTTTGTGTCTCAGACACACGGTTATTTACCGCAGCAGATGACAAGAGTGTTAAATCGTGGGCATTTGATAAAGGTCAACCAAACAGCTGTAAAGAGGATCTAACCAAGGCTCGACAGATCGTCTTATCTTCTTACGCTGAGCAACCAATGCTCATCGTAGTCAGTGCCGATCAGAGCCTACGTTTCATACCTATTGACCATACTAGAAGTGCGTCACAGAGTAGCACCTCACAAAATAGTACGGCACAAAACAGTAAGCTGCTGCCAGTTACTTATATCATTAAAGACGGCTATCAGAAAATCGGCCAGTTACTGACAGATACCTCAAACAATAACGATGTGTCGTTTAAAGAAGGCCTAGCGCTGCTACAGGCGCAAGCAGATAACCAAACGTTAGAACTGGTTAAAAAATTACTTGCTGATAGCGACACGCTCACGGCTAACCAAGCATTGCAATTGGTACAGTGGGTTGCGACTACTAATCTTGATAAAACTGCCCAGGTTTTAGAGCAGCAACTAAGCTCGGCGCACAGTGCAAAAGTACGTCTTGCTGCTTTTCATGCCTTGGCCGACCGCGCAAGTACGGCGAAGCGCCCGCTGCATTATCTAGAAGAAGCCTTTAAAAACCGTTACTACGAAGAAGTGGTGGCTTCTGCGTTACAAGGTTACCTAAAGGTTGCGATGAGGGATGCCACCAGCCAGCGCAGAATTTTACCTATTTTAAGAGAAGCGTTGTCACACAGTTTTGCGAATATTCGCAAGCAAGCATTGGCGTCCCTTGAGACTTTATTGCCAGAGAACAGTCCGCAAGCAGATTTGATGGCATTAGACTGCAATCAATCAGACATTGTCCAATCAGGGTTAATTCGCCTGTATCAGCGCGGTATGCTAAACCATCTTGAAGTCTCGCGTCAGTTGATGCTGCTACAGAATCATCGTAATACAGAGATTAGGCAAACGGCATTTTATGTCTCATTACTGTCTCAACCCAAGTTGATAGAGGTGTTGAAAAAGCAAGGTGACACACAAACATTGCGTACCCTGACTGATTTTGATGACTTTCGCTTACTGCGTGGCACGCTATTAGATAACGCTAGCAGCACAGCGACCAATGATAAGAGTGTTAAACCATCAGAATCCAATGAGACGATCCGTTTAACCTTATCTACGCAAGATTTTATCTCGCAAGCAGATAGTGCCCAAGCATCTAAGAGTAAGGCTAAAACGGCCAAATCCAAGAAGCCTGCTGCTGAATCTATAAATCTAAGCAATGACACGTTAGAACCCTTATTACAAAGCTTAAGCAATAGTCACGAAGATATCAGTTTCCGAGCGGCTTATGCGCTGGCTTGCCTACAAGACAAACGTGCGTTTGGCACCCTAATTAGTCTGATGAGCCATGATGACAGTGCCATCATCCGTGCTGGTGTCGCCACCGCGCTTGGTCATTTAAATATAGAAGACGCCAAAGCAGTCCTACCGACATTACTAGATGATAAGGACGCTGGCGTGCGACAAGTGGCTATGCAAGCCTATGGCAAATTGGCAGACAATGCATTGTCTTGGGCAGCGACGGGTTTTGCTTCTAAACATCAAGACATTCACGAGCAGTCTTTAGCACTGTTTTTAAAGCATGTTGCAGCAGATAGCTCAAATAGTGGTGATAACAGTGATAAAAGCGCTCATATGTCGTCAGAGATGACAGACATATTGCTACAGGCATTGAACAACCCTTTTACCAGTATTCGATTAGAAGTGGTTAAAGTTCTATTAAACCGCCAATTTAAGCAGTCATCTGACACTATTTCTAAAAACGTTTCTGATAGCGCTATCGTTGACATCATTGAGCTATTGCAGCAGAGCCTCTTTGAAGATGTGCATCAAGTGGCGATAGAAGAATGGCAACGACTGCTGCTAGCGATGAACTCGAAGCATAAAACAAATAAAGCCAATAACACTGAAGAAACGAATCACCAAAAGACCAATCAAGCTGTCCTGACCCTGTTCTTTGCGGATACGTTTGCCGCTATCCGTAAGCAAGCCTTTGACATCGCATTGAAACAGAGCAAAAACTTAGGGTTTGCTGACGTCATGTTAAATGCACTTGCCAGCCCTTATGCGGACACTAAGCAACTGGCCCTTACGACAGTGCAAGCCAGAGCCAATACGACTCAGCTGACACAACTGATGCCAGCTCTAGTGGCCATGTTCGCTGATGACAGTATTGAGCTACGTAAACAAGCTTTGACGGTCGCTTTGGCGCTGACAGACTTACAGTCTACTATTTTAGCGGATCACAGTAGCCTAGATGATAGTAGCGCCGATGATCAACCGAATCATCACGAAGCATTAATTACCGCGGCCCTCAACAGTCCTTATCCTGATATTCAGCTAACAGTCGCTCAACTGCTGGCCAGCCAATCTCGTTTATATGCTGACGAAGAACAGGCAAAGCGAAGTGATGAGCAAGCGTACCAAGTCTTTAAGCATTACTTAGATCTACCAATACCCTCTCAGGACAAAAAAAGTGAAACATATACTCAGTGGTACAGTCATGTAGGCCAAGCATTATTTGGTTTATCAAAGCTAGCTTATCCCTCAACATACAACGCGCTTAACTGGTACGATAAATATTTAAACCACCCTGACGCCGATTTTAAATCACTTGCTCCAACACTCACGCTCATGGTGACTGTAAACGATATTGATCTGCTGCTCAAATGGCAAAAAGATGAGAGCCCCATTATTTGCCATTGTGCCAATTTTGGTTTGGCTATCCTAGGTGATACGCGTGGGCAGGCTTTGTTGACTCATGATATTTATGGCAATATCGACAATAGCAATCTGGTAGCATCAAAAATGCCTGTTTATTGGCTTCAAGCGCAGCACGGTTTAGGTATTACACATGCACGACAATTACAGCCTTTGTTTGAGTCAGAGTCCTATGCAGTAGCAGCCAGACTGTTATTGATATTTAATGATTTACAGAATGGCTTGCAAGGTGGCAGGCAAGCTCCTGAAAAGACCGCTACCAGCACTGTCAGGCCCAATCGACTGATAGAAACATTAAGCTTTGCTGATAATGACACGGCAGTAGTCTACGCCAATATACTCGCTCGTTACCCGAATGACGTACAACGCCCTAGTAGTCAGCAAGCACTATCGTCAACGTGGCAGTACCTAAGTGATTATTTGTCACGTCAATTAGGCAGTATTTTATCTTCTCACTCTGAAGTCATTACGATGATGATAGATGCCATGCCAAACACGGCATATAAAGGTGGTGTTAAAGGACAGTCGCATAATACATCCTCTATCCGAGCAAGTATCCTGACAACCGTCAGTACCGAAAACTTACAACAGCTCGCCAACCTCAGTCGACATCAGCAGCCATTGGTACGCGCGCAAACCATTAGTGTCATTTGTAACTTATCTGAATTACTCGCCCATGACTACTATGACGATGAGGACGATGTTTTTGAGACATTACAAAAATGGCAACGCAGTTTGCAGGCATTGTTAAGTGCTCACCCAGTTACAGCCACAGTTGATGAGGTAGCAGGCGATACACAAACAGGCGATAGCTCTCCTACTGAACAACAAGACAGTCAGGAAGTACATTATCCATACCAGTCTCTTGCCTTTGGCGCTTGGATTGGCGTCATACGCGCAGGCGATGATTATTATGCTAATAGCAGCACCACAGACCAAGCCATTCGAGGGCTAATGTGGCTTGCTACTCAATCATCGCAGCTCAACACTAATAACGATGAGGACTGGCGAGACAGTACCAGTCGCGTGTTATTGCCATTACTCAACCACAGTAGTTTTGACACTCGTGAGTTGGCTTGGGCATGCTTGTATAAGCTGGACATGCCTGCCAAAAAGCTGGCTGACTATGCCATGAGCACGCCCTACCGTGACATGGTAAAACGCGGCTTGGATTTATTGTTAGATACCGTAAAGAACGATGCTATACAGCAGCAAAGCAAACCATCGGATACAGCTACTGTCAGTAGTAGCGCTGATCAACAACTCATTGATTTGTTAAAAACCAATAATCACACCTTAGCAGAAGAGACCTATCAGCTGCTAAAAGGTCGACTAGGCCATCTGCCAGCCAGCTTACTTGGGCTACAGTCTTATTGTCAGTCGCTACTGCCTCAGATCGTTGCTGAGTGGAAACAAGTCATTGTCACGCCCTTTGCAAACAGTCAATCGCCGTCAGCGCAGCGTCAAGACAAACTGACGTTTTTGCTGTATGCCGTGAAGAGTGATGATTGGAATGCAAAATATCAAGCACTGAGTCAACTGGTCGAGTTTCATGACGTACTCTTTGCAGACAGCACGCTATTTGATGACTTGTTTGATTTTGCTGAAGATGCTCAGTCCAGTAATGAGAAATACCGTAGCTGGCAGTTGCTTGTCGATGCACTTACGTCTTACCGATTCATTAATAAGAACACTTTAGGTGTTCGTTTAGAGGGCAGCTTTGATATTACGACTGCTGAACAGGTCGCTAATGAAGCGCACTTACGATTATTAGCCTTACTTGATGATCCAAATATCAACAAACCCAAACAAGTTATCTACTCAGATATCGCTGATCTACGTAACACGCATCTGGCTGCGCCATTACTACAGCGTTTAGAGAATCTGTTTGACCACACGCCAGAAAAAAATAAAGAAGAGCGTAAATATTTATTTGATACCTTAGTAAAAATCAGTGGTTACGATCAGCACATCGATGACTACCTAGATGAGCGTGAAGACACCCGTTGGTTACAACGTCAGCACCCTAGAAACTCGCAAGTCTTGTTGTCACTGTTTACTACGCTTATGACTCATAGTGATTATGCACATGCCGCGCAGCTATTACCGTCACTGGCATGGGTACAATCGGACGACAGCGATCTATCCTCACGCATTGATACTGTTTTAGCGCTAGCCTACGAGCAGATGCCAGCCAACCATACCTTTAAGTTGGTTGAAGCACTGGCATATCGAGCCAAAAAACGGCACGGCAGCATTGCTTCATTACAAAACGCTCTACGCAATAAAGACGCCGATGTGCAATTTGCGGCGGCTGAAGGACTGGCTAAGTGTGGTCACGCTGATGGAGTCAATATCTTGATGGCCACGATCGATTATAACCCTGATGCTGAGTTCCGCAGCTGCAGTGTGTTAGCCATTGGCGAGCTACTAGGCAGCAATAACAATCAAAATGTTGACTCGCCTAATGCTAGCTCACCTGCGGACAATGCCGATAAAAACTTACAGGTTTATACCTTATACAAAGCCTATGATAAGTTAATCAAACTGGCCGAGGACGACGAGCATTACCTGCAAGACGTGGCTAGCGAAGCCTTAGGTTGCCTTGCACAAGGTGGTGACTTTGAGCATAGTTCGCATATTTTTGAGCTATTAAAATCGCACTTGTCAGACCCCGCAGTCCATTTCACCAATCCCGCCATTGTTCATTGGTTAAATGGACTGCGCTGGCTCAACACAACGCCTGCTTGGGAACAAATCCGTAGCTATATTCGCACTCATATCGATAAAGCCATATTCTTCCGTCCGCAAAGGCATGCGGTATGGCTACTGCAGATGAATGATAACGATGCCAATAAAGCATTAATTTTAGATATCTTAAAGCAAAACAACCTAGATCGTGCTGTGCTCATGGTGGCTTATACTGCGGCACAGAAAACCTGGGGCAGTCTCGCATCGCAGATTTATCCTTATGATTGGGCAGCCATCCAAAGCCATAATAATGACTTTGTAGAAGAGACGGAGCGTTTGAGCCTAAAGCGTATTATTGATAATAGCAGCATCGATGAGCTGGCAACGTTCATCACGCCGCATGGTGAGCACTTGCCAGCCGATACCCTGATGGCACTGCAAAATGCCATTATAGCCAAGCAAGATATGCCAACATCGCAGCTTACCGCGTTGATTACCAGTAGTAACACACTGACACAGCATATTGGACTGTGCTATCTGACCCAATATCCGACCAGCTATCTTGATAAAGAGATGGTTGCGATGTTGCAGCAGCGTTTTGACACTGCAAGCGAGCAATGGCACACGCTTATCGATACCATCAACCGCAGTCCAACGACCATCAATAATAGTCAGTGGATTAGCATGGTTGAGCAAGTACGCACCACCATCTCGCAACTGGTGTGGTTAATCATGCGTCATGTTTCTATCACAACTGCTAAAGGTGCTGTCGATAAAGTAGCAGCCAAGCAGATCGCGGCAATGCTTGAGTGGCTCAATGATGCTCGTCAACCATTGATCATCACCTCTATTCCACTGCTCTCTACGACTATTAGCGGTTGGTGGCAGCAAGCGCTGTTAGCATTGCTGGCTAGACCTGTCGCTGAAGATAAGATGCTATCAAGCATCGTGCCAACGTTGAGCGTTGTCTCGACAGCAACTCAATCGCAGCTCACTTACGACAACCAATCCTTGCTAGGAACTGTGATTGCTCGTATTGAACAAAGCGGTACATCTACCCAAAAATCCATAATAACTGTAGTAAAGAATGCGCTGAAACATAAGGGCTCGTCTACCGAGATACCAATCAACCAACAGCTACTACAGTGGATCAGAGCAAAAGACGCTGACGTACTTTATCATTGTGCAAGTAATGACAACATGGAGATGACGGTTCGCATCCGTGCTATCGAAGCGCTTGGGCAGCTACATGATCCAAATATTGAACAATGGCTGACGACGCTCATGGCACATGAAAACTCAGACATTCAGAGACTTGCTTATAAAGTACTACGCCGCTGGCAACGTGCCATGATACGAGCACAGCAAAAGCGTCCGTCGTCATCTATCGCAGCACAAAGTAGTCAGGACAGCAGTCAAAAAAGCAATCAGGGTGAAGGAGACAGTCAATGACTATAGACAATCAATTAGACCAAGCATCAGAAACAGAGTCAGAAGTAGCAAACACTGATGGTCTGATGATGCAGTTGGACTACGCCGCACCCAGCCAAATCAGTCAAGTTAACGAACCGTCAGACTCACTGTCGGAGGCGCAAACGACCGAACACACTCAGCATGTGGCATTATTTGCTCAGCTGAATCGATCGGAGGTTAACTTCCACGGTAAGGTCAAGTCTCCCCTTGTTTTTCGTGACAGTTTGCTAGCGCTGTTTGATGTGGTCAGTAGTGATTATCGCTATGTACCAAAAGATCGCTCAGCGTATACGGTATTTATGCAGATGCGCCGTGCCAGCAGCAATAAAAACCTATTTACTGCGCAGCGTGATTATTTCACGTGGTTGTTCGACAATGACCCACTGGCTTTTTGTATTTTGGACCCGATTATTCAGGTGCATGAGCAAGGTGTCAGCTTTGAGGTATTTAGCCGTGATGAAGGCTGCTATGCTCAGTTGACATTGACCAATGAAATTTTTGAGCAAAGTCCTAAACCTACCCTTGGCACAACAAGCATTGATTATAGTGCGACTTTGTTTAACGGTATTGAGAAAATTCGCGATCATCAACAAACGATATTAGACATTGGTCATGAAGCGGTCGGCTTACAGTTACTCGAAACTATGCCAGAGACCGCTGAAGCAGATACTGATAGTACAGTAACTACGCCCACCGTAAAAAAACAGATCATAGAAAAGCGTATCAATGTGCCCAAAAGCTGGATCAGAGCGCTGCTACAAGTACAGTCTGCAGGTCAATTGCCACAAGACACCATCCATCTAGATCCAATCGCACTGTACAACGTGCTATTTGAGCTGCGCATGCATGCTGACATCAAAGGCAAACGCCGTGGACTATTAATTGAGCTTAGACCGCAGCAGCTGCCGGTGATTATATTAGAACCTTTTGACATCACTGTCACCAGCCAAGTTAGCCAACAGCAAAAGCCCTATCAAGGTCAACAAGCGAAGCTGATTCGCTTATGGGGTCGCCGTCGTCTCAGCCTATTAAAACGTCTGTTGCCACATACTGGCAGCGTTTCGGTGTCGCTACTGGGTCAAGGCATGCCAAGCTATTGGACACTAAAAGGTAAAGGCTTTCATTTCACCTTTGCCATAACAGGCTTTAGCCAAGCCAATTGGTCACAGTCGTTAAACTTTGACTTGTTACTACCCAAGCGCCCATTGCACAATACATTAGCTGCTAGTGAAGGGTTATCAGGCAGTAATAGTAACGACGATGATAATGGCTTGTCCGTATTGATTAAAACCCTGGCAAATACTCCTAGTACGATAGAAGATTTGGTAAAGTCGCTATCAGCAGATGCTTCATTAAAATCTGTGCCTATTTCTCACTCACAAGTGCAGCAATGGTTACTGTCAGGTACTCAGCAAGGCTTAATTCGCTATGAGATGGCGACGCAGCTGTATCACTACAGACCTTTGACCCAAGTGCCGCTTGATATGGTGCAGTTTGCTTACCACAATGAGGCAGAAAAACAGGCCTTTGATTTGATTAGCCGTACGGATGCCGTGCAGAAGTTCTCTGTTCAGACTGTCGCTGTCAAAGGTATTACTATTCGTGCAGATATTCATGTCGAAGAAGACAGACGCACTTATCACAGCCAGCTGCAATTAGGCGATGAAGGGCTAGTTACCAAGGCGGAATGCAGCTGTCCGCAGTACTTGCAGCATCGTCTCACTCATGGTGTGTGCGCGCATCTTATCGCGCTACGACTTCGATATAACCAATACGACCCAAATAACACCGGCAATGATAGCTGGCATGACACTCGTGTCTTGAGTAAACGCGTACCTAGCAAGCGCTTACATCAGCCTAAGAACAAACAAGAAAGCGTACAAGTAAAAGCAACCCATAGCTCGTTAATGACATTACCTGTTGCAACGACACTTGATTTGACGGCCTTAGCACAACCAACCGCCCAGTCACATGCAATTGCAAGCGATAAGACGCAAGCGTTAACCACACAAGAGACCGCTATTGCTTATGTTTACATCACCATTGCCCATAAGAAGATTACCATTGAACAAACAATAGGTGACAAGGATACGCGCCAGCAGCTGGTGTTCAATCAGCCTGCTCAAGCCAAAGCCGCATTTTTACAACATATTGCCAGATTTGAAGCCAAAGGCTTTATCGAAAACCAAGGGATGTAATGTATGAACACACAAACAGCCAACAATAACGATTACATCAGCCCTGATCCAGCACCCACTCCTTTTGAGCGACAGTGGCAGCAACTATGGCAAGATATTGAGCTGGCGGGCGGACGTTACCAATATGTTCAGCAGCAGCTAGTCAGTCAAGGCTTTATGGTCGATCGTCAACCTGTCGACAATATGAGCCCAAAAGAACGGGATCGCTATAAAAAAGCCTTAAAAAAGGAAGCAGCTGAAGAAAAAAGTCTCAAAAAAGCTGCTTGGCAAGCATACAAAGCGCATCACATGGTTTATCTTGGCCGGAAAGTATATTGGACGGACGATACCAGTACCGATAAATGGGATATCAAAGACGCGGCCAATCGGCTGATTGAAAACAAACTGCCACTGCTGCGTAAACATAATGAGTTAGCAGAAGCAGTTAACCTTACCATCCCGCAGTTAAAAGGATTGTGCTATCAAAGAGAGGTTGCCACCAATCTGTCTTATTCGCATTTTACTATTGCCAAACGCAATGGCACAGCGCGTCAAATATGGTCGCCGATACCACGTTTGAAGTTTGTGCAACGCTGGATTTTGCACAATATTTTGAATAACTTAACGACACATGGTGCCGCCCATGGCTTTGTACGTGGCAAATCCATCGTGACTAACGCAGCAGTACATAGCAATAGCGATCTGCTCATCAAGTTGGATGTCAAAGATTTTTTTCCTAGCGTGAGCTGGCGCCGTGTCAAAGGGGTCTTTCGTCATGCTGGCTACCCAGAGCAAATTTCGACATTACTGGCATTACTCTGTACGGAGTCGCCCAGACAAGTGGTACAGCAAGATGGCGTTACCTACTATGTGGCATTAGGTGATAGAGCCTTGCCACAAGGCGCGCCTACCAGTCCTGCATTAACAAACATCGTTTGCCTAAATCTTGATCGCCGCTTGACAGGGTTGGCAGAAAAGTTGGGGCTACGTTATAGCCGTTACGCCGATGACTTGACCTTTAGTGTTCCCGCTATTGAAGACACCAAACCCAAATCGAAGGCTAAAACAACGATTAAAGCCACGACCAGCATCGCAAAGAAACAAGCCGATACGCAGCACAATAAGCTAATCGGGCAACTGCTCGGCTCAGTCCATAAAATTTTACGCGAAGAAGGTTTTGCGCTGAATAACGACAAGACACGCGTGATTCGTAAAGGCAATCAGCAACAAGTGACAGGCATGGTGGTCAATGGACAAGGCATACCTAGAGTATCTCGTCAAATCAAAAAAATGTTGCGTGCAGCCGTTCATAAACTAGAGTCAGGTGGCAAATTACGCGCAGATGAGACTTTAAATACGCTGGCAGGATATGCCGCTTGGATAGCCTCGGCAGAGCCAGAATTGGGACATAGTTATCTAGATAGGATTGAGCGTTTGCAAGTGCAGCAAGAGACACCTGCATAGATATTTATTTATATTTATAAAAAATGAGTATTAGAAAAATTCTATTTCTAATACTCATTCAAGTGAAGCATATTAGCGCAGAATTATATTTTCATTAGACTGATAAGAACGGTGCGGTGCGACTGTCTTTTGATTGGGCAACGTCGTATGGCGTACCTTGAGCGACGATTACCCCGCCCGCATCCCCTGCCCCTGGCCCAATATCAATGATCCAGTCGCTATTGCTTGCCACCTGCATATCATGTTCAACCATGATGACAGTATTGCCCGCGTCGACAAGACCGTTCAGCTGCGTCATCAGCATAGACACGTCAGCAGGGTGTAGGCCAGTGGTTGGCTCATCCAATATGTATAGCGTGTCGCCTCGCTGCGTGCGTTGCAGCTCGGTAGCAAGTTTAATACGCTGTGCTTCGCCGCCTGATAATTCGGTGGCAGGCTGACCCAGACGTAAGTAACCAAGTCCAACTTGTAGCAATGCCTCTAATGCACGCAAAATAGGTGCTTCATCAACAAAAAACTCATGAGCCGCTTCAACCGTTAAGTTCAATACTTCAGCGATGTTTTTGTCTCGATAAGTGATTGCTAGTGTTTCCTCGTCATAGCGTTGACCATGACATACCTGACAAGGCGCATAGACACTTGGCAAAAACAACAGCTCAACACTGACAAACCCTAAACCTTCGCAATTTGGGCATCGGCCTTTAGTCGTATTAAATGAGAACCTGCCAGCATCATAGCCTTGCGCTTTTGCTTGCTTGGTCGCTGCAAACAGCTTGCGTACATCGTCAAACAAGCCCGTATAGGTTGCCAAGTTAGATCGCGGTGTACGACCAATTGCTTTTTGATTGATATTAATAAGCCGACGGACGTGCTCCATGCCAGCGAAGATCTCACCGCCAGTTACTGACTCAAGCTCCTGCTCAAGTAAATCTGCTTCACCAACAGGCGCTTCTGTAACTGTCTTCTGCCCCAACGCTTCATTGACAAGCTCTACCAATGCTTGGCTGACGAGACTTGATTTGCCTGAGCCTGAGACCCCTGTGACGCTGGTCATCACCCCAAGCGGAAACTCAACATCTAATCCTGTAATATTATTTCGCTCAATGTTGGCAAGCTTAAGCCAGGCTGCCGGCTGCCTTGTGTTAGATTTTGACTGTGCGTTAGACGTAGCATTGGCAAATAGATATTGACCAGTATGCGACTGCGTAACTTTACGAAGTCCATCTACAGGGCCACTATAGACAATCTCGCCACCATGCGTGCCTGCCTTTGGCCCGACATCGACTACCCAGTCGGCATGTCTGATGACACTCACATCATGCTCAACGACAAACACCGAATTACCAGTGGCAATCAGCTCATCCAACGCACCTAGCAATGCTTGAGTATCAGCAGGATGCAGACCTGCTGATGGCTCATCAAGGACATATACCACGCCAAACAACTGCGAGCGAATCTGGGTTGCCAGCCGTAGTCGCTGTAGCTCACCAGGAGAGAGAGTCGGTGTGGTACGCTCAAGCGAGAGATAGCCTAACCCTAACCTTGTCAGCGCTTCAACACGAGAGAGAATATCACTGGCGATACGCTGGGCGACGATGGCTTTTTCGCGGTTTGGTGTGTTATTGCCTACCTTAGTACGAGCGGTTGCTTCTAATTTTTCCGCCATTTCAGTCAATGTTAACTGTGATAGCTCACCGATATCGAGTCCTGCAAACTTAACCGATAGCGATTCTCTCTTTAGTTTCTTGCCATGACATTCAGGGCACTCAGATATCTGCATAAACTGCGAGACGCGTTTTTTGGTACGCGGGCTCTGAGTGGTAGCAAAAGAGTGCAAAATGAAGTTTTTGGCACTGGTAAAAGTACCCATATAGTTTGGCTTTTCGCCCTTCTCAATCGCATCGCGTGTTTGTTCGATGTTGTATTCAGGATAGACAGGTACCGTCGGTGTATCATCTGTAAACAAAATCCAATCACGTGTTTTTTTCGGCAGTGTGTGCCATGGTTTATCGATATCATAGCCCAATGTAGTCAATATACGGCTAAGATTTTGACCTTGCCACGCTGGTGGCCAAGCCGCAATCGCACGCTCACGGATGGTCTTGGTGTTGTCTGGCACTAGCAACTCTTCAGTAACTTCAAATACGCGGCCAATACCTGAGCAAGTCGGACAAGCGCCATCTGGGGTGTTGGGGGAAAATGCATCGGCATATAGTATTCCTTGACCTGCCGGATACTCTCCTGCGCGTGAGTAGAGCATACGCAGGCCATTGGATATCGTCGTCACGCTACCCACAGATGAGCGCACTGAAGGCGTACCCCGCTTCTGCTGCAAAGCAACGGCTGGTGGCAACCCCTCTATAGAATCAACATCTGGCTCATCGACCTGATCAATGAGCCGTCTTGCATAAGGGGATACCGAATCAAGATAGCGGCGTTGTGACTCGGCAAACAACGTACCAAATGCTAATGACGACTTTCCTGAGCCTGAGATACCGGTAAAGACCACCAAAGCATTGCGAGGTAAATCAACATCAACGTTCTTCAAATTGTGTACACGCGCGCCTCTGACCTGAATATTGTCTTGATCAGGGTTATAAAGGGCATTTTTTACTGTGTTTGTTTTACTTGTTTTTTCTTCTAATTTTTTTGGGTTCGCCATAGCGTTATTGTTCCTATGAATCGTTGTTTATTCCTAATTAGCAGAAAGGTTAACACGTACTTATGCAAGGCTGTGGCTAGGCTTACGTATCAATAGCATAGATAGACAAAACGATAACTCAAGTCATCCAATCATTAATAATAAAAAACCCGCATCAAGGCGGGTTTTGTTTAGCAAGAAATGCTATTAAGTTGCTAAGAGGCTGGCAATTTAGGTATTAAGATACAACCAAGCGCATCAACTGCGTGCTGATATAACCACCAAATGTCCCTACTGCGTAACCTAAAATACCCAAAAACACTCCTACTGGTGCTAGCGATGGATGGAAGGCAGTAGCGACAATCGGTGCTGAGGATGCACCGCCAGTATTGGCATTAGAGCCAACTGCCAGAAAGAAAAATGGCGCACGAATGAGTCTGGCGACAGCAAAAATAATCACGACGTGAATACTCATCCATAACAGACCGATTAGTAATAGTCGCCATTGCGAGACAATACCAGCCAGATTGATTTGCATACCGATTGCGGCGATTAATACAAAGATAAATACCGTGCCGATTTTTGATGCGCCAACATGATCTAACCTGCGAATCTTAGTGAATGAAAATATAACGCCTATTAGGGTAATAATTACAACCATCCAAAAGAACGAACTGGCAAAGCTATACTGAACGGCCCAGCTATAAGGCGCAAAGAACTCTGCAATCTGGCCACCGACAAAGTGCGCGACCCCGACCATGGCAAAGCATAAGCCAAACATCACCATCAAGTCATTGATGGTTGCTGGGCGGGCATGATCACGCTCATAGCTCTCGACTGCTTTGACCACTTTATCAATACTACTGGTATCAGCGCGCAAAAAACGGTCTATCTTGTCGCTATGTTTTGCCATTACTAAGATAGCTAGCAGCCACAGTGAGGCATTGGTGGTATCGACCAAAATCATCATACCAAACAGATCATCACTGACCCCAAACAGCTCCTTCATCGCTGCTTGGTTAGCCGCGCCGCCAATCCAGCTGCCCGCTACAGCAGAGAACCCACGCCATAATGTGTCATCGGTGAACATCGCAGGCGATATCCACTTAGCGACTCCCAAACTGATTGGACCACTGATGACAATGGCAATACTTGCAGCAAAAAACATCGCGATCGCTTTCCAGCCTAAGCCCAATATTTTAGGCACATCCATGGACAAGGTCATCAACAGCAAACTTGCTGGCAGCAAATAAGTCGCAGTAAAGCCATAAATCTGCGAACCAATACCATCGGCAAACACGCCTAAGCTATTCAAAGTGGCTGGTATAAAGCAGCAAAGTACAATACCAGGCAATACAGCATAAAACCGACGCCAAAACTTACCCGGCAAGCCTTGGGTATAAAAAACCAGACCAATAATGGCCATGATAATGCCAAAGGCTAATGGCAAATTATCGATTGCTAAGTTTGAGGTGGCAGGCATCAAGGCGCTCCAAGAGTGACAACGGGCAAAAGTAAATCAGTATAGACAAGGCAAAAAACTCCTGCAAGCAGCCATCGACTATTAGCTAGGATTTGCTGAGTAGTATTTGACAGAGTGAATAGCAAGGTAATGGCTAGACACGTAACGTCATACGCCTGTTATTGAGCAATATAAAACAGGTAAACGCAAAAAAGCCAGATAACAAGTATCTGGCTTTTTTATTGCTATCTTTAGACGATTAATAAATCAATGATTTAAATCGTCAAATATAGCTGTATTACGAATTGTTACCACGGTTGCCGCCGTTTGGACGACCTTGGCCACGGCTGTCAGAACGACCAGCTGGACGACCTTGGCTGCCGCTTGGACGACCGCGACCAGTTGCAGCACGCTCACCGCGTGGAACGCCATTGCTATCACCGCGGCTTGGGCCACCAGTGCGCTTGCCTTGATACGGCTTGCCACCTGAACGCTCATTTGGTTTGCCTGACGTGTCACGTGGCTTACCTTGATAACCGCTGTCGTTGCTAGCACGTTGACCAGTTGGAGCACTGTCGCTTGAACGACCACGACCTTGACCACCACCGCTAGATTTACCAGCATAGCCACCGCCTGAACGACCACGGCCTTGACCGCCACCGCCGTTAGAACGACCACGACCACGGCCACGACCATTACCTTTGTTTTCGCTAGGTACGTAAGTTTTCTTAGGCTCCATACCTTCGATAACACATACTTCCATTTTGCGATCTAAATAACGGTTGATAGCGTTAAGCTGTGGACGATCATCCATGCTACATAGGCTGATAGCAACACCAGTACGACCAGCACGACCACAACGACCGATACGATGGACGTAATCTTCAGTCTGACGCGGCAAGTCATAGTTGATAACATGCGAGATAGCTGGGATATCTAGACCACGTGCAGCAACGTCAGTCGCTACTAGGATTTTTACTTTACCATTACGCAAGTCTTGAACGATACGGTTACGCTTGCTCTGTGGCAAATCACCATGTAGGAAGCTTGCTTTATGGCCTGCTTCTTGTAGCTGTTTAGCCAGTTTTTCAGTGCTACGTTTGGTAGCAGCAAAGATAATGATTTGTTCCATATCTTGCTGACAAACGATTTTGTCAAGTAGACGGTTTTTGTGATCAAAATCATCACAGTAGTACACTTTTTCTTCAATGTGTGCAGATTCTACTTTGATTGATACGCGCTCAGGGTTCTTAGTGAAGCTAGCAGCGATTTTACCGACTGGGCCATCCCAAGTTGCTGAACACATGATCGTTTGACGATCGATTGGTGCTGCACGAAGGATATCACTGATGTCATCAGCAAAACCCATGTCTAGCATACGGTCAGCTTCGTCAAGTACCAATACTTCTAGGTTTGACAAATCAACGCGACCCGCATTGATATGGTCAAGTAGACGACCAGGAGTTGCAACGATTACTTGAACGCCCTTTTTCAAAGCAGTGATCTGACCGTTGTATGGTGCGCCGCCAACTAGTGGTACACAAAATAGACCGCGCATGTCTTTAGAATAAGTGCGAACGCTGTCATGTACTTGCTGAGCAAGTTCACGCGTTGGCGTTAGGATAAGTGCTTTGGTTAGTTTGTCAAAGCTAGTGGCACGGCTCAAACGATCAAGTACAGGGATAACGAAAGCCGCTGTTTTACCACTACCCGTTTGCGCTGACAATAGAAGGTCACGACCGGCTAGAGCAAAAGGAATGGCTTGTTCTTGAATAGGGGTTGGATTGGTATAGCCACTGCGATCAAGCGCAGTAAGAATTGGCTTAGCAATGCCAAGATCAGTAAAGGTGATTTTGTTTTCTTCAGTGGCGTCAGTAGCAGCCGCTTGAGTATTGTTATCAGTACTTGGAGTGTCAGTGCTTTCGATGATGCCGTTTTCAGCGGCGATTGCAGATAAGATGTCAGTCATAAGAATCCTTGGTAAGTATAAGTTGCTGTAAATTCAGCAAACTTGATGCATACCACTGATAACCGTTCACCACGCTGCTCTTATTAGCATTACCGAGCAATATAAAATTGTCGATAATTAGAAACCAAGCCAATAGAGCTTAGCGTCTTTATAATAAATGCGTTCGTGCTGTCTGACGTATTTTGGTGGTAGTGCCGAGTGTCTTATCCTTGCTTGATATACGCTCATTATCAATGCTTTGTCCAAAGCAGATAAAGGCAAACAGCAACCAATCTAGACCCTAGTTATAGGCCAGTAGATAAGATATGAGTCAAAAATAACGGATATTTTCAAAGGTTATTTAAGTACACAAAATCATCGGCAACAATTACTTATGGTCATCCTAGACCCAAAATCGCAGGCGATGTTATCAATCTCATAATTCACGAAAGCCTAAGCTAACGTGGCGACGCAGTATAGCACAATAAAAAATTATATGTACCTATTTCTTCAATTACTGAGTAAATAAGCACTAACAGTGTTGATAATAAACAATTTTAGGTGATTTATTTAATACCTAAAGCAAAATTGAATAACTAAAGTAAATGAACTACTCGCTATTTATCTATCGTACTACTTTGACTTCTGTGACATAGGTAGGTAGCTGCCATGCCCCGCCCGCCTCGATTAAGCGGCATAGTCCAGTGGTGCTTTCATGATTCTTTTCAAATGTACGGCCCGTCCATAGCCAATCGGTTTTGCTCATGCAATCACCGATGCCGCGACCTTTTTGTATAGAGGTAAGCTTGCCTTTATCGTAGCCAGTAGCATTGGTCGTCACCAATGTTGGCTTATAAGGTTTACTGTCATTGATTACCCAAACCCCTGCTCCAGCGTTATAAGCGCCTGTCCAGCACTCATGCTGTGCCAACAGTTGCGAGCCATTAAGACGACTGATACGCCAAGGTGATTTGTCTGAAAGATTGGGACAAACGCTGTCTGCATCTTTCATTGTGCCTTTTACCAACGCTGCTAACTGAGAGGACCTCATCACAAATTTTTTGTCATTACCATCGTCCGCTTTGGCACTTGGCACGACAAACCGCAGTACTGGCGCGGCTTTAGGAGGTAATATACCGCCACTAGATTTAACAGCATCTTCATTTTTGACAAAAGCACTGGATGTACCAACGCGACCTTGGAACTCATCGGCTTTTAGCATAGCAGCACTGGCACCTTTGTCAGAGAGCTGCCAACGTGAATTGCGCAAGGCCAACGTAATCTTGCTAGATTTGGTCAACGCCTCTAACAATGCAGTTACCTGCGTTTGAGTAAGCTCAGCGTTACCTGCAACGGCTGAATACGGCTTCGTCTCGCCATAATCCTTGTCATTAATAAACAACGAGATGCGATGACGATTACCAAGCTGCATTAAGGCTTTAGACGAGCTGTCCTTTGCCCCGCCAAGCTTTACTTTACCATCCACGCTAGCATTCGCACCTGCGCGGCGTACGAGCAATATAGAAACCGGAAACTCACTGTTATTCTCTGCTTGATACCCTGCCAGCCGGCACGTACGCGTATTATCACAAACGACTTGCCAGTCTTGACTGGTAAACTCAGTCGATGTACTGGCCATACTAGTGGTACTGAATAAAGCTGTGCTAAGCGCTGCAAATACAGGCAGTAATATTTTATTTTTTATCATAAAGGTGGGTTGTTCTTTTATTTTTTTAGGTATGTTTTCTGAATAATGCTCTACAGTGATGTTTTTGGGATCTTTATTAGACTGGGCACTATCTTCATAGCTATTGTCATCATAATTATTATCGTCATAGGTAATGCCTGACCTACTAACACCAGTTAAATCAGCGCCTCTTGATAGCGACATATCGTTTATATAATTATTGTCTTTCATAATCATCACCTTTCAGTAGAAGAAGTATAAACACCTGTCTATTGTAATGGTGCTCGGCTATCTTAACGCACTAGTGTTTCTATCTGTTGTACTAATGTATCATTATGTAAAGACAAAGGGAAGACCTAGCATACGTTATATTCATTTTTATGAATATAAATAAAAAGGCTGATAAGCTATTTGCTTATCAGCCTTGCTGCTGTGTTTAAGGTTTATTTATGCTTAAAATGTACTGTTAGATCTAAACTGTATTGAGTACTTAGTTTAGTCGATTGGTTTTAGCTCTAGCGCTACTGCACGTTTAACCGCAGGACGTTCAGCGATTTTCTTAGCCCAACGCTGCAAGTGTTTATAGTCTTCTACTTGTAAAAATTCTGCCGCGTCATAGAGCTTACCTAGTGCCAACTGACCATACCAAGACCAGACAATCATATCCGCAATGTTGTAATCAGACTCATCATTGCCGCACAGGTACTCATTATCTTTTAAATGCGTATCTAATACATCGAGCTGACGCTTGGTTTCCATCGTATAGCGGTTGATTGGGTACTCTAGAGGTTCAGGCGCATACGCATAAAAGTGTCCAAAGCCGCCACCTAAGAAAGGCGCGCTACCCATTTGCCACATAATCCAAGACAAACAATCTGCTCGCGCTTTGCCAGTAGCCAGTGGTAGGAACTTATCAAACTTTTCTGCTAGATACATTAAGATAGCACCCGACTCAAAGAGTGCTATCGGCCCCTCTGCTGTATCAGTAGAATGATCGACCAAGGCTGGAATCTTTGAATTGGGGTTTATCTCTACGAACCCTGAGCCAAACTGCTCACCTTTAGAAATATCGATTTTATAGGCATCATATGCTGCCCCATCAATACCAAGTTCGGCCAGCTCTTCTAATAGTATGTTTACCTTGACACCATTTGGTGTATTTAACGAGTACAGCTGTAACGGAGCATCACCAACGGGCAGCTCTTTATCATAGCGAGCTCCAGACGTTGGACTATTAATACTAGCAAACTTGCCGCCGTTGTCTTTATCTTGCGTCCAAACTTTTGGTGGTACGTATTTATTATTATCTTGACTCATAATTTATCCTCGGTTTGTATTTATGACTGCCGTGAAGGTTTACTATAACGAGAACTCGTAACGACTTTAAAGTCCTCTCTTGTAATCAATGTTGTGTTTCTACTGCCAGAGTAAATACAGAGGAGCTATTAGCACGCATCGAATTTCTTGTCATATTTCGCCTCTTTGCCTTTTTATTAGCTACCCTTCGCATCGTTGCTCTTATATAAGTTATCTTATATCAGTTACTTTGAGTCACTTTTATTATGAGCTAGGCTTTCTTATACTACTCAGCTTGCATAGTGATCTGTTCGCAAATACGCTATTTTCTTACTTCATAACGAGACGTTCAATGGGACTCACATGGTAACGCTCACCCCGACTCAAGATAAATACTTACCCTATGTGCTAGCAGTCGCGCTGTTTATGCAAATTTTAGACGCTACTATTTTGAACACCTCGTTGCCACAAATGGCGCAGGCACTCGGTGAGTCACCACTAAAGATGCAGTGGGCCGTCATCAGCTACGCATTAACCTTGGCGATTTTTATCCCTATCAGTGGTTTTTTAGCGGATAAATATGGCACACGCCGCGTATTTTTATCAGCGGTCATCATTTTTTGTGTTGGCTCATTACTGTGTGCGGCGTCGCAAACATTAGATTTTTTGGTTGCTTCACGTGTGGTACAGGGTATCGGCGGTGCCATGATGACGCCTGTCGCTCGTTTGATATTGGTTAAGTCTTATCCGCGCAATAAGCTGCTCACTGTGATGAATTTCGCTGTGATACCAGCGTTGGTTGCACCACTAGTCGGTCCAGTATTGGGCGGCTATATCGTGCAGTATGCTAGCTGGCATTGGATATTTTTAATCAATATACCGATGGGTGTGGCAGGTTTTATCATGGGCAAAAAACTGGTCCCAGCGCTCTATGAAGATACTAAGCGTCTTGATTGGACAGGGTTTGTATTGTTTGCCGCCGCTGCTTGCGGGTTCACACTGGCTGTCGAGTTTGGTTCACAGACAGGTCGCGGAGTTTATGGGTTGTTGCTTGGATTAGGCGCAAGTCTATTGATCGGTGCGTATGTCTGGCATGCCAAACGGCGAGCAGCTCCCCTGTTTCCACTGAGCTTGTTTGATATTCGCACCTTTCGAATTGGTATTACAGGCAATTTGTTTACGCGGCTTGGTATCAGTGCAGTACCATTTTTGCTGCCTCTACTACTACAAGTGGTGTTTGAGTACTCACCTTCGCAAGCAGGTTGGCTGCTTGCTCCGATTGCGGTTGGTGCCATAGGTATCAAACCTTGGGTTAGCAAAATTATTCAGCGGTTTAGCTACCGTAAAGTGCTGGTCTACAATACTTTGTTTATGGGCTCACTTATTATTGTACTGGCGCAGTTTAACGATGCGTCGCAGTGGCTATGGTTTATACCTATTTTGACCATCATGGGTGCCTGCAACTCTATGCAGTTCAGTGCGATGAATACGATTACTATTGGCGATTTACAGGGCACACAAACCAGTAGTGGCAATAGCTTAATGGCGGTCAATCAGCAGCTAGCGATTAGCTTTGGCATTGCGTTCGGTGCCGCTGTGTTAAATCTATTACGTGAGCGTCTACAGATGGATACACTAGTGGCGTTCCAAACCACTTATTGGATATTGGGCATTTTGACCATTCTCTCGGGGCTGTATTTTTTACGTCTGAAACCTGAGGATGGACGCGGTTTATACTAGAGCGTATTGTCAATAGAGACAAGTGAGTGAGATTTTACGTACAACACATCTCTATTCTGTATAGCCAAAACGTTAGAAATAGCTTATCTATAGACAGAAAAAAGCCAGTATGCGATTGTGTTATCAATCTCATACTGGCTTTTTTTATTACGACTTACATCAATAGTTAATACTATTATTATGCGTCATCATCACTCATTTGCGATTGGATGTATCGCTCTACACCAATACTTTCTATCAAGTCCTGCTGCGTCTCTAACCAGTCTTCATACTCTTCATTGCCATCTTTTAGCGTGACTAATAGCTGGCGAGATACATAGTCAGACTTTGTCTCACACAAGGTGACGGCATCGGTAATAATATCGAACTTTTGTCTCTCAAGGCGTAGATTGCACTCAATGATTTCTGGTACATCTTCACCAACCAATACCTTGCCCAGTTCCTGCAAGTTTGGCAAACCGCCTAGCAATAAAATACGAGCGATTAGGTCGTCTGACCATTTCATCTCAGCAATAGATTGCTTATACAATGAGTCATTAAGCGCCTCTAGCCCCCAATGACGTGCAATACGAGCATGCAAAAAATACTGGTTGATGGCAATCAGTGACTGCCCAAGTACTTTGTTTAACGCGCGAATAACTTCTTTATCCCCTGTCATTACCTTTCTCCCTTAATCTCTGTTATTTATGCTAAATACTGTGAATGCTATTCATACGTAGGATGATATCAGACAATATTAGGAGTGACTTCAGCCACTTGGCTTTGTAGGTAATTCGGTAGACCAATCATGTCGATGAGACGAAGCTGCTGCTCAAGCCAATGCGCATGATCTTCTTCGGTGTCTTTCAATTGCTCGACCAACATCTCACGCGTGACATAGTCATGCTCTGCTTCGCAAAGTGCGATACCTTCTTTGAGATGCTTTTGTACTTGGTACTCTAAATCTAGGTCAAACTGCAACATTTCAGGGACAGTCGTACCGATATGGATAGCGTCGACAGACATCTTTGGCGTGCCACTCAACATCAAGATACGACGAATAATATTCTGTGCGTGTAGCGTTTCGTCTTCCATTTCATGATGGATACGGTCGTATAACTTGCCATAGTGCCACTCAGCGTACATCTCTGAATGGATAAAATATTGGTCACGAGCGGCAAGCTCACCACCTAGTAAGAAATTCAGATAATCAATGACTTTCTGGCTACCTATCATAACGCGTACTCCCCTATTTATTTTTACCGATCACAATACATCCACAATTTATTATATAAGGATAGCATAATTGGCAAACTGATCAGTAAAAATCAAAATCAACAAAATGGCTTCTAATCTCAGGTAAATATAGTAGCATACAGGCGCAGTATAGGGTGTAACGTTATGAACTAAGAATAAGATGCTAATTGAGAATCATAATTAGCTACAACTAGTATTGATATGTGTTATGTAACATGCTGGCGTTTGAGTGAGATTATATGGACGCTTGCACCCGACCCTTTATGTATAATAAATTTAGATGCAGAATATTGAATATATTTTATCGTATTATATTACAAGGTATATGATTGATAATATTTAAACAGCATATGCTAGATTATCGAGTTTTGCATGGTGTTCGTCTAGGTAGTCATTGACCATCGGCTCACAACAGCCACAGCACGTTGCTACATCGAGCGTATCTTTTAGACCATCGAGCGTATCAACACCTGCAGCAATAGCTGCTTTGATTTGCTTTTCTTTTACGTTGTTGCAGATACATACGTACATGGATTGGCTCCTCGGAATACCACTATTCGATAATGACGGCATAAGACACTTATATAAAAACTTTGTGATAAGTGTCATTGATAAACGGATAATTTACTGTTTTCTAGCAATGAAAACTTAGTCGTTGAAATCACGTTTATCGCTTGCAGTATAATAACGATAATTATTATCATTTTCAATCACATTCGATATATTTATTCGTTGAGACAGTATCCTTGTATTACAGGCAGTTCATTTATGTAAGTGGATATAAGTGTGCGTGTAACCGAATATTGTCAAAGGTAGTAAATTAACGATGAACTGTAAATTTGCTTATTTTTTAATCGATTTTGTAGATAACTGCTGTTATATTGAACCCCTATTAACGAAGCCCATTGGAATCCTCCTATGTCTGATAATAATTTTACGATACGACCTATCGATTTATTCAAAGTCCTATCTGATCCGACACGTCTAAAAATATTTCAAATTCTTTTTAAGAAAGAAGCACGTTGCGTGGGTGATTTGGTAGATATGCTTGACCAGCCACAACCAACGATATCACGCCACCTAAACCATTTGAAAAAATTGGGTATCTTGAGCTGTGTGCGTGACGGTACTTGGATGTGGTATGAGGTCGCTGATGATTTACCAGATTGGTGTCAAGATATCTTAGACATCACCTACGAGCAAATCACTCCTAGAGGCACTAGTAGAGATGTATCGGATCTTGCGTAGATACGATTGTCCGCTTGTGTCCGCTTAGATTTTTGGTTCTTTGACTGTGCTTTATAAAAAGCGCTTGAGACAATATATCTGCGGCAATGCGCAGACCAAAAAAGACCTACTCTCGTAGGTCTTTTTTTGGCTTAAATGTTGATAATAATGTTGATAATTTGACCTAAATTGCGCTAGATCAAATAATTATACAAGATCTAAGAAATCGCTGATAAAGGCGTTGGCTGGCTGGTGTATCAGCTCCTCTGACGTGCCCACCTGCTCTACTCGGCCCTGATTCATCACGACGATCTCATCTGATACCGCACGTGCTTCTTCTTGATCATGCGTTACCATGATACTGGTGATACCAAGCTCGTGGTGGATGTTCTTTAGCCATGTGCGCAGCTCTTTACGAACTTTGGCATCTAGTGCACCAAACGGCTCATCTAACAGCAACAGCTTCGGTTTAACAGCAAGTGCACGTGCTAGCGCAATGCGTTGGCGCTGACCACCTGATAGCTGATGCGGATAAGCATTGGCAACCTGTGGTAGCTGTACGAGGTCTAAGAGCTCTGCCACACGCTTATTGATATCAGCTTTGCTCGGACGCTCGTTTTTTGGCAACAAGGTCAGACCAAACGCCACATTATCCGCGATGTTCTTATGGCGAAACAGTGCATAATGCTGAAACATAAAGCCAATATGGCGTTTTTGGACTGGGGTATTGGTCACATCCAGCTCATCGAACAATACCTGTCCCGAGTCGGCATATTCCAGACCCGCGATAATACGTAGCAAAGTGGTCTTACCGCAGCCTGATGGACCTAGTAACGTCGTTAGTTTGCCAGTCGGCACCGTGATATTGATATTATCTAAAGCGGTAAAATTGCCGAATTTTTTATTAACGTTGCGAATCTCAATGCTCATAATCGTATCTCTTATTATATCTTTTGTCGTATCGTGGCAAGTAGCTGAGTAGCGACTGCATCCGTAGTATTAACATCATTTATCAGATAATGGCAGTTATACCTTGCCAGTACTGTCCGCACTCGTCGATTCAGTGGCGACAGTGGCGTTAGCACTTACTGGCAGCTCAGGTGCACTGGCAAGCCGCTCAGACTTGGCAAATTTACGCTCTTGTATCTTAGTCATGACTTGCTGAATCAGTAGCGTCACTAAGGCTAATGCAGCCAATATGCTTGATAAGGCAAATGCAGCGGTAAAGTTATAATCGTTATAGGCAATCTCAACCAATAGCGGCATGGTGTTGGTCTCGCCGCGAATGTGACCGGAAACCACGCTGACCGCACCAAACTCACCCATCGCGCGGGCATTGGTCAAAATCAAACCGTACAACAGCGCCCATTTGATATTAGGCAATGTCACATGCCAAAACGTCTGCCAACCAGTCGCACCTAGTGTGAGCGCTGCTTGCTCTTCAGAGTCGCCTTGAGTCTGCATCAATGGGATCAGCTCACGTGCAACAAAAGGAAAGGTCACAAACAACGTCGCCAAAATGATACCAGGCACCGCATAGATCACTTGGAAACCCATACTCTCAAGCCAACCGCCGATAGTAGAGTTCAGTCCAAACAGCAGTACAAACATCAAGCCTGCAACCACTGGTGATACCG
Source organism: Psychrobacter sp. NPDC078409 (assembly GCF_050268505.1). Lineage (NCBI taxonomy): Bacteria > Pseudomonadati > Pseudomonadota > Gammaproteobacteria > Moraxellales > Moraxellaceae > Psychrobacter > Psychrobacter sp. NPDC078409. Next base: position 195,217 of record NZ_JBNNGW010000001.1, read on the forward strand.
AAAATGGTAAATCTAGCAAAGTAGTGACCAGCTGCTTACCTTTAAACTGGTAACGCGTGACAAGCCATGCAATCGCAATGCCCATTACCATATTAATCGGTAAGACAATTCCTGCCGTGATGAGCGTAAGCTTGATAGCTTGTAAAGCTTCAGGGTCTACTAATGAAGCAATATATAACTGCCAACCATTTTTAAAGGCTTCGTAAAACACAGCCAGTAATGGAATGACCAACATGACAATCATAAATAACACAGCAATGGCAATAAAGGTACGGCGTATCCATGGCGTATCTTTGGTCGCAGCGTTGCTTTGGTAGTCGTAGCTATTAGATATTTGCATATTAGCGAGCTCCTACACGGCGCGACAGTTTCCACTGCATGATATTAATAGTCAGCAAGATGACAAATGATATGAGTAGCATAAATAGTGCAACCGCAGAAGCACCTTGAATATCAAATTGCTCAAGTTTACTGATAATAATGAGCGGCAAAATCTCAGACTGCATCGGAATATTGCCCGCGATAAAAATAACTGAACCATACTCACCAGTGGCACGGGCAAACATCATACCTGCGCCCATTAACAAAGCAGGCAATAGCTCTGGTAAAATCACTTTACGAAAAGTCGTCAAACGATTAGCGCCCAATACCGCCGCAGCTTCTTCAAACTCAACAGATAGCTCAGCGAGTACGGGCTGTACCGCGCGGACAATAAAGGGGAAGCTCACCACAACCAGTGCTAGCCAAATACCTATCGGCGTAAAGGCAACCTGAATATCGAACTTGGCAAACCATTGACCAATCAAGCCATTAGGCGCATATAAAGTGGCAAGCGAAATACCCGTAACAGCGGTTGGTAGTGCAAATGGCAAATCGACTAAGGCATTAATCAGTGACTTACCCCAAAACTCATAGCGCACAAGTACCCATGCGACCAATGTGCCAAATACCATATTAGTCAGCATCGCCAAAAACGACATCCATAAGCTCAGCTTAATAGCGGCAGTGACTTGTGGCTGCGTAATGGTTTCCCAAAAACCAGTCCAACCCATCTGCGTCGTGGTATAGGCCATCATGGCAAACGGTAGTACCACCAATAACGACAAGCTAAAGACAGTAATACCCATGCTCAGACCGAACCCGGGTAGCACATTGCGCTGACGCAAACGGGTCAGCCAACCTTTTTTGTTGCCGGGCTTACTGGCAGAAGAAGATGTTGCACTCATAGTGATGTCCTATTGCCTAACTGATGGTACTTAGCGAGGGTGCTCACTGTAAGACCATTATTACCATTGTTATCAAAATTATTATTGGTCGGCTTATGATATAAAGGACATAGCGCGTACGACCATGTCCTTTATGGGGTGCTTCATGACTGACTGTACGATTAACTGAGCTAATCAGTTTCAGTGTTTAGCGCAGTAGCTAATCTAAGTACTTAGCTCGCGATTACTGAGGCGCGTTAATTGCCAATTGGTCAAATACACCGCCATCACTGAAGTAAGTGCTCATGATCTCATCCCAAGTACCAAAGGCATCATTCGGGCGGAAAGTCTCAACAGGCGGTAATTTGTCACCGTTTTTATCAAGCACGCTCTTAACGCTAGGGCGTAGATATAGATCAGCGGCTAGTTGCTGAGCAGGCTCACTCCATAAGTAGTCAAGATATGCTTTGGCAGCGTCTGTAGTGCCTTTTTTATCTGTTACCGTCTTCACAACTGCCACAGGGCTTTCTGACTTAATCGAGTATTTGGGATAAACGATGTCTACTTGACCCGCGCCAAAATCAGTTGCTGCAAGGTTGGCTTCGTTTTCAAAAGTAACCAACACATCACCAATACCGCGCTGTACGAAAGTTGTCGTTGCTGCACGTCCGCCGTTTTCATAGACTTTGACATTTTTTAGCATGTCTTTTACGTAGCCTTTAGCTTTTGTTTCATCTTTATTAAAAGCATGTAGACCATAACCATAAGCACCCAAGAACGCATAACGACCGTTACCCGTCACTTTTGGATTGGCCATGACAATCTCAACACCGTCTTTGGTCAAATCTTCCCAGTCTTTGATGTTTTTTGGATTGTCTTTACGCACCAAGAATACAATCGTACTGGTAAAAGGAACCGCGTTGTCTGGGAATTTGCTTTCCCAATCTGACTCAACCAAGCCTTTTTTCTCAAGCAGCTCAATATCAGACCCTTGGTTCATGGTGGCAACATCCGCTTGTAGACCGTTGGCCACAGACAATGCTTGCTTACTTGAGCCGCCATGTGACTGTTTGATTAGGATATTGCTGTCTGGGTTCTCAGCCTTGTAATGCTCGACAAACAACGGGTTGTAATCTTTATAGAAATCACGTGCCACATCATAAGAGACATTAAGCAGCTCGATATTTTGCCCTTCTGTCGTTGCTGAACCATCAGCTGCGGCCTCGGTAGTCTCACTGTTGCTACAGCCAGCTAGACCCAATGTCAAAGCAACGCCAGCAATACTCAAAGCACTAAGGGTTTTGCTTTTCTGTTGATAACGAGCTACGTCTGTCATAAATACCTCAAAGATGTCTGTTGTGTAATGCAAGTATGCTAACAGCGCCATCTTATTATGTTTAATGATGAATATGCGTATGTTATTGCCAAAAGGGAATAACCAGTAAACAAAGCCATACATATCAATAAGTTGTTAAAAGAATCTATGTGTATAACCGACTGTTTGTTTATTGATGGTTTTAATACTGGCATGTGCCCTATCTATCTTGTCCGCGTTTTATTGAAAGCAGCTAAGATAGATAGTTCTATAAACTAAAAATTAACGACTACTTCGTGGTTGCCAGCTGATCAAAACGGCCGCCATCTACAAAGAAAGCATCCATAATATCTGCCCATGAGCCAAACACAGCCACAGGTTCAAACGTTTCAATATCAGGCAAGGTATCTTTATGAGCAGCTAGAATTTGCTCATCACTTGGACGCATGTACATTTTTGCCATGAGCTCTTGGGCAGGTTTATCCCATAAGCCTTTCAAATAAGTACTAGCCGCTTCCGTCTTACCAGACTTTTCAGTCACTGCTGTTACGACCGCTACTGGGTTGGCAATCGTAATCGAATAGCTCGGATATACGATATCAACGTTACCCTTTGCAAATTGCTGTGCAGCCAAATGTGCTTCGTTTTCGGTCGTGATCAATACATCACCTAGACCACGCTGGGTAAAGCTGGTAGTCGCAGCGCGCGCGCCATTGTCATAAGTGACGACATTGGCCAGCAGCTTTTTAATAAAGTCATTGGTTTTTACAGGGTTTTCATTATTGCTTTCTTTGAATTGGTGCAAGCCATAACCGTAGGCACCTAAGAAGGCATAACGTGCTGTACCACTAGTTTTTGGGTTCGGGATGACCACATCGATATCATTACGTGCCAAATCTGACCAGTCTTTGATATTTTTTGGATTACCAGCGCGGACCAGTAGTACCATGGTACTGGTGTACGGCACGGCATTGTTAGGTAGTGCTTGCTGCCAATCAGCAGCGACCAAGCCTTTTTCCACCAATAGATTCATATCGCTCTCTTGGTTAAAGGTCACCACATCCGCTTGCAAACCATTGGCGACAGAGAGCGCTTGCTTACTAGAGCCGCCATGTGACTGATTGATATTTACTTTGCTGTTTGGGTGAGTCTTTTGATAGTCGGTACTGAATAAAGTGTTGTAGTCTTTGTAAAAGTCGCGAGACACATCATAGGAGACGTTGAGTAGTTCGACATCTTGCGTCCTGCCACTGGCACTATTTGCCGCGTCATCTTGCGTCGCTTCTGTTGGACTGCAGCCTGTCATCATTATCGCTGCTGCGAGCATGCCGCTAGTGGCAAGTACACGTGCTTTTACAGGCTTATTATTAGTTGATTGAATGCTAGCAATGCTGATTTGTTGGAATTTTTTTTGCATGATGCTCTCGATAAAAGTATTAGAAGCGTTTTGTCAAAATCTTGACCATCATCACAGGGCCTACAATCTTTTGAGTTCGGTTGTCGGGATGATGCAGGCTATGCTAGCAGCATAAATAGCAAACGCTTAGTGATGAATTAGCTTATCGACTAGTGAAGTTGGCATAAGTGATAGGAGTAATCGTTTTGCATCATTAAGAATAAAATGGGTTGAGTAGTTGCTGGCAGGTTTATCAAGTAGACTATGATTTGGGTAGGCTGTACCATTATTTGTACGTTATAAAGTTTGCTGTATTAATGATACTTTCATTATCTCGATACTATGCAAACCTTACCCTCCTACTTGACCAAAGGCCCTTATATGAATACTTCATACCGTCAATTTCATTCTATTGTAGGGCTGATAATAATGACCTCTACCCTAGCGGCTTTAACAGGCTGTAATAACGTGTCGCCCACTATGAATAGCGATAGCCACAGCAAGGTCAAATCAGTTGCCAGTACAACATCTGCTTTGCCAGCTATTCAAAGTAATATCTTGGGTGACAATGTCTCAGCAGACAATTTTTCAACAGATAAAGTTTCAGCGGATTACGCTACTGCCGACTACGACAAACGAGCACAAGGCTATGATTGGGTTGGCGTGATGGTACGAGCAGATGGTGATCAGATTGACATTAAAGTTCGCTCACGCAGCGATATCAAAAAACCTACTTGTCATTTCGATGGTAAGGCGACATTAATGGGGCAAGATACTGCTCACGGTACGATTTTTCAGGCAAAGGTAAATGGCAGTACGGCTTTTTTCCAATTTAAGGACGACACCCTCATCATCGACAGTCCAGACAAGTATGCACTGAACTATTTTTGCTCAGGTGGTGGCTCGCTTGCTGGAGAATATAAGAAGCTTGCAGTAGGCTTGGAGATTTAATAGTCATCGCTAGCATGTGTTAGGACGTGTTTTTCATTTCGAAAGTAGTGATAAAAACAAAAAGGTGCCAGACAATAAGTCTGACACCTTTTTTATAACTGATTTAGCACGAGTTATTTATACTGATGATCTGCTCTTATACCGCAGATGCACCTGTTAATTTAACCTCAGCACGCTCTTCTTTTGCGATGCCGGCATAGTAGTCACGCAAAATTTGTAGTACTTCTGGACGGCTAAAGTTATCTGGTACATCTTCGTCTTCTGATAGTGCTTTACGCAGCTTAGTACCTGACACTTTAACGTGCTCAGAGGCGTCATGCGGGCAAGTCTTGTCAGAGGCCATCGCATTACAAGCGTTACACCAGAACGTCCAGCCAATTTTGAGCGGTTGGGTGATAAGGTCATCTTTACCAACATGTTCAAAAATAGTTTGCGCATCAAACGCACCATAGTAATCGCCAACACCAGCATGATCACGACCAACAATCAGATGGCTACAGCCGTAGTTTTGACGGAATAGCGCATGTAATAATGCCTCACGTGGGCCAGCATAGCGCATATCCAACGGATAGCCTGCTTGTATAACGGTATCTTGTCTAAAGTAATTATCAATTAGCGTTTTAATGGCTTCTTGACGAACTTCTGCAGGGATGTCGCCAGGTTTCAATGCGCCTAATAATGAATGAATCAACACACCATCACAGATCTCAATCGCAATCTTAGCCAGATATTCATGTGAACGGTGCATTGGATTACGCGTTTGGAATGCAGCCACTGTTTTCCAGCCTTTAGCATCCAAGATTGCGCGTGTTTCTGCTGGCGTTTTGTAGATTTCTGGATATAACGTTGGGAACTCGCCTTCGCTCAGCACTTCAACACTACCGGCAATATTGACTGCTTCTTGGTTCAATACTTGCTGTACGCCTGGATGCTCTGAATCCGTGGTCGTGAATACTTGCTGACACTCATGTTCTTTATCGATGGTATAGGTCTCTTCTACCGTTAAGATACCCATGACTTCGCCATCTTGAGCGACCAAGGCTACTTTATCGCCTTGGCTTAAATTATCCGCAGTTTCTTTTGGCGCAGACAAAGTGATAGGAATTGGCCAAAACAAGCCTGCGTTTTCACCGCTTTGCAAGCGCATGTTGTCTACTACGCCCTGCCAGTCCGCTTGATTCATAAAGCCATTTAACGGAGTGAAGCCGCCGATACCGAACATGATTAAATCACCGCGCTCACGTGAGCTTAGAGTGATGGTTGGCAATGTGCTGGCAAGCTCTAATGCTTGATCGCGTGCTGCACCGTTTAATAGTAGTGGCTTAAGCTCTGCACTACCGTGTGGAGGAACCAGCTTTGATTTGAATTGTGATTGAGTTGGGCTTTGAGTTTGAGACATATAGTTATTAAAACCTCTTATAAAAAGAATGGTTGGAAGAGATGAGCAAAAATGCAACAGCGATTAAATGTACAAAACTGAGAAGAAAGCCGTCGCTAGATAATAAGTAGCGTACTAGCGACTGGGCATTAAATTTGATACGCATAGGCTACCTAACTTTCGTTATGAAAATTTATGCTGTGTTTGGATATGGATATGTCTGAAAGGAATTTATGTTTCTGGGTACAAGCTTATATGATGTATAGCTGAATTATTTACATTGCGAACGGCAATAAAACCTATTACACACGCAAATCATTTTCGTCGCTGATTTTAAGATTAAAAACAAAACTGAGATTACGTCATGTATCAATATAATTACGCTGACCAGACTTTGGTAGAGGAACGAGTTGCCCAATTTCGCGACCAAACCGAGCGGTTTTTGGCAGGTGAGCTGCCAGAAGAGCAGTTTTTGCCACTGCGGTTGCAAAACGGCCTATACATCCAGCGTTATGCGCCGATGTTGCGTATCGCCATTCCTTACGGTTTGCTTGCCAGCTACCAGTTGCGCAAATTGGCCGAAATTACTCGTAAGTATGATAAAGGCTATGGGCACTTCACGACGCGTACCAATATTCAATTGAACTGGCCAAAGCTAGAAGATGTGCCAGATATTTTGGCTGAATTAGCCTCAGTACAGATGCATGCCATTCAAACCTCAGGCAACTGTATTCGTAATACCACTACCGATCCATATGCTGGTATCCATAAAGAAGAAATAGCTGACCCACGTCCTTATTGTGAAATTATTCGTCAGTGGTCAACCTTCCACCCTGAGTTTGCTTTTTTGCCACGTAAATTTAAGATTGCTGTGATCGGCACCAATGATGACCGTGCAGCAACCCAAGTACATGATGTCGGTCTACACGTAAAGACCAATGATGAAGGTGAGATTGGTTTTGAAGTATTGGTTGGTGGCGGGCTTGGACGTATCCCTGTTCTTGGTAAAGTCATCAATAAATTCTTGCCACGTCAGCATCTGCTTAGTTATTTAGACGCCATCTTGCGTGTCTATAACTTGCATGGTCGCCGTGACAAAGGCAGCAAATACAGATCACGTATCAAAATTTTGGTCGAAAGCATGGGCGGTCCAGCCTTTGCTAAATTGGTCAATGCCGAGTGGGAAGCTCATACCAAAGATGGCCCATTGACTTTGACTGATGAGAACTTTGCCACTGCGAGCAGCTTCTTTAGTGAGCCTGACTATGTATCGTTTGACGCACTACAAGTACAGTCTGAGCTACAACAGCAATTAAACGCTGATAAAGATTTTGCCAATTGGTATAACCAAAACACCGTAGCCCATAAAATAGCTGGCTATCGTGCCGTGGTTATTTCGCTCAAAGCAGGCTTGGTCGATGGTAAATATGTACCATCCGGTGACGTCAGTGAATCACAAATGGATGCACTGGCTGACCTTTCTGACAAATACAGCTTTGGTGAGTTACGGGGTACTTATCAGCAGAATCTAGTATTCGCTGATGTGGAGACCAATAAGCTTTATGAGTTATGGCAGCAGCTATCAGAATTACATTTAGCGCGCGCAAACATCAACACCCTAACAGATATGATTGTCTGCCCAGGTTGGGATTACTGCTCGCTTGCTAATGCAACGACGCACAACATCGCTGAGCAAATCGAAAAACAGTTCGATGACCTAGACTATCTATACGATTTGGGTGAGATTCGCCTAAACATGTCTGGCTGTATCAATGCTTGTGCGCACCATCATACAGGCGATATTGGTATCTTGGGTGTCGATAAAAAAGGCGAACATTGGTATCAGATTAGCCTTGGCGGCAACTCTAGCGACGATGCCAAACTTGGCAAAATCTTAGGAAAATCTGTGCCTGCTCTTGAGGTTGCCAACACCATACAGCAGATCGTTGATGTCTATGTGGACTTACGTGCCAGCACTGATAACGATGTAGAGAGCTTTGGGCAATTGGTTGAGCGCGTTGGTATTGATCCATTTAAGGAGAAGGTCTATGGCTAATCACCATATTTTGGACAGTCATGGCGTCGATATTGGCAGTCAAGATACATGGCATGTACTTACTACTGATGCACTGCCAGAAAGCATTGTATCGACTAACATTACGTTACTTGAGCTACTACAAAAACAAGAAAAGCCTGACGTCATCGTGCCACTTGTTGATCTGTTAGATACGACAGGCGCACAAGCTGGTGGTCTGATTAAAGAAGTTTATGAGCTAATCGTACAGCACAGTAGTCGACTTGGATTATGGGTTACTGCCGATACTGACGCTGATGCACTAGAAGGACTTAGTGAGTTCTTATCAACGCACGCGCTTATCGTAATTGACGTGCCGAAATTCGCTGATGGTCGTCACTTTAGCTTTGCACGTACGCTGCGCCAAATCGGTTATACAGGCGAGATTCGAGTGGCTGGCGCGTTTGGCCGCGATCAAATTGCTTATATGCTACGTGTGGGCGTTGATAGCTTTGTATTGAGCGAGCATGACCTAGAAGCCGATTCTAAGTTTGGTATTGAGCAAGCCTTTACTGCCCTTGCTAGTAGCTATGACGGTCGAAGCGCTTCAGATTTACCGATGTTTGCACAACCGTCAGAGACATCAGTCGCATAGCTGTCGCATTGACCATTAATTTTATAGTAATACCTAATATTTTTAATAAACCCTTTTATATTAACAACAATTAAGGAACGTATTATGAGCCAATTACACCCAAACCTAGACCTTGACCAAGCCAACCAAGACCTGCAAGGTAAGTCACCTGAGCAAATCGTTGAGTGGGCACTGACTCAAGCAAAAAACCCAATCATCACGACCAACTTCCGTCCGTATGAATCAGCGATTTTGCATTTGGTTGCCAAACAGCGCCCTGATATCACAGTATTGTGGGTAGACTCAGGCTACAACACTGATGCTACTTATCAGTTTGCCAACAAGCTTATCCATGACTTGAACCTAAACGTTGTTACTTATATTCCTAAACAAACGGCTGCACACCGTGACGCGACGATGAATGGTATCCCAGGTATTGATAACCCACAGCATGACGAGTTCACTGAGCAAGTTAAGCTTGAGCCGTTCCGCCGTGCATTAGAAGAGCTAAAGCCAGATGTGTGGTTCAATGCTATTCGTAAAGACCAAACTGAGTTCCGCCAAGGTCTTGACGTACTTAGCTTGTCAAAAGACGGCGTGCTAAAAGTAGCGCCATTGTTTGAAAAGACCGATGCTGATTTAGACGTATATTTAGAAGAGCACAACTTACCAAACGAGCATGACTACTTTGATCCAACTAAGGTAGAAGAAAGCCGTGAGTGTGGCTTGCATACTCAGCTGTAGTAAGGCGCTGACTGTAGCGATTGTTTATTGAACAATGGCTATAGCTATAAAAAAATCCCGCTTGGCTCTTAATAGAGTCGTTAAGCGGGATTTTTTTGTGCTTGTTCTATCTATAAGTCAAAAAAATCTAAAATGGGTACAAGGCAGTCGATTACAAATTGTACAAATAGTACCTCTAGGGAGAGTAACACCGTTGCCTTTTACTAGTTCTCTGACTATATATCGAAAACTTACCGCTATTCCTATTACTGGCTAAAATATGAATTAATATCTCAAAAACGAATATACTAATGCCAATTCACTAGGTGAGAGTATGCCTGTGATACCTCATAATGGCGGCATTCCTGATATCTTTTCTACCTTTTATAATAAACAATTAAATATATGGTGACATTATGAACACCTTCCCGCTATTTTTTAAATTAGAAGACCGTAAAGTGCTCATCGTGGGCGGCGGCGAAGTGGCACTGCGTAAAGCGGATTTACTCAGCCGTGCAGGTGCCTGTATCACTATACTTGCACCTGATATCAGCCATGAGCTACAAGCTTTGCTCACTGACAGCAAACATGAATTTATCTATGAGAATTATAATAAAACCTATATGTCAGGCGCACGGGTAATCATTGCCGCGACTGACGATGAAACACTTAACCACCAGATTCATGCAGATGCGACTGAGCTAAACATTCCAGTCAATGTGGTCGACACACCGCACCTATGTGACTTTATCTTTCCAGCCATTATCGATCGCAATCCTATCGTGATTGGTATCTCATCAAATGGTAAAGCGCCAGTGTTGGCACGTCTATTACGGGCACGTCTTGAGACGTTAATCCCGCAAGGCTATGGTAAATTGGCTAAGCTGGCAGGTGACTTCCGCAGCGAAGTAAAAGCCAAAATACCCACACTCACTGGGCGTCGTCAGTTTTGGGAACGTGCATTTGAAGGCCAAGTCAGCCAGCTCATGTTTGCTGGTAACGAAACGGAAGCGATTGCACAGTTAAAAGCTGATTTGGATAGCACTGCCGCTGCTATCAGTAAGAAAAGCGACGATACAGACTCGGATGCCATCAAGCCCGTCGCATCGAATGAGTCAGAAAAAAGCTTACCAGCCGTTGGTGAAGTCTATATTGTGGGCGCAGGCCCGGGTGATCCAGAGCTTCTGACCTTCAAAGCCTTGCGTTTAATGCAGCAAGCGGACGTGGTGTTTTATGATGCTTTAGTCTCACCGCAGGTCTTAGACTTATGCCGCCGTGATGCTGATAAAGTATTCGTCGGTAAAAAACGCAGCAACCATACAGTTGCACAATTGGGTATCAATGAGCTACTTGTCAATCATGCCAAACAAGGTCGCCGTGTCGTGCGTTTAAAAGGTGGCGATCCGTTTATCTTTGGACGTGGCGGCGAAGAGATCGAAAGTCTGCGTGCACATAATGTACCTTACCAAGTCGTACCAGGTATCACCGCTGCCAATGCCGCTGCTAGCTATGCAGGCATTCCGCTAACTCACCGTGACCATTCACAATCAGTGCGTTTTGTGACGGGATTTTTGAAGGCTGGTGCACCCAACAGTAATTTTGAGAACTTTTTAAATACTGATGAGACAGTCGTATTTTACATGGGTCTGCACTCGCTGGCACGTTTGACTGAAGGCTTGGTTGACGCTGGTCGTAGTAGCGAAACGCCCATTGCTATCGTCTCTAATGCGAGTATGCCCAATCAGCAAGTACTGACAGGTACGCTTGCAACGATTGTTGCCAAACAAGAGGACGCCGAGTTGCCGACGCCTGCCCTACTTATCATGGGCGACGTGGTCAGCCTGCATCATGATTTGGCTTGGTATAATCAGCAAAATCAAAACAGTGATCCTTCAGATGAGAACTGGCTACGTGAGGGTACGACAGGTGAAACAGTCAAACAGTCCATAGACCAGCAAGCGCATGCGCTATCGATGATTGCAAATCTTGCGACAAATTCAGGGGACGATCTAGAACAACTCATTATCGATTAATCCTCTGTGTTTTATTATTACCTGTAACGCAAAGCCACCCTGCCAATTATCTATTGGTAGGGTTTTCTTTTGGCAACAGAGAAAATTCTAACGATTCTTGCTAGAATGAAAGCCACCTAACCCCTGTTCTGACGTTTAATAATAAGCCAAACTATGCCCTTATCTATTGCTCCTAAATACCTCTCTACTAAACCTTTGAAAATATTGCATACGTCCGATTGGCACTTGGGGCGACGCCTATATGGGCGTCTTCGCTATGAAGAGTTTGAGTTATTCCTGCATTGGCTACAAGACACAATCAGCGCACAGCAAGTAGATATATTGATCGTCGCAGGTGATATCTTCGATACCATGACCCCAAGCAATAAAGCCCAAGCGCTATATTATGAGTTTTTGGGTAAGGTCTCACGCTCCTGCTGTCAGCATGTGGTTATTGTCGCTGGCAATCATGACTCACCAACATTTTTAGACGCGCCAAGCAATGTGCTTAAATTTTTGAACGTACATGTGATTGGCACTGCTTGTGATGACTTGGACGACGAAGTATTAGTTTTGGGTGATGATGACAACAACCCCCATTGTATTATCGCCGCTGTGCCCTATCTGCGCGATCGGGATGTGCGTAGCAGTAGCGCTGGCGAGTCCGCAGATAGCAAAGACGCCAATGTTATCGCTGGTATTTGCGAGCACTATGACAATGTTGCAGACATTGCAAAGGCTAAGCAAGCCGACTTAAACAAAACGCATCAGCGATATATTCCTATCATCGCGACAGGACATCTATTCGCGTCTGGCGGCAAAACAACTGAGGATGATGGTGTACGCGAGCTATATGTCGGCTCACTAGGTAAAATATCTGCCGATATGTTCAATGATGGCTTCGATTATGTGGCACTTGGGCATTTGCACGTGCCGCAGCGCGTTGGCGGTCGTGAGAGTATTCGATACTCAGGCTCACCCATCGCTATGGGTTTTGGAGAGGCCAAACAGCAAAAGCAAGTATTACTGGTACAGTTTGGTGCCGCAGAACATTTTAATAATGACATCTCAGAGCTGAATGTCGTACCTGATAGTATTATTCCTCATGCCATCGATATAGCCGCTACTATTGAAGTCGCCCAAGTTAAAAAATCAGTAGATAAATTAGCAGAAAAAACTGCTAAAACAGTGGTGAGTCAGGCACTGCCTTTCATGGACGACTTGTTCGGCTTTGATGAGCCATTAGAAGATGAGGAAGTTAAAAAATCCACTGTCATAGAAAATACTCCTATTCAGCCTGAGCAATATAAAAGCATTCGAGAAACTTCTACTGACGCCGTGACTAGCAATAAAATACTGCATCGCGATGACGCTAATCAAATGCAAGTAATGTCCCTGCCCATTCCAAAGTTTCAACAACTGGCGCAAATATCTGGTGACCTAATTACGATTGAGCAAACCATTAGAGCGCTTACGCAATCGGACTCTATTTGGCTAGAGGTTGTCTATATAGGGGATGAGATTGTCAGTGATTTGCGTGAGCAAGTGCAAGCAATGGTGGAAGGGGTGCCATATGAAGTGCTTAAGATAAAAAACACTCGTACTTATAACAAAGTCCTCAATCAGCAGCAAACCTCTGAGAACTTGCAGGACTTAAATGAGATGGAAGTGTTTGAGCGCTGCTTGACGATAAATGATGTGGCTGATTCTCAAAAAGACTCATTGCGCGATGCCTATGGTCAGATACTTTATAACTTACGTCATGAAGACAAACAGGCGGAATGATATAAGCGACATATCATAACAACACTTCCTAAATTTTTCGCAGTTGCGGCTATTACTACTAATATTAAGAATTATCCATGCGCCTAATCGAACTCAGACTAAAAAACCTCAACTCCCTAAAAGGCGAATGGCATATTGATTTTGCTGATACTGCCTTTACCAATGAAGGCATCTTTGCTATCACTGGGCAAACAGGCGCTGGCAAGACCACCATATTGGATGCTATTTGCTTAGCGCTATATGGCGAGACGCCAAGGATTAATAGCATCAGTAAGAGCAGCAATGAAGTGATGACTAGGCAGACGGCAGAGTGTTTCGCTGAAGTAGTGATTGACTTAAATGGCGAGCAGTATCGCTGCCGCTGGGGACAGCGCCGTGCTTACAACAAAGCAGACGGTAATCTACAAGATGCGACTCATGAAATCGCTAAGATAAACGTTGATGACTCGTCAAAAGAGGATGAGCTGTTAGAGAGCACCTTAAAACATACCAAAAACAAGATCATTGAACTGACTCGGATGGATTTTCAGCAGTTCACTCGCTCTATATTGCTGGCTCAGGGTAGCTTTTCAGCATTTCTAAAGGCAAAGGCTGATGAACGTGCTGATATTTTAGAGAAAATTACAGGCACTGATATTTACGCGACTATCTCAACACAGGTTCATGATAAGAAACGTACCGAGGAAGAAATTCTTAATAAGCTACAATACGGTTTAGACGGTTTGATGCTTTTAGATACCGTTGAGGAAAATCAGTTAAAAGCCGATTTACAGTCATATCATAGTGCCCAAAGTGAGCAGCAACAGACCATTCAAGATTTGGCCGAAAAGATAAAGTGGCTAGATAGCGTGACAGAGTCAAAAGAAAGACTGAATACTTATCAAAATGATCTAGCGCAGGCTCAGCAGGCTCAGCAAGACTTTATTCCTAATGCCAAGCGCTTAACCGCTGCCAATAAGGCGTTGGAGATTGATAGTCAGTTTGGTGAGTTATCATCTACCCGCAAGCATGTTGATGAATTAAATCGAGAAAAAGCGCAGCTCGAGTATGACTTACCTAAACAGCAAGCACTTACACGAAGCGCTCGCACACAGCTAGAGAAGCAAATAACACAGCGCCAAGATGCAGAAAACGCAATGCAAATCGCACGGCCGAAGATTCAGAAAGCACGTGAGCTCGACAACGAGATCGCCCAGCAGCGTTATGCCTTAAACGACACACATGACAGACATGACACACTTCAGGCAGACACTGAGCAACTGCTTGAAAATATTGCCGCGCAAAAAAGCATTGCCATAGAAAAAGAAAACCAAAGCGCACAATTGACCAACAAACTTGCCGGTACGGATAATTTAAGCTGTTTAGACGGCGATATTGCCATTTTTGATGAAAAGTGCAGTCGCCTAAAAGATTTAATACAGCAAAATTCAGCGCGTTCCCAAGAAAGAAACCGCCAAGAGCGTGAGATACAAGAACAAAAAATGGCCTTGGAAACATGGCAGAAGCGACAAGAAGATCACAGCAAAAAAAATAAAACCATCCAAGACCATTTAGCTACCCTACAAGAAGAGCAAAGCGAGCTAGTTCAAGTACAATCAGTCATAAAGATGCGCGCGACGCAAACGCAGATAGACAGCACTAGCCAGCAGTTCGAGCAGCTGCGCTTTCATGACCAGCAGCGCCGTGACCTTAACGTACAAGTGACACAAATCATGAGTCACATCGAGCAGCTAGAGAGTGAAATCAGTGGCTATGAAGAGTTGATTACAACAAAAAAAGCAAACCTCAAAAACACGCAAGAAAAGCGCCAAGACAAATCGAATCAGCTACAACTACAACAAAAGGTCATGGCGCTAGAGAACTATATTGCCGATTTACAAGACGGTAAACCTTGTCCTTTATGCGGCGCGCTTGAACATCACTATAGTAAGAGTCACCCGTACCTCGTGCCCGATAGCGAAAGTGCCGAGTTAACGCAGTATATTAATACTTTAGACGAACAAATTGCCGTGCTGAATAAAAGCATCACTGCCCAGCAGATTGAGCAGGCAAGTAAACGAAGTACGCTTGAGAGTCAAAGCAATCAGCAAGCCGAACTTGCCACAAAAATACAGCAGCACAATACCGCCATAACAGAACTGCTGTATGTCATCAGACAGCAGATGAATGATGAAAACGTAGCTGACAGTACTATTGCCAACTTGATACAACCATTACTTGCGATGGGTAGTGATAACGACATCGCGCAAACACTTGCTGATAGCAAAGATAAGTTAAATCAGTATAAAAAAGAAATCACAGATACTTTAGAACGCTACGAAAGCTACAGTGAAGACATAACCCGTATGCGTGAGACACTAGAGACAGCATCAAAAGACCAGCAAGCGTTGGCAAACGATATCTCTGAGCAGAAAACGCAGATTACCATCAGTGAAAACAACATAACAGGTATCGATAATAAGATTACAGAGAACTTTGCTGAACTACAAACGCTCATTACCGCCATTTTGCAGCGTATTGACCCTTATGCTGCCAGTAGCTATCCGATAGAGGCGCTCAGCACCTTGCAACGTGCGCCCGATAATTTACAGCCGTTATCGGCTAGCATCAAACAACAAAAAATTCTGAGCAATGCAGATTATGATAGTTATCTTGAAGAACTACGTCAGCAGCGCCGCGCCCTCGTACAGTTAAAAGACGCTTTCGCTGAAGATAAGGACAAACAGCAGACAATACAGATCGACCTTGAACGCATAAAAGCATATATTGAGAATAAAGAAGTACAGCTCAAAAAAGATACCGATTCGCTTAACAGTTTAATACAAGTGAAGAATAAACAGACAGCTGCACTAACCCAGTTTCAAGACGAACGCGCAGAGGTTTTCGAAGCGGCCGACCTAGAAGCAGCTGAGCGTACGCTTAGAGACACGCTAGATCAAGCGCAAGAGGCGCACAGTGTTGCCCAACGACAACTGGATACAGAAACGTATAATTTGCAACAGCTCTTAAAGCAGCAAGAAAACTTAGCCAATCGTATCGAAGCAGCTACGCAAACCTTAGAGACGCAACATATCGCATTTAATAACGCACTTGCCGCCTCCAGCTTTGATACGGAAGCAGAATTTTTGGCGGCGCGCTTGCCTATGGATGAGCGCAATACACTTAAGCAGCAGCAAGAACGTATTGATTATGCACTCAAACAAGCGCAATCCTTATTGAAAGAAACCGAGAAAGCATTAGAAGATAAGCAAGTAAACCCTCTGACAACAGACGATAAAGAAACGCTTATCCAGCAGCAAGCGCAAGTCCAAGAGAAGTTTAATAGCTGCATTGAGTCAATCGGTGCAATCAGTCAGCGTCTAAAAGACAATGAGGATAAGAAAAGCACCCAACAGCTGAAAATTGATGCCATCAATGGCCAAAAAGAGAAGTTACAAGTGTGGCAACAGCTACATAAACTGATTGGCTCGTCTGATGGCAAAAAGTATCGTACCTTTGCTCAAGGCCTCACTTTTGATCTAATGGTTAATCATGCCAATACTCAGCTGCAAAAAATGAGTGATCGCTATTTGCTGGCTCGTGATGACAATAGCCCGCTTGAGCTTAATGTCATTGATAATTATCAAGGCGGTGAGATTCGTAGTACCAAAAATCTCTCAGGTGGTGAAGGATTCATTATCAGTCTTGCTTTGGCGTTAGGACTGTCGCAGATGGCCAGCCAAAATATTCGCGTGGACTCGCTATTTTTGGATGAAGGCTTTGGTACCTTGGATGAAGAATCTTTAGATATTGCGCTTGATACGTTGACCAATTTGCAGCAAGAAGGCAAATTAATCGGAGTGATATCCCATGTGCAGGCGCTAAAAGATCGTATCTTAACCCAAATTAAGGTCGAAAAGCTCTCGGGCGGCTTTAGCCGAATTAGTGGTCAAGGATGCCACAAAGTTGTCAGTGAAAAAGCATCATAATTTAAGCTAGTCAGTTTGCTACTTTCTACTCTACTTTCGATTAAACGATTTCGTTTAAACAATAAAAAACCACCGAGCATTAAGGACGGTGGTTTTTTTGAACTTACGGATATTTATTTCTTACTGAATGAATAATTATTT
This sequence comes from Psychrobacter sp. NPDC078409, assembly GCF_050268505.1. Taxonomy (NCBI): domain Bacteria; kingdom Pseudomonadati; phylum Pseudomonadota; class Gammaproteobacteria; order Moraxellales; family Moraxellaceae; genus Psychrobacter; species Psychrobacter sp. NPDC078409. Next base: position 212,739 of record NZ_JBNNGW010000001.1, read on the forward strand.
AGTAACTAAACCACTCAGCTCGCTCATCAATACTGACAACGTTGACAGACCAATTTGACTTTCTTCATCGTTGCTATGCAGCTCATCTAACTTATTCATCTCCGTCGTGACTGCTGCAAGCTGATCGACGTGTCTTGCTCTCCATTCACTAAATGCTTGTTTGGCATCTGGTTTAGACAGTACCGCATCCATTAGTAGGCGCAAGCTGCGTGACAACTCGTTCACTAACGCATGGCGTGCACGGCGATCCCAGTAGTCTTGCTGCGGTAAATTGGCAATATTGTCCATCATCCAATCTAACTGCAACACTTGATAGGCTTCAAAGTATAGGGTTGCAATCTCATCAACAGGACGCTCATATTGCTCAGCCAGCAATGCAGCATCAAGCGCATCGACATGGTACGGTAGCATTGCAAATAAAGTAGCATCGTTGTCAGACAGATCTTTTTGCATCAAGCGCTTGGTGTCTTCTTGCAGATATTGTGCAAATTGCTGCTCGATAAAACCACTTGGCTTCGTCAGTTTTTCCACACTTTCACTAAAGCGGCTAATCATATCCGCGACTTGCAGATTTTGACCAAAGGCGTTGATGAACCAGACCACACCGCGCTCAAGTGAATCACGTAGACGTAGCTCAAGATTTAGCAATAACGTCGCCTCAACTTGATTGTCTAGGGCTTCAAGTGCTTTCCAAGCGCGCGATACGTTGAATACATCACGGCTAATCGCATAACCACGTACGATAGTGGCTAGTGATTGATCGGTTTCTTCAAAGAGACGGAATAGCGCTTCAATACCTAAGCGGTTGACCACACTGTTGGTCAAGTAAGTACTGATAATCTCGCGATGCAAACGGTGCTCGGTCATCTCATCAAAGAAGCGTGACGCAAGCTCATCTGGGAAGTACTTACGTAGCTCATTGATAAAGTACGGATCATCTGGTAAATCAGACAATAATAGATTGTCATAGACCCACATTTTTCCATAAGCCAAGACCACTGCCAGCTCAGGATTGGTCAGACCAGTATCCGCTTTTTGACGTTTCGCAATCTCTTCATCTGATGGTAGATACTCAATCGCACGATCCAGACGCCCTTCACTCTCTAGCATCTGAATAAAACGCTGATGATCACTCAGATTGGCTGCGGCACGGATATGGCTCAGCTCGATCGCTTGTGGTTGCAAGTAGTTTTGACGTAGTACCAATTCTGCTACGGTGTCAGTCATACTCTCAAGCAGCTCATTACGTTGCTTCAGTGTCATATCACCTTGCTCGACCACTTTGCCAAGTAGGATCTTGATATTGACTTCATGATCCGAACAGTTAACACCGCCTGAGTTGTCGATTGCATCTGTATAGATACGGCCGCCCGTTTGAGCGTACTCGATACGACCTTGCTGGGTTAGACCTAAGTTACCACCTTCACCAACGACGGCTGCACGTAGCTCATTACCATCAATACGCAGCGAATCATTCGCACGGTCGCCCACGTCAGCGTGCGTTTCGTTTGCACTTTTGACATAAGTACCGATACCACCATTCCAGATCAGATCGACAGGTGCTCGTAGTAACGCACTGATCAAATCATTCGGTGCAAGGCTGTCTTCACTGATATCGAAGAGCGATTTCATCTCAGGGCTGATAGCGATGGTTTTGTCTTGGCGCGAGAATATCCCACCACCTTGACTGATCAATGATGCTTCATAATCTGCCCATGATGAGCGTGGTAGCTCAAACAAGCGTGCACGCTCAGCGTATGAGGCGGCAGTATCTGGATTAGGATCAATAAAGATATGCAAATGGTTAAAGGCAGCAACCAGCTTAGTATGCGTTGATAGCAACATGCCATTGCCGAATACATCACCACTCATGTCACCAATACCGACAACGGTGAAGTCATCACGGTTTTGAATGTCCATACCGCGCATACGGAAGTGACGTTTGACAGACTCCCAACCACCGCGAGCTGTGATACCCATTGCTTTATGGTCATACCCTACTGAGCCACCTGAGGCAAAGGCGTCATCTAGCCAGAAGTTGTACTCTGCTGCTAGCGCGTTGGCTATGTCAGAGAAGGTAGCTGTACCTTTGTCTGCTGCAACAACCAAGTACGGGTCGTCTTCATCATGGCGTACCGTGTTGGCTGGCGGGACGATGTTGCCATCTACAATATTGTCTGTGACATCAAGCATGCCGCGTAAGAACGTCTGATAACAAGCGATACCTTCTGCTTGGAACGCCTCACGGCCATCAGCCATGCTCTTGGTTTTTACAATAAAGCCGCCTTTAGAGCCTACAGGGACGATTACTGCGTTTTTGACCATCTGCGCTTTGACAAGGCCGAGTACTTCAGTACGGAAATCTTCCATACGATCTGACCAGCGCAGACCACCGCGAGCGACTTTGCCGCCACGTAAGTGCACAGCTTCGACGCGTGGTGAATACACAAATATCTCAAACATTGGCTTTGGTTTAGGCAAGTTTGGAATGTCTGCTGCCAAGAACTTAAATGACAGACGATCTTTGCGCTGAACATCGCTATCGACTTGATAGAAGTTGGTACGTACCATCGCATTGATCAAATCTAAGTACCAGCGCAAGATACGATCTTCATCTAGGCTATCTACATCTGCTAGCGCAGCTGTGATTTGCTCTTGGATAGTAGAAGCCTTTTCTTGACGTTCTTCTTCGCTATACTTAGGATTCATACGTGCGTCAAACAAACTACCTAACGCCACACTGATATCGCTGTTTTTGACCACAGTTTGCTGAATATAAGCACTCGAGAATGGCGCACGTGCTTGTAGCATATAGCGAGACAATGCACGCAATACGACGACATCGTAAGTGTCGAGCTTGGTCGTTAGTACCAATTCATTAAACGAATCGCTTTCAACGCGACCTGCCCAGATTTGCTTGAGGCTATCTTCGAACTGACCACGCACGACTTGCATATTGACCGTATCGACATGCTCTAGGGTCAACTCATACTCTTGCATCCAGATAGGCTGCTCTGGCAAGTCAAACTCATAAGTCTGTGCTGAGATAACTGACACACCAAAGTTTTCGAGTATTGGTAGTACTTTTGACAAGATAACCGGCTGTTCACGACCGTATAGCTTTAGGTGGAGCTGGTTACGTGCGTCGCCTGTTGACTGGTATAAGTGCCAGAGCATCGGTTGCTCTGCGGTCAGTCCTGCCAGACGCTTCGTGTCTTCGACTGCAGTACGAGCATCGAAACGCTCTTGGTAGGCAGCAGGGATATAGTTCAAGAAGCGACGATTTAAAGCATTGGCTTGTTGTTCGCCCACATTATCGAGGAGCATTTTTTGATAATTATCATCCCATGATTGCATGAGTGCTGATAATTTGGCTTCAAGTGTGGCGATATTGACGTCATTTACTTGACCAGGCACGGTACGTACGTGGACATGCACACGAGCATGCGCAGATTCGTTGAATTCAGTGGTAAACCCTGAAGACATACCGTTATAGGCGTCTTTTAGGACATTTTGTACTTTAATGCGTAGCTCGGTATTGAACTTATCACGCGGGATATAGACCAAGCACGAGACAAAACGCTGATAATGGTCAATACGGCTAAATAGACGTAAGCTCTTTTTGTCTTGTAGTTGAGTAATGCCTGAAACAATTGGGTATAGCTCTTCGACGCTGGCTTGGAACAAATCATCACGCGGTAAAGTGTTAATCACATGCATCATCTTGTGATGAGCGTGACCGTCACGTGGCAAGTCTGCCATCGCCATAATCTTATTGGCTTTTTCGCGCAATAGCGGTATTTGCTGTACAGTCAGCTGATAAGCTTGTGACGTAAGCAAACCGATAAAGCGGTATTCACCAATTAGGTTACCGTTATCATCGAACTTATGAATGCCCAAAAAGTCCATATATACTGAGCGATGGATCGGTGATACACGGCTTGATTTAGACAGCATTAATACGCGTGGTTCAGTCAATAATTGCTTTAACCCTTTAGGTAGTTGGCTAAAGCTTTCTGATAGCTTGTCTTTCTCAGAACCACGTAGTAGACCAAGTCCACTGTTACCAATCGCAAATAAATCTAAATCGGTCGGCTCAGAAGTCACTTCGATAGACTGACCGCCTTCTAAGCGGTATTCACGATACCCTAAGAATATGAAGTGATCGTCTAAGATCCAATCTAAAAATGCTTGGATTTCTTGTTGTGAATAGAATACTTCTGGTAGTGGCTTAGTTGAAAGCTCAGTTTTGATGTCATTCAACTGCGCACGCATCTGTTTCCAGTCGCCAACGACCGTATCAAGCGTGTCAATTTTTGACATCAGCATTTGTTGCAGCGCTTCCAAGTCTTCGTTGTCTTGGTAAGCAATTTCACAATGAATCAATGACATATGTGAAGTGGCACTTTCATGTGCGCCTTCGATATGCGTAATAGCACCATTGTCATCACGCTCAACACTGATAATAATGTTGTAAGTACGATGAACATCGATACCTTCAGCTTCTAGGCTCATCAAAATCGTATCAACTAAGAATGGTCTATCATAAGCTGCGATTTGAATGACAGTGTGCGAGCTGTGAAAGTGCTGCTCTTCTGCTGCTGGGTTTAGTACTGTCAGCTGTGGCTTGCTGCCGTCGTAAGCTTTGAGTAGTGTAAAGTGATGTAGCGCCATGCCCGCCAAGTCAGCATTACTAATCGCCTCTGCAGTTTCTTGATGCAGCGGCTGATAATAGCTATGAATAAAATGATCAAATAGCGATTTGTCTTTTTGTACATAACTGGTAGCAATATCGCTTATCTGGCTAATGCGCTCTTTTGCGATACTGAGGGAGTTTGGCATTTCCTGCGTCCTTTTTTTATAGATTTGGTTTAACATTTATTTATTTAAGTTTATCGATTTAGATTGACTACTGTTACTGCATATTCATCATTGGTGCAACGGTGCAGTATTTCCATTCACGCGACTTATTTTATTTTTATAACAGTTAGAAATTTTCTCCTTTTTTGCTCTTATTTTTTATTAATATGTAGCCATCAGAATTTAATACTACCAATATAGTGAAGTGTAACGCACATAAGGCGCGAGCTAAAGTGTACAACATCATTTCATGAATCAGCGATGTGTCGATAACCTTTACTAATGAGACAATGCGGTTTTGGACATCGATATGGATGATTCGGTGCTGGCAGGCGGATACTCATGGTAATTGAAGGCGTTTTTTTGTTAGAATATGCCAACATATTTAAGAGCGTACGACTCGCTCACTATTAACTTTAATGCTAAGGGCAAAAGGTATGATGAATATTTTGGTGGTTGGCTCAGGTGGTCGCGAACACGCATTGGCATGGCAATGTGCAAAAGATGACAATGTAAAAAATGTCTACATCGCTCCTGGCAATGCTGGCACCGCCCTTGAGCCTAAATGCCAAAACGTTACGCTAGAGTCTACTGACGCAGGCGAGCATAGTGCTGTTATCGCCTTTTGTCAAAATAATGATATCGACATGGTAATTGTTGGTCCAGAAGCACCTTTGGTTACGGGTATTGTTGATGCTTGTCGTGAAGCGGGTATCAAAGCATGGGGCCCTACAGCGTACTGTGCACAGTTAGAAGGCTCAAAAACTTTTGCTAAAGAGTTCATGGAGCAAAACAATATCCCAACCGCTGCTTATCAAGGTTTTACCGACGCAGTCGCTGCAAAAGCCTATGTTGATGAGCAAGGCGCGCCTATCGTTATCAAAGCAGATGGTCTTGCTGCAGGTAAAGGCGTCATCGTTGCTGAAACGATCGAACAAGCACATGAAGCTATCGACGATATGTTAGCGGACAACAAGTTCGGTGATGCTGGCAGCCGCGTGGTTATCGAGCAGTTCTTACAGGGTGAAGAAGCCAGCTTTATTTGCATGATTGATGGTGACAACATATTGCCAATGGCAACCAGTCAAGATCATAAACGTGCTTTTGAAGGCGATACCGGTCCAAACACTGGCGGTATGGGTGCCTACTCCCCTGCTCCAGTTGTTACCAGCGATGTTCATAACAAAGTTATGCAGCAAGTGATTCAACCAGTAGTCGAGGCCATGAAAAACGCAGGCCACCCTTATACTGGATTCTTATACGCTGGTCTTATGATTGATAAGGCAGGCGACCCATATGTCATCGAATTTAACTGCCGTTTTGGTGATCCAGAAACGCAGCCTATCTTAATGCGTTTGCAGTCATCAATGGTCGATTTGGTCGCACAAGGTTTGGCAGGTCAATTACCCAGTGAAGCAAAATGGGATGCGCGCCCTGCTCTAGGTATCGTTGTCGCATCAAAAGGCTACCCTGAAACTTCGTCTAAAGGTGATGTGATTGCTGGCTTGCCAGAGCTAGATCCTAACAACGACACTGCTGTGAAAGTTTTCCATGCGGGCACGGCATTTTCTAACGATAATGATAAAGAAGTCGTCACAAACGGCGGGCGCGTCTTATGTGTAACTGCGCTAGCAGATAGTATTTCTGATGCTCAGCAAGCCGCATTAGCAGTTACCGCTGCTATTAGCTTCGATGGTGCGCAGTATCGCCGTGATATTGGACACCATGCCATCACTCGCGAAAATGCTTAGCAGCTAAAGCGTACTAAAAAACATATTGAGTAACGTCTTGGGCAATATTTTAGATAACGCGAAGGTTTTGCTCAATGTGTTTGATTAATAGTATTTCTATATTTTATAGCTCTACATCATTATTTGACCTAGCATCATGCTAGGTCTTATTTTTTAGTATCTTTTTGATACTTACCTATTAGCTATAAATAGATTTCACTAAATTTTAATAGTCAGTGAACTTGCTAGAAAATACTAACTATTTATGAATCATACTCAAACTAGTAAGCACCTATTTATCAATAGTTACCGCTAGATATTGGCTTACAAAGTAACTATCAATAGCCAGCTCAGGCTCATAAAACCAACGCGCTTTATATGATACAATTTTGTACCTGTGCATCACGTCTCCCTTGTATTGTAGGTTTCGAACCCGCAAATCAATACCAATTGGATGAATGATTATACTTATGGCAAATGATACGTCTAAACCTTTTAGCAACAAGCAGTCAATCGATAGCCTAAAAACCTCAGGGTTTGATCGTCGTATGTCGATTGCAAAAACTTCTTTGAATATTGGTCGTCGTTGGGCGGGTAATAGCGTGTCTGGTATGTTCTTAAATAAAGAAGCACGTACTGCACGTAATCAGGCGTTTATGGAAACTCAGGCAAATTATCTGGCATCAGAGCTAGGTAAATTGAAAGGTTCGGTCGTCAAGATTGGTCAAATGCTAGCGATTTATGGTGAGCACATACTGCCGCCAGAGATCACGCGTGCTTTGCAAACTCTTAATGATGATACGGCGACATTGACTTGGCCGACGATTGAGCAAACATTACGCCAGTTACTGGGCAACAAATTAAACGAGCTAGACATTGATCCTGTTCCCATTGGAACTGCTTCTCTTGCCCAAGTTCATCGTGCGACCGTGCTCGCCACTGGCGAACAAGTTGTGTTAAAAATTCAGTATCCAGGTGTGGCAGATGCTATCAACTCTGATCTTGCCTTGTTCAAACGATTGTTAAAAGTAAGTAATATCGTTCCTCAAACACGCGCACTCGATGCTTGGTTTGAGGAAATACGTGACCTACTCCATCACGAAGTCGATTATGAAGCGGAAGCGGCTACGACAGAGCGTTTTTATGAGCGTTTAATTAATGATCCGCGCTATATCGTGCCTAAGATTAATCGCACTTATTCTAAAAAACGCCTGCTATGTATGTCATACGAGCCAGGTATCACTGTGGTTTCAGAAGCATTGCAATTACTACCTCATGAACGCCGAAATGCTATTGGTCAAGCAGCCATTGAAATCATGATGCAAGAGATTTTTGTATGGGGTGAGATGCAAACCGATCCCAACTTTGGTAATTATCTGGTGCGTGTGAGTGAAAACGAAGAAGATATCGATAGATTGGTTTTGCTAGATTTTGGAGCGATTCGTCAGTTTGATGGTAACTTATTAACGATTGCTCGTGGTCTACTACGCGCGGGATATCGCCATGATCAGCAAGCAATGAGCATTGCTATGAAAGGATATGACTTTTTCGATAGTATGAGCAATAAAGTACGTTCAGATATTGCCTCCTTATTTTTACTTGCTACCGAGCCTTTTAGTGACCCTGAGAAAAACGCTAATATCCCTAGTGAATGTTTGGATGAGCAGAATCGCTATATTTGGGCCAACAGTAAATTACATTCACGCCTATCCACTACGGCCACACGTGCAATGCAGTCCTTTGAATTTAACTTACCACCAAAAGAATTTATGTTTATCAGTCGTAAGTTTATTGGTGCATATACCTTTTTGACTGTTTTAGATGCGCATACTAACTCTAATAGCCTTGTAAAACCTTATTTATAAAATGTGCAAATTTTGAGCCGTCCTTTAGTGACGGCTTTTTTTTAATTTTATTTGCTTAGGCTATTTCGTGTTCAATACTACTACTTTCATTGTATATCATTGATATAAGCCCTATATTTACTTAGGCTATTATTTTTCGCTTATAGCACTTACCTGCCAATCATCAAATCTTGTTTTATACCATTTCGGCTTACGAATACTTAGCTCCCAACACACCTCTTGTCGGGCAAGGTATTTCACTTCGAAATGAGTGCGCTGACTGGTCGCTGGCACTCGAGAACGCGTTGATGGTAGACACCACACTTTAGTTGCTTGGTGTTCTGCATTGTCCATATAGGATTCGATATTAGTGACTAATATCACTTCTCCGCCCACCTGCAAGCGTGATAATAAAAACTCAAAAAAAGGCATGTTCAGCCATTGCTGATTTGGATTGTGCTGTTCAGGATTGGGATAAAGAATGAAGATTTTAGCCAAGCTATTTGGTTTAATGGCATGCACTGTCCATGCAATCGCATCCGCATGAATCGCGTCTAGGTTTGATAGATTTTGTAAAGTGGCTAATTTTGAAAATGCTTCAAATTTATTACGTGTGCGTTCAATGGCTATCAGATGCTTATCAGGATTTTGTGCGGCAAAGCTAAGTGCATGCTTACCCTTCCCTGCCCCAATCTCTAGCATCAACGGTTTTTCATTTTTATTGTCATTGATGATAGTTGGAATAATAAAGTCACGCGGTGCTGACAGTTTTTGTGGTTGAAAGGCACGCTCTTGCTGATGCGTGAGATCAATATTGTCGGTCATCTACTATCCTTAAAGCATTTGTCTTTTGTCATTATTCGGCCCCATGCTATTATATAGTCAATCCAATTGAATAGTAATACAGCGATAGCAAGTACGCCTCGTTTCATCGTAATTTAAATGACGGATGCGTTTTATGCTTGTGCCATATGCAACCAATACTAATAACATTTAGGACATTGCTCTTTTCTTATGACTGACTCTACTGCAAATACGCTCCCAAAGACCTATCCTTGTCCACGTTGCGGCACTCAGACGGCCTGGCAAGACAATAAATACAAGCCGTTTTGTAGTAGTCGCTGCAAGCTGATCGACTTAGGTGCTTGGGCAAACGAAGACTACACCTTACCTGCAGAAACCACGCCTTTTTCTGACGAGCTATAACCCACACTTTTACTCAATTATTATACCAAGGATGCTTTACATGTCTGCTACTTACCTGATGCCCACTTATAATCGTCAACCAATCAGCTTTACGCGCGGTGCAGGCAGTTGGCTCTATACCCAAGATGACACGCCTTACTTAGATGCCTTAACTGGTATCGCGGTATGCGGCTTAGGACACTGTCATCCACAAGTCACTGACGCGATTCAGCAGCAAGCAGGTACGTTAATTCATACAAGCAACTTGTTTGGCATTGATTGGCAAGAGCGTGCTGGAGAGATACTATGTACCGCCGCCCAAATGGACAGTGTGTTTTTTGCCAATAGCGGCGCCGAAGCCAATGAAGCTGCATTAAAACTGGCACGTTTATACGCCTACAAGCAAGGTTTTAAACGTCCAAAAGTTATCGTAATGGAGCAATCGTTCCATGGTCGTACGTTATTATCTTTGTCAGCTACTGCAAATCCAAAAGCACGTGAAGGGTTTTATACGCTAGATGAAGACTTTATTCGTGTGCCATTTGGCGATATCGCTGCTGTCAAACAAGCTGCTCAAGAACATGATGATATCTGCGCTATATTTGTAGAGCCAATCCAAGGCGAAGGTGGCCTAAACACTGCAGCCAATGGCTTCACCTATCTTGAAGAGTTGCAAGCAGAATGTGACGCTCATAACTGGCTATTTATGCTGGATGAAGTACAAACAGGTAATGGCCGTACGGGTAAATATTTTGCTTATCAACATAGCAATGCTCGCCCTGATGTGTTGACGACAGCCAAAGGCCTAGGTAATGGTTTCCCAGTTGGTGCGTGCATGGTACGTGGCCGTGCCAATGGTTTGTTTGGTGCTGGTAGCCATGGCTCTACTTATGGTGGCACGCCATTGGCCAGCCGCGTGGTACATAGCGTATATGACGTGCTAGCAAATAGTAATATCATGGAAAACGCAGTGACTGAGGGTTTATTCATTAGAGAAAGTATCGTTGATACATTTGGCCAACATGGCGTTAGCAGTCGCGGTGCAGGTATGATGATTGGTATCGCGCTACCTGAAGATATGGATTGTAGCCAACTGGTAGATCGTGCCCGTGATGAGCAAAAGCTGATCATCAATGTGACGGGTGGTCATGTCGTACGTTTGCTGCCGCCGCTTAACATGAGCCGTGATGAAAGCACACAAGTTATTGAGCGTTTAATTAATTTATTAAAGCCATCATTTTAAAGCATGCTTCAACGTTAATAATAGACAACAAAAAAGCCTATAGATGATTCATTATCTATAGGCTTTTTGCTAACTGCTTATTGCTAACTAAAAACGTTTCGTGCGTAGTGAGAACAACACTTAATTCGCATGGAAGTACTTTTTCAATACTTCTAGACAACGAGTGATTTTAGCTGGCTGTTGGTCGCGGTTTAAAGTGACCGCATATAGCACAAAGCTCGGTAATTGATAGCCAGTCAACACTTCTACCAGCTCACCGCTCTCAAGCTCTTTTTTGACGTCCATTTCTAACATTCTAACCAAACCATGACCTTCTTTCGCCAACGTCGTTGCCATAAACACGTTGTTGGTATAGATACGTGAGTTCATTTTAACACGCGTTTTCTTGCCAGTTTCAGTCTGAATCATATCGATCTGATTGGCATCTTTCATGATTTCAATACAGATTAATTGATGCTCAGCCAAATCTTTAGGCGTATTTAGCTTACTGTGCTGACGCAAATACTGAGGTGAGGCAACCAGTAATTGGCGCACATCGGTCAATGGATGACTGCTCAAACTAGAATCATTAATCGATGGGCTCATACGAATGGCAATATCAATACGCTCATCAATCATATCAATATAATGATTGTCAGCTAGATAGGTGACACTTAGATCATCATGTGCCGCCATCCACGTAGAGAGTGCTGGCAGTATGTGATTAACACCAAGCTCAGGCGTGGTCGAGACACGCAAGCTACCTGCTAGCTCATCACGCAATTGATTGACTTTGATACGTCCTTGCTCCGCTGCACTGACGACATCTTTTGCCGCTTCATAAAAGCTCTCACCAGCTTCTGTTAAGCTTAGCTTACGAGTTGAGCGATGTAGCAACACCACCCCAAGCTCGTTCTCTAGCGAACGAATTTGCTGACTGACTGCACTGGTTGTAATACCTAGCTCACGTGCTGAGCCACTAAAAGAGCCATGTCCGACCACACTGGCGAACACAGCCATACCGCGTAAATTATCCAACATATTCTCACCTAAACGTCATTTCAGTTTTTAATATAACTTAACCATTATAACGACTTTACATTCATCTTATCGTTATCAAATAGTTCTCTCTTGTTTGATAAATATATTTTGACCCGTAATAAAAACAAAAATATCAAGGTGATATATTGCTATCACCTTGATATTTAATATAAAACTACGTTCAATATATAAATATACTTTTAGATACTTTGAGCAATCACTGCTCCAAATCTCAATACAGCTGTACTTTACCCATTCTCCCCTCACCGCGTTCAGTTAAATACTGCATTACTGGTGTTTTTAGTAATTTCGTTTCAGCAACGGTTTTCGCTTGCTCTAAACGTTTTTTCTGTCGGCGCTCTGGGGTTTTATCTTCGGTCTGCATGATACTACTATCAATTTTCAAGTCAATGTCAGCTTGCGTAAATTGCTGTTGTAGCTTAACTGCCAATTGCTGAAAAGTGACTTGCAAATGCTTACTATCAACACTGGTCAAAAACGTGGCTTTGCCATTGCATTGACCAGTCATTGTACCTTGTCGTGCTAGTGCTAGCTCATCTTGTGCCAATACCTCGCCTTCACGAGCCGTCTGTAACCAGTAGTCCCACTTTTCTGGGTTCCACTCGCCTGTCAGTTCTTGAGGTGGACAACGCAGCAACGTACGTGGGTCTTCATCAGAGTGTGCTGTTAACTGAGAATCATTTGCGCCAGGCTCAACAACTGGTTCAGGCTCAACAACTGGTTCAGGCTCAACAACTGGTTCAGGCTCAACAACTGGTTCAGGCTCAACAACTGGTTCAGGCTA
>NZ_JBNNGW010000001.1:225522-451284 GCF_050268505.1 Psychrobacter sp. NPDC078409
TCAGGCTCAACAACTGGTTCAGGCTCAACAACTGGTTCAGGCTCAACAACTGGTTCAGGCTCAACAACTGGTTCAGGCTCAACAACTGGTTCAGGCATAGCACTAGCCATTGACTGTGCTAAATTGTCATTATAATCAATACCGCTTTGTAGCTCAGCGTGACTTGAAGTCTGATAATCAACACTATAAAGCTCTGGCGGCGGTGCTAAGGCTTCATGTGCAGCAGCATCTGGGGCTGATGCCGAAGATACTGGTTCTATAGCTGGTACTTTGGTAGCAAGCCCATCACTATCATAAGTATTGCTCAAGACTTCATCGACTGGCAACGGACGAAACGCCAGTAATCGCAAGATGCACATCTCAAGCGCTTGCATCGGCGTACTTGCAAGCTTAACGCCTTCACGGGCTTGCACAACGATCTCGTAATACAGTTGCAAGACATCAGGGCTGATATGCTGAGCTAGCGTATAAATGTCTTTTGCTTGCGCCTCATTGACATTAAGAGCGACCTCAGGCAACAGCTGAGTCAATGCCAACTGATGTAACAGCTCAGCGAGCCCATCAAACATACTAGTCGCATCGACCATTTGCGCGCGCATTTGCTCAATATGAGCAGCAACCGCAGACTTATCATGATTATAGATATCTGTGATTAGACGCACTAAGTCAGCAGCATCAATAAGACCAAGCATTGCATTAACAGTCGCATCATCCAGTGCGCCTTGACCAAAAGCAATGGCTTGATCGGTCAATGATAGAGCATCACGCACAGAACCTTTGGCTGCACTTGCTAACTGCCAAATCGCTGGCTGAGTATAGCCTACCTGCTCTTTGGTCAAGATATTTGCCAAGTGCTCGCTAAGTAACGTTTGGGGTAATGGGCGTAGTACAAATTGCAAACAGCGCGAAATAATCGTAATCGGTAGCTTCTGTGGATCAGTTGTCGCCAACAAAAACTTCACATGTTCAGGTGGCTCTTCTAGCGTTTTTAATAGCGCGTTAAAGCTGTGCGTAGACAGCATATGTACTTCATCAATCAGATAAACCTTATAACGCCCTTGGCTAGGCGCATAAGGAACATTGTCTAATAGCTCACGCGTGTCTTCGACCTTGGTACGAGAAGCGGCATCAATCTCAATAAGATCAATAAAACGCCCTTGATCAATAGCAACACAGTTATCGCATACACCGCAAGGAGTGCTGGTAATACCTGTATCACAATTCAAGCATTTAGATAAAATACGCGCAATCGTTGTCTTACCCACACCGCGCGTACCTGTGAACAGATAGGCATGATGCAAACGATTGTAATCAATCGCATTAATCAGCGCTTGAGACACATGCGTCTGCCCAATCAACTCGTGAAAGTTTTTTGGTCGGTATTTGCGAGCTAAAACTTGATATTGCTGCGTCATAATAAATGCCAATGTAAATAATACAAATATAAAGGGAGCGTCAAACTAATGAATCATACTATGTTTTGGTTATAACTGAGCTTGAAGTTGGGCCAGCCGGTCATATAAGCGCTGAGTACTTTCATCAATCAATGAGCCTGATTGATGAAAAATATCTAGATAAACCTCAGTATTTACGCTGTCTTCGCACGGCCTAAACTCTACACCCAGTAAAAATAAATCATCCATTACAGGCTCTTGTAACTGGGCATTGGTATCTGACAATAAATCTTTATAAGAGAGCCTAACATTTTCTGCGCTCAGCGAACTGCTATCGTCTTGCGCATAAAACACCATGAGATAATGGCGTCCAAATACATGATAAGAATGCTCATGACGGACATACCCATTCCAGCGCGAGTCTTGATCCATGGTTCTATAAGCTAAGATTTTTTCTACTAGACACGCATAGGTATATATTGACTCATCTACCAAAATATCAACCTGCTCATTTGGTAAAGGTCTACCCGCTTCATAATAACGCTCAAGAACACTGTTAAACAGCTTGAACCACATCCGAGTATTTTTTTGCATCTCAGCCATTAAGGCATCGGCATACACAGTCTGATTCGGCTCTGCTGCTTTAAGTAAGCGTAATTCGACTTGCTCAATTAACTCGTTATCGATTAGCTGCTCTTGCACCCTAATCGCTCTTTGATGAAAGTCAGGTGATTGTAGAAACTGTTTAAGCAATGTCGATTCGTTTTGAAATGATGCAAAGCTAGATAGTTGACGACGATGAAAATCTAAAAAAGTTGTCAAATCACTTGGCGTCACCAATTGATTGAGGATATCAACGAAGTTTTGATGACTAAAGACTTGTAAGATACTTTGCTCATCATCTAAGTCTAAAACACAGTCTTCTGCAAAAAACCGACTGCCATATTCGTAGCCAACTGCATAAGATGAATGGCCCGATTGATCGTCTTGATGATTGATAGACAATGATGTTAAACCGATAAAGTAAACCGCTTTATCAGTTATCACGGCACTTCTATCTACAATTAGGCTGTCGTTTTTTTGATAAATCTGAGCGTGGCGTTTGATAAGTTGGTTAACAACTTCTTTTCTCCACTCACGAACTTTAGCATTATCCACTTCTTGTCTATTCGCTTGCATCACAACCGTATTGACGAGCAAATAAATAGTAGCGCCGGAAAACTCAAAAACAAAATCATAACCCTGAAAATGATCAGAGTCAGTGATTTTGTCATCAGGCAACTCATACAATGATAAAAAACATTGCTGAATCATTTTTTGCCATGGCGCATGTGATGCTTGCTGAATATCCATAATACCTCTATAAACGATATTTCACAAAAAAGCTTATACCCATTCTGTGAAAATGAGCAAAAGCTTTTTATGCTGAGTTAAGTATCAGTTTGGATTTACAGCAAGCAAATTCACCTTAGCTGTCTTGTTTGCGGCGCATATGCGGGAACAAGATCACATCACGGATACTAGCAGAGTCGGTAAATAGCATTACTAGACGGTCAATACCAATACCCTCACCGGCTGTCGGTGGCAAACCATAAGACAATGCTTCGATATACTCTTCATCGAAATGCATAGCTTCATCATCGCCAGCGTCTTTTTCAGCGACCTGACCACGGAAACGCTCGGCTTGGTCTGCTGGGTCATTAAGCTCGCTAAAACCATTAGCCAACTCACGACCACCAACGAACAGCTCAAAACGATCAGTAATCTCAGGATTGTCATCACTACGACGCGCTAGTGGTGATGTCTCAGCAGGATATTCAGTGATGAACGTTGGCTGACGTAATTGATGCTCAGCCGTTTCTTCAAAGATAATTGTCTGTAGTTTACCCACACCAAACACATCTTTGACTTGTTGCTTAAGTGTCGTCGATGCATATTCTGCTAGGTATTCACGATCATTGATACGTGTCATGTCAAAGTTTTCAGCATATTTTGCAATCGCATCAGACATTGATAGACGAGCAAATGGTGCTTTTAGACTAATGGCTTCTTCTTGATAAGTCAGCTCTGTTGTGCCTAGCACATCTATGGCTAACTGATTAAACAGACGCTCAGTCAAATCCATCAAATCATGATAATCTGCGTATGCTTGATAGAACTCAATCATGGTGAATTCAGGGTTATGACGGGTTGAAACCCCTTCGTTACGGAAACTACGGTTAATCTCAAATACGCGCTCAAACCCACCAACGACCAGACGCTTAAGATAAAGCTCAGGCGCGATACGTAGATATAAAGGCATGTCTAATGCATTATGATGTGTCTCAAACGGACGAGCTACTGCGCCGCCTGGTATCGGATGCATCATTGGCGTTTCAACTTCCATAAAACGCTCATTAAGCATAAATTGACGAATACCACTGACGATCTGACTGCGAACCATAAAGGTATTGCGAGTCGTCTCATTAGTCATTAAATCAAGATGACGATTGCGATAGCGCGCTTCTACATCAGCCAAGCCATGGAATTTATTTGGCATTGGACGTAGTGATTTGGTCAGTAGCGTAATTTCTTCAATATGCACATATAAATCGCCTTTACCTGAGCGACCGATATAGCCTGATACACCAACAATGTCACCCAAATCTAGTGATTTAATGCTCGCACGCGTCTCCTCATCAAGCTCTTTACGTGCTACATATAGCTGAATACGGCCTGTCATGTCCTGAATCACAATGAACGAACCACGGTTGAGCATGACTCGACCTGCCACGTTTACTTGTGTTTTTTCACCATTCGCTGCTTTTTCTTCAATTTCCTGCTTTGAGACACCATCAAAAGCCGTCTGTAAGTCTTGCGCATAATCAGTGCGTTTGAACGTATTAGGATACGGCTGTTTACCTGAAGCACTAATATCATCTAGCTTGGCTTGCAGTTGTGCGATTAGCTCGTTAGCATCTTCTACGACTGGGGTTTGATCTTGGTTCTGATTATTGTGCTTTGACATAACACTCTCAATATTTTTAGGTAATTAAATGGATAAACGAAAACAGAAAAATTAAATCAATACTTATTATTATAAGAACAGACATGGTGATAAAAACGATAAAACTGTTGGTACTTTTAAAGACTAACTACTAGTCATTGCCACCGATACTGGCCATCAAATCGGCCTGATGCTCACGCAACAATGCATCAAGAATCTCATCCAAGTCGCCTTCCATAATGGAATCGAGCTTGTATAAGGTAAGGTTGATACGATGATCAGTCATGCGGCCTTGTGGAAAATTATAGGTACGGATACGCTCTGAGCGATCGCCACTACCGACCAAGTCACGACGTATAGAATCCGCCACATCGACCTGTGCTTGTACTTTGGCTTGCTGAATTTTAGAGACCAGCATTTTCATAGCATGTGCACGGTTTTTGTGTTGGCTACGCTCTTGCTGACACTCTACTACGGTACCCGTTGGAATATGCGTCAAACGTACAGCAGAGTCAGTTGTGTTCACGTGCTGACCACCAGCACCGCTTGAGCGGAAAGTATCCATTTTGATATCAGCAGGATTGATATCAACGGTATCATCAATCTCAACTTCTGGCATGACTGCGACCGTACAAGCGGACGTATGAACACGACCTTGGCTCTCAGTTTCAGGGACACGCTGTACACGGTGAGCGCCTGATTCAAACTTTAGGCGACCATATACACTATTGCCAGATACGCGAGTGATGATTTCTTTATAACCGCCATGCTCACCTTCATTTGCAGAGAGCACTTCTAGTGTCCAGCCTTGGCTCTGCGCGTACTTTTGGTACATACGGAACAAGTCACCAGAGAAAATCGCTGCTTCATCGCCGCCTGTCCCTGCACGAATCTCCAAAAACGCTGGTACTTTATCGTTAGGATCTTTTGGTAGCATCATCAGATTAAGTGCTTCTTCCATCTCTACGATGGTACCACGCGCACTCTCAATCTCATCGATCATCATCTCTTTCATGTCAGGATCTGTTGCATCGGCTAGCATCGCTTCTGCATCAGCCTGATCCGTTTCTGCACCCACGTAGTTTTGCCACAGCGTCGTGATCTCCATCAAGTCGCTGTGCTCAACAGACAATTCACGGAACTTGTTATTATCACTGATGACACTAGGATCTGATAATAAAGCGGTGACCTCTTCATAACGGTCTACCATCTGGTCTAAACGCAGGCGTAAGGATTCTTTCATAAAAGGACTTTTAATTGGATAAGAGGAATAAGCCCGTGATTATAGCAAATTTTTTGGGGTAAATTAAAACCTCTAATCATTCTTGTTGATATTGTCGGTAATCTCGATGTTATCTTCTCAAACATCTCTGTTTATATTTAGATGTCACGACGTAATTTCAATAGCAAAAACAACAGACAAAAAAATAGCTAAGAATATTCTTAGCTATTTTTATCAGGACAGGTAGTTAAAGTATTAGACCTTGCGAACTAAGACCGAACCAATAGAGTAACCTGCACCAAATGAGCAAATAACGCCCAAATCACCTGATACTAAGTCGTCTTTGTGGCGATGGAATACAATCATAGGACTCGCTGAGCTGGTATTGGCAAATTCAGCAATAACACTCGGAGCAATCGACTTATCGGCATCTTTACCAACCACGGTACGCAGAATCAAATCCAACATATTGGCATTGGCTTGATGCAACCACATCATCTTAACATCAGACGTTGGGATGTCGTTTTCTTGCAAGTGCTCAGTGATAATCTCTGACACTTTCGGACAGACTTCACGGAATACTTTACGGCCGTTTTGCAAAAACAGCTTATCAGTAACCGGTGCCTTGATGTCTGGATACATTTCAGTCTGCGCTGCTAGATACTCTGAGCGATCCATAAAGCCATATTCGTTTTTGATGTTGGTCGAAAACTGAGTGAATAGCTTAGAGTTTAGAATCTCGTAACCTTTTGGCGTATCTAATTCTTCAACGATAGAAGCGGTCGCCACATCGCCGAAAATAAAGTGGCTGTCACGGTTGCGCCAGTTTAGATGCGCTGAGGTAATCTCGACATTGACCACAGCAATGCGCTTGGCCAAACCAGAGATGATAGAACCATGTGCTTGTGATAGACCAAAAGTCGCCGCACTACACGCAACGTTCATATCATAAGCAAAGCCGCCAATCATACCAATTTCGTTTTGGATTTCGATAGCAACTGCAGGATAAGTACGCTGGAAGTTTGAGCAAGCAAGGATGATACCGTCTAAGTCATTGGCCTCAAGTCCAGCATCAGCCAAGGCATCTCTAAGTGCTGCTGCGCCCATTTCAGCCATGACCGACAGCTCTTCACCCAAGTTACGGTAAGGAATAACTGGCGCCATAATTTCAGTATTTAAGATACCTTCTTTTTCCATCACATAACGTGATTTGATACCAGATACTTTTTCGATAAACGCAGCTGAAGAAGGCTCAAGTGCCGTCACTGTCTCTGCAGCTATCTCTTCAGCATGTTCGGTATTATAGTTTTCAACATACTGGTTAAATGACTCAACTAGCTCTTCGTTACTAATGCTGTAAGGTGGGATATAAAGACCAGTGCCTGTGATACAAGTCGTCATGATAAGCTTCCTTGTCTACTACTGTGGTGCTTGGAATAAGCATAAAAGTGGAAAAATAATAGCCATTCAAATTCAGTGAATAACTGTAAACTTAAAATCAGTGTGTTTATTATGCCTGAATATTATAATTTTTCTAATACTTTGTTACAAATAATCTGTTTCTTGCCATAAATTAGCAAAGACTGCCGTCCTTTTTCGATAGCTACGTTATAATTAGCATCATTTATTCTGTACTATTCATCGAACTATTTTAATAATTCAGAATATTGATACGCGCTCATATTTAGGAATACTAATGGCAGAACTTCTCAACTGGTTATTTGGTCAATACGCTGACTACTCTACAATATTCATCATTCTTGAACTGATTGCCGTTGTCTTTGGCGTAGCAAGTGTCTTACTCGCCAGCAAAACCAATATCCTAGTCTTCCCTATTGGTCTGGTCAGCACTGCTATATTTGTGTACCTACTGTGGAAGTGGCAGCTGTTTGGCGATATGTTCATCAATGCTTACTATACCGTGATGAGCTTGTATGGCTGGATTAACTGGTCAAAGAACAAGAAAAACCAGTATGTTGAGCATAAGCAGTCAGATGCCAATGAAGTCCGTATTGAGCATTTACATGCAGGTGACATCCCTATACTTTCTGCTTTGGCAGCAGGAACGATAGCTTTTGTAGGCTTGGTTTATTATTTCCGTCCAGTGATTAATAATGGCTTTAGTTTCGATGGTACGGTACTTGGGATCCATCTATTTACTTGGGTCGATTATATCGACATGCTTACCACGGCTTTGTTTTTGATGGCAATGTGGCTCATGGCACGACGCAAAATCGAGCATTGGATACTCTGGATCATCGCTGATGCGATATCGGTACCGCTATACTTTTATAAAGGTTTTACTTTTACCGCGCTACAATATGTAGTTTTCACTCTTATCGCAATCTGGGCATACTATGAATGGCAACGACGCTACCGTGTACAACCTCGAGCAGCATACGCCTAAATCTGTCATCAACGTCGCGGTTTTAGGGGCAGAAAGTACGGGTAAGACGACCTTATGTCGTGATTTGGCCGCGCATTTTGATGCTCCTTGGGTGTCAGAATATATGCGTACCTACTTACAGGCAAAATGGGACGACGAGCAGCTGACTTGTACGTGGGAGGACCTGCTCCCTATCGCACAGGGGCAAATTACACTAGAAAATACCCTAGCCAAACAGATCGCTCAGACGTCTGATGCCAGTGATTATTTGTTTTGTGATACCAGTTTGTTTGAGCTAATGGTTTATTCTTATTGGTATTATGACGATTGCCCTACGGCCCTTGAGCAAGCAGCGTTGGCCCATCACTATGACTTGATATTACTAACTGATGTTGATACGCCATGGGTCGCCGATGACCTGCGAGACAGTCCACACCAACGCGATGAGATAAGTGCTTATTTCGCCAATCAATTGAGCAAGCACCAAAAACCTTTTCAACGCATTAGTGGCGATAGAAAAGCGCGCGTTCAACAAGTAGTAGCGCAGCTCGCTAATATAGATAAAATATCGCCTGAATAAAGCTAAATAGCTATACCCAAAAACTTATTTATATTTGTGTTTTTAAGACTTTCTTGTCTTTAACACTTTTTTGTATTTGAAACCTAAGAGATACCCATGCTAAAGAAGTTTGAGCTTTACTTAGAAAAAACTATATTTAATAGCCGCTGGATATTGGCACCTTTTTATCTAGGGTTGGTGTTAGGCATTATTTTATTATTTATTAAGTTTGTCCAAAAACTATGGCACATGTTCGCTGACATTCTGACGGCCTCTGAAGCCAGTGTGATTGTAGATATATTGGTATTGGTTGATATCTCTCTAGTTGCCAGTTTATTGCTTATCATTATATTCAGTGGCTATGAAATTTTTGTCTCAAAAATCGATACTGGCACTCATGATGATCGTCCTAGCTGGATGGGCAAAGTGGACTTTTCTGGTCTAAAGCTCAAAGTCATCGGAGCAATCGTCGCTATCTCAGCGATTGATCTGCTAAAGTCCTTTATGGATATATCTAGCGGAATGAGTGAACTTGATGCTGACAAACTCATGTGGAAGGTTATTATTCATATGACCTTTGTATTGTCTGGCTTGTTATTCGCTATTATGGATAAAGTCGTTGGCGACACGAAAAAGCATTAAAAACATTAATAATCGAAAAATAATTATCCGAAAATATCGACTTTCGCCCTTTCACTGTTTTTCCATATTTCCTGCACATCTTCTCGTTATACCCTCTCTATGATGTCTTTTAAAACCACGGTCTGCTATTTCGGCAGCTGTGGATTAAAGACACTTAGGAGGCGACCACATGCAAAAAACATTATTGACTAAGTTATCCATCATTGTAGGACTTTGTATTGTCTTTTCAATCGGGCTCACTATGATTAGCGATATCATATACGAGAGGCAATACTACGCAGAATCAGTGATAAAAGAAATCACACAGCAGCATGTCAATCCACAAGAAGTGATCAATCCATTTATCGCTATTCCCACGACAGTCACACCGGCATGTCAGTCAAATGCATCTGATACACCAAATATAAAGAGCAAATGCGAATCGTCATACTCGAAAATTGAGACGATTTTTGCCTCTCAGACGCAAGCTGCACAAGACCTAAAAGTGAACACAGACACTTATAAACGCGGTATTTATAGCGCTACTAGCTATGATGGTCAGCTGACATTCGATCAGAGTTATACCTTTGCTGAGACTTTAGAAAATTTAGATCAGATTGGCACTACAATTGACAATGATACAGATAAGACACAGCTAGCCAAAACCATTACCCACTGGAACAAGGTAAAACTTATCATTCCTGTGTCTGATTTGCGCGGTGTCGCCACCTTGCCTACTGTCACAATCAATCAAAAAACGATTGCAGCAAACTATCCGCAGATACCAATGATAGAGAACTTGACCTATGTCGAAGTAGATATTCCTAAAGATATATTGGAGCAATTAAGCAATCCTACTAGCCCGCATAATAAAGATAGCTTTATTGTTACAGGCTCAGTGGATGCAGATCTAAATAAATCAGAGGTAAATAGCCAGTTATCTAATCCTAAAGACAATCAAGCGCTTCATATTGTGATCGACTTGCCATTAGCTGGCATTAGTAATTTAACGACTATCCCAACTGGGCAGAACTTTACTCTATCTATGCACAGTGACTGGCAGACACCAAACTTCATCGGCAAAGCACTACCAAATACCAAGAGCATTACCGCTGCAGGATTCGATGCCAGTTGGCAAAATCAGTATCTAACCGTTGCAAATAATCAGTACCTCTCTCAATGTCTCAGCGCGCCTAACCATCAATGTACTGTCATAAGTGAATCAATGCTCAATACCGATAGTCATTCGTACAATCCTGATTCGTTTGAGGCATCAAGAGGTCTGACGGCAGACAGTGCGGCAGTAGCTGGCAGTAATCAAAGCGTTCTACTAAACAGCTTTGGGGTTAGTTTTGCAAGCCCTAACGATGTCTATCTACAAACTGAACGAGCCATGAAGTACGCTTTGCTATTAATGTTGGTATCGTTTGGTACTTTCTTTTTATTTGAAGTGCTCAAATCAAGTCGTATCCACCCTATTCAGTATCTGCTCGTCGGCTGCGCACTATTTGTCTTTTATGTCTTATTACTGCCGCTTGCAGAACAAATCGCATTTTGGCAAGCCTATATGGTAGCGGCCAGTGCTTGTGTTGGGCTTATTGGCTGGTATAGCTACTATGTATTTGGCGGTTTGAAACGGGCAGTAATCTTTACCACGACGCTTGCTGGGCTATACGCTGCGTTTTTCGGTATTTTAAGTACAGAAGATCTCAATCTATTATTAGGTGCGATATTCTGCTTTGTGATACTTGCCTGCGTGATGGTGATGACTCGCAAACTTGACTGGTATAAAGTGACATAAATGATGAGAGCCATGCACTGTATAAAGCAAGTCAAACAAACTGTCAGTAAATGAAAGGTTTTTATCTAATAATTTGAAAAAACTTGGCTGCCTTAGCTTATCAACTGAGCTAAGGCAGCCAAGTAGTAATATTATTTGACGATATGATTGTTTAACGCTTTAGCCCAGTTATTGCAATTATCCTCGCAGCGCGGGCAACACTGATTGGGATCAGAGATTTCATCAACATAACCGCAATACATACAAGCATAGTAAACCCCTGCTTCTACTTGCTCGACCGGTCGATATTGCTTGGGGAAAAGCGGCATACCGTAGTCTGTTTTTTCAGAGGTGTGCAACAAGATACTAAAATTGCCATCAGCTTCGAGCAAACCGACACGAACTTGGCCTAAATGCTCAACCCCTTGTTGGCGCATTTCAGCAAAAAACTCATCATGTGACATTTCCCCCTGTTTAATCTTATCAAGCACCAGCATGCCATCTTCTACAATATACATTGAGCGCCCCTCTAGCAGGTCCTCAAAAGGCTGGAACTTCATCATCGCCCAAGTACAGAGCCTATAAAGTGAAATGACCGTACCCATGATTAATACCGCTTGGATAATCGGCAGGTCTTCGGTGAACATAGGGTCACCTGCAATAGAGCCCAATGATAAAATAATGGTTAGCTCGAAAATAGAGAGCTGACGGACGCCGCGCTTACCAGTGAATCGCAAAAATGTGATAATTAATACAAACATTACAGTGACACGTATTAAAATTTCTACGGCAAACAACCAAGTTGTGTCATAAATAAAAATACTTGCCCAATTCATACTATCTTTTCCTATTTATTTATCTGATTTATTGTGTTTAATGAATGTTGTTCTAATAGTTCATTTGATGCGACGCACATCATCCCTATTTTTAGACCTTATCGTCAATATAACTATCGTTATTCTGATTTAAAAGAGACTTTTTGCCATAAGTACGACAAAATATCCTGTCCTGTGAGACAGCTATAGATTAGATTGATAATTTATCAATCTATTATCTTTGCTAAGAAATAAGCGTTCGTTATAACAGCGTATCTCAAGACCTAAAATTAAAATCCTATGCTTGCCTGTTTTGTGCCATTTATTCATTGTAGGAATTACTTTTGAAAGCCACTATTTATACTATTATTGCGTTAATCGCCTTTGCCGCAAACTCTCTGTTTTGCCGAATGGCATTGGCGGAAGGCTATATCGATGCTTGGAGCTTTACCATCATTAGGCTAGTCAGTGCGACGGCTTGTCTAGGCATTATCATGGCTATACATGCTTACAGACTGCAACGCCAAACGCCCAATCATAACAATCCTACCGTCCACGCTATATTAAATGACAAAGGCAGTTGGTTGAGTAGTCTCAGCTTGGTGATTTACGCACTATGCTTTTCGATTGCGTATGTAGAGCTTGATACGGGCACTGGTGCATTGATTTTGTTTTCAGCGGTACAGCTCACCATGATTGGCTGGGGTATCTATAAAAAAGAGCAATTAAGCGCACTACAATGGTTAGCATTTGTTGTTGCAGTCGCAGGATTCGTGTATTTGATGTTGCCATCAGCTGCCATACCGTCACCATTGGCGGCAGCGTTAATGGCTATGAGCGGCGTGGCTTGGGGAGTATATAGTGTACGCGGCAAATCATGCGTCTCACCACTTCGAGCGACAGGGTTTAACTTTGTGCGTAGTTTAGTCGCTGTGCCTATACTATTACTGGTAGGTATGACGTATCTAGATGACTTGGGTTTTAAAAATATCAATTTGGAGGGTATTACGACTGAAGGTGTACTACTCGCCTGTGCATCAGGAGCGATCGCCTCAGGGTTGGGCTATAGTATCTGGTATACAGCGATGCCACTATTGAAAAACACACAAGCCGCTATCGTTCAGCTATGTGTCCCTGTGATTGCTGCGTTGCTAGGTGTGATATTTTTGTCTGAACAGCTGACTATGCCCTTTATAGTTGCAAGCACAGCCATTTTGGGCGCGGTCTTGGTGTTTACCTTAAATAAAAAAGTACCAGCATGAGATAAGGCTATTAATGATTTATCATTAGCTAAGCTGCTCAGAAAAGGTTCCAGCTAATTACATTACGTTGCCAAACAATATAAAAACGCCCCGACTTTTATAAATCGGGACGTTTTATATTCGAGTTATTATTTTAATATTGTTAGTCTACGGTCACTAGTCTTTAAACAACAGTCTTTAAACGACGGTCACTTCTAGACGAGTATCAACATTGCCGCGAGTAGCATTAGAATACGGGCACACCTGATGCGTGGCTTCTATCAACTGCTGCGCCTGCGCTTCATCAATACCTGATACTTCTACAGACAACTCTATCTCTAAGTTGTAGCTACCGTCAGCTTTCATACCAATACCCACTTGCGCAGAGGTCTTTGAAGCGGTAACAGGCAACTTCATGTGCTGTGCAGTCATGCTCAAAGCGCTATCAAAACAAGCCGCGTAACCCATGGCAAAAAGCTGTTCTGGGTTCACGCCTTCTTTGTCTTGCTCTTGAAAAGATACCAAATCAAATCCTAACGAACCATCGTCTAATCCAGTATGGCCAGAACGTCCACCAGTAGCGGTTGCGCGCGTTTTATAAAATATTTTCATGAGTAATCATTCCTTGTTTCATATTATTAGAGGTCGTACTTACGCTGTTGCGATGAAATTATTATAGAATCTTCTACACTGATACGTTAGAACAAACCTCTATAACTCTTGCCTAATCCTACAAATATTTATACTATCAGGCAATTGTATAAAATAAGCACTCGTGATGAAACAAACGACTATTGACCAACTTTTAGCAGTACTGCCTAGAAATAAAACCATTGAATCTGCTGTTTCAGGTTTGTTCTTTTATTGCGCGGATAAACCAAGCAAAGCCGTGAGCTATATTCAAGAGCCAAGTATTTGTATTGTACTGCAAGGTGAGCGAGAGATTTACTTGGGTGCTGACTGTCAAAGGTTTGACAATAGTAACTTGATGTTCTGTCCAGTTAATATACCGCTAAGTATGCATATCAAACACGCTTCGATAAAGAACCCTGTCATTGTTTTATCAATGAAATTAGATTTAGCTATGATTAGAGATGTATTAGCGCAGATACCGCCCACACACTCAATGACAGGCAGTCATTTAGGGATAAAGTGGCAATTAGATAACACCATAATGGACGCGTTTGAGCGATTGATACGCTTGCTTGATTATCCAAATAATATTGATTTTCTATCTTCTTTAATTCAACAAGAAATATACTATCGCCTACTCTTGGCTGAGCAAGGCAACAAACTTAAGCAATTGGTAGTTAGCGGTAGCCATACACACCGCATTGCCCAAGCGACTGACTGGATAAATGCACATCTAGATGAACCTATTATGGTTGAGAGCTTAGCTAGTAGATGCGGCATGAGTGTCTCAGGGTTTCATCAGCATTTTAAAGAAATAACCCAGCTGAGCCCGCTACAGTATCAAAAAAGCTTACGCTTAATGGAGGCCAGACGCTTAATTAAGATGCATGGATCGCAAATATCACAAATAGCGATGCAAGTAGGCTACGAAAGCCCTAGTCAGTTTAGCCGAGAATATAAGCGACTATTTGGTGTGAGCCCAAGTAATGAGTTGTAGTTGTAACTTTACTTTTTAGCGTAATGATTTTTTACTTAGGCTATTTACTATTATATTTACGAAAATGTTCCTTAAAAAATATCATTTTTAAATTGGATAATTTAGGGAGTAATTTACATAAATAGAAAAATTGGTTGACTCGACTATATATTCGTATTATAACATATACTATATATTTAAAATAATGAATGTATAGGAGCAGCTTTACTCTGCGTACGATCGATGTAAAGCGATCAATATAAAGCTTAGGGAGGAGATAACATGATTCGTTTAAGCTACACTCTCAAATGTTGGGCACTTGGCATCACGTTTTTTACAGTGTTCTACTTTATGGTAGTCATGAGTGATCCTGGCTTTAGTAAGTACATTTACATGTTAGCTTTTAGCACTTTGCTATTCCCTATTGCTAAGCGTGCAGTCGATGTCATGACCGATTTTTTCGCACCAGATATTGAATTGTTCAATGGATTGCTACCATCACTTTTAATCAATATTGTAATTTGGATGCTTACTCCATTTATCGTCGCATTAACCGTGATTGCTTATGTACTTTATAGCATGGGTGTACTGACAGAAAAGATTAGTCATTAAGTACCAATCCTTAGATACCAGTCGCTAATTATCAGACATCAATAGCTTATAGAGAAGATAGTTTGCGAACTATCTTCTCTAACTATGTATATAGCTACTAAAACGACTAGTTGCTAACTTTTTTACCAACAAACTGTACTACAGCGCTAAGCCCTTGATGCCGCTTTCCTTCTGATACCATACGCAACTTCTCTACACCAATCACTTCGTTCAGCCCTACAAGCTCATTTTGAAAGTTCTGTAAAGCGCCAAAACGCTCCCTTTGACTGGCTGGTGGTCCACCGACTGCCTCTGTTTCAAGCTGTCTTTCTGTATAAGCTTCGACGATAAATACTCCCTCTGGCTTGAGAGCGGTGCCAACTTGTACATGTACATATTGACGTACCGCTCTAGGCACATGTGCCCAGATAGAAACTATGGCGTCCCATTTATCCTGACCAAAGTTATAATCTGCTAAATCAGCTACTTGCGTAGTGATAGCTACCCCTCTATCTTTTGCCAACTTGTTCGCTTTGTTCAGACCTACTTCGGACATATCCATCGCAGTCACCTTGAAGCCTTGCTCAGCTAAGAATACTGCATTTCTACCCTCGCCCTCTGCTAGACAAAGTACGTGACCACCTACAGGTATCTGCTCAAATGTCTCTCTCAAAAAATCATTAGGTTCGGTACCAAATGCGAACTCTGTGCCGCTATAGCGTTCATCCCACATTTTAATCGTCCTTTTATTTAAGATTGATATCCAATTTGGTAGGTAACATATGGCACCTAGAACACTTAGTTATAGAGCCCATATCTTAAGATCAATGTGTACTCTATAACATGACGTACCATACAAACCTAAAACTTAGTCTAACTCACCTTGTCCCACATTTTGCTTAGACGCTTGGGCGATACTGCCATACGAGTTTTCATAGGCTGGGCAAACAGTTGAATACGATACTCTTCCACCATCCAACGATACTCACTGATGGCTTCTTTGTCCGCACGTCCTGCTAGCCGCTCCATATGCAAGTCAAGCGCGTAAACACCATCGAGGTCAGCATCGAGATTGTGCTCCAGACGCTCTAGTCGAATCTGTAGCGCTTCAAGATAGCGTGGGTACTGTTGCCAGTGGCTATAGTCCATCCGATAAACAAAATCTGCCAAATGTAAGTCTTCTAGCTGATCTTCGATATCATCGATAGACTCACCAAATATCTCGCGATCTAGCATCAGTAGTCCTTGGCGAATACGCTGCCAACGAGTGTAGACACTCTTAAGCGTTTTGATAACGCTTTGACCAGTTAATAAGAAGTTATTCACTACCACTTCGAGAGTCTGGGTATACTCTTCAGAGGTAAACGGTAGCTCCTCGCTCAATCCAACTGCGATGTCATCAGCGCTTTCTGGTAAATTCTCAGAGTGATCAAATAAGACGTAGTGCTCTTCGAGAGCCGCGTCTAACGCAGCATCTATAACGATCGTCTTGAGTTTATCCATGTCGCCAAGTGGTGCAAATGCCAGTTTAAATATGCTATCGATTTGGCTCGTTAACTGCTTTTTCTTTGCACCAAGTTTGCCTTTGATTAAAGTCAGCACCCCGATGCGATGTGCTTGAAGTGCTGCATTGACATCAGTGTATTGATGAATCGATACAGCTTCTCCCGCTTCATCAGCGACGAGTGCCGCAAACTGCTTCATTACCACACCTGCGCTATGATGATTTTTGCTAAAAGCAAAATGCTCAGGGAACTCAGTATGCACGCCTTGCTGTTCATTTACCGCTTGACTGGTCTCAGATGCATGACGAATCTGTAGGGTTTGTAGATCACGGCCTTTTTCGATGATACGGTTTTTCTCATCGACCACGCAGATTTGTGGCTGCAAATAACGATCAATCGTAGATGGATTGAAGTTCTCTGGCGTCACCGACATAATACCGCGACGATGCAACGCCTGACACAGCTGCTTCAGTAATCCTTGCCCACCCTTTGGCTGCAATTCATCAAACAAATTGTCTGCAGTATTGGGTATCGGTACGATTTGGCGACGTATCTCTTTTGGTAGCGACTTGAGCAGCTGCAATACCAATTCATAGCGCCAACCGGGCACGCCCCACAGTAGCTCAATCGCATCGAGCTGCGGTAATGCGGCAAGCGGCACACGTATGGTCACACCATCATCATCGCTGGCGGGATCAAAAATATAACGCAGCGGCAGCTTTAGATCGCCCAGCTTCCACACTTCTGGAAAGTCCCCTGTGGTCGGCGCCTGGCTATTAAGTACATCTTTATCAGTGAAGAATAGATGCTTGGCATCATGCTTTTCGACTTCTGCACGCCAATCCTCAAACGCTTTACGACTGGCAACGTGCTCAGGAATTTTCTTATCATAGAACTGATAGAGCGTTTCTTCATCCACCAACAAATCACGGCGACGCAGCTTGTCTTCGATGCGCTCAACATGAGCAATCTTGTCCATGTTATGTTGCAAGAATGGTGCATTGCGACCAAAATTGCCTGTCACCAAGCCATCACGGATAAATATCTCTCGTGACTCGACCAGATTAACTTGCTCATAGTTAGTCAGCTGCTTACTAATAATAATCAGTCCAAACAGACTAATCTGAGCGTAAGCTTTAACTCGTCCTGTTTTCTTGGACCAGTGTGGTTCGAAGTAGTGATATTTCAGCAAATCACCTGCCGCTGAAATAATCCATTCTGGTTCGATTTTGGCAACAGTACGCATAAAGACTTGTGAAGTCTCCACCATTTCAAACGCCATCACCCAAGGTGGTATTTGTTTAAACACCGTACTGGCTGGGAATATCTTGGCCTTTTGCTGACGCGCCGCCAAATACTCACCGCGGCTTTCGGTCTTGTGCGCGATGATAGATAATAAACCCGTCAATAACGCTCTATGCAGATTGGCATATTTAACCGCTTTTAGCTCTTCGTCTTCGATCGCAGTCGGATCATTGACAGCCACATTTTTATCAGCAGCTTTTGATTCATTGACATCAGTTAATTTCAGCTCAGTGACCATTTGCACCAATTGACGGTGTGTCTGATGCCATTCACGTACACGCGGGAAACTTAAATAGTTTTTCTTAGCAAACTGCTTACGCTGATTGCCAGACAGTTTATTGCCGTCTTCATCTTTTTCAAACAGCGCCTTCCATAGACTCAAATAAAACAAAAAGTCAGAGTCGTCTTGACGGAAAACAGCATGCTTTTGATCCGCTTGTGTACGTTTATTGGCAGGACGCTCGCGTGGATCCTGTACAGCAAGCGCTGCCACAACGATCAGCATTTCACGAATACAATCAAAATCAGAACCAGCGACCAGCATACGTGCCAGCCTTGGATCGATTGGCATACGTGCCATTTTCTGACCAGTTGCTGTCAAACGCAGGTGATCAAGCCCTTTTCTCGCTTTTGGCTTATTGGTTTTGTCCTGAGCAGCGATGTCTTTCTTAGAAGTAATAGCGCCCAATTCATCTAGCAATTTATGACCATCAGTGACCAATCGGCTATCAGGCGGCTCAATGAACTCAAAGTCATCCACACTACCTAGACGCAGGTTTGCCATCTGCAATATCACAGATGCCAAGTTAGTACGCAGAATTTCAGGCTCAGTAAACTCAGGGCGACCACTAAAGTCCTCCTCAGAATAAAGACGAATACAAACACCTGGGGCAACACGACCACAGCGACCTTTACGCTGATTAGCCGCTGCTTGTGAAATTGCTTCAATCGGTAAACGCTGTACGCGCGAGCGATACGAGTAACGCGAAATCCGCGCAAAACCTAAGTCAATCACATAGCGAATACCCGGCACAGTCAATGCAGTCTCAGCAACGTTGGTCGCGATAACAATACGGCGACCTCGACCCGATGGCTGAAAGATACGCTGCTGCTCTTCATAAGTCTGCCGTGCAAACAATGGCAGTACTTCTGTATGGCGCGGACCATGACGCTCAAGCACTTCCTGCGTCTCACGAATCTCCGCTTCAGTCGCAGCAAATATCAAAATATCAGCTTGATCGGCGTGACCTTTACTCTGCGCATCGCTAAAGCACTCTTCGACAGCGGCAACCACAGCACGCGGCAGGTTCTCTTCAAAATCATCGTAGCTGTCGTCTTCCGAGCTATTTACTGGTTCATCTGTCAACGGACGATAACGGACTTCTACTGGAAAGCTACGCCCTTCTACATTAAAAATAGGCGCAGGAACTTGCCGTTTGAACTTATTGTCATAACGACTGAAGTATTCGCTAAAGCGCTTAGTATCAAGGGTCGCCGACGTAATAATAACTTTTAAATCTGGACGCTTGGGCAGCATATTTTTGAGATAACCCATAATAAAATCGATGTTTAAACTACGCTCATGCGCCTCATCGATAATAATCGTATCGTACTTACTCAAAAACCGATCATGACCTAGTTCAGCGAGTAAGATACCATCTGTCATGAGCTTTACAACAGATTGCGCTGTCCCTTGCTCATTAAAGCGAATCTTAAAACTGACGGTATTACCTAATGGCTCACCCAGCTCTTCTGCGATACGGTTTGCCACACTACGAGCAGCCAATCGTCTTGGCTGTGTATGCCCTATCTGCCCTGTAATACCGCGCCCTGCTAGCATCGCAAGCTTAGGCAACTGCGTCGTTTTACCAGAACCGGTCTCACCAGCGACGATAATAACTTGATTATCGATAATCGCTTGTACTAAGTCTTCTGCGCGCTGGCTAACGGGTAGATCTAGATTTAGTTTGGCAGGTAAATCACTTGGAATACTATCGATACGTGCCTGCACGGCTTCTTGAGAACGCATTTTTATTTTTTCGTACTGAGCACGTTTTTTAGCGAGTACATCATCTGAATTATTTTTTTGCTCAGAATCATGATTAGACTTTTTGTTCTTAGACACAGCAGCACGTGCCAGCTCTCGTTCAAGACGGCTTAAGTAATAGCTATCCTTGGCAAGAACTGGTAGATCCGCCAGCGCTACTGCTGGCTTCTTAACATCTTGAGTTTCATTTACAGTAGATGCATCTGAATCGCTGTTTTCAGGAATATTGGGCTTAGAAGTATTGGGCATATTTGCTTAGGCTATTTATTATGTAGAAGTGGTTAGATTATGGGGGTAATTGGGGTATGATTCAAGTTAGTCGAGTCCTGATTACTCTTGTATCAATAATGCTGAAACTATCACACATTACAGAACGTATCCGAACTTAAGCTATCCATTAAGTTCATTTAATGAGGCGTGTATTGGGTTACTTTTATAAAATTTAGATAAATCTATTATAGCGCCAATTTCTTTAAATTCTTGATGCTTAGATAACCGACGTATTCTTTGTCTTTGCAAGCATTCAGCTCATCTATATCACTGATAGGCTCAATCGAAAGCTGAACATTGGAGATAAGATCGTTTACGTTATATATGTCATCTATATCTACTGCAAACTTATCATCAATATGAGAAGCTGCATTAAAAGGTGACGTTTCATCTTTAAGAGTAAACTGCTTATAAAAATCACTTTTTTTTGCTTGTTTGATCGCGTCAGCTTGGTTAGGTGCAACGATGAGTAGCTTGTAGTGAAATTCTTCAAAACTGTCCTGCTGATAGCCACCTAGATTGATAAAGAATAACTTTAAGTCAGCAGCAGCCTTTAATTGCTCACTTGGTTCAATTAACTTGATGGCATAACCACTCACTTTGGTAATCTCGCGATATGAATCAATATGCCATTTATCTTTTACCTCAGGCCAATGTTCATTGATATCTGCTATCAAGCCACTCACTTGACTGGCTGCGCCAAAAAAAATATCGTGTTGCTCAATCAGACGGCCTTTAGGACGACCGCCCAGTTGAACCATATATAGTGTTAGCATTTTACGTAACCTCTATTAAAACAAAATCCATAGTTAATCTAAAGGTAATGCTGTTAGTGCTAGGATAGAATGTTTTTAAGTACTGTCATACTGGAACTACTCTACCCGTCTTCAATGCAAATGCCCAATCTTCACGTCCGTTTCTTAGAGCCATATTTGCTGCTGCTTCATGGTTATAAGCCACCTTGACATGCTCAGTTTGCCAATGTTTACCTTGTTGAGTCTCAATACACTTGATAAGAGCATAATTAGCATGAGGCGCATAAGTTTGCATCTTATGAATAATAGGCAAATCATCTTCGTAAGCTGGATAGCCAACGCTACCACTATTCACAATAGTTTGTCCTGACGACAGTACTACTGTTCGCGGGATGTGTGTATGACCACATAAGATAACATCATTATCAATACCATCAAGTAACGCCAATATAGTCGCATCATTACGCACTATTGGTTGACCCGTTTCGATATCCTCTAGTAAATATATCATGTCATCGGTCGGCGAACCGTGGCAGAGGTATACATCCTCACTGACATGAAAATCAAATGGCAAAGACCGCATCCATTCAATCGCTTCTTTAGAGAGATCTTTGATAATAAAACCCATGGTTGGATTATTAGCAATTTCTGCCGTAGTGGCTTCATAAATCTGCCTATCCTGATTGCCTCTAATAGTAATAATATCATCTCGATTTGCTATTAATAGCTCATAGGTAGCATAAGGCGCTATTGGCCCGTACAAAATATCACCAAGATTGACAATCTGATCAACATCTCGATATCTTATATCGGCAAGCACAGCTTCAAGAGCGTAGACATTACTATGAATATCTGAAATCGCAGCGATGGTTGTTATCCGTTTCTTTTCTAAGTTATCCATTTCCTGACTCACTAATCAAAAACTGCTTTACAACGTCAATGGTTGCTAACGGATCTTCTTCGTGCGGTACATGACCTAAGTTATCAAATATCTTAAGCTGACTATTACGTATATCTCTATGAAATAACGCGGCGTTTTCTACAGGAATAAGGTCATCTTTTACACCCCATAAGATCAAAGTCGGTATGTCCAGCTGCTTTATTTGAGCTTGATCACTGTCATCATCAGTCTCATTTAGGCGACGACTCAAAGCCTGCCGATTACCTTGGCGCAAGGTCAGTTCATAGTATCTATTAATCAACTTCTCATCGACTTTGCTGTCATCGGCATACACGCTTAAAACGCTTTTCTCAACAACACTTCTGGGTAGGATACGATTTAAAATTGGTGACATCATTGGATATTTAGCAAGTTTAAAACCAATAGGGACATGTTTTGGCGTTGCTGGATAACCAACTGAGTCTACCAATATCAATTGACTGACACGTTCAGGGTACAAAGCGGCGGTACGCCACGCTACCTTGCCTCCTAATGAATTACCGGCTAGCGTGACACGATCCAATTTCAAATGATTGAGTACTTCAATGACAAACGCCGCATAATTTTCGCTGCTGTATCGCGTGCTCTCGTCAACGTAAGGACCGGTCAAACCGAACCCTGGCAAATCCATGCTCACGACACAGTATTGATCAGACAGCGCCTTGGTCCAGCCCTCCCATGTATGCAAACTTGCCGATGTACCATGCAATAAAACGATTGTTTCGGGTCGGTTTTTTTCGGCTGCATCGCCACGGTGTGTATGACAATTAGCTGACTGCACTACATGCGCCTGCATACCTTGTATGTCTATAAATTCGCTGTTGGGTAGTTGCCATTGTTTTAACTCAGCGATGGTACGATCAGGTGCCCAATATTTTGCTATAAATGCCATTAACACGGCAATTGCGCCTAGTAATATCAGAACAGTTGCTTTTAATAAGTACTGTGTCATGTGATCAATTCCATTTAATAAGATGACGTTAATAATAAACATTCTATACCGCTAGCTCGTATGATAAGCCATAAAAAACCCCAACGTTCAATTTGTCTTGAACATTGGGGTTTTTAGCATTTGTACATATGACTATGTCTACATGAGCTATTTAACTACAATAAGAAAAAGTATGCCCAACACCCAACGATGATAGTAGAGATAATATTAAGGATGACACCTGTACGTATCATCTCTGTTTGCTTGATCAAACCTGTACCAAACACAATAGCATTTGGCGGTGTGGCAACTGGTAGCATAAACGCACAAGACGCACCGATACCAATAATAAGTACTAAGACCTCACTCGGTATACCCATATGCTCAGCAATTGCCACAAACACAGGTACTAAGAGCGCGGCTGAAGCCGTATTTGATGCAAACTCTGTCAAGAAAATAATAAAGGCTGAGATTGCAAGCATCACCACCAATAGTGGCGCTGTTTGTAAGCCATTAGCAACCGTCTCGCCCAATACTAATGACGCACCCGATACTTTTAGGATATTTGATAGCGCAATACCGCCACCAAATAACATGAGTACGCCCCAATCCGTATTGTCTGATACCTGTTTCCACGAAACTAGACCTAAGCTCACGACCGCCACTGCCGCAAGCAACGCAACAACAGCATCTGTATCTTCGATACCAACTGCAGCACCAATTTGTTTAGACAATATCCAGCTAACTGCCGTGACAATGAAAACAGTAATTGTTAATACGCGTGTCTTGGTCCAAGGAATGATTTCATCTTGCTCTAGCTGCATAGTACGGTTTAGGTTCGGCTTTAGATACAAATACATCGCACCCAACAGTACTGGTAGTAGTATCAGCATCATTGGAATACCAAACTTCATCCAATCAACAAATGCGATATCCAATGCTTTTGCAGCAATGGCATTTGGTGGCGAGCCGACAATCGTGCCCAAACCACCCAAACTTGCTGAATAAGCAATACCGAGCAGTACAAATACAAAAGTACCGCGATCTTCTTTACTATCAACTTGCGTCAAAATACCGAGGGCCAACGGTAACATCATTGCCGTTGTTGCTGTATTTGAAATCCACATGGACAAGAATGCCGTTACACCAAATATCAAAAATACTGCTGTACTGAGCTTGCCGCCCGACAACGATAGAATTTTTAGCGCGATTTTTCTATCGAGCTTTTGTACATGTAACGCGGCAGCCAAGGCAAAACCACCAAAGAAGAGATAAATAATGGGGCTGGCGAAGCTCTGCAGACCTACTTCAGCATTAAAATCAGGAATGCCAACCAAGGTACCAACTACAACTACTAAAATCGCAGTGATAGTGACGTGTATCGCCTCAGTGAGCCATAGCACGCCAATAAAGAATAACAACGCTAGTCCTTTATTCGCACTGACTTCAAATGGTAATACGCTATAAATAATAAAGCTAATGATTGCCGCGATGGCGACCACGATCAACCCTTTTCCCGTTCCCTTTGGGAATGTATCTGTAAATAAATACTCATTGCCATCATTAGGAAGATGGCTATCCAGTTTTTTCTCTGACATAAATTATCCTTATTGCCTCCAGAGGGAATATGACGTCAAAAATTATTGCAATACACAATTATTGTATGACATCATGATATTCATATAGCGAATATTACGCGGGAAAATATCATATCAGAATAATTTATATATGAATACAATCTGATTAATTTTGTTTCTTTAGCTTATCTGTTTGATTCGTTAATAGCGGTTACCCTTCGACTAGTTTAATTTTCAAACAATGGCTCTCTCACTGCTTTCATACAGATCCTGATTTATAAAAATTACATAAAGCCTCTAAACATTAATCATTTAGGGCTATACAAGCAAAAACTGATACCACATAATCAAAAGGTTAAATAGAAAATTATCAATAAAAACAAAAGGAATAACTTTATGACAGACGCAAATAAAACTGATGCAACCACCAAAATGGCACCAAAAGACATTAACCAAGATGGGTTGGCCGAAAAAGATCAACAGCGTACTGACGACTCTGTATTAGATATGATGCAAGGTATGCATGAACATGAAGATCATGAAGAAGATAGAAAATAAATCTCATTAACAATGACATTTATCTTCATTTTTAAGTAGATTATGTTTATCTAGTACAAACAGAAAAGATAGGCGTTTATCACTATGATAAGCGCCTATCTTTTTTTGGTTCTCTCACCTCTGGCAGATGATCTGAGACATAGTTGTATACAAATGCTGCTGTCGACACAATCGCGATGGGAACGAACAAAGCATCATAGCTGACTTTTGCAAACAAGAGAGCACCTACTGCGCTACCACCGCAGAAGCAATACCAGATAATGGCTTGGAACCCCAAGGTTGGCTTACTAATAGAGCGACCAGCAAGCCAGTTACCGATTGCTGCACCCATGTCTGATGTCAGCCCTGTTAAGTGAGTGGTACGAATGACCGCCCCACTATAAGTTGCCACCATCGCATTTTGCAGTCCACATGCCATTGCTGCTGCTAATTGCCCCAAGTAATCATGTTGTTGATATAGCCAATAACTAACTAAAAGTAGTGCTGCTTCTAGATATAGCGCTCGCCCATAACGACGACCGAGTTTCAATGATGTCTGCCCAATGACAAAACCGCTTAGTATAGCCCCTGCCAAAAAGGACAGTAACAAGGTACCAATATATAAAATACTACGCGCGTCTGAATGAGCGATAGCCGCTGCAAACAAGCTTACATTGCCCGTGACGTGCGACACTGATAAATTGGCAAACCCCATTAACGCCGTCGTATTCACGCAACCAGCACTAAATGCCAATACTGCCCCGCCCCATAGTATCCACTTTGGTAACTTGGTTATCATATCCCTCGTCCAAAGGCACCTAACTAAAAGTGCACACTGCTAAAAAAGCACGTAGCCAAAAGACTCATAGTATAACTAGAAAAGACAGCCAATTGGCTGTCTTTTCTATTATCAAACGAATCATCTATAACAATTACTGTGCTGGTTCATCAAGCATCATCAACTGCTCACTGATAGCTACTGTATTAAAGCCTGCATCAACGAACATAATCTCGCCTGTGATACCAGATGCCCACGGCGACAATAGGAACAATGCGGCGTTGCCTACTTCTGTCTGTGTGATGTTGCGTTGTAGTGGCGCAATTTTTTCGCTGATATCGAGCATTTTACGGAAAGACTTAATACCACTAGCCGCTAGCGTG
This sequence comes from Psychrobacter sp. NPDC078409, assembly GCF_050268505.1. NCBI lineage: Bacteria > Pseudomonadati > Pseudomonadota > Gammaproteobacteria > Moraxellales > Moraxellaceae > Psychrobacter > Psychrobacter sp. NPDC078409. The sequence goes on from NZ_JBNNGW010000001.1 coordinate 251,755, forward strand.
CGGATAGGACCTGCAGATATCGCATTAACACGAATACCTTCACCGCCCATAGACGTTGCTAAATAACGAACGCTGGCTTCAAGACTGGCTTTTGCCATACCCATGACATTGTAGTTTGGCAATACTGAAATGCTACCTTCATAGGTCAGTGTCAGCATAGAACCATGACGCATCGCTAGTAACTCACGAGCCGCTTTTGCCAATGCAACAAAGCTGTAGCTAGAGATATCATGCGCGATGTGACTGCCTTCACGCGTAGTGGCATTCACAAAATCCCCATCTAGCTGATCCATCGGTGCAAAACCAATGGCATGTACCACACCATCAATACCGTCGCCCCAGTGAGCAGTCACTTGCTCAAAGCACGAAGCAATTGACTCATCAGAGGCGACATCACACTCTAATACCAAATCCGCTTCGAATTTTTCGGCGGCCATATCGACGCGTTTTTTGATTTTGTCATTCGGGTAAGTCAGAATTAGTGAGGCCCCTTCGCGGTGCAGCGCTTCTGCGATAGCCCAAGCGATAGAGAGTTTACTTGCGATGCCAGTTACGACAAATCGTTGTCCTTGCAGTAGCATAAGATTTCCTTTTGAATCAATCGAGATGATTTAGAATAAGAATTTATTTAGAGTAATTAGAAGATTGAGACTACTAAATAGTACAAATGAAAAGATGAGTTATTATACACGAATTAATTTAAGTAAACAGTCGTAAACTGTATTTGGTTCTTGTTATTGGACTGACTAATACAAACAGCTAATAGAATAGAAATACCTAACAACGACTTATTGCTTAAAGTAGTATCGACAATGAGAGTTTTTCGCGAGTTATTAGATTGCATTTTAGCATCAATGCTTCACGATAAAATACTCAGACTATAGTAGTTTGCTTATTTCATGAAAAAATCGCACTTCGAATATTAACACTACAACCGTTTACATTAAGTACCAAGCACCCCTTTATTGATTAAAGACTCAACTGCTAGCTACAGCAGTATGAAGTTCAGCAGATTTCGAGTATAATCACAGCCCTTCCCAGCTTGCACAATTTTTATAAGAATCCTCACATGATAGGATTCAACGTTAAGCTACACCCACATTTTGGATGGCTGCCAAACTTATGAGTAACACCCCCATCATAACCCCAGATTATAAAGAAAGTACCGAATCTTATCGCCAACTGATTGCTTCAACTGGCGAAGACTTAGATCGTCCGGGTTTGCTAGATACGCCTGTACGTGCTGCAAAGGCCTTTGCCCATCTGACCCAAGGCTATCATCAAAGTATAAATGAAGTGGTCAATGATGCTGTGTTTCCATCAGCCAATCGCGAGCTGGTACTGGTACAGAACATTGAGTTTTATTCACTGTGTGAGCATCATATGCTACCGTTCCATGGTGTCGCTCATATCGGCTACTTACCTGACGGCCAAGTACTAGGACTGTCAAAATTTGCCCGTATCGTCGATATGTTTGCTCGTCGTCTGCAAATACAAGAAAACTTGAGTGAACAGATTGCACAAACCATCATGGATGTTACCGGCTGTCGCGGCGTAGCAGTCGTTATGGATGCCTCACACATGTGTATGATGATGCGCGGTGTCAGCAAACAGCACTCAACCACGCGTAGTACCGCGATGCTTGGTGAATATCAACACAATAATCAAGCACGTAATGAATTTTTGGGTGCGGTACCTAAGCGTCAACCAGCGTTTTAAGTCGCTGTTAATTGATTAGGCTGTTGTGAATAACAACCAAACAAAAAGGACGCATATGATGCGTCCTTTTTGTTTGGTTGAGCGATGGAAAAATAGTACTAACCAACTGGTTTTACATCATCTATCCAATCGCCATAACCAGCAGCTTCCATCTGCGCCAGTGGAATAAAGCGGAGCGCTGCTGAATTCATGCAATAGCGCTTGCCTGTCGGTGCTGGACCGTCATCAAACACATGGCCCACGTGTGAGTCCGCGTAACGGCTACGAATTTCAGTACGGGTTCCAAATATTCCTCGATCTGGCTTTTCAACTACTAAGCTCGTATCCAATGGGCGAGTAAAGCTCGGCCAGCCCGTACCAGATTTATATTTATCACGCGAAGAATACAGTGGCTCACCAGATACGACGTCTACATATAATCCAGGCTCTTTGTTATCCCAATACTTATTATCAAAGGCGCGCTCAGTACCCTCTTTTTGGGTGACTTTGTACTGAATATCACTAAGAGACTTTTTTAGCGCATCTTGTGAAGGTTTTACGAATGTCTCTGGGTTAAAACCTTTACTTACTTTGCTATCTGATGTGTTATTTGACATTGCTGGCTGTGTGCTATCTGCTTCGGGCGTAAACTTACTAAAATCAAGCTCGTAGTTTTTACCATAGACACTCTCGATAAATTGATAGCGACCAGAATTGAAGGTATAAGCTTTGTAGCGTATTGGGTTCTTTTTATAATAATCTTGATGATACTCTTCAGCAGGATAAAAAGTACTAGCAGGAACAATTTCGATCACTACTGGTTTATCATAAACACCAGAAGCTTGCAGTGACTGCTTGGCCGCTTCTGCGATTTGCTTTTCTTGCGCATTATTATAAAAAATCGCTGGACGGTACTGTGTGCCGCGATCAACATACTGTCCTTTATCATCAGTAGGATCAGCGATTCTCCATAGTGCCTGTACTATGCCATTGTAAGTAATCTTCTTAGGATCATAGTACACCTGCGCTGCCTCGGTATGCCCAGTACCACCTGCTGATACCTGCTTGTAGGTTGGGTTTTCAGCGGTGCCACCCGTATAGCCAGACACCACTTCTACGACGCCAGGGATTTTTTCATAACCTGCTTCGACACACCAAAAACACCCACCGGCTACCGTGGCTACTGCCAATCCTGGCGTAGTCGGTGCATATGGGTTAGCGGCAGTTGTGTTCTTTACAGTAGAGCTGTTTTCAGTTGATGCGCAACCTGCGTAAATCGCACTACTCGCTATGATAACTAACCCTATAATTCTAGATGGTAATATGCGGTTCATAAAAATCTCCTAAGCGTAATGTCCTTTAAATATCCTAACGCTTTTGTATCACTGAAACATTCCTATACTGTTATATATTTACAGTTTATTAAGATATTTTTTAGCAACTGAGTGTAATCACAAGATAAATTAAACGGTTGTTTGATAACGATTATATATTTTAGTATGAATTAACTATGAAAATAAGACAGAAGCTTTATTATCTCAATGCATTAAAAAAGCCTATCCTCCAAAGAGTAATAGACTTTTTTATTTTAATATCACTAGCTCTATAAAAAACTATGACGCTGTTTCATTATTACTATCAGCACGTTCATCACTAGCCTGCTTAATCTTCGTTAGAATTTCCTTGATTTCAGCGGCTGATAGATAAGTTGGCACGGCATAAGTATCGCTGACCTCTTTTGCTGCTGCCTTTGCGATATCATTAAAGTCGCTAGTTTGCATACCATTGACAGTTGGATCAATATTTAGATCTGCAATCAAGTCTCTAACTTGCGCAATCAGGTTATCTGCTATCTCACTATCGCCATTAGCTGCTTGACCATTCTGTACCATACCGGTTCTTTTAGCCAATGCAGCCAGTCTCTTTTTGCTCGCTTTGCGATTGACGTCAAGTACATAAGGCAACACGATGGCGTTGGCACGACCATGAGGAATACTATAGTAAGCGCCTAACTGATGCGCGATAGCATGCACATAGCCCAGACCTGCTTTGTTAAAGGCGATCCCGCCATAATGAGCAGCGATACCCATCTCTTCTCTTGCTTTTAGATTGCCGCCGTCTTTATAAGCTAGTGGTAGATAATGCATAACAGATTTTACGGCAGAGGCTGCATAGTAATCTGTCTCTACGCTAGCATTGGCACTCATCCATGCTTCTAGTGCATGGGTCAATACATCAATACCAGTATCTGCTGTAATATGGGCTGGCATACCTTTCATAATAACTGGGTCAATCGCTGCGGCTAGCGGTACCATTCTTGGGTCGATAGACAATGCTTTTTGATGTGTTTTATCATCCGATACTACTGCGCCAAGCGTCGCTTCTGAACCCGTGCCAGCTGTCGTTGGTACGCAGTATAGCGGGGTCGCAGGCTTTCTTGCCTTAAGAATACCGATTAGCTGTTTGGGCTTGCATTTATTGCCTTGAGACATGGCTATCATTTTGGCTGCATCAATCACTGAGCCGCCGCCAATGGCTACGATAGAGTCACAATTGGCTTCTATAGACTGACGGAGCCCTTCTTCAACTACTTTAAAAGTAGGATCTGGCGTAATACCATCATAGATGTGATAACTGATATTTTTCGCATCTAGATAATCGGTAACTTTTGCAGGTATACCCAGTTTGTTGAGCACTGTATCCGTGACAATAAACACATTGGTATTGCCTTCATTGATAAGCATATCGCATAGCTCATCACAGGCAGTCTCACCGACAAAGAGCATTGGTCTTCTGATAGGTATCACATAAGACACTGCTTTTAATACCTTTGCCCGAGTCTTAGCGACAGCCAAATAACCAGCATGCTGCAAACTGTTGTTCTTTACCAATTTAGTAATACTGTTTTGTGTTTTCATGAGCACAAAAATCCTTTTTAATGATGGTTTTAACTGCAATAAAGACCGTTTTGGGCAGCCAGTTAAATATTACTAATTTATGAGCGCCAAAATGTATAAAGATACGCATCACAGCATTATAAAATGGGCAGCTCTCTAAAATTATTGTACCACTGCTTTTTTCAATATGTCGCTATTATTATGAACTGCAATGTGTCAATTTTATACCAAGCCGCTTATTTTAGTCGCTTAGTTTGATTGATCAGTCTAATTGGCTACAGTAAGTCGTTTAGACTAGTCAGTACTTGCCCTTAACAATTGCTGAGTATAAATATGTTGTGGATGATTAAAGAGATCTTCGGTACGTCCAGATTCTACGCAAGTGCCTTGTTTTAACACCATAATATGCTGACACAGTGCACGTACTACCTTGAGATCATGACTGATAAAGACATAGCTGATTTGCAGTCTTTCTTGAATTTCACGTAATAAACTAACTACTGTGACCTGTGTGGTACTGTCGAGCGCAGAGGTCGGCTCATCTAATATAAGTAAGCTTGGCTTCATAATAAGTGCGCGCGCCAGTGCCACGCGTTGACGCTGGCCACCTGACAGCTCATGAGGATAACGCTGCGCAAATGCTAAAGGCAAATGTACCGTAGCAAGGCTATCTAGCACTGCTTGCTGACGGGCGACCTTAGCTACGCCTTGTACCAGCAATCCCTCTTCCACGATTTGCATGACCGTCATACGCGGATTAATACTGGCAAATGGATCTTGAAATACCATCTGTATCTGCGAGCGGAAGTTACGTAGCGCTTTTTTGGACAATATTGAAATATCTTGATCATTGACCACTATCTGCCCATTCACACGTGCTTGGTTGCTCAGTAGTTGACTAAGCGCCAGTGCAATGGTGGTTTTACCAGAGCCAGATTCTCCAACGATACCCAATGCCTGACCTTTTTGCAGTGTCATATCGACATCTTTAACCGCATCGAACCAGCGCTTAGTACCACCAAGCAGACCTTTTTCAATTGGGAACTGTACGTTAAGACGCTTCACTTCTAATACGCTTGATTGTTTATCTACGTTATCGTCTTCTATGGTTAATGCTTGCCCAAAGTCTTGCTTGATAAGGGTACGCGTATAATCGGCCTTAGGCTGATCAAATACTACTGACGTTTTGCCCTGTTCAATCGTTTGGCCTTGACGCATAACGATAACCTCATCACTATAGCGCCTGACCAGATTGAGATCGTGACTGATTAATATCATCGCCATATTGTGCTTGCGTTTTAGATCATCTAGTAGCGCTAAAATCTCATGTTGCAAGGTAACATCGAGCGCAGTCGTTGGCTCATCAGCAATTAGAATATCAGGCTGCTGAGCCAATGCCATGGCAATCATCACTCGCTGGCGCTGACCACCTGATAGCTCATGTGGATAACGGCTCAACTTGTCAGAAGGATCTGCAATATTGACATCATTTAGCAAAGCAATGCTGGTGTCTCGCCATTGCTTCTTAGCTACGCCAACTAGACGCAACGATTCAGCGATTTGTTTGGCGACCGTATGTAACGGATTTAATGCGGTCATTGGCTCTTGAAACACCATACCGATACGCTGTCCACGAATAGCACGTAATGCGGCATTACGCGCCTTATCATTCGCTATGGGCAAGGTCGACATGCCTGTTGTACTTGCCAGCTGCACCTCACCAGTAACGGTGAGGCTGTCTGGTAACAAACCTAATAGCGCAAGACTGGCAATTGATTTACCAGACCCCGACTCACCAACGATGGCCAGAGTTCGCCCTTGTCGTAGCTCATAAGACAGCGCATCGACCAATTGGACGCCTGTAGTCGTCGTGATAGTGAGCTTATCTACGGTTAGCATAAGTTTATCTTGTGCACTATTAAGGCTTTCATCTGAAGCGTTGTGGTGCTCGGTAGCGACAATATTTTTAGTCATGTTAAGAACGCCTCGGATCAAACGCATCACGCAGCGCTTCGCCAACGAAGATAAGCAATGACAAAATAAAGGTCAAACTAAAGAATCCTGACAAAGCAAGCCAAGGTGCATCGAGGTTATTTTTACCTTGTACCATTAGCTCACCAAGAGAAGGCGAGCCAGGTGGCAAACCATATCCCAAGAAATCCAGCGCAGTTAAAGCGATAATATTAGCCGTTAGAATAAATGGCAACTGCGACAAACTAGAAGCTAACGCATTGGGTAAAATATGTCTGAGCATGATTTGGCTGTCCGAAACACCTAAATTGCGTGCAGCTCGCACATAGTCAAAGTTGCGCGCTCGCAAAAACTCTGCTCGTACCAAACCAACCAGTCCCATCCAACCGAACAGTAGCATCATGGCAAACAGCATAATAATGCTAGGACTAAACAGACTGACCAAAATAATAATCATAAATAGCTGAGGCATACCGCCCCATACTTCCATAAATCGTTGCCCTGCCAGATCTACCCAGCCGCCATAATAGCCTTGTACCGCACCGACGATGATCCCAATCAGTGCGCCCGCAAGCGTCAAGGCCAGACCAAACAGTAACGACACTCGCATACCATAAAGTATCCGTGCCAGCACATCACGCCCCATATCATCAGTACCAAGCCAGTTCTGGGCATTGGGCGCTGCTGGATAAGGCAGACCAAGCTCGACGTTGGGCGTCTGATCGGCAAACGGGATAGGCGGCATTATATAAAACCCTTGCTCATCAATCAGCAACTGCACTGCAGGATCTTTATAATTGGTTTCGGTCTCAAATACACCGCCAAACGTCGTTTCAGGATAAGCTTTTAATACTGGAAAGTAATAATCGCCTTGATACTGCACTAACAATGGTTTGTCATTGGCAATAACATTCGCGGCCATGCAGATAACAAATATCACTGCGAAGACGAACAGTGATATCACTCCAAGACGATTTTGGCGAAAGCGATTTAAACGTGCTTGCCATATAGGGTTCAAGCGTTGCTTTTTTGTGGTAGATAGCTGCTCAGGCATTGGCGCTTTATCTGGTTCGCTATTAATAATACTGCTTTTTGATGAAGATTGATTATTTGACATTAGCGGCCCTCAAAATCAATACGAGGATCAATTAAGTGATAACTCAAATCACTGATTAATTGCAGTAGCAGCCCCACTAAGGTAAAGATAAATAGCGTGCCAAATATCACTGGATAATCGCGTTGTTGAATGGCTTCAAAACCTAGCAAGCCGAGGCCATCAAGTTTAAAGATAATTTCAATCAAAAAATTACCCGCAAAGAAGATACCAACAATAGCGGCTGGAATACCTGCGATAATAATCAACATCGCATTGCGAAAAACATGTCCGTATAGCACCTGACGCTCACCTAAGCCTTTAGCGCGAGCGGTCAGTACATACTGCTTGCCCAGTTCCTCTAAAAAGCTAAATTTGGTCAAATAGGTCAAACCTGCAAAACCGCCTACAGTACTTGCCAGCAGCGGTAACGCCAAATGCCAAAAGTAATCTTTTACTTTACCAAGCGCGCTTAGCTGATCAAAATTTTCGGACGTCAGTCCCTGTAATGGAAAGATATTCCAATAGCTGCCACCCGCAAAGAACACCAGTAAAATCACTGCAAAGACAAACACAGGTATCGCATGTCCTATAGCAAGCAGCATAGCCGTGGCTTTATCAATGCCTGAGCCATGATGCATCGCTTTATAGACGCCTAGCGGAATAGCGATCAAATAGATGAGCAGCGTACTCCATAGTCCAAGCGAGATTGAAACAGGCAGTTTCTCTACAATCAGCTCGGTCACTGATTGACCTTTAAAAAACGACTCACCAAAATCCAGCCGTACATAGTTTTTTAGCATGAGCCAAAACCGCTCTGGAGCAGATTTATCAAAGCCATATTGGGCATTGATCGCAGCGACCATCTCCTCAGAGAGGCCTCGCGTGCCTTGATAAGTACTGTCGTTGCCACCTGCACTGCCCGCACCAATATTACCACCAAGCGCATTGTCTTTTGCACCCTGTTCGATAAGTGCCAGCTGCTGCTCAACAGGCCCGCCTGGTGCCGCCTGTACGATTACAAAGTTGGCAAGCAAGATCAAAAATAGTGTCGGCAATATCAGTAGTAGTCTTTTTAAGATATAACGACCCATAATGGCGACTTCCTAAGTAAAGAGAGATAACAATGACGTTCAGCAGCGAATTGCTTGTGTTAAAGAGATGCTTGAAAGCAAACTATTTGTTCAACATCTGCTTTAAAAGTTGTTTTTTAGCTCACGTAACGCTGCAAATACCGTCAATGACTTCTCATCATCGATAGGCATTTTTGATTTAACCCCTGCGATTACACTCGGCTCTTGTGTACGTAAAAACACATTTACCGCGCGCTCATGCTCTAGTGTCACTGGTAGCGTTGCCATGCCTTGCTCAGTTTGCACCTCTGCTCGTGCTAATGCTTGTTGCATCGCTTCGTTGTCAGGTTCAATAGACAGGCCAAAACGCAGATTACTCGCTGTATATTCATGCGCAGGATACAGCAGTGTCTCACTAGCCAAGCCGTTCAAACGTTTAAAGCTCTCATGCAATTGATCAATCGTACCAGTAAACACACGCCCGCAACCTGCACTAAACAACGTATCACCGCAGAAGCAGTGCTTTTGCCCATCAATATCTAAGATATAGGCCATATGGCTAGCGGTATGCCCTGACACATCCCAGACTTGCGCAGAGCAGCCCCATGCGCTTACCGTGCTACCGTCTTTGATAGTTTGGTCTTCATCGACGCCATGCTCACTATGCGCAACCAGATGAGTCATCGGATACGATTCCTGTAACTCTGCGACGCCGCCGATATGATCATGATGATGGTGAGTCGTCCAAATCGAGGTTAGCTCAAGCTCATGCGTCTCTAGATAATCAATGACCGGCTGGGCTTGACCTGGATCAATGACAATCGCCTGCTTATTATTTTCATTGATCAATGTCCAGATATAGTTATCGCTAAATGCTTTGATTGGGTGAATATGGATACTCATGTTAAATCCTTACCGGTAGTTATTTTTGTTACGTGTTATTTTGAATTATCTAGGGCGTGTTCTCAATTCAAACGAGTGTCCTCTAAATGGGCTAAAAACAGCTAAATTTTGCCAAACATCGTCAAATAGTTGGTCAATATCTCGATATTATCTGCACTATTTTCCTCGTTTGACGGCAATTTATCTCATTTTTATCACCATTTTTAAAATGAGGACACGCCCTAATCTAACTGTTATTTGATAGCAATAGCATATATTTAATAAAACAACATATATGCTCAGCTGTCCGTTGTTATCGGGTCAAACTTTATAGTAAATACTGTTTATTGTTTTAAATATTTATTGATACGCCCTTCTGCCTCTTTATCCACCCACCAGTAATCGATACCAACAGCATTGGTCGGTAGTTTTTCAGTATGGCGATACTGATCCCAGTAGGCGACATTGGTGCCAGATTTGCCGTATAGCGGTACGACATAATGCCCTGCGCGCAACAACCGATCTAGCACCTGCGTATACAGTACAATCTCGTCACGATTTTTAGCATTACCAAGGGCAGCAACGACCTTATCGACGGCGGCATTCTTGATACCAGCACTATTATGATTACCCGGCTCGTCAGCAGCAGCACTTCCCCAGAATGCCGCTTGCTCAGCACCAGGAGATAGGCTTTGAGCAAATACGTCCACGACCATATCATAGTCAAAACGGCGCATACGCTCATAATACTGTGGCCCATCGACTTGGCGCAATGTTGCCTCAAATCCCAAGCGTTTTAGATTGCGAATATAAGGCAACAAGACACGACCCATGGTCTCGCCTGTCATCAAAATCTCAATCTGAGCAAGCGACCCATCAGGTTGATATAGTTTCATGTTCTCATAATAAAACCCAGCCTCTAACAATAGCTTACGCGCTTCTAATAACCCTTGACGATTAAAGCCGTTCCCATCACTGGTAGGTAGCTGCCATTCTGCTAATGTTGCTTGGCGCTGAATCGGTTCGAGCTCAGACAATAACGGCGTCAATACCTGCATCTCTGCATCAGATGGTGTACCCGTTGCGGCAAGCTCTGAGCCATGAAAAAAGCTCTGCAAGCGCTCATATTGCCCATGAAATAAGGTTTTATTCATCCATTCAAAATCATAAGCAGCTGTCAGTGCTTGGCGAACTTTGATATCTTGAAATATTGGGCGGCGCAAATTCATCACCAATGCCTGCATCGGTACTGGATTTTGGCTGGTTATCGTCTCTTTTTGGATAAGCCCTGCTTTTACCGCGGGGAAATTATACCCAGTTACCCAGTTAGATGCTTTATTTTCGGGGCGAAAACGGTATTGACCAGATTTAAAACCTTCAAATGCAATCTCATCACTTTGATAATAAACAAACTTGATCATATCAAAGTTGTAGCGGCCACGATTGACCATCAAATCATGACCCCAATAATTGGGATCACGTATATAACTTACCGAACGTCCCGCATCGACGCGTCCCAATTTATAAGGACCACTACCCATCAATGGTGACAGACTGATTTTCTCAAAATCGGTATCAATGGAAGATTTGGCAAAAATAGGAAACTGGCCAACAGTCAGTAAAATCTCTTTGTTTTCAGCAGAGGCAAAGACAAACTTTACTTGTTGATCATTAATGATTTGAATGTCTTTGATATCACTTAGGTAACTGCGAATATACATGGGGCCTTTGTTCAATATCGCCTCAAAAGTTGCTTTCACATCGCGACTGGTCACACCAGACCCATCCCAAAAACGAGCATTAGGGTTGAGGTGATATATAATCCAGCTTGTATCATCTGGGTCATATGTCACTTTACTTGCCAGCTGCGGATACATGGTAAATGCTTCATTTAATGAGCCAGTCATCAAAGTATCATACAGATAGTCTGTGCCAATCATCGCGACGCCTGTAGTCATCCATTTGTTGGCGCTATTAAACGTACCGCGAGCATCTAGAGAAAGCGTGCCTCCTGATGGCGCTTTTGGATTGGCATAAGGTAAGTAAGGTGCATCGATGTACTCAGTGGGGCTATTGTGACCAAGCGCGGTCGTCGTGATAGGTGCAGCGATACTGCTCGGTATCCAACTGACGGTGATGGTTAGCAACATGGCTTTTAACAGGGCGTTTTTTATTATCATGACGTTATAACAAACCTCTATGCTAACCAATATAAATATCAAAACGTAAAGCCTGACAGCAAAACAGCGTTATAGCAAAATTTTATCATAACAAACTTAGGTTTTTTAACCTAATGGTTTGCCATGGATATGACTTAATGGTGATAGCATTCAGCGATATCCACGACAAACCATTATTACTACGCGCTAGCACGACCAAACTGTCTGCTTATACATATAAAAAAGGCGCAACCATGATCAGTTGCGCCTTTCTTGATTTACATTTTATATAGCAAGACTTTATACGCTAGCAGTTATTATTTTGCTTAGGCGTGCTTTTTTTCAAAGGCAATCATAAAGTCAACCAGCTGCTGTACCCATTCAAGTGGTACGGCATTGTAGATACTGGCTCGCATACCACCTACGTCACGATGACCTTTTAGATTTAACAAGCCAGCTTTTTCTGACTCTTCTAAGAATACTTTATCAAGGTTGCTGTCTGCTAAAGTAAACGGCACATTCATGATAGAACGATATTTAGAATCTACTGGATTATTATAAAAACTGCTCTCATCGATTGTCTTATAAAGTAAGTCAGCTTTTTGCTGATTGATTTTACCGATAGCAGCCACACCGCCCTGCTCTTCCAACCAATCAAACACTAGCCCAGCTAAGTACCAAGAGTACGTCGCTGGCGTGTTAGACATAGACTCTTTGTCAGCTTGATGCTCATAGTTCAGCAGCATAGGACACCATTCACTTGCCTGCCCCATCAAATCCTCACGGATAATGACAATAACCAGACCTGCAGGACCGATATTTTTCTGTGCGCCCGCGTAGATCATGCCAAATTTAGACACATCTATCGGCTGCGACAAGATACAAGATGACATATCAGCAATGATTGGTGCATCTACTTGTGGTGGCTCAAATATCTGTAGGCCATGAATTGTCTCATTGGCACAGTAATGAAAGTAAGACGCGTCTTCACTGATATTCCAATCGCTTTGCGCTGGTACGTCAGTAAAGTTATTCTCTTTACCAGTCGCAACTAGGTTAATTTCGCCCAAACCCAATGCTTCATAGCGCTTGGCTTCTTTGATCGCTTTACCTGACCATGCACCAGTCGTCAAATAGTCACCGCGTCCGCCATTTAACAGATTCAACGGAATCGCAGAAAACTGTAAGCTAGCGCCACCTTGCAAAAATAGCACTTTATAGTTATCTGGTATCTCCATAAGCGTGCGTAGCTTAGCTTCTGCTTTGTCAGTAATGGCCATATACTCTTTACTACGATGACTGACTTCCATGACCGATAGGCCGCGACCTTGCCAATCAAGCAGTTCGCTCTGTGCACGCTCTAATACGGCTGTTGGCATGGTAGCAGGTCCAGCACAAAAATTTGGCAGGCGATGCGGTGTAGTAGTTGCTGTAGACGTTGGGGTTGTAGGCATAATCACAGTCCTAGGTATGATGAAATAAAAGGATGTTTTTTATTTCAGTTTGTTGATAAAGGCATTGGTATTGATGTTAGTTTTTATACAACTCAATGAGATATCTGTTCCCACAGCTGACGTTTAGCATCACTGTCTGCGAGCATTTCTTCTAATGTCGGCACAGTGATCAGGTTGGGATGTTGAAGGCTATCAGGTAGCGCTGTTAGTGCAGCAACTTGTATCTCTTCGCTTCGGCCAATTCGAAAAATATATCCTGCAAGACTGGCATTAGCAAGCTCAGCAGTATCCATACCATCACAAATCGGGAATGATGTTGTCTCGCAAGTGATTGATAGCGCTTGAGTGATGTTTTGCCATAGTTTTTGACTGTCACTATTCAGCGCTTTGATATCAACCAATATTACCCAGTCACCATAGCGGCAACCTTGCAGGTCAAATGGTGCTACTTTTTTTAAGCTATCATCATTTATGCTGTCATCACTAGCACTCTGCGGAAAATTACTTTGCGGAAAATCACTCTGCGCGAATTGAGGTTGCTCAATATGTGCATTCGTAGAGGTTACAGCAGTTTGGTTCGATGTAGTACTTGGGATGTCATGATAGTTAGACCCAGTACTTGAACTAATAATATTTGAACTAGCAGCACTTGAACTAACAGTATTCGAATCAACGGAATCAAAACTATAAGTAACAGGGCTTTGCTCGCTAGCCGTCTGTTCAGTGGTAGCTTGCAAATCAGAATCATACTCATCGGTAACATAGTCGCTAGCATTGTAATTATTGATATCATAACCATCAGTCGGTTGATCAACTGCGTTTACAGCTTTAGCACTCACTACTTCGTTGTTGTTAGACTCAATATCAGTGGAATCAATATGTGATTGCTCAACCGAATCTGTCGCGATGTCAGCCATATTGATGGTTTCTGACTCAGGTTGTACCCACTGATTGATACCCATCATCGCTAGAATTTGGCGTTGCTGCACACGGCGCTGTAATACACTTAGTGGGTCTTGGGTATCACTCATTCGACTCTACTATCCTACTCATTTTGTTTATATCATTTATAGATATGTTTATTATTTTGGCAGCTCTCACAGAATATGCTTCACACTATTAATCAAATACTAAATACATACCCGTCAAAACAGCTGTCGAATACCGAGCCAACGCTCTGATATTGCCAGCAAACAATCGTATTCATCTTGGCTGATTATCGTATCGTGTAACATCACTGTATGCAACGTACTTAGCCATTGGTGATACTCATTATGAGTCGGCTGGTTCATTTCACTTTCATTATAATCTATTTGGCTACCATCCTGTTGCTTCTCTCGATAATTATCAACCCTCTGATCACCTACCAAGCGCTTGAGATAGTGATTGGCAGAGACAGGAACCGCAGAAATAATCGCCAATAACTGAATGCTATTCAAGTGCTGTGCGGTCAATAATAGCCACTGTAAATTAACATCGCTTACTGTCACGAGAGCAATATTAATCAAGCGCGCATGCCGTCTCAAATCTACAATATAATGCGCCACACTGTCGTTACCTTCACTCAATAACGATCGGTCATGCATTGAGATCATCTGGCCTTTGGTATCTTTTGATAGTCGATAAGCCAATAAGACAACAACTGATACTTCTGATTTACTAAGTCCTGTAAACACTTGACCCGAAGGATCTAGTTGCGCCCTTACGTCTTCCATACCAGTCTTCAGTATTTGCGGCCATAGAGACTGCGCGTCTGTATCTTGTAAAACTTCAGACAATATCGGTAGTAACTGCTGCAAATGTAACGCTTGCCATAGTGACAATATTGGCGATTTTTGATGTGCTAAAGCTAATGGGTTATTCAGAACAATTGCATGAGAGCTATCACTAGCTATATTTTTATCTGACAAATCAGAAGCTAAGCTTTTGGTTAAGTCAGATGTCAGCTGTTGGTTAAACAGCTCAAATATGCCCTGCTGATAACGCAACAACATCGTACGGCATTTCTCTTGTTTTTTATAGTACTGATGACTGTCGTGACTATGATCGTTTTTACTTTTGAGCTTTAGATCTTCAATACATAGTTCAGATAAATTCTTTTGATGCAATTGGTTTAAGGCGAGCTCAATCAAAGCGCTGTCTAAACGTCTGTCCAAACTGGCTACTACTGTCATCAGCTTAGTATCTATCCTATGCGGTAATATTTGCTCATGGGAAGTCGAGTCAGTCGCAACAGAGAAGCCATCATTCCAAATATCATTCAAACTATAAGTGGCAGTCGTTGATAATGATTGATGCTGATGACAAAGCAAGACAGCTTCGACTAATGCTAGCGCACCTAGAGGATGATGACTATGGTTGAGTATGTACTGAGGTAGTGATACCTTTTTAATATCATTAAACCCAATTAATGTGTTTTCTGGTAGGTCAGCGTCAGGTTTGGACTGCCACGGTTTTAATAGCTGATGAACGCCAACGTCTTCGGCCTGTACTTGAAGCCGCCCATCGACCACCACATCAGCTTCTACGGCAAACTCTAAACCGTCATCAATCTCTAATTCGCCATTATCTTTATTACGATTTTCGCTTATAGATTCAGCAAGAACTTTTGCGTCACTTGTCTGTTTATTGTCTCTTATATTAATCGTTGCAGCTGTTTGAGATCCAAGTAACGCCGACTGCTGCAAGTTTTTTTCTGGGAAATCTTCACTTAGGCTATTTTCTTTCGTTATTCCCCAATCACCTAAGCGGCGTTGCCTATATATTTCTTTGACCTTTTGCTGATTTATTCGCTTTTCTTTGGCGACTTGTACCGCAAACTGATGATAAGCATCCGCATTAATAGCGCTCATACGCTCAGTCAAGCTTGGATGGGTGGCAAACCATGACACATCCCCTAAGTCTGCCCCACTACTAGCAAAGAAAAAATGGCTGAGTCCGTTGATATCGGCGATGCCAGACAAACGCGAGCCGAGCGGGTCTTGATGAATGGCTTTTAAGGTTTCGATAATCGCAGGCGTACGTGTCAATTGAACACTAGTGGCATCAGCAAGTAGCTCGCGCTCACGATTAAAACTGTGCTTAATCAACTGCGCGCTTGCCATACTAGAGAAGCTTAAACCATGCAGTAGCAATGTCCAGACACTACGCGGGGCTTGACGATCTATGATAGGTGGCATTTGTACCCATTTAGACTGACGCTTAGCTGAGGACTGCTGTTGTTGTGATTGCTGCTGCCAGTAGGCGACCCATTCACTATGCGTGTTGAAATTGGCCGTTTGCGCTTCTGTGTTACGCGCTAGCATATCAACCTGTCTCTGTGATAGAGACTTTTGGGAGATACTATCGCTATCAAAGTGATTATAATTAGAGAGGCTATTAGAGATGTGATTGGATATTGGGTCACTCCAGTCATACAGTATCTGCAAGCCTGCCAATACCACCATCAGCTGTAAATTGAACGTAGCATCACCGTGCAATATATGACCATATTCATGACCAATGAGTCCATATAGCGCCTCATCAGACAGTTTATCTAGCGCACCTTGAGTAACGACGAGTACCATATCTGAGCTATGGCGACCAGCGACGAAACCATTGATACCCTGCTCGTCAGGTAGCACGTACAAAATAGGAGTTTGCAAACCTGCCGCAATGGCCAGTTGCTGTGCAATTTCATAATAGCGGCGATATACGGGCGGAAAATCGCGCTCGTCACGTACTGCTATATGACGTGAACTATAGCGAACCTTTTCTTCAGCTTCGTGTTGATGAGCGACTCCTTGACTGTGCTCCCATGCTTCTTGACTGTTATCGATAAACAGCCTAACCGCCCCTACTCGCTGAGCAATAGCGCGACCACCTGCTCGCAGGCGTCGATATTCTAAAAAACTACCACCAACGAAACTGCCTAACGTCAAGACAATGACCAGAACCAATACCCAATGATATATGCCGCCTGTAAATACTGTCAGCAGTATAGACATGACAGCCAGTCCTACAGCCATATGAGCAAGTACAATCAGGAAAAACAGTCCATAAAGTAATAGACTGCGCCGCGTACGTATCCGCTGTTCACCAAAAAAATCCATCAGATTAGGCTGCCTAGAGTTCGCCAAAATTATCTAAACCTTAGCCCATATTGACAATCGGTGCCTGAGCAATCGCTTCTCTATCTTCGAATACCAACTGACTGAGTGGACGAAAGCCAAAAGTCGTACTAACGAGGTTATTCGGGAATACTTCGCGATCATTATTATAAAACATCACGCTGTCATTATAATGCTGACGCGCAAATCCGATGCGATTTTCCGTATTGGTTAATTCGTTCATGAGCTCTTTGATCATACTATCGGCTTTTAGCTCTGGGTAGGCTTCGACGACAGCAGAGAACTGACTCAACGCTTTAGACAACATACCTTCTGCTTTTGCAAATAGTGCCATGTGCTCTAGCGAGTCTGGCTGATGCTTATTAGAGTCTTGTAGATCTTGGGCATGATTGCGCGCGCTAATGACGCGAGTGAGTGTTTCTTCTTCATGACTCAAATAACGCTTGGCGGTTTCGACCAAGTTTGGAATCAGATCATGACGACGCTTTAATTGCACATCTATCTGAGCAAAGCCGTTCTTTGCTTGGTTACGTGCGCGTACCAATCTATTAAAAACGGATACCCCAAACACAACTACCAACACCACAAATGCAATGAATAGCCAAACAAACATCTTCATAATCAAACTCCAAGGTGTCTAGAATGTTAATAAAAAGTTAATACATTGTATTTTAACTCATATTAATCAATAAAACCTTAGAACTAGATCAGAACTACAAAGGAAATCGAACAGGAAATTAAATTGGAAACTCCATAAGCAAATAGATAACCATCAGACAAAATTTTGACCAAAAAAAAGCCCTTTACAATGAAGGGCTTAATACATCACAAATAGATTTTTTGTACTTTATAAATATAATTATCAAATTTTAGGCAAAAAAAAGCGACTCCAAAAGCACATCCTCGGCACACACTATAACTATTACCGTTGCTACCTTCCGGTCCTGGCGGGATTCATAGAACAATGTTGCGAGGCTACCAATGGAGCCACCAGTCGCAAATTATACAAGAAATTTTTAATTTTACAACCCCTATCTTAAAACTGTTTGCTTTAGACCCTAAATAACACTGTCATTTAGTTCATTAGCTCATGCCAGCAATATATGAGCACAAATTATATCAGCAACTTAGGTCACAAAATTCTCACAGCAACTTATATGAATTTTGCTATTTTAGTGAATGAAGTTGTACCCATGTCGATTTCTAGAGAACAATAGGGACAACTTTTCGTGTATAAATGAGCGTTGATAATTGTCATTTATATATTATTAGAATCAACTTAGGAGATAATAATGAAAAATACTTTATTGAATAAAGCAGCACTAGCTTCTGGTACGGTTTGTCTCATGACAGCGATGATGGGTAGCGCCCATGCAGAGCCAACAGGCTATGATCAACTAACGTTTCAGACAGAAATAAAAGAAGAGATTCAGAACGACGAAGTACGCGCCAGCTTGTACAAAAAAGCACAAGCAACTGACTCTAAGACTTTAGCTACAATGCTCAATACTTCAATCAACAATGCCATGAAAATCGCCAAGCGCTACCCTAGCGTGACCGTGAGCACAGGGCAACAGCGCACCTATCCACGCTACGACAAAAACGATAAAATCATTGGCTGGACAGGTCAAGCAAACATAGACTTAAAAAGTACAGACTTTTCAGCGACTAGCCAACTAATTGCTGATTTGCAAGAAACCTTGGTGATGGACAATCTTAATTTTGGCGTATCAGATACCAAAAAGGATGCTCTAGAGCAAAAATTAATGACCGAAGCCTCTCGCGCTTTTCAGCAGCAAGCTAAGAGCCTTACCCGCGCGTGGGATGCTCGTGGCTACCGCGTCGTCAATGTTAACCTAAACACAGGTAGCAACTACCCACGTCCGATGTATAGCGCTATGAGCATGAAATCAGGAATGGCAGATGAGTCAGTACCAAGCCAAAGCTTTGAGTCTGGCAATAGCACTATTTCGGTGACTGCTAACGGTACTATCGAGTTAACTAAATAAAACAGCTTATAGTTAAATAAAATAAGTGATTTACATTAAAAAAGGCAAGCATCGTTAACGGTGCTTGCCTTTATATTCAATCATTATTGAGACCATCATTGTAACTGAGCAACTTCCTGTTGACGCAGCTTTAGCATCAATTTTTGATACCAAGCTAGCTTTTGATAAGCCAACAACTGCGCTGCCTTTCTTTTGTTGTCTTGCAATGTGGTTGTATTTTGAATCACATATACGGTACGTGTGATTTGCTCAAGTGTTTGGCCAGTTTCGCTTTGTACAACCGCCTTGATTGTATGAGCGCCTGGCAAAATATCAACAGTAGCAATAGACGCACTCAAACCTCGTGCAACCTCTTTGTCATCAAAATAAATACTGGCACTATCACCTGCCTGTAACGCAGGCTGAATCTGTACATTGACATCGATATTCTGTACTGGACGACGATAGGCTCTCTCTTCGCTAGGTTCAGTAATTACTAATTGATAGTTTACTAGCGTGGTCACCTTAGTATTTATCGCAGGCGACTCAGTAGTAGTCGCTGTCTGCGACGCATTTGATGATTGGCGACTTGTATTAGGATTGGTTGTTGTATTCAGACTAGTTGACCTGCTCGTCTCATTACCTGTCGTGATAGCCATCTGACTGACTTGTTTGCCAGCTTGCTGCTCATAATCCTGTGGACGGTCAGTAAAGGTGACTTGACCAGTTTGCTCATCGACCACTTTATAAATAGACGCAGCATTTGTGAGAGATGTACAAAGACTAGCGAGAGCAACCGTAGTCCATAGCCCAACTCTAATCTTATCCTTTAAGAAACTCGGTTTTGCTAATAAAGTCATAATCCATCAACCTAAGTAATGTCTACTATTAATATAATTTTATAGAACTATTATGCGTGAGTTTTGACATGAAATCAGCAGCGATTTCAAAGAAAATTCGACAACTGGACGGTTATGTTTTATTAATACATATAAAAAAACCAGCTAAGAATAACTTAGCTGGTTTTTTGACTCAAAATAACTGAGCGCTATAACTGAGCGCTTTAGCGACTAATTAGCAGCTGTAGTACATGTCAAATTCAACAGGATGTACAGTCACGTTCAGACGTTGTACTTCTTCTTCTTTCAAAGCGATAAACGCTTCTAGCATGTCTTCAGTGAAGACATCGCCTTTTAATAAGAAGTCATGATCATCACGCAGTGCTTGCAATGCAACATCTAAGCTCTCTGCAACCGTTGGGATTTGTGCTTCTTCTTCTGGTGGCAAGTCATACAAGTTTTTATCAGCAGCTTCACCTGGATGCGTTTTGTTTTGGATACCGTCAAGGCCGGCCATCAGCAATGCAGCAAACGCTAGGTATGGGTTAGCCGTTGGATCAGGGAAACGTGCTTCTACACGTACCGCTTTCGGGCTGCTTACGTGTGGAATACGGATAGATGCTGAACGGTTAGACGCTGAATAAGCAAGCTTGATAGGCGCTTCATAATGAGGCACTAGGCGCTTATAGCTGTTCGTTGATGGGTTAGTAATCGCATTCAACGCACGAGCATGCTTGATGATACCGCCGATGAAGTACAATGCTGTTTCAGACAGACCAGCATACTCATCACCAGAGAATGTGTTTACGCCGTCTTTTGAGATTGACATATGTACGTGCATACCTGAACCGTTATCACCAACGATTGGCTTAGGCATAAAGGTAGCTGTTTTACCAAACTGATGCGCAACGTTATGAACAACATATTTTAATTGCTGAACTTCATCCGCTTTACGTACCATCGTGTTGAATGCAACACCAATTTCAGACTGGCAAGAAGCAACTTCGTGGTGATGAACTTCAACGCGGCCTTCACCAACGATCTCTTCGATGCGCTCACACATAACAGCACGCATATCATGTGAGCTATCGATTGGCGGTACTGGGAAATAACCGCCTTTCACACGTGGGCGATGCGCCATGTTGCCCCACTCATAAGTCTCGTTAGTCGACCAAGCTGCTTCTTCAGCTGTGATTTTATGACTAACGCCAGACATATCAACTGACCATTTAACATCGTCAAATACAAAGAACTCAGGCTCAGGACCAAAGTAAGCAGTATCACCGATACCAGTAGACTTTAAATACTCTTCAGCGCGGCGTGCGATAGAGCGTGGGTCACGGTCATAACCTTGTAGCGTTGATGGCTCGATGATATCGCATGTCACTACCACAGTCACCGCGTCAAAGAACGGGTCAACAAAAGCAGTTTCTGGATCAGGACGCAAGATCATATCTGACGCTTCGATACCTTTCCAACCAGCGATTGATGAGCCATCAAACATCTTGCCATCTTCCATCACATCTTCGTCGATGGTAGAAGCTGGGAAGCTGATGTGCTGCTCTTTGCCGCGTGTATCAGTAAAGCGAAAATCAACCCATTTAGCGTTAGAGGATTGGATAAGATCTAATAGTTTATTCGACATGAATAGTCTCCGTTGTGTTGATCACGTAATTGCGATTTAAAATTATTAATATGATGTTCTTGTCCAAGAATGTCAGATGTGCTCTCAATACTAAAACAGCGCATTCGATATTATGCTTATTATCAGCACTATTTTGCGTATTAGTCAAGATGCTCATCTAAAGCGTTTACTCAATCAGACCAATATTTGTGCACATGGTCTAACATACGCCAATTCAATCCTAACGACATTCTAGCAATATACAACTCATAATGCTGAACTCTTCGGGCTCTTGTTAATAATTATTTTTAGACCAGTTTTTTGGCTTTAAAAAAATCATAACAGCAATAATGCAAAGGTTATGCCAATGTATTGACACTCCAACTCCAGATGCAACTAAATAGAAATATAATTACTAACAATTACAGTGATTTATACACTTAACATCATTGGGTGTTAATTAATTCTCATCTAGTTCAGTTTTAGAATAGCACTTAATCAGAGCACCAGTTGAGAACTAAAAGCACTAAATTGGTGCAAATACAAATATATTTATTATTGAAATGCTATTTTATAGTGCAATGCTAATAGCTGCATTCATAACATTACCCTTGATCAAACTATCCTCGCTATCGACATAATCATAAAAAATATGTTTTTACTTGGTGCTTACTTAGATAGCCTATACCCTACATTTGATAGAAAACAAAATAGTGGTAAGATAACCGCGCGCAATAACCCCCTCTGTTATAGTCAGAGCTGCTTATGTCCGGCAATCAAGTGACTCGATAACAGTGAGAACCAATTTTATGTTAAAAATATAATAAAACTGATAAGTTGAAGCCTTAATGATTTTGATGATCGATAATTACGATAGCTTTACGTACAATATCGTACAGTACTTCGGTGAGCTAAAGCAGGACATCACTGTCTGGCGTAATGATCAGGTCAGCATTGAGCAGATTATAACCCTCGCACCTGATGTCATTGTGATTGGCCCAGGTCCGTGCGATCCTGACCGTGCGGGTATTTCGCTGCAAGCCATTGAGACATTTAAAGGTATTATTCCTATACTGGGTATTTGCTTGGGTCATCAAGCTATCGGTCAAGCCTTCGGCGGTCAAGTGGTCAAAGCTGGCGAAGTCATGCATGGCCGCTTATCAGCTATCTATCACAACGAGCAAGGTGTGTTTGCTGGATTACCCAACCCGTCACAGGTTACGCGTTATCATTCGCTCGTCATTGATAAGACAAGCTTGCCAGACTGCCTTGAGCTCACCGCATGGACACAGAATGCTGATGGTAGTATTGAGGAAATCATGGGTATTCGCCATAAGGAGCTGGCTGTAGAAGGCGTCCAGTTCCATCCTGAGTCGATATTGAGCGAAGCAGGTTATCAATTGCTCAATAACTTTTTACAGACTCATGGCTTGGCTACTCTGACATCCGATGAGCTACCACAAGTTGGCTAGGTTTGACTAAAATCACGTCGGTAAAAATACCGCTTTCATAACCTATGCCAAATTTCACACAGATTCATATAAAAAACAATAGTAAGTGAGACTACAATGAGTACGACAAAAATAGAAGAAACGCACACGCCAGAGAGTATTGCAAAATTGTCTGATGAACAAACACATCAACTTTTAACCACAGCTTTGGGCAGAATATTTCAACACATTGACTTAACCTTTGATGAGATGTATCAAGTGATGCTGATTATCATGCAAGGTAGATGTAGCGACGCTATGATGGGCGCTATCTTGACAGGCTTACGCATGAAAGGCGAATCCATCGACGAGATTACTGCATCAGCCAGCGCCATGCGTGCACTAGCCGCCAACATTGAACCAAAGGACTGTGATTACTTGGTAGATATCGTTGGTACTGGCGGCGATGGAGCTAATCTGTTCAATGTCTCGACTGCATCGGCATTGGTTGTTGCG
This sequence comes from Psychrobacter sp. NPDC078409, assembly GCF_050268505.1. Classification (NCBI taxonomy): domain Bacteria; kingdom Pseudomonadati; phylum Pseudomonadota; class Gammaproteobacteria; order Moraxellales; family Moraxellaceae; genus Psychrobacter; species Psychrobacter sp. NPDC078409. The sequence goes on from NZ_JBNNGW010000001.1 coordinate 275,488, forward strand.
GCGGCTGGTGCACAAGTTGCTAAACATGGCAATCGCGGCGTCTCGACCAAATCTGGTAGCTCAGACTTACTTGAGCAAGCAGGTATCAGTCTTGCGCTCACTCCAGAGCAAGCAAAAGACTGTATCGAAAACCAAGGTATTGGGTTTTTATTTGCGCCCAATCATCACAGCGCCATGCGTTATGCCAACCCTGTACGCCGTGAGCTAAAGGCACGTACTATCTTTAATATTTTGGGCCCATTGACCAACCCTGCTGGCACGCCAAATTTAGTCATCGGTGTGTTTACCGCGCAGTTATGTGAGCCGATTGCTAAGGTGATGAAAAACTTAGGCGCACGTCATGTCATGGTAGTAGGCGCAAAAGATGGTCTTGATGAAATTAGTCTTGCGACTTCGACCACAGTCGCTGAGCTAAAAGATGGTGAGATATCTGTTTATGACATGATGCCAGAAGATGCGGGTATCGAATCCCAAACTCTTATTGGCCTCGATGTCGACTCTCCAGCACAAAGCCTTGAGTTGATTCGTGCTGCGCTATCTGGAGCCGACACTCATGACCGTGCCGTACTTAAAGCACGTGATATGATTGCGCTAAATGCAGGTGCTGCGATATATACCGCAGGACTTGCAAACAACTACCCTAATGGTGTTAGCCGAGCACAAAAAATTATTCAAAATGGCGATGCTTTACTTAAACTTGAGTCTTTAGCCAACTATACCCAGCAGCTAGTCGCTCAAGGTTAACTTATAAACACTCATATATTGTCTATAGTCAGAGAAATTTAAAAAGGATAACAGGCAGCCGACCGCAGATTGTACAAGTCGTACATCTAGGAAGGGAAACGCCGTAGCCATTTAGTAGTTACTAATAGTTCTCTGACTATATTTACATTTAACGATATTCGGATACCAGTATGACCACAATCCATTCAGACATACCGTCAGTGCTACAGCGCATTGTCGCCACCAAAGTAGAAGAAGTAAAAGCCGCTCGCGAAGCATTGTCTCTAGAGGACTTGAAAGCACAGGTCGCAGCTGATGATAAACCGCGTCGAGGTTTTGCCGCGGCATTACGTGCTGCTGGCACTAAAGAAAATGGTATCGGTATCATTGCTGAGATTAAAAAAGCCTCACCGTCTAAAGGCATTATCAATCATAACTTTACCCCTGCTCTATTTGCGCAGCAGTATGAGCAAGCGGGTGCTAGTTGTCTGTCTGTATTGACCGACCGTGATTACTTTCAGGGTGATGCCAGCTACCTTATTCAGGCGGCTAATACCTCAAGTCTACCGATATTACGTAAAGACTTTATGATTGATGTCTATCAAATTTATCAATCCTACCTAATGGGCGCTGACTGCATCCTACTCATTATGGCTTGCTTAGATGATGCCCAAGTACAAGAGCTACATGCACTCAGTATTGAGCTTGGTATGGACGTATTGATAGAAGTACATACCCAGTCTGAGCTTGAACGTGCGCTACAATTGCCACGTTCAGTACACAATATCTACGGTATCAATAACCGTGATTTAAATACCTTCGATGTTGACCTGCAAAACACGCTTGATCTTAAGAATATTTTAAACGACGCACTTGCTACTGATAGTGCTGAGCAAAAACCACTTATCGTGACCGAAAGTGGTATTCATAGCAGTGATGATATTCGTCTCATGTTAAATAATGAGATTCAGCACTTTCTAATCGGTGAGCAATTTATGAAAACTGATCATCCAGGGCAAGCGTTACAATCCTTACTTGCGGGCGTCGCAGCAGACGGGTAAAGTAACTCAATAATTTATGCTTCAATAAATGCTCGATAGCTTGAACAATGTCTGTGCTATAGACATTGTTCAATCAACCATTCATCAATCAACGATACGTTAACTTTTATGTCAAACTCTCTGTTTTCAAAAGAAATGCAAGACCAGCTTAAAGAACTCAAAGGCCAGCTGAGCAAAGGCCGTGATATCAATTCACCTGAAGGTGAGAATCAAAAGCCAACTGAGCCGGTGTCGCTACCGACTCAAAAGCAAGTAAAAAAGACGGTTAAGCAGCTAGATAGTGAACATATCGATGACGATAAAGTTCTATTTATGCAAGCCATGCACGGTGTCAATCAGTTAGAAGATAAAAATGTCCGCTCACCTGCCAGCGCAGCTAGAGCAGGTAAACCTGATGCAGCGACACTATCAAAACGTGCTGCGGCTCAAGGTAGTGAAGCCAGTGATTTAGGTGCAGGCTTGTCAGATATGCAAGCACTACTAAACCCAGTAGCTGCTGAAGCTTATTTGTCTTATAAGCAACCAACACTGCAAAATAAAATCTTTGATCAGCTCAAAAAAGGCAAGCTGCGTTGGTATGATGCGGTAGATATCCATGGCTGTACGATAGAAGAAGCACGTGAAGCAATGACTCAACTATTGAGCCAAGCCAAGCAGAAAAACGAAACTATGGTAAAAATCGTCCATGGTAAAGGTAGCGAAGCGATTCTAAAAACTTGTATTAACGGCTGGTTACGTCAATTGCCAGAAGTATTAGCTTTTTGCTCTGCTCCACCAAAAGATGGTGGTAACGGTGCTGTACTAGTACTACTTAAAAAACCTAAAGCAGATGGCGAATAGGTCTATTGTTAGTGATACGGTACTATATAAAAAGGACTGCTGATTTGCAGTCCTTTTTTTATCAATCATTCATAGTTCAGACATGGACTATAACGATGTTTTCTTCAATGAACGCTCTCTTTAATGTACATTCCATTTAATGTTAGCTTCTCATTCTGCATTAATATATTGACTTGAGCACCTTCTAATTAGCAAAGCGAAATCACTATGAGCATACAGACTATTGAAAACACCAACGAACTAGAACAGCAAATTGCTGCACTGATTGTCATTGAACCAAGGTTTGCTCCTATCCATAAGCAGGTCGGCACACCTAACCTTAGGCATAACGCAGGTGGGTTTGAGCAGTTGATGAGAGCGATGGTAGGTCAGCAGTTATCAGTTGCCGCCGCTGCCAGTATTTGGAAACGGTTGGTTGATGCAGAGTTGATCACCCCGCAAGTGATACGTGAAGCGACAGACGATAGTTTGAAGACGCAAGGATTGTCTAAGCAAAAAACTCGTTATGTGCGCTCCTTAGTGGATCACGATATAGACTTTGCAGCCTTAGAAACCTTATCAAATGAAGAAGCCATAACAACCTTGACAGCTGTGACAGGGATTGGACGTTGGACAGCTGAGATGTATTTACTATTTTCGCTAAAACGTGCAGACGTACTCGCTGTCGATGATTTGGCCATTAAAGTTGCAGCCATGGAGTTATTAGGCTTAGCAGAGCGCCCAACCCCTAAGCAGCTTAAAGACTTAACTCAGCACTGGTCACCTTATCGTAGTGCTGCCAGTCTATTGCTTTGGTCGTACTACGGCTCATTACGTGATAAAACCGCAGTACCTTTATAGCTAATTGAGCAGAAATAGCACTAATATTACTAAACGCCATTCGGGATAAAAAAGTCTCTTTTAAGGCTGATTCCATATAGAAAAGCCAATCTTTCTTTTGGTATGCTTAAATTTGCTTTTTCTTAGCATACGACTTTTATGTTTTAGTGCTTTGAGCGCCCCACTTCGACTTACGGTTGCCAGAGATGGATTATGCTGATTTGGTGCATCGTTAGCATTGCTATTGTCTTCGTCTTTAGTAGCATCAACATTTTTAGTGATATCAACACCGTCACCATTATCTATGCCAACGTTTGTTTCATAATTATTTGTATCGCTATTATTCTCTGAGCTACCTTCTGATGATTCATCAGTGCTACTTCCCACATGATGTTCAAGCTCCGTTTGATTAACAATCAACTGCTGAGTCGGCAATGCATGTTCTACTTTATATTTCGCGACTTTCTTTAATATATCTACAAACAAAGCGTTTTGTTTGTCATAGAACTCAATGATACCAATAGCATTCACATAAGCTTGCAACTGAATAACATAGCAATCTTGGCGCAGCTCCAAAATATTGACCTGATTCCATTCTTGATTGGTCAAATCATGCTCTTTTATAAATTCATCCAAGTCATTAACCATTTTGAATATTACGTCAAGATCAGCGGTACGCTTAATATATAAGTAATGGAAAAAACGAAACATATCCCGAGAGGTAAAGTTTTCGATCTGCATCGATGAAAAATCACCGTTTGGTACCGTAACAATCGTCCGCGACAAGGTCCGTACGCGCGATGAGCGAATACCAATATCAATAACTGTGCCTTCGTAAGTACCGAATTTACAGTAATCACCGATACGTACAGGTGAGTCTGCCACCACTACAACACTACCAACTAAGTTTTCGATGGTCTTTTGCGCACCAAGGGCCAATGCCAAACCACCCACACCCAGTGCCGCAATACCAGTAGTCAAATCAAAACCCAAATTGCCAAAAATGACAATCACTGCAAATATCAGCAATAGCGCTTTGACGACTTTACGCAGCAGTCCCAAAATTGAGACTCGCTCAGTATAGTTTTTCTTGTAGCTTAGATTTACCGCTCGGGTAAATATCGCATCGATCACTCGTAATAGTAGCCAAGTCAGCGCCAACCAAGAAGCAATATCCGTAAAGCGATTGACCGGCTCACGCAGGGTCACCGAAACCCCTGCATAAACCATCACCTCGGATAGTATCAATGCCATAATGACCACAGAAAGTGGCAATATTACCTTATCAGGTAACGGCAATGGTGTACCACGCAAATACGGATAGACAATCCTTAATAAGTGGTACAGTAACCATACCGCGACATAAGTAAGTACAAAGCTGGTCACAATCATGGTGAGCGCGGCGACCAAATCAGCTAGTTGATAACCGAAAAGCTTTTTGCCATCTAAAGAATCAACCGTATAACGCGAGACCAAAGTCGGCTCAGTATTTTCTATCACTTCTGGTACTGAGGTCAGCGTATCGCTAGAGAATTGCCAATATTGTTCATTCTGTTTTGAGACCACCCTTTCAAGTAGTAACGGAACACTTCGCTCGCCGATATTAATCACACCGACGTTTTCTTGGCTAGGTGGCAGTTGGTCAGTTAGATTACCCTCAGGTGAGTTACTAATCTGTAGATCCGGCTGAAAACGCCCTCCTGCATCCAGTGCTTGTTTGAACTGACGCACAACGGTCGTTGGGTTATCGGACTTAGATAAGTTGAGATAATTACTTGCCAGTAAATAATCATTTTCACCCAGCGCACTGATAAACCCTTGTACCGTATGACGCGGTGTATCTCGGCCAAATGAATCAGGTAATGGCGTACTTACTGTCTCTCCACTACTGTCATTACCCACTCCAAGCGCACTAGCCTCCACAGCATAAGCATTATTTGGCAAGGCGATACTTAACAGCATAGTCAGTAATAGCATTGCGACTATAAAAGGCATCTTAGTAATAGCAGAGAATAAATTAGGCGAAGGACTGGGAGTCAGATTATGCTTGATAGACAAAACAAACCTCTTAGTTTAAAAATGGCATGATAAATGACAGGTGGCGTCCATACTATAGTAACAATTATTTATAACAGCAGTGCTTTTGATTACGCAATTTTGTAGCTAACTGTATTGGTATTTGGTTTCTTACTCTATGTGCACTTCTAATATAGTAGGTATTTTTAAGGATAGGCTTCTCTTATACAGTGGTATAAATTCTCATAGAATATCTAAGTAAAGTCATTTTTAATAGACTATTAGCAAGCTAACATGAGTAGTATTCAGCCTAACCTGAATAAACATTAGGTTAAAGTAGTTTATAAAGCAGAACGATTTGTAGATAATGAGCGCAGTTTTGCTTATATACTGTTTTTTGTAACTTTTGACCCATTTTACGTCATAATAGTTACCTCTCATTTCTGCATCTTTAACTTGATTACTTTGGAATCGACTATGTCTGTATCACGTGCATCTTCACGTACCTATCTTCGTTTAAGTATTTTGAGCGCGCTTGGCTTACTTGCAGTAAATACCGCAATGGCAGCTACCTCTGAAAATACTTCCATCAACGATAGTAACCTACCACAAGTTGAGCTTGATGAAATTGTCGTGACAGCCACTCGTACACCTACTAAGACAAGTAATGTAATTGCGCAAACACGAGTAATTAATAAGGAAGAGTTACAACGTTATCAAGGTCAAACCGTAACAGATGTATTAAAGAATCAACCGGGCATCAACATTACTCAAAGTGGTGGTATGGGAAGTGTTAGTAACTTTTACATGCGCGGTTACGATAGCAAGCAGATACTTGTACTTATTGATGGCATCCGCTATAGTTCTATTTCTTTAGGCACGCCAGCATTAAACTTACTTTCTGCTGATCAAATTGACCGTATCGAAATACTATATGGTGCATCAGGCTCTAGTATATATGGCTCTGACGCTATGGGCGGTGTCATTCAAATATTTACCAAAGGCTCTAACATCGAGCAAAACAACGTTTCAGTCACGGCGGGAGCAGGGTCTCACAACCTCTATAACTTGGGAGTAAATGGTCAATTTACCAATCAAGATACAACGCTTAGCTTAGGCATTAGTCATACTGATACTGATGGTTTCAATGCTGTCGAAACTGGAAGCAATTTCAATCCAGATGACGATGGATTTAATATGACTTCCGCAAGCCTTGCTGTGACAAAAAAAATCGCACCTAATGTAAAAGCAGGTCTAAGCGCTTTATACAACAAATCAATGTCTGAATTTGATGGTTTTGCTGATTGGACAACTGGAGCTGTACATCCTGATGCTCATAGTGATCAGAAAAATGGTTCAGCAACAGCATTTATTGAACATACTAACGATCTTGCTACTACTAAGCTAAGCTATGGTCGTAGTATCGATGAAATCTCTACTTATGAAGATGGTAATGATTTAAATAACAGCACTGTTTTTGATACTGAGCAAGACCATGCACGTTTAGAGAGCCAAATTAAAGCAGGTGATGGTCATGCGATTTTGGGACTTGAACACCTAAAGCAAAAGATAGACTCTACTACTGAATACGATGTCGATAGCCGCACTATAAAAAGTGCTTTTATCGGCTACCAATTAGCCGACACGTATTACGACTTGCAAGCTAATTACCGTGTTGATGATAATTCCCAATATGGCAATGAAAGCACCTACAATATAGGTGCTGCTATACGTCCGTTGAAGGGTGTACGTATTGGTACAAGTTATGCCACAGGGTTTCGTGCTCCTACGTTTAACGATCTATACTTCCCAGGCTATGAAAACCCAAACTTAAAACCTGAAACCACTAAGAACACCGAAATCTTCGTGGAGTATGTCACTGATAATCAGCTATCACGACTTACTGGTTACCATACTGATGCAGAAAACTTAATAGCATCTGGGGAAAATATCGGAGAAGCAAAGATCAAAGGCTTAAGTTTAACGTCAGATTGGCAAATCAATTCTTTCTTATTTGGCTTTGGATATAATTATTTAGACGCAGAAGATAGAAACCCTATAAAACCTGCATTTGGTGAGCCTACTTATGGTAATTACCTCGTTTACCGCCCTAAAAATAGCGGTTCAATTTATGTAGGCTATCAACAGCCAAAGTTTGATGTACGATTAGAAGCTAAGTATACCGACGAAAGATTTTCCGACGCTGCAAATACAACTAAGTTAGATGATTACACCTTACTAAACTTAAGTGGCTCTGTTTACATTACACCTAATCTTCGTGCTAATTTGCGCGTTGACAATATCACTGACGAAGATTACACGTTATCTAATCAGTTCGGCACAGAATACAGCACTGACGGCACTAACTACTTTACCTCTCTAACTTACAACTGGTACTAAGCTGACTTAGCACTATAAAACTCTAGCGGTTGTTTAAATATAAAAGGTCATCTACAGGTGGCCTTTTTTTATACCTATGAAAAACATACAGGTGCTTATGCCATGATTGCTTATCATTTATCTCAGTCAATAGGTGACAATTAACCACTCATCTATTACAATAACGACCTCCGAGAGGTGTTGCGCCATAACAGTGATTTACTGCATTAACATTCTAAAGTTATGCAATCACAGGTTATGTTAGGCTCGGTTAACTGTCGAAAGACCATGTTTTTGGTCGCTCACAGCGCAAACAACGGCACCTGCGTTTTTATTCTTTTTATCATTCGTTAACCACTGATAGGAGCATATTATGGACGCAGTGTCTACTACACCATCTGCCCATACGATCGACCCCTCTTTCACTGACTATAAAGTCGCTGATATCAGCCTTGCTGATTACGGCCGCCGTGAAATCACCCTTGCTGAAGCCGAAATGCCTGCCCTAATGGGCTTGCGTCGCCGCTACGAAGCAGACCAGCCGCTTAAAGGCGCGAAAATCGCTGGCTGTATCCACATGACCATTCAGACTGCCGTACTTATCGAGACACTAGTCGCGCTAGGTGCTGAAGTACGCTGGACATCATGTAACATCTTCTCAACTCAAGACCATGCTGCTGCGGCTATCGCTGCTGCTGGTATCTCTGTTTATGCTTGGAAAGGCGAAACAGAAGAAGAGTATGAATGGTGCCTACGTCAGCAAGTACATGTTGGCGGCGAAGCGTCAGGCCAACTTTGGGATGCTAACTTAATCTTGGATGATGGCGGTGATTTGACTGCTTTGATTCACAATGATTATGCAGAGCTGCTTGATAACATCCATGGTATCTCAGAAGAAACCACTACTGGCGTTCATCGCTTGGTTGAGATGCTTGGTAAAGGTACACTTAAAGTACCAGCCATCAACGTCAACGATGCGGTTACCAAGTCTAAAAATGATAATAAATATGGCTGCCGTCATAGCTTAAACGATGCTATCAAACGCGCTACCGATATGTTCCTTGCTGGTCGCCGCGCTTTAGTTATCGGTTATGGCGATGTAGGTAAAGGCTCTACACAAAGCTTACGTCAAGAAGGCATGATCGTACGTGTTTCAGAAGTTGACCCTATCTGTGCTATGCAGGCATGTATGGACGGTTTTGAAGTATTATCACCATACATCGACGGTGACAACACGGGCGGTGCAGCCAGCATCAACAAGCGCTTGCTTGAAGATACTGATATGATCGTCACCACGACTGGTAACTACCACGTTTGTGACCGTCATATGCTAGCAGCCCTTAAGCCTGGTGCTGTGGTATGTAACATTGGTCACTTTGACACCGAAATCGACACACAATTCATGCGTGATAACTGGCGCTGGGTTGAGATCAAGCCACAAGTGCATCAAATCTTCCGTTCAGACGATGAGAACGATTATTTGATCTTGCTTGCTGAAGGTCGCCTAGTAAACCTAGGTAACGCAACTGGTCACCCATCACGCGTGATGGACGGCTCATTTGCCAACCAAGTATTAGCTCAAATGTATCTGTTCGAAGAAAAATTCGCTGACCTGCCAGCTGACCAACGTACTGACAACCTATACGTAAAAGTATTGCCTAAAAAGTTAGACGAAGAAGTAGCTGCTGCGATGGTTGCAGGCTTTAACGGTACGCTAACTAAGCTGACCCAAAAGCAAGCTGAATATTTGGGTGTGCCAGTTGAAGGTCCATTCAAGCCTGACGCTTATAAATACTAAAAGGAGCCTGACTGTGAGTAAGCCTGCTTTCTCCTTTGAGTTCTTTCCTGCAAAGACCGAGCAAGGTCACGAAAAGCTTCTCAGCACTTATGATGAGCTTAATAAGTTGTCACCAGCTTATTTTTCGGTAACTTATGGTGCGGGCGGTTCAACCCGTAGCCGCACCTTAGATATCGTACAGGCACTAAGTGTGCGTGGTACCACTGAAATCGCGCCGCACATGTCTTGTATTGGCGATGATAAAAGTGAAATCGCTGAATTGCTCGAGTATTATAAGACTTTAGGTATTAGACGTTTAGTAGCGCTACGCGGCGACTTGCCATCAGGTCAGGTGGGCATGGGTGAACTACCATTTGCGGTAGATTTGGTAAAGTACATTCGTGAGCATTCAGGTGATCACTTCCATATCGAAGTGGCCTCCTATCCTGAAATGCACCCACAAGCGCGTAGCTTTGAGTTTGATATCGATAATCTGGTAAATAAATACCAAGCTGGTGCCAATGCGTCGATTACCCAGTTTTTCTACAACGCTGACAGCTATCTGTACTTGCGTGATAAGTTAGAGAAACGCGGTATTGACACGGTAGCTCAGCCTTTGGTCGCTGGTATCATGCCAATTACCAATTCAAGCAATCTCTTGCGTTTTGCTGATAGCTGTGGCGCCGATATTCCGCGCTATGTACGTAAGCAGTTGACGGATTTTGGTGATGATCGTAAGGCCATTCGTGAATTTGGCTTTGATGTGGTTTATCGCTTGTGTGAACGCTTGATTGCCGAGGGCGTACCTGCCATGCACTTTTATAGCATGAATAAAGTCGAGCCAAACAAACGCTTAGTAGAAGCTTTGGGATTGACTGCTTAAGCACTTAAGCATTCTATAATATCCTTTAATCATTCTTGAATACATTATTAATGACTGGCGTTTCTAGGAGCGCCAGTTTTTTATTGTCAAAATTTTGACCAATAACCCTTTACCGTTTTATTCATACACTTTATCTTATTTGATTTTTAAAAATTTCTTCACTGTGTAATAATGCTGCTCTAAAAATAATTTTCTTTATTAAGAAAAATTCTCATAAAACAAATGTCATTAATTGTCTCAAGTGATATTCTATAGATCTAATAATAACTATACTCAATCAAATAATAGGAATAAGACCACGTGCGACGTTTTTTTTATGCCGTTAACAACGACAATGCTGATGCCTCACCACTACCTAAATTGGGTGAGTTACCGCTAGGTAGCAATATCGAATTACCCGATAGTGTTGTCCATCACTGGTGCCGTGTACTACGAGCCAATATTGGTGATCAAGGGATTTTGTTCGATGGATTTGGCGGCGAATATACAGTAGAGCTACAGGCAATCAGTAAAAAAAATGCCACTGCTACTTTGCTTACACATATAGACGACGATCGTACGCCGCCTACTATCACTCAGATTGGTTTGGTAATGAGCCGCGGTGAGCGTATGGATTATGCTATTCAAAAAGCAACTGAGCTTGGAGTGACTGCCATTCAGTTGCTCAGCAGCCACCACGGTGAAGTCACATTAAAACCAGCCCAAGTTGAAAAGAAACTGGCACATTGGCAACAAGTAGCGATTGCAGCTTGTGAACAATGCGGTCTTAATCGTCCGCCCCTCATTCTTGCGCCACAATCTATCAATGAATGGCTAAGCAATACCAATTCTGACGATAAGACTACTGAGGCTACGGCTACTGACGATACAAAGGCGCAAATGGCCGTCAGTTCTATCGTTTCTGTGCTTAGTCATGATTCTTACTATCAAGTATTAGCAAACGCTGCAGATCTATGTATGCAAATGAGTGTACCAGCAGCAGGACAACCTGCCACGCCTAGCGCTCTATCTGATATTCTTAAACAACAGACCCCTTATATCAAACTGTTGATCGGGCCTGAGGGTGGTCTGAGTCACGATGAATGTCAGCAGGCAGAGAGTGTTGGATTTGAGCCTTGGCAGATCGGCACAAGAGTCTTGCGTACCGAGACTGCACCAGTGGTAGCGTTAGCTACTTTACATGCCTTAAGCACCTAGTAAAAACTGATAAGTATTAGTATGACTATCGTAGTTTTTATCTTTTATGCTTATAGTCCAAAATAAAGTCTGTTCTGTATCGTACACAGTAAAACGCGATGCTAACTCAATATTAATAAATTGATAATACGGTTCTTATTTTTATAAGCCCTTATCTTTTGTGAGCCACTATTATGAGCAATTTTGACACTATTCCAGTATCAATCAAGCAGCAGTTGATGAGTACGCTATGTGAACAGCTTGAAGACGCCATATTTGTATTAGATGATAATTTACGTTATTTAGCGGTCAATGCCAGTTATGAGCTTATGATTGGCTACAAAGAAGAGTTCTTGGTTGGTCGGCCACTTGGTATTTATGCTGCTGAGTTTTTATCAGAAGCAGAGCAGCTGATCTTAAAAGACATCAGTAAAAACCTAGACAGTCATGGATTTTACGAACTTGATTTTTCGATGATCAATCGTTATGGCGAACCTATTGATTGTCATGTCACTTATCGCAAGATTTATGTCGAGCAAACAGCCTACCATGTGGGTATGTTACGTGACATGTCATCCGTTATCAAAGACCAAAAACAGGTCGCGCATTTACTCAACTATGATCAGCTTACGGGGCTTCCTAACCGTAAGGTATTTTTAAGTCAGACAAGTGACATGCTATTGGATAGTTACCAAGAGGTTGTCCTTGTACGCTTAAACATTGATCGCTATCGTAATCTTGCCAGCCTACTAGGGCCTGATGGTGCCAATGACTTAATAAAAAACTTTGTAGAAGAAGTCGAGAAGCTCAAGCTGCATAATTTACGCTCTTTTTCTCACTTTGGTGGTGATGATTTTGCGCTACTGTTTGAGGTTAAAGATGCCAATATGGTACGTCATCAATTAGACACACTTATGCAAATGTGTGAACGCCCCTTCTCTACTGATAAGAGCCATGCGACAGATGCAAATATCTATTACCATATTTCTGTGGGTGTCAGCTGTTTTCCAAAAGATGATAACGAAGTAACCGGTTTATTGACCAAAGCAGAAAAAGCATTGGACTATGTCAAGCAGCACGGTGGCGATGATATTCGCTGGTACGATGAGACTATTGAAAGCGCCACCGCTGGTAGCTTAGAATTAGAGTCTGAGCTTAGAACGGCTACCACTGAAGGTCAATTCGTTCCTTATTATCAGCCAAAGTTCTCATTAGAAACTGGGGCTATCACAGGTTTTGAAGCATTGGTACGTTGGCAACACCCTACTCGCGGATTGCTCAAACCTGTTCATTTCATTAATGCCATTATCGCGCACAAGCTCTCCTTTGATTTATTTTCGCAACTGGCTATTAAAATCGTCAAACAACTCTCCGTTTGGCAACAGCAAGGGTTTCATCAACACGTCTGTATCAACGCTGATGCCGCAGAATTTAGCCACCCTGACTTCTTTGATATGGTCAGCACACTACTGACAGAGAATGACGTTGCTGCCCATCAGTTGCATATCGAAGTGACCGAGTCGTCTTTGATTCAGCGTCATGACAATGTAAAAAAACAGCTTAACTCGCTCAGAGAGCTTGGCGTACGTCTAGCGCTCGATGATTTCGGTACTGGTTATGCATCATTGAGCTACTTGCAAGAATACCCATTTGATTTTATCAAGATTGATAAGAGCTTTATCTCCAATATTGAAACCGATCGTACCCAGCACGCGATTGTAAAAGCCATTTTAGACTTAGCAGTCGCTTTAGATATGCAGGTCGTTGCTGAAGGTATCGAAACTGAGCAGCAGCGCGATGTGTTATTAGATATGGGTTGCCAAATTGGTCAGGGCTATTGGTTTAGCAAACCCGTGGCTGCTGATGTCGCCACTGCGATGTTGATTAAACAAAATGCTTCTGAGTAAACGCTAAGCTATTCGCTATAACTTATAACTTATAACTTATTAACCATAAGCTACTATGTTCAGACTCCTAGCATACGAGCATGTTTAATGTTTATCACGTTTATATCTGTGAAATAATTTACATGCTCGGTTCTACCAAATAGTGTTGTAATTTATACCGATGCGTTTGTCTTTATGGCGAACGCTATTTTTTTGGCTGTCGTTTTTTCATGTTAATAATAATCATATAAAGGATTATCTGTCTTAGTAACGTTAGAGTTTTCATATGCTTAATGCTGCTGCTTCCTAGCGCCTAACGTCGATTGCATAACCGATGCAAGATAGGTTCATGACTTATCAGTCCTGTCACCAAACTTGTATAATCACCTATGAAAGCCTATCTTTTATAGTGAATTTGTTAGAGCACATTTAATCTTTCTTTGACTCTGACAATCACCACTCTTTTTAACACTATTTTATGTAATCGATAGCATGGTTGACCTGCTTTACTGTTTATCATTTATTTAGATTTCCAGACTGGCTAGGTAAGAATAACGCACTAGAGGATAGTGCGACCATATGCTCATTATTGGCTATACTCGGTTACATTACAAAAAGGACAGGAAGTTATGCAATACAAAGCGCCCTTACGTGATATCCAATTCGTTATGCATGAACTACTCGATAGTGAAAGCCACTACAAAACTTTGCCTGCGTTCCAAGAAGCTGACCGCGAGCTAATGGACAGCCTATTTGAAATGGCTGCAAGCTTTGCTGAAAACGAACTGTCACCATTGAACCAAAGCGGTGATGCTGAAGGCTGTAAGTTTGACAATGGTAAAGTCACCACGCCAAAAGGCTTTAAAGAAGCTTATGACGCGTATTGTGAGCTTGGCTTCCCTGCTTTATCTGCTGAAGAAGATTTCGGTGGTCAAAACATGCCGTTCTCATTATCTACTGTCATCAATGAAATGGTTGGTACGGCTAACTGGTCATTCTCTATGTACCCTGGCCTATCACATGGTGCTATTCAAACCATCGAGCATCATGGTACTGATGAGCAAAAACAAACTTATTTAGAGAAAATGGTCACTGGCGAATGGTCAGGCACTATGTGTCTTACTGAAGCTCATGCGGGTTCTGACTTGGGTATTATCCGTACCAAAGCTGAGCCTAAAGAAGATGGTAGCTATAGCATCACTGGTCAAAAGATTTTCATCTCAGCTGGTGAGCATGACCTAACCGGTAACATTATCCACATTGTATTGGCTCGTCTACCAGGCGCACCTGCTGGTACTAAAGGTATCTCACTATTTATCGTTCCTAAAATGACAGTAAACGCAGATGGTAGCGTTGGCGAAAGCAACAATGTCGTTTGTGGCTCTATCGAACACAAAATGGGTATCAAAGCCTCTGCAACTTGTGTCATGAATTTCGATGGTGCAACAGGTTACTTGATTGGACCTGAAAACCGCGGCCTACAGTGCATGTTCACCTTTATGAACGTGGCACGTATCGGTACTGCCGTGCAAGGTTTGACTGCGGCAGAGTATGCATTCCAAGGTTCATTGACTTATGCAAAAGACCGCTTAGCAATGCGTTCACTATCAGGTACGAAAGCACCAGAAAAAGCGGCTGACCCTATCATCGTACATCCAGCTGTTCGTAACATGCTATTGACTGAAAAAGCCTTTGCTGAAGGTGGTCGTGCGCTAGTTTATTATCTCTCACACTTTGCAGATACCGTTGCAAAAGGCGAAGGCGAAGAGTTGAAGTTTGCTGATCAAATGTTGTCACTACTGACACCAATTGCTAAAGCGTTCTTGACTGAAACAGGTCTAGAAGCTGCTAACCATGGTATTCAGATTTATGGTGGTCATGGTTTCGTTAGCGAATGGGGTATGGAGCAGAACGTACGTGATACGCGCATTTCTTGCTTATACGAAGGTACCACAGAGATTCAAGCGCTTGACTTACTAGGTCGTAAAGTCTTGGGTTCACAAGGTAAGCTACTTGCGAACTTTGTAAACGTTATCCAAGAATTCTGTGAAGAAAACAAAGAAAATGACGAGATGGGTCAGTTTATCCGCCCACTTGCCAAGCATCTTAAAGAATGGGGCGATTTGACTGCACGCATCGGTATGCAAGCAACTGAAACGCCAGACGCTGTCGGCGGCGCTGCAGTAGACTATATGTATTTCAGTGGTTATGTGACCCTAGCTTACTTATGGGCGCGTATGGCACTGGTTGCTCAGACTGCTATCGCAAACGGTACTGGCGAAAAAGCATTCTATGACGCTAAAGTTAAAACGGCTCAGTTCTACTTTGCTAAGCTATTGCCACGTACTACTACGCACGTACAGCGTATCAGCACTGGTGTAGAGCCATATATGAGCATGGACGTTGATCAGTTTGCCTTTTAATTAAAGCGCCAAACTTCGCAATCGTATAATCTGAGCGGCAATATACTTCGGTATGTTGCCGCTTTGTTTTGCGTATGCTTATGACAACTATCAACATAGTTTTAACCATAGCAACTATCTATAAGCACCGACCTGTCTACCTTCTCACATTCTAGTTATCAGCAAGATGTATATAAGCACTTCAATAGCCGCTGCTAACTTTTGGTGTACGCACAATTCACGAAGAAATACACTCGCTCACAAGCTTATTTGTTAAACTTTGATTATTAATCGCTAAGGTTATACCAAGAGAACAGTTGATAATCTTAACAACTTCAATTTTAATTATTTGAACCAAAGGAATGTTTATGGCTGTTTATAATGCCCCTCTTAATGACATGCGCTTTATCTTGAATGACGTATTCAAGGCGCCAGAGTTTTGGCAAAACAACGAAAACTTGGCTCATGTCGACATGGAAACTGTCGATATGATTTTAGAAGAAATGGGAAAACTGTCAAAAAACATTCTACTACCTATTAACCGTAGCGGTGATGAAGAAGGCGCAACTTTCGAAGGCGATGGCGTCGTCACGACTCCGACAGGATTTAAAGAAGCCTATAAGCAATATGCTGAATCAGGCTGGGTTGGCTTAAGCGGTAATGCTGAATACGGCGGTCAGGGCTTCCCTAAAATGGTTACCATGCTCACCGAAGAGATGGTTTTCACTGCCAACCAATCATTTGCCCTATATCCAAACCTAACAGTCGGTGCGACGCTTTGTTTAAATGCAGCTGGCTCTGAAGAGCAAAAGCAAACTTATCTAGAAAAAATGTACAACGGCGAATGGGCGGGCACTATGTGCTTGACAGAGCCGCATGCTGGTACTGATTTGGGTATTATCAAAACCAAAGCCGTGCCTAATGATGATGGTAGCTATGATATTTCTGGTACCAAAATCTTTATCACTGGTGGTGAGCATGACCTTACTGACAATATCATTCATTTGGTATTGGCAAAAACACCTAATGCACCAGAAGGTTCAAAAGGTATCTCACTATTTGTCGTACCAAAATTCTTGGTCAATGCAGATGGTAGCTTAGGCGAGCGCAATACGTTAGCTGTCGGTTCTATCGAACACAAAATGGGTATCAAAGCCTCTGCGACTTGTGTCATGAACTTTGATAACGCTAAAGGCTGGATGGTTGGCGCGGAAAACACTGGTCTATCATCAATGTTCATCATGATGAACTACGAGCGTGTCACTATGGGCTTGCAAGGCCTTGGTGGTTCTGAGCTTGCCTATCAAAATGCAGCGTTATATGCCAATGACCGCGGTCAAGGCCGTAGCGATACCCAGCTACAAAGCCCAGAAAAACCTGCTGATGCTATTATTCATCATGCTGACGTCCGTCGTATGCTATTGAATGCTAAAGTAAATACTGAAGCGTCGCGCTGTTTTGCGATGTACGTTGCCAAAAATCTTGATGAAGAGAAGTTTAGTACCGATCCTGAGTCAGCCAAAGCGGCGGCAGCGCGTGTTGCCCTACTGACACCGGTTGCTAAAGCGTTCCTGACTGATAAAGCACTAGAAGCAACTGTTGATTGTCAGCAAGTCTTTGGTGGTCATGGCTATATCCGCGAATGGGGTATGGAGCAGATCGTTCGTGATACCCGTATTGCGCAGATTTATGAAGGCACTAACGGTATTCAAGCGCTTGACTTGTTAGGTCGTAAAGTTGCTCGTAACAACGGCAAGTACGTCACTCATTTCTTAGGTGAGATTCGTGACTTTGTTAACAACATGCAAGCAGACCACGCTATCAAACAAGCTACGTTAAATGCAGCAGATACCATCGAAGAGCTAACCACCACTGTGCTTAACAATATCGGCGAACGCAAAAACGAAATCAATGGCTGTGCGGTTGACTACATGCATGCGTTTGGCTACCTCGCCTACTCGTACATGTTTGCGTTGATGGTAGAAGCCGCTAATGGCAAAGAAGGCGAGTTTTATACCAATAAAGCCAAGCTTGCTGACTATTTCGTCGGTCGTGTCTTACCACGTATCGATGCTCATGCACAAATGGTCAAAGCTGGTAGTGACCCAATGATGAACTTTGATCTTGCCTATTTCGACGTTCCTGCAAGCTAAGTTAGCTTTAAAACTAACCTAAAATACCTTGATTAAAAGGACAGTCGTGTTACTGTCCTTTTTTTTGTCAAAATAACTGCTAACAAAATAATTCAATATCAATTGGCAGTTCCGATTAAAATAACGCAAGACAAGATGTCGCTCGACTACAATTGAACGATTGGCAAACATCACTCAACCACTTATACCGACTTAAATAATAAAAACGATTGAAACAACCATGATAAAGGGTGCGACGTGTCAGAATTAAAACGCATTTTACAACAGATTACCGCTTTGAGCGACGTGCCAGATCCTGCGGTACTCAAACGCTTGATTGATGAGCTACGAGTCAGTGATAAAGAACCTGCATTGGCCAACGAAAAAATTCAATCCCTTATTGATATCATACATCAGCATCCAGAATATGGAGATGGGCTGTCTAGTTTTGTACTAAAACTGATTATCCAATATCGGCAAATTGCCCTGTATACCGACACTGGTATTATGTCCGACCAAGGATTCTTCAACAGTTTACGCCGTTTGATTGGCCATCGGTTTTTACCATTATTGCCACAAGATGACTCTGTCGTTGAGCTGGTGGGCTACTTATTTAATAAACGCTCTGATGAACGCTGGCTGGCCAATATCGAAAAGGAAAAATGGGACAAACTGGTTGAGCTGGTTCGCGTAGAAGAGAAACACTTAAATCTAGTGGCTACCGCAAAAAACAGTATTTTAAACGCCATTATCATTTTGTCTTATCGCATCAGCGGTATCGGCTTGCATCCTGATTTGATGGAGTCCTATCCGCAGATACTGAACTATTCCGCATCTTTTGTTGCACAAAATCAAGAAGCCGTACTCTTTGTCAATCAATATCGTCAAGCACATGAGCTTGATACCTTGACAGATATTACGCCTGAGCAAGCAGTCGACCCTGCACCCCTATTGGTTATGCTCGAACAGTGCGAAGATATCGTCGCTACCGTACGCAAGCGGATTTATAAAACTGGTATCTCTATTCGTTTGACTAATATGATGCTGCGTTTGGATCAAAGCTTGCAGCGTATGCGGATTTTGACTGAGTTGGTCACAGACGATAATCAAAAGCGAGATCGTGCTGTTATTGAACTGATACAGGCGCTCATCACTACAGCCAACCAGCGCTATAGTATTGGTTATTTGATTGATAACAATACCAAACTACTCTCTCGCAAAGTCACAGAAAATGCTAGCCGCGTCGGTGAGCATTATATTAGTACCGACAAAGCTGGCTATCAAAAGATGCTCAAAAAAGCCTCTATTGGTGGCTTTATCATTGCATTTATGGCAACCATAAAAATACTGGCATATCACTTAGCGCTCGCGCCCATGGGTCGCGCTTTCATCAACAGTATGATCTATGGTTTGGGCTTCGTATTTATTCATGTTATTCGCGGCACAGTCGCGACCAAGCAGCCAGCCATGACCGCTGCTGCAATCGCTTCTACCATTTCTGAAGGATCTGGTAAAAAATCGCATCAGTTGACCAAGCTATCAGAATTGGTGGTTGATATCTTGCGCACCCAGTTTATCGCTATTATGGGTAACGTCATGCTAGCCGTACCCGTCGCTTTGATTATCTCTTTTGCTTGGTTGCAATATACTGGCGCGCCAATGATCGATACCGAAAAAGCAGGACACCTGCTACATGATCTCGACCCGTTCCACTCATTAGCACTTCCCCATGCTGCCATTGCTGGGGTTTACCTGTTCTTATCTGGTTTGATTGCCGGTTATTACGATAACTTGGCAGTTTATAACAACGTAGGCGCGCGTATACAACGTCACAGATTGTTGAAATACATATTACCTAGCTCATGGCTTCAGCGTTTAGGCGGCTTTATAGAAGCCAATTTGGGCGCTATCATGGGTAACTTCTTATTCGGAGTGTTTTTAGGTAGTACCGCGACTATTGGTTATATCTTCGGCTTACCAATTGATATTCGTCACATTGCCTTCGCTTCAGCAAACTTGGCACACGGGCTATTTAATATATCTGCTGATGACATCAGCTGGAGCCTCATCCTAATTTCTATACTTGGTGTGGCACTTATTGGTCTGGTCAACTTAATCGTTAGCTTTTCACTGGCACTGTTTGTCGCCTTACGTTCTAAAGAAGTTCGATTTTTTGAATGGAGTCGCCTCACAAAACTGGTATTTGGCCATATTATTAGTCATCCGTCTGATTTTTTCTGGCCACGTGATAAGCCAATGAAATATGCGCGTATCGATAGTCAGGGCCATATGATATTTGATGATACTTCAGCACAAAAAAATGGCAAATCCATACCAAGTAATTATGTGGTAAGGCGTCTGTCTGATGTCAGAATCCTGCCTGAATCTAAACATGCTGATGCTCAACATTCACAGACCAACACCGACATCAACTATGAAAAGCAGCCGACAGATGAGCATACGCAGCCGTATAGCTCTCCTGAAAAAGTAATGGATCTGGATGATGGTTTAGTCGATGACGAACTAAACAGTGTTCCTTATACCGATGATATTCAATACGATAAGGCCACCAAAACGATAAGTGCGATTGATAGCGACGCTGTTAGTGATGAGCCACACCACACTGACTCTGATGATAAGCAAACTGGTGACGCAAAAACACCTTTACCAAAACCTAAAAAACCACCAAAGTTACCTAGTTAAATAGGTAGTTGCGGTGGCTTTATGCTCGATCAATCGTTGATATTAAAGTTATTTGTCATAAGACCTGTTATGGAAAGAAGAGCGGTTCCCTAGTTAGGGTGTGGCTGTAGCATAGATTTTCTAATTGATGACACGGCCTAGTTTATCTACGTAAGTAACCATTTTCGGCATCCTATTGTCGCCATCCATCCTACTTATCATCTCTTTAGCTTTCTTGATTTCTATACCAATACTAGTTACATATAGTGGATGCTTACTTATTCCTCTCCAAACGGCATAGTCTTCTGTAATGTCATAAAAATGATTTTTAGCGATACCGATGATGGGCTTTTTATTAGCTAGGTTGTCATACAGATATTTGCCTAATCCTGCTTTGCCTACACTATCCAAAAATACATAGCCGTCTATGATAATCACATCAAAAGGCTCTTTGATTTGGTTGATCAAGGCCAGTAAGCAAGGCATTTCTCGTTTATAGAACTGACCTGGCTCATAAGGCGCAACGTCATTAACTTCTACAATATGCTCGCTTAGAACACGGGATTGCTCAATGCCTTCAAAGCGAATACCTGCAACAGTTGCTGTAATTGCATCGATTTCTTGGCTTTCTTTATAATGTACGTCTAGAATTAGGAAAATCAATTTATTACTACCTCAAAATGTGGATGAGTTGCTTTTAATGCGTTAACTTTATCCATTTCTTTTTGATCAAAAGTATCTTTTCCAGCAAGCTGGCTATTTTTCAATTCTAACCTCTTCAAGTATGGGAGGTTAATTTTATCATTGAAAAAAATTAAGGTATCAAGATGTTCAATATCTAATACCAAGATAGACTCTGTCTCAGCAAGAGATTTATTCAATATCCATTCTCTAACTAATGACTCATTAATATCATCGCTAAGCCAAATTCTGAACCAATTGCTATTCATTTTCAATGTCTTGTAGTTCTCTAGCAATTCAAAATATTTAGGTAGAGAAAAAGGACATTTAAGATAGTCTTTTTCTTGGATTTCATTACCAGCAGCACCAAACCCTGTCACTCTATCGGTTCTAAAGTTATTGCTTACGAAAATATGCTTCAGTCTTTTATTACTATCTCTCTCGTCATACTTCCTATAAGAAAAGCTTCCAGAGTCTGTGCTTTCTTCTAAGGAAAAACATTCCGTATATACGTAGCTCCCACTCTCATAATTAGCATAATTTAATTCAAATTCATAAGGGTCTTCTTTATTTTCATACCATAATATTGAATTAAAAGTTTGTCCTTTTTCATCTGTGTATGTTTCACTTTTACATATACCATTGAAGAAAGTATAAGATATACCATGATATGGTTCACCCATGTAACGTTGCGGAATCATCCCACAACCATAGTCGTCTTCATCTATATTCCAGAAATCACTACAGTCTATTTGTGGATATGAAATAGGCTTATATTGGCAAATAGGCGTATAAAGTTTGGTTATTACACCATCTGCGACCTCGAAAACTTCTATTAAATAATTTTCTTTATCAAAAAATAAAATTCCAGTGTAAAGTTGATGCTGGTAATACCATCGGCCATCTAGTTCAGTCAATAGCGTTGATTTGAGTCGTTTCATTGCTTTATCCATATTAGTATATGACATCAATATCAGGTGCAATGGCCTTAAGTCTCTCTACTTGCTTTAAGGATGTTTTTTTATTTAGGAATATTTTTCGCAGGGAGCCAAAAATCTGTTTATTACTAAAAATATCTAAATCGTTTAAACCGTCCAGACCACTGATGTGTATTTTTTCTACATTTTTAAAGCTATTGTTTGCTACCCATATATAGAATAATTTAACTATCATATCTTCATTTATATGTAGAGATACAAACTTATCAAATATAAAATACCGATAGTTCTCGATTAACTCGTACATTTTTGGTAAAGGAATTGGGCAGTCAAGGTAGTTTCTTGAGGTAAGAATGTTGCCTATGATTGTTAATTTACCTATTGTATTTTCCTTCCATATATACTTGATAGAAATCTCCTCAAGTTGATTGGTTTCTTTACAAGTTTTACCATACCCAAAAGTTACATATTCTTTACTAGTGTTCGAATAATCGAAACCTGACTGCTTATCCTCATATCGAAGCTCAAACATGAATGGTTCATAGGTTTGGGTCTTCCACATGATCTGATTTTCTGTTTCGCCATTTTCAATGGTATAGATCTCTCTATCGCAGATACCTTCATCAAAGGTATATGACATACCTTGATATAACTTATCTTGATAAAGTTGCGGTATTGTTCCACAACCATACTCGTCTTCATCTTCATTACAAAACCCTGAAGAGTCTATTTGAATAGGTGAAGATAGCCCTATCTGACACGGTGAGACATACGGTTTACCAATCTCTCCGTTTTTAACTTCATAAGCTTCAAGTTGATGGTCAGGTTTATCAAAGAAGATAATGCCTGTGTATAGCTTATCGCGCTGATACCATTTACCCTTCTGATACCATTTACCGTTACTTTTATTTAACAATGTTGATTTCAATCGTTGCATATTACTCATGTTAATCTTCTCTTAAAGAGGAGTTATTAATCGTGCTAGAAGAAACGGTAATGCTAGAAGGACTCATTTTGAGAAATATATGGCGAACCAATCAGGTTCTTTCAATGGTTTGGTACCCTAGTGAGGACTTGAATGTTTGGCTGTGGGCTAACGGTATCAACGTTTTAACTAGCTGAAATAGTCACAGTGTACTTCATGGTGTACTTATCATATATATTCTGTTCGTGATCTGTGCGCTATAAAGGCTTCGAACGCGAAAAATAGCCTCCATAATGAAAAAAGCGATAGCGTATTTCACCATTATCAAGCTATACAATCGATATAGAGTAGTATAAGAAAAAAAATCCAATCTTGCCAAAGATAACTAGCCACTACTATTTTTTAGACTTCGTAATGGCATAGTATCCCTACAGCAACATATTCAAATATGCTATCAACTCATTATCAATAAGAGTCCTATTTGCAATATTTATATTGCAAATAGGATTTTCAGGTGTTGTTCATACTGCGCAATATCATGATCAATGGTCGGATTCTTAATGGCATCATTCACCATGAATGTTGGCATTGGCTCCATTCCTAGAAACTGATATGCCTTATGAGTAGCGATATATACGCCATCAACGCCAACACCTTCAAAGAACTGCTCGGGATCAGTGAATGCTTCTGTAGGTGCATTCCAAGTTACTGAAAGCATATACTGTTTACCTTGCAGCAGACCACCAGAACCATATTTATCTTCTGAGTTTTGACGAGAACGTCCATCACTTTGATAGAGACTGCCATGACCAATGGTGAAAATCTCATCAATATATTTTTTGACTGTCCATGGCACACCCATCCACCAAGCAGGAGCTTGTTGAATGATGATATCTGCCCACAGCCATTTTGCAATTTCATCCTCAATGTCATAACCTGCATCAATGTTGGTCACTTTTACGTCGTGACCTAAACTGAGTAATTGTTGCTCAGCGATATTGGTCAGGGTGTCATTGAGCTCACCTGTTGAATGAGCAAAACGTTTGCTACCATTTAATATCAATATTTTTTTCATTATCAGCTGCCTTGTACAAATTAGATAGATGGATCCCAAATAGGTGCCAAACCTTCAGGGTTGACTTCACGACTATTGGTATCGAGTTGGTCAATTTTCATTAATTGCTCATCGCTCAATGTGATGCCTTGTGCTGCTAAGTTGCTCGCTAGGTTTTCTCTTTTAGTTGAAGAGGGAATCACAGCGTAGCCCTTAGCGAGTGCCCACGCTAAGATCACCTGTGCTGGTGTCTGTTGATTGTGATTGGCTATTTCTTGAATGATAGGATCTTTTAAAGCTTTGCCATATGCCAGTGTCATATATGAAGTCACGTTAATACCTTGCTGCTTCATAAAACTTACCAAGCGGCGATTTTGTAGATAAGGGCTTAACTCTATTTGATTGGTCTCAATGTTTTCAGCGCCTATTACTGCTATAGCTCGTTTTAACAAATCAATATTGAAGTTAGAAACCCCTATTTTTTTGGTGAGGCCTAATTTTTTTGCTTCGAGTAAAGCTATCATATACTCTTCGACAGCTACTGGGCTTGAAGGCGCTGGCCAGTGGATCAATGTCAAATCTACAGCATCGACATTTAATTTTTTTAAGCTGGCTTTTAAGCTAGGAATGAGCTTTTCTTTTGATAAGTTATCAACCCAAATCTTAGTGGTTAGATATATTGAGTCAGAAGATATACCGCTATTTTTGATAGCAATACCGATAGCCTCTTCGTTATCGTATGCTTGCGCCGTATCTATCGCTCGATATCCTAAATCTAAGGCGTTTGTCACAGAGTGTATAACCGTATCACCTTGTAATCTAAAGGTACCTAAACCGAATTTTGGTAGTGTCATATGCTTTACCTATATTTTATCTATGAAAGTTATCGTTGGATTGGCAATCATTATATAGACGCTTATAATTGATAAGAAGGCACAAAAAATCAAAATACTCTTGCATAAGGATCAATAATGAAAGTTACGATTAATGAGCTTGATACTTTTGTTAGTATTGTTGATGAGGGCACAATCAGTCAGGCCGCTGAACACTTAGGGGTTACGGTTTCAGCAGTAAGCAGAGCGTTATCAAGGTTAGAAAAGAAACTAAATACCTCACTATTTAGGCGCACAACACGGCGTTTGGAGCTGACACAGGAGGGTGAAAAATATCTGGAACGTGTGCGGAGTATTCTCAGTGACTTAGAAGATGCGGGAGATATGATGGTGAAGAATAAAGAGGTGCCATCTGGTAAGTTGCGTATTGATGCAGCTACTCCTTTTATGTTGCATGTGATTGCACCATTGATCGATAAATATAGTAATGCTTACCCACAAATCGATATCGAGTTGGTCAGTAATGAAAGTTTAGTAGATTTATTAGAAGCACGCACAGATGTGGCCGTTCGTATCGGCGAACTAAAAGATTCTTCATTGAGTGCCACACCACTAGGCTTAAGTCAGATTCGTATTTTAGCCAGTCCTGTTTATTTGAAAAAACACGGTACGCCTAAAATTGTGGAAGACTTGGTCCATCATCAGTTATTAGGTTTTAATTCATTGGAGAAATTAAATGATTGGCCTATCTACGATGCTGCTAATAATTTATTTCATATTCATACGAATATAAAAGCGGATAGTGGCGAGACGCTAAGACAGCTTGCTTTATGCGGGATCGGTATAGTGTGTTTGTCTGATTTTATGACTTATCAAGATATCCAAAAAGGAGATTTGATTCAGCTATTTGAGTCTAGTACGATCAAAATGCAACAGCCTATTAATCTGGTTTACTACAAAAATAGAAAGTTGTCAGAACGTGTTAGCTCATTTATTGAGTTTTTGAAGGCGGAAGTGACGCTTTAAGATGAGTAAAAAATAGAATGATAAAAAATGCTTCAGGCCGTATGCTGCACTGATAGTTATTTATTCAACTAAGACTTGAATAAGGTATACCCCCAAGGGAACCAGATGTTTCACCTTTTAAACCTATTAACATACCATCTAAAACAGACTGCTATAATGGAACCACTTATAACAGACTGTTTATTTAGCCTTGTATATTAAGACGCTTATAATCTTCATTATGGGCTCGGGCACTGTGCGCTTGAGGTTGTTACCTTGCCATCACCCAATCTATAAGCCAATAGATAATTACCCCACACGCAGCCACCGTCGAGTGCGCGCGCATGTGGTAAATCAATCTCGCCTTTTAGCGCAGCCCAATGACCAAATAGTATCTTACGAGTGCTCGGTACTTGCCACTCAAACCAAGGTAAAAAATCGGTTGGCATAGCCTCATTTAAACCTGCTGAAAAACTAAACTCAAGCGACCCATCCTGCTTACACAAGCGCATGCGCGTAAAGTAATTAGCAATCGCCCTCAATTTAGTAAATCCTTCGATATCTGCATGCCATTCATCTGCTTCTTTGCTATATAGATTCGGTAGCAATTGGTCGAGCTGCTCCAAACTACTTTGCAACTGAGCTTCCAATTGTTGTGCATATCCTGCGGCGGCTTCAATACTCCAATGCGGTGGAATACCCGCATGTACCAACACCGTATGCTCATCAGGATAGGCTAATATCGGCTGCCTACGTAACCATTCGAGCAACTCATCACAATCATCTGCAGCAAAGATAGGTGCGGTTTTGTCTTTATTTTTAAGCTTGGCTGCTCCGCGCCAGACTGCTATCAAATTAAGATCATGATTGCCCAATACCGTTGCCGCTGCGCCCTGCTCACACAACGCTTTGACATGACGCAGCGTGTTCAATGAGTCCTCGCCGCGTGCTACCAAATCACCAGCAAACCATAATTTGTCTTGGGCAGGATCGAAATCCAGTGTTTTTAGCAATTGTAGATACGCAGCATAGCAACCTTGTAAGTCACCGATAACATACTGATGGCGAAAACTCATAATACCTCAACGATTTAAACCCGATAGTTAAAGACAGCTCGATAAGAAATAAATACTTAAGTGCTAATCATAAAAATAAAGCATAAAAAACCGCCATTATAATTGACGGTTAGTAGCATGCTTTTATTTATCCAAAATACACTATACGTCTAGCTGTTGTGAATGATTGCTTAGGTTCACAAAGTCTGTGACGCTTAATGTCTCAGGTCGTGCCTGCGGATCGATACCACAAGCCGCAAAATCGTCTTCGCTCAATGTCGGCAGCAACGTTGATTTTTTAAAGATAGCCCGTAGCGTCTTGCGACGATGGTTAAAAGTCTCACGCACGACAATAGCAAAATGCTCTTCATCATTTGCGACTACTGGTTTGTTGATATGCGGCGTCAGGCGGAACACGGCACTAGTCACCTTTGGTGGTGGATTAAACGCACCGCGAGGAACGGTCAGCAAATAATCTGTATCACAATGGTACTGCATGATGACCGATAAACGGCCATAGGTCTTGCTACCCACATCGGCTGTAATACGCTCGACCACTTCTTTTTGCAACATAAAATGCATGTCTTGAATCACATCGGCATAGCTAAGCAGATGAAATAAGATAGGCGTTGAGATGTTATACGGCAGGTTACCCACTACGCGCAGCTTACCGCGCTCTTCACTATATAGCTCACGGTAGTCCACATGCATCGCGTTGTCTTTGATAATCTCAAAGTTTGGATGGCTATTGGCACCGATACGAATACGCAAGCTATCTGCCAAATCGCGATCCAGCTCCACGACTGTCATTGCATCTACTTCTGCCAATAACGGCTCGGTCAATGCGCCCATACCAGGTCCAATCTCGATCAAATTGTCATCGCGCTCTAGACGAATACTTTCGACGATTTCGCGAATGACGCTAGTATCATGCAAGAAGTTTTGGCCAAAGCGTTTACGCGGCTGATGTTTGGCAGCACGTAAGCTGTTAGAAATAGTTTGAGCATCAAATGAAGTTTTGGACATAAAAGAGTCTTAATGTATAAAAGAGAAATGGGCAATGATAATGTAATAGCAGCAATGTTTTAGCTTTATAATGATAAATTATACCACAGCTCATAATTAGGCTGTGTTTTTGAATAATTATTATCGATAGACGAGCCATACGCAATTGGTTATGTTTCACCTTTTGAGTTTGAAAAGCGGTATTATGATAATTTAACCCTGTCAGGTATTGCTACCTGACTCTAGTAAGCCAGTCTCTGGTATAGTCGAGGCGGTTTAGCCCTACGCGATCGTCAGCTCGCTAAATAAATACCCTTAGGGAGTTCACATATGATCCTGAAACTTAACGTCACACTCCATTATCGACTCTCAGAGCCAATGGATCTTTTGCTTCAGATCGAAGCTGCCGATCTTGCGGATCAACGGGTACGGTCAGCCGAGATTTGGACATCTGACGTTGCGCATTTTTCACGGGTTACCGCCGATGATGGCATAGGAGAGCGGATTTGGATTCACGCTGAAGGGGATTTTAGCTGCACTTATCTCGCAGAAATCGCCGTTGACCGTCCTGCCTTAGACATATCGGCACTGTCCCAAACGCCCCTGCATCTTTTGCCCGGAGAGACAATCAGGCATTTGATGCCGTCTCACTATTGCCCATCCGAACAGTTCCATGCCTTCGTGGACGCCGAGTTTGGCAATCTCGCTGGCGGCGCACGGATTGCCGCGATGCGCGACTGGATCGAGTCGGCATTTAGCTATGTACCCGGATCGAGCCATGCACAAACCACCGCGCTCGACAGCTTTGCTCAACGTCAGGGCGTATGCCGCGACTTTGCGCATGTTCTCGTAACACTAGCGCGCGCGTCGTCGATACCAGCTAGGTTTGTGAGCGTATATGCGCCCGACGTGACACCACAAGACTTTCATGCCGTGGCCGAGGTCTATCTTGAAGGGAGCTGGCACCTCATTGACCCGACTGGCATGGCAGGTGCCGACACAATGGCCCGCATCGGTGTTGGGTCCGATGCGTCCAGCGTCGCGTTTTTAACTTCGTTCGGATCCATGGAGCTGGTCAACCAGTCGGTATCCGTGACCAGACAATCTTAGGAACCTGACCCTAGGCTTTCGAGCCTGCGTTTAAGACCATAACCGCCGCCATAATATGAAGGAGGTGGCAGCGGTTTTGGTCCATCGGCTTCTCGCTCTTCCATTCTTCACCGTGCAGATGAAAGTTTTCGTTCAACGGATCAAGGTCATGGTAGGAGAACATCTCAGGCTGTGTTTTTCAGATATTTTATCTACAAACTATCTCAAATGTAGCGCAACCAACATAGCAGCTCTTTGCTCTCGTATCATTTAACATGAAAGTCTTTCTAGGGAAGCAACAGTGGCTCCCTAGTGAGGACTTAGGTCTTTGACTGTAGGCTAATGGTAGTTATGGTTCGAGTGCTCTGGATAGTCGTCGTACTCTTTATAAGCGATCACATCAAATCGGGGATTATCTTACTTTATTTTAAAAAGATTATTCAAAGATGGCACAGTGAGTTAATCACCATTTCATAATACCTCGTGTCACCTTGATACTGCCAACAAGCGTTGAACCTTCATAATCTTTAGTTAATCGTAGCAATGTGCTTTGAAAACCCAAATTGGGAAAGGCTGCTTCGACCTGTTTAATAACAGCTTTACTCATGCCCTTACGAATATGGCCTTTTGATATGTCAACCCAGTCTGCTTTTCGACAAGCCTCAATAACTGCCTCATTTTTACCAGAATAAGGGGTGATTTTGTGATGCCAGTGAATTGCATTACGAAGTAGTTGAGGATCAAATCCCCAGTCATATTTTTCATTATCTGCAAGTGCAACTGCTTCAGAGGGTTCCAAATAAGCCAGTTTATGATCTGTCCATAATCCTATGTCATGATAGGCAAATATTGTTTCAATTAAAGCCTCATACTCAGGTTCGTTGTCCAAAAAATGCATGGCATAAGTAATGGCACGATAAACATGGTTACGATAGCCTGGGAAGTCCTTATCAATCAGATGCTTATAACGTGCAAGGATTTCTTCCACTCGAGATCGTACTAGTTTGATTTCAATATCAGACATAGCTTACACTCCTATTTTTATCAAGAAACCTTAATCTAGCAAGCCTATTTCAAAAGTTAAATACTTTTTTAAGCGATATAGATGATTATATGTATCAATAGAACCACTTACATTACGTTTAATTATTCATAAGTAGGTATTACTCACACTAAAACCATCAAGTACGATGTGAACAATACCTATTAGGCGATGAGTCATAACAGAGGTATATCAATGAGTAAGCGACTTATCCGCCATCTCATTAGCCATATTTAGTGCTTGGTATAAGCTAGTCGCACTCGCACTGCCGCTTCCTGCCAAGTCTAGTGCCGTACCATGATCGACAGAAGTACGAATATAAGGCAAGCCTAAGGTTAGATTGACCGTATCACCAAAACCGTGCGATTTTAATACTGGCAATCCTTGATCGTGATACATGGCAA
The DNA here is from genome assembly GCF_050268505.1 of Psychrobacter sp. NPDC078409. Classification (NCBI taxonomy): domain Bacteria; kingdom Pseudomonadati; phylum Pseudomonadota; class Gammaproteobacteria; order Moraxellales; family Moraxellaceae; genus Psychrobacter; species Psychrobacter sp. NPDC078409. Next base: position 306,295 of record NZ_JBNNGW010000001.1, read on the forward strand.
TGACCGCATCACAGTTTGCTAAATGTCTGGTAGTAAATAACGTATCCGCTGGCATTGCCTCTGAAATATTGACGCCCATATTGATAAACTCGTTGAGTACTGGATTGATAATTTCAATTTCTTCCATACCCAAATGGCCGCCCTCGCCTGCATGTGGATTGAGGCCGCAAACCAGGATACGAGGCTGCGCGAGACCAAACTTTTCTCTCATGTCATCGATGACGATTTGTACCGTTTGGCGTACATTGTCCGCAGTAATCGCAGCAGGGATGTCCTTCAACGGCAAATGTGTAGTGACAAGCGCTACTTTCATCGCTTGATTGGCAAGCATCATGACCACTTTCTCACAGCCACTTTGCTGCATAAAAAACTCAGTATGACCACTAAACATGGTGCCATCTAACAGCTTAATACCGGCATCTATCAGCGCTGATTTTTGCAAGGGACCTGTGACGATAGCGGCGACTGTTCCATTTACTGCTAACTGATGAGCAATGTCTAATTGCTGAGCCACCATCGCTGAGTTAGCAGTATTGATTTGCCCGCCAGTAACTCGTTCTGTACAAGGAACATTAAGCAAAATAAAAGCACTATCAGCGTTGATATCTTGCTGTGATATCTGCGCCACCAAATTAACATCGAAATTATCGGCATTTATATCTGTATTGATAGTATGCCAACTAGGCGTACTATCAAAAACGCCAGCTGTAACCAACTCATCTGCACGCACTTGCATCGCGCTTGCATCAGCGGTCACCCAAATCGGACGGTCAAAATCTTGCAGCTTGCCCTCTGCCGCCAAACTCAGTACGACGTCCATGCCAATACCAGCAGGCTCACCTGTCGTGATTAATAGCGGGCGCTTTTCTTCTGTCATAACAATAGCCTTTTTATTTAAATTACTGATTTTATTATATTTATAATTATTATTCTAAGTTTTTATACTTAGATATTGTATGGTATTTCTTAGTTCATGAAAAACAATCAATTCAGATTTAGTGCTTTATCAAGTCTAAAAAACCACATTATGTGTTAAACTTTCGCATCTGATTGTAGCATTTACAGACAAACCTGAGACCGCGTTTTGGTACTTCTATCGTAGAGGCGCGCTACGTTTGTATTGCTCTATCATCGACATCTTTTTTCATACCCATTTTAACTCATTAGGCACTCATGGCAGAAAACGACAAGACCGACGACTTACTCAATCAGACACCGCCACACAATATCGATATTGAAAAGGCATTGCTCGCGTCTTTGATGAGTATCGAAGAGGCGTACGACAAGATTGCCGATATTGTCACCAAAGATGACTTTTATGCTGGGCGACATCAATATATTTTTGATGCCATTGCCCATTTGGCGGCAGTGAATGAGCCTTATGATACGGTCATGGTACACGACTGGTTAGAAGCGCAAAAGCTCCTCAAAGGCGCAGGTGGTGACAGCTACTTAGCCGATATTTTGAGCCAAAGCCCGGCGACCTTGTTTAACCTGACTGCCTACGCCCAGCGTGTGCGTGAACTATCAACCCTACGCCAGTTAATTACCACTGGTAATGACATGCTGACGCTTGCCTATAATCCAAAAGACCAAAGCGTTAGTGATATTCTAGACAATGTCGAGGGTAAGATATTTAGTATCAATGAGCAGCATAACAAACGCGCTGAACAGCGTGGCCCTGTCGGTATTACTTCGGTCTTAACCAATGTTATCGATAAAATTCAAGAACTCAAATCTAATCCCGATGGCATGATTGGTTTGCAGACACCATTTGCCGAGCTAAATAACAAAACCCAAGGCCTACAAGCGGGTGACTTGATTATTGTCGCTGCACGTCCTTCTATGGGTAAAACTACTTTTGCGATGAACTTGGCAGAAGGGATTTTGTTTAATGAAGATTTGCCCGTCGTGGTGTTTTCGATGGAGATGCCCGCTGAATCAATCGTCATGCGTTTGCTGTCCTCATGGGGCGCGATTAATCAGACACACTTGCGCTCTGGGCAAATGAACGAAGATGAATGGGCAAAGATGATGAACGCCATTCAACACTTGCAATCAAAGCATCTATATATTGATGATAGTACTGCCCTACCGCCGTCTGAGATGCGTTCCCGCTGCCGCCGTATCGCCAAAAACCATGACGGTCGCTTGGGTGCAATCGTAGTCGATTATCTCCAGCTTATGAAAGTGCCAAGTCTAGATGGTAACCGCGTTGGCGAGATTTCCGAGATTTCTCGTAGTTTAAAGGCACTGGCACGTGAGCTTGAATGTCCCGTGATTGCATTGTCACAGCTTAACCGTAGTCTAGAAAACCGTCCAAATAAACGTCCTATCATGTCGGATCTACGTGAGTCTGGTGCGATTGAGCAGGATGCCGATTTGATTATGTTCATCTATCGTGATGAGGTTTATAATGAAAACTCGGACCATAAAGGCGTGGCGGAAATCATCATTGGTAAACAGCGTAACGGTCCTATCGGTACTATTCGTCTAGGCTTTGAAGGTCAATTTACTCGCTTTATCAATCTAACGCCAGAGTACTATCAAGGCGTGAGTTTTGAGAATGATGAGTAACTAACCTTATAAAATTTAACCCTAACAAAGACTAAGCCTTATATAGACTCAGTTTCAATTATAGGTTAATGAATAATTTTACATAACCAGTTTTAATACAATAGCCAGTACCGCATCAACTCAATCGATGCAGTGCTGGCTTTATAACTTCATAATTCTACTCATAAAGAAGGCGATTATGCGCACAATTACTATAAAACCAAAAGCCCTTACTCATAACCTAAATCAAGTCAAACAACGAGCACCTCAGTCTAAGGTATTGGCTATGGTCAAATCCAATGCTTACGGGCATGGCGTGGCGGCAGTCTTGCCAGCCCTGCAGCAAGCAGATGGTATAGGTGTCGCTACTTTGACTGAAGCACTGGAGGCCAGACAGTTAGGTTGGGTGAGAAGTATCGGTCTAGTAGAAGGTGCATTTACCGCTGATGAGTGGCAGCAAGCGATTGATCATGAGATTAGCTGCGTGATTCACCATGGACCACAGCTAGAGTGGGCACTACAAAACATCCCGCCAGCTGGCAGTGCAACTAGAGTAGCTTGGCTCAAATACAATACAGGTATGAACCGTTTGGGTTTCAATGCTGAGGGTGTGCTATCAGCAGCAAAACGCCTACATGAAGCGGGTTATCAGCTGATTCTAGCCACGCATTTCGCCAATGCTGATGACCACGATCACCCATTAAATGCGATGCAGATTGAGCGCTTCTCAAGCGTACTAGCGACTTTGAAAGACACCATTAGCCCAGATATCCAAGGCTCATTATGCAACTCTGCTGGTATCGTCAACTTCCCAGAACATCATTATGATTGGGTACGTCCAGGCATTATCTTATACGGTAGCTCACCTGTCGTTGATAAAAGCGCACAAGAATTAGACTTACAGCCTGCAATGGAGTTTACTGCTCAAATCATTGCTCTACAAACCGTTAGCGCCAATGATGCGATCGGCTATGGTAGCCGCTGGCGTGCGCAGCAAGACACCAGAACCGCATTGGTCAGCGTTGGATATGGTGATGGCTACCCACGTGTGGTCACGGATGATGCGTATGTTACTGTCATGGATGCTAACGACAATCAAAGCTACCGTTGCCCTGTGATTGGGCGCGTGGCGATGGATATGATTGTCATTGATATCAGTAGCGCACCTGAGAGTCTTGCTATAGATAGCAAGGTCATGCTCTGGGGCAATTCACCGCGTGTTGATGAAGTTGCAGGTCATGCTGGGACGATTAGCTATGAGCTATTATGTCGCCTAAGCATACGTCCAAACCGTACACAGGCATAATCATTAGCGGCACAGTCATTAGCATATAAGGTATTGCGGCTTGCTAATGTGATTTCGGTCTATTTGGCAAGCCATTTGATCTTGATAAAAATGAACGTTTACATTGAAAGTAAATACGCTATACTAAAAGTTTGTTGTCAACCCAGTATACGCACTGACGCGATGCTATTGAAGACTGATGACGTTTCACTGACTGCGATCGACTGCTAGGATTACTATGAGTTTGCGCCATTTTTTAACCTTATCTGATTTAACCAAACAAGAACTAGAAAACTTAATCAAACGCGCAAGCGAATTGCGTAAGATGCAACACGCAGGCGAGATATACCAGCCTTTTGTTGGTCGTACGCTTGGTATGATATTTGAAAAATCTTCAACGCGTACCCGTATCTCGTTTGAGACCGGTATGGGTCAATTTGGTGGTAACGCCATATTTTTATCACCAAACGATACGCAGCTCGGTCGCGGCGAGCCACTAGAAGATTCAGCACGCGTGATTTCTAGCATGGTAGATATCATTATGATTCGTACCTTTGGGCACGAAAAAGTTGAAACTTTTGCTGAATACTCAAGCGTACCGATTATCAATGCGTTAACCGATGACTATCATCCATGCCAGTTGCTCGCTGATATGCAAACCTATTACGAGCATCGCGGTAGTATCGAAAATAAAATCGTCACTTGGGTCGGTGATGGCAACAATATGTGTTCATCATTTATGCAAGCTGCTAATCAGTTTGGTTTTGAATTACGCGTGGCAGCACCTTATGGCTTTGAGCCTGATCCGAAACTTATGGAACGCTTCTCACATTGCGTCAGTCTGGTAGAAAACGTACAGGACGCGGCAAAAGATTCTAACTTAATTGTCACTGATGTGTGGGCAAGTATGGGTCAAGAATCAGAGCAAAACACGCGTGCACGTCGTTTTGCGCCTTATCAAGTGACGCCATCTCTACTAGACAAAGCTGATCCTGAAGTGGTGTTTATGCACTGCTTGCCAGCCCATCGCGGCGAGGAAATCTCTCATGATATGCTTAATGACCCACGCTCTGTGGTATGGGACGAAGCTGAAAACCGCTTACATGCACAAAAAGCATTGATGGAATTTTTACTTAAAGACAAAATCAAGTTACCTGCATAACTTAGGCTATTCTATAAAAAGACAGTGGGATAAATAGTAAGGTAACTTGCTAACACACTCCTAAATAAGTTCCCAAATAAAAAAGCCATCCAGATCTGGACGGCTTTTTTGTTTATAAAAATGATTTGATCATAGATTAACGCGTGAGCGTTGTCACACCATTAGCACCTGCTTTTAGCAGAACGTCTGCTTGGTTTGCTGCAAAGATACCATTACAGACCACACCTACGATATTATTTAGCTCTTTTTCAAGCGCGATTGGATTACTCACATCCAAATCATAAGTATCCAGAATGACATTACCATAATCAGTGACAAAGTCTTCACGATATACCGGCTCACCGCCCAATTTGGCCAATTGGCGAGCCACATACGAGCGTGCTTGTGGTAATACTTCAATCGGTACTGGAAACGCACGACCTAATATATCAACGCTTTTGCTATCATCGACCATACAGACGAACTTATTTGAAGCTGCAGCCACAATCTTTTCGCGAGTCAATGCACCGCCGCCGCCTTTGATAAGTTGCAAGTGCTCGTTAACTTCATCAGCACCATCGATATAAACATCTAACGTGCCAGCAAAGTTCAAATCGACTATTTCGATACCAAGCGCACGAAGTTTGTCTTCTGTCACCTGTGAGCTAGCGACAGCGCCAGCAAGCTTCAATTGTGGCAACAACTCAATCAAACAGTTGACCGTACTACCTGTCCCTACCCCAAGTATCATATCGTCTTCGATATAGCTTAGAGCAGCTTTGGCCGCGGCTTGCTTTTGTGCTTGCTGATCACTCATCATAAATCCTTGGAAAATAAACGTATGGTCTTAAAAAAAGTAAAAGGCTAAAACAGATAAAATGCGCGGCTATTATAACCGATGATATTAACGGATGTTAGCGCATCATGACGCTAATTTGTGAGTCCTATCGTGCCTACCTAAGACTTAACGTATGCAAATACCTGCACTTCATGTAAATTCAAGCACGAAATCCCAAGAAAACTGCAATTGAGTCTTGCAAGATACTAAAAATCGGCATAGGCTAATCTATTTCGTTTTTATATTCATCTACACTTTTTATATTCACTCTGTTTAGGGATTACTATGCTGTCACACTGGGTACGAGCCATCTTACAAGCCACCGTCTATGACGTTGCTATTCAAACACCACTTGAAACGGCGCCCAAGCTGACCCAACGTTTTGCCAATGATATTCGATTTAAGCGTGAAGACTTACAACCAGTCAAATCATTTAAATTGCGCGGTGCCTATAACCGCATCAGTCAGTTGAGCGATGAGCAAAAAGCGCGTGGCGTCATTTGCGCTTCAGCAGGTAATCATGCACAAGGCGTGGCGTACTCTGCACGCAAATTATCATTAAACAACATCATCGTCATGCCAACCACAACTCCTGACATCAAAGTGGATGCGGTAAGAGCACTTGGTGGCAATGTAGATCTGCACGGTGATAGTTTTGATCAAGCAAACCGCTATGCGATTGACCGCGCTGAACGTGAAGGCCTTACTTTTATTCCGCCTTATGACGATGAGCTAGTCATCGCAGGACAAGGTACCATCGGTCTTGAGCTGACCCAACAGTGGCGCAACATGGACTATGTATTCGTTGCCGTTGGTGGTGGTGGCCTAATATCTGGTGTGGCCGCATTCTTAGGCGAAGTGGCACCGCATGTAAAAGTGATCGCGGTAGAGGCTGAGCAGTCAGCTTGTCTAAAAGCAGCACTTGAAACAGGTGAACGTGTCAAGCTCGAGCAGGTAGGATTGTTCGTTGATGGCGTGGCAGTCGCGCAGATTGGTGAATTACCTTTTGACGTCGTCCGTACACAAAAAAGCGATAACTCAGGTCCTATCGTTGAGCCTGAAGTGATCACTTGTACCAATGATGAAGTGTGTGCGGCTGTCAAAGACATCTTTGAAGAAAACCGCAGTATCGTTGAGCCTGCTGGCGCGTTGTCAGTCGCTGGTATGAAAAAATATATCGAAGCCAACAATATCCAAGACAAAAACTGCGTCGGTATCATTTGCGGTGCCAATATGAATTTTGACCGCTTGCGTTATATCGCTGAGCGTACCGAAATTGGTGAGAAAAAAGAAGCCATCTTTGGGGTTACTATCCCCGAGCAAACAGGCGCTTTTTTGAACTTCTGTCGCAGTCTACACGGTCGTAATATCACAGAGTTTAACTACCGCGCTGACAGCAAAAAGTCACCAGACTCAATGGAGCCTGCCTCAATCTTCGTCGGTATCGCTTTAAAAGAAGGCGAAAAAGAGCGTCAAACCATCAGTAACCAATTGTCAGACGATGGCTATACTGCTCACGACCTGACTGATGATGATATCGCCAAATCACATATCCGTCATTTGATTGGTGGTCACGCCAAGGTCGAAAACGAGCAGTTACTACAAGTGATATTCCCAGAGCGTCCGGGCGCCCTACTGACTTTCTTAGAAAAATTGGGCGATGACTTTAATATTACTTTATTCCATTACCGCAACCATGGTGCCGCTGAAGGTCGGGTGTTGGTTGGGTTACAAGCCTCTGAAGGTAACTCTCGTCAGCTACAAGACGCGCTTTTAGATATTGGTTATGACTGTGCCACGGTCAATGACAACATTGGCTATCAGTTGTTTTTGAGATAGTAAAAATAGACTTAATGTTTCTTACCTAATGGCAGTTTTTAAGTCGATTAAAAACTGCCATTTTCATATTAATAATAATTATGAGCTGGCAGGTATGGCACAGTGATAAACAAAGTATTAGTGATATTGACCTGTCTGATTTTCGTGCTTATAGGTTATAGAGTCCTTCAACCTAAAAACACGGTACATCAACCTGCAACCAATGCAGCGGCTGATATCGTAACGCGACCTACTCTTACTTCTACTGACGTCGATAACATTGATGACATACCGCCGACATACGTTGATTTAGGTACCACTTCAACATCAGCGCCAACTGCAACTCCAGTCTTATCGACACAACCGGCCTCAAGCTTTTCATGTGACGGCAGAACACATTGCTCACAAATGACATCCTGTGCAGAAGCCACCTATTTTACAAACTACTGTCCCAATACCAAAATGGATGGTAACCACGATGGTGTGCCTTGTGAACAACAATGGTGCAACTAACCCACAGTCATCAAAACTATTTGCAAATAGTAAAGTTGCCCTAATATTGTTTATATAACACTATGATTTAATATAAAAACGAATGCAGAGTGACTCTTATGAAAAAAAATACTAATGCTGATGATAATAACCAAGGTTTGGTGAAAATCCGTCTCGATAAATGGCTATGGGCAGCTAGGTTTTATCGTACACGCACCCTAGCCAAACAAGCGATTGAGAGTGGACGCGTGCACTATGCTGGTAGCCGGGTAAAAACCAGTAAAGAGATTTCAGTCGGAGATGAGCTAACCATTCGCCAAGGCTCAGCGACCGCGATGACAGAAAAAACTGTCGTTGTTGAGGCGCTATCTGCACAGCGTGGCAATGCGACTGCCGCTGAGGTACTATACTCGGAGACTAAAGAGAGCGAGACGCGCCGTGCGTACTATGCCGAACAGCGCAAACTGGCCAACCTTGCTCGTCCTGATAACAAGCCCAACAAAAAAGAACGCCGCGATCTACAACGTTTTAAAAGTAATCAAGATTAAAACTGTTTCACTATCTCACCTTTTGGCCATGCATCATATGGCCAATTTTTCATTGTTAAATGACGCTATTGTTTAGTCTCTATCCTTGCCATTCCAAGCATTAAGCGTTACGCTAGCAGCTTATTCAATCGATTGCATGCTAATAAAAGCCGCATTAACAATGCCGGTCTCTTATAGCATGTTTTTTTTGTTATAGAAGGTCATATTATGCTGATGAAAGCCTGTACTCCCTCGTCTGTATTATTGGTATGTTTGGGAAATATCTGCCGCTCCCCTACTGCTGAAGAAGTTTTTCGTCAGCAAGCAGCGATTGCTGGACTATCTATAAAAATAGACTCAGCAGGCACCAGTGATTGGCACATTGGTAGTGCGCCTGATGCTCGCTCGCAACGTCATGCTAAGTCACACGGCTATAAAATTAATAAGCTGGTCGCTCGTCAAGTCAGTGCCAATGATTTTCGTGATTTTGATTTAATCTTAGCCATGGATTCACAGAATCTAGCTGATCTACAAGCTATCAAAGATGGCATTACAGAGTCAGAAGATAATTTGGCAACACTAGCGCTGTTCAGTGAAGAGGACCCTACCTATTGCGGCAGTGATGTGCCAGATCCATATAAAGGCGATAACGATGATTTTGAAGAAGTGATCGAGCGTATCGAATCAAGCGCCCAAGCTTGGATAGAAAGCTGGAAAGCCTGCTAGCCATACCGTCTATATTTCTGCTACTCTTGCATCCGGTATCCTCTATAATATAGTTAATCCTCTATAAAAGAGCTATAGCGTTAACCTCGCTTGAAGTATCACAGTTACGTCTGCACTCAGTTGCCTTGTATCTCTTTTAAATTGAATAAACTATAGCTACCTTATTACTTATTATCCTTTTGCCACATAGGCTATGTTATGACCCAAGCTTCACGCCTTGACCACAGTGCTCAGTCTACCATCAGCTCTGATGTTTTGAATGTTTCAGCGACTGCCGTAGTCAATAATTCAATCGACTTGTCGCATGACAATACTATGGCATTGGCCTGTGTTGCTGACTCTGTAGTGACATTAGAGAATGAGGCGCAGCTTGATGATTTTATGGCAGCTTATATAGAGGATACAGCAGACAAGCTACCACTGTTTGTGTTGTCTGGCGGTAGTAATGTCTTATTACCTGCCGCTTTGAAAGCCATAGTATTGCAGCCAAAGATGCGTGGTATTCATCTGACCAATCAAACCGACGATTATGTCGAGATCGAGGTAATGGCTGGCGAGAATTGGCATGATTTGGTCGTACATACGGTCAATCAAGGTTGGTATGGATTGGAAAACCTTGCATTAATACCAGGTCTGACTGGCGCGGCACCCATACAAAATATCGGTGCATACGGCGTACAATTAGAAGACCGCTTACATTATGTACGCGCCTATCATTTGCCGACACAAACTTGGCACCATTTATCAGCTGCTGATTGCCAATTTGGCTATCGTGACAGTATCTTTAAACGTACGCCAAACACATGGCTTATTAGCCGTGTAGGTTTCAGATTACATACTGATCCTGCCAATATTCTAGCCAGTTATGGTGATGTACAGACTGTGGCGCAGCGCTATGCGGAGCAACAAGGGCGCGAGCAAGCGATGCCTCATGATGTTATGCAAGCTATTATAGATATTAGACAACAAAAGCTGCCAGACCCTAAGCAGCTACCTAATTGTGGTAGTTTCTTTCAAAACCCTATTATCGCTCAGGAGCGGTTTACAGCGCTGCAAGCAACTTATCCAGCTATCGTTGGTTATGCGATGGCTGATGCAATGATGGTAAAGGTGGCTGCAGGCTGGCTCATTGAGCAAGCAGGGTTAAAAGGGGGCGGCATTGCACCTATTTTTACGCATAAGCAGCAAGCACTAGTACTAACCAACCATACACCTCAGCAAGCCACGCAAGAGGATGTAGCCATAGCGCAGAAATATATCGCTGCTACTGTCTATGAAAAATTTGCCATTCAATTGTCACGTGAGCCAGTCTGGGTAAATGCTGATGGCTCAATTGGATATGCTGAGCATGTGGCCTAAAAAATCATGGTCTAAGCGGCTATTATCTAAACGATTATGGCGATATTACTTGCGGTTTTCTGAACGCATGGTGACGCTTTTTCGCATTATCAATATTACTTTTATACTAGGCTCAACGTCTGTCATTTTGGTGATTATTAGCCTATTTACCCCGCTGTTTTCGCAAGCAATCGTTTATATCTTTTCTCTACTGCCGCTACCTGATATGCCTTCTGCTGCCATGAGCTCACCGCCTACTGCCTATGTAGTCCTAGGCGGCGGTCTGACCAATGACCACAACAACCAAATTATCCTCAATCGCTATAGCCTCAATCGCGCCCGTACCGCTGCAGGCGCTTACCATGACTTACCCCTACCGATCGTACTGAGTGGCGCCGAAGCTCCATGGCTCGGTCAATGGTTGATGGAACACGGTATCGACGGACTGATCAGTGAAAATGCCAGCATGAATACATGTGAAAACGCTCGTTTTACAGCCAAACGTATTCCGTTACGCCATGTATATCTGATTACTGATAGCTATCATATGGCACGTGCACGCAGACAGTTTGCCTTAAATGGTATCAATAGCACACCACTTCCTGCGCCATTACCAGTGAGACGCGACTGGATGAAGCCTGCCCACAACTTAAGTCACTCACGGCGTGCTGTCTATGAGGTCGCAGCCTACCTGCGCGATGTGATACGTCCCCAGATGGACTGTCGCCATGCCAATGATGTGACTTCACAGCAGCTATTGACCCCAAGAGGCACCGCCACAAAAAACTCTGACGAATGACCGTTAAAGATGTATACGGTACCATTGAGAGACGCATTCTAAATGCTACCGATCATCCACTACATTTGTGATGGGTGTATAATGATAAGAGACACTGCTATTTAAGAGATTTGCCATGCTCAGTATATTTTTATTAATTCCATTAAGTCTCATGCTGTTTGTGGTTGCTATTTGGGCAGTGCGTTATGCGGTCAAGTCAAATCAATTCGAAGATCTGGACAATGCATCACAGCGTATTATATTGGATGACCGTCAAGAACGCCGCCAAACCATGCATGCTCACGAACGCTCAGCACCTACCCAGCAACAAGATGAAACAGCGGCAACTGATATGAATAACGATAATTCTGAGATAGATAAAAACTCAGAAATCTAATCTTATCTACCTTATAAATGCGTAATTTATTGTTGCCATTTCATTAAATAATTCAGCACTAGCAAGTTCGCCCTTTACCATTCTTAGGAGACGCATTCATGACCATCGCTTTACTTGTGGCGGCATTACTAATGGGATTCTTTGGTTCACCACATTGTTTAGGCATGTGTGGCGGTCTTGTGACCGCGTTTGGCCTATCTATGAAAGATGTCAGCCCTGCTAAACGCCGTGCTTTGGTAGCCACTTATCATCTTGGGCGTTTAACGAGTTACGCATTATTGGGTTTAATCGCAGGGCTTATCGGTATTACTGTATTAAAGCCATTAATGATGGGTAATAGTACACCGCGTATTTTATTAGGATTGGTCCTGGTATTCGTCGGTGTGACGATGCTTGGTGCACCGTTTTTGACTAAGCTTGAACGTTTTGGTATGCGCTTTTGGCAGTATCTTAGCCCATTGCGTCAAAAGGTATTTCCACTTAATACTTTTCCGCGCGCATTAACAGCAGGGTTGCTTTGGGGCTTTTTGCCTTGTGGTTTGGTATATGGCGCTCTACTAATTGCGGTCGTTGCTCATAATCCATTAAGCGGTGCTGCGTTGATGTTTGTCTTTGGTCTAGGAACCATACCGATGTTGGTTGCGACGCATGAGACGGTCGGTTGGCTACGTGATAAGATCGGACGTTTTCGCTTAAGGCAGTTAAATGGTGCGGTTATGGTCATATCAGGTTTGGCAGTAGCAGTCGTGCCGATGGTCATGGCAAATATGCATGGTGGCCATGGTGAGATGAACCATGGTAGCCACGCTGCTATGATGTCTGATATGGACTCTCATGATATGAGCCAAATGAATCACGATATGGATATGGCAGAAGACATGGATCATAACATGCAAAATATGGACAACCATATGGATCATAGTATGCATGGCATGAGTGATGAATCGATGGACATGAATCACCATGAGCATACTGAAATGATGGAACACGCTCAATAGAGTTATCGGTAACAGATATTATTAACACTTCGCATATAAAAAAGCCCTCAATACCATTTTTGATATTGAGGGCTTTTGCTTATTAAGTAGTGCTCAGTTTATAGCAATTATTCCTGCCACTGCTCAAGCGTAAACTTGGTTTCTAAATGCTTTTCTAATGCCGGTATATTAAAGGCATCATCCTCACTCACAAAGCTGATACTAATACCTGTCTGGCCTGCACGGCCCGTACGACCAATGCGATGTACATAATCATCTGGTTGGTCAGGCAAAGTAAAGTTAACCACATGGCTAATATCATCGACATGGATACCGCGCCCTGCTACATCTGTCGCCACCAAAATAGAAGCATGACCATCTTTGAAACGCTGTAAGTACTTCTCACGTTTTTGCTGGATGACATCGCCGGAGAGCATCACAATATTATGCGCTTGACGCAGCTTGTGATACAGACGCTTTACTTGGTCTTTACGATTGGCAAAGACGATGACCTTCTCTACTGCTTCATCACTGATAATACGCTGCAAGGCGTCTAGTTTTTGATCTTCTGTCAGCAAATAAAAATGCTGATCTACTAACTCGCTAGTCTTGTGTTCAGGCTCAATTTCAACAAACTGAGGCTCATGTAACCAACGATAGGCCAAATTCATAACATCTTGGTTAAAGGTTGCAGAAAACAACAAGCTTTGGCGATCGGTATTGGCAGGCATTCGACCAACTAGGCGCTTGATATCAGGAATGAATCCCATATCTAGCATACGATCTGCTTCATCGAGTACCAGTACCTCTACTCTATCTAGATACACCATGCCTTTATTAGCAAGATCAATTAGACGGCCAGGCGTCGCTACCAAGATATCAACGTATTGACGTTCAAGCTCGTGCTGCTGAGTTTCATAGTTAGTACCGCCCATAATACAAACACTATGTAGCGAGGTATATTTGGTTAATGCAATACAGTCATCAAATATTTGCTGAGCCAGTTCGCGAGTTGGCGCCATGACCACAGCACGCGGCTCACCAAGATAGCGCTCTTCGTCATTGGTAAATGGACGCTTAAGCAAGGCTTCCATAATAGTCAGTAGAAAAGTTGCTGTTTTCCCTGTACCCGTTTGTGCTTGTCCGATAGCATCTTGATGTGCCAATGTATGCGGTAGTATCTTTGCTTGAATGGGTGTCAATTCAGTAAAGCCTAGATCACTTACTGCACGCAAGGTCGCTGTTGAAAGTGGCAAATCAGTAAACGTTGTAAAATTGCTCAAAAAAATATCCTTTTAAATGAATTACTTGTATTCTATTAATTATAAATAGGCTCACAATGAACCTTTATAGTGTCAAATATAGCGTTTAAACCGTGAGCAGTAAGAGTAGCTTTATTAAACCTGCAAACTATCACTAGATATATAGGCATAAAAAAAGCCAAGCCCGAATCCAACCCTACCAAATATGCTGCAGTTCACTCAACATAGGTAAGATAAGATGGGCTTGACTCAGTAGTATATCAGTAGTTTGTACAGACATTATAACTAAACCGCTTTAATGTCTGAGTAAATTACTCTTCTATCTTTCTGACTTCTTCAGCTTGCAGACCTTTGTCACCTTCTACTACGCTGAACTCAACTTTTTCGCCATCCTTTAGAGAACGATAGCCATCACCCTGAATCGCGCGGAAATGGACAAAAATATCTTCTCCGCTGTCACGTTGAATGAAACCAAAGCCTTTTGAGTCATTAAACCACTTAACGATACCTTGCTCACGAGCTGACATAATATTACTTCCTAAAAAAGTCCGCTTAGCCCTAGCTTCCTTTGCGACATTGCATATAAACAGGGTCTAAGATTATGAAATCAAAAATTAAGAGTATTACTACTCTACTTACCATCGTCTATGTAGTGCTTGAATTAGCTACATAGTGCTTCCATAACGAATTCGCTAAACACGCTTATCGTCATGAAATTTGATGATAGCAACAAACTTGCAATATTTATTGCATAAAAAATATCATAGCACGGGTTTTTAGCAACATAAAGACTTTTAATATGCTTTTTGATATCTAAATAATTTTTTTAGACAAATTTTTATAACCTAGCTGGCAAGCTGTTATGATAAAGAGCAAAATGCGTTGAAACCATTTTAGCTTAACGCCGCGCACCTTAGATTATTCTTATAATATAATAAATTATTAACATTGCTCAATAGTTACCGAGACCATTATGACCTCCTCTACTCCGTCAAAAACAGCAGAACAATCGACCAATGAGAATTCAAATAAAATACTGACTCATAAATTACTACTGGTAAACGGAGTAAATCTGAATTTACTAGGCAAGCGAGAACCGCATATTTATGGTCATAAGACACTTGCTGATATAGAAAAGCAATTAGTCGAGCGCGCGGCCCACCACGGTATAGAGTTAATATGCATACAGTCCAACCATGAAGGCAAGCTAGTAGACGACATTCAGCATCACGGATTATTGGCGGATAAATCTGCGCAAGTTGATGCTATTATCATCAATCCGGCTGCATTTACGCATACTTCAGTGGCTCTACGCGACGCGCTATTGGCCACCCAAAAACCATTTATAGAAGTACATTTATCCAATGTTCATGCCCGTGAGCCTTTCCGTCATCATTCATATTTAAGTGACGTTGCGGTCGGAGTCATTTGCGGCTTAGGACAATTAGGCTATCAAATGGCGCTTGATTACTGGTTGAGTAATATGTATGCAGTTGACACAAACAAATGATGTAGCGGCGCTTACTTTTTTATAAATAATTGCTCGCGTCTTCACACATTAGTCAAACAGTAATCTTGCAATTAAAATAATAGAATTACGACTGAGCAAACAACCCATTATACGGTGACATGAATGGCAAAATCGTCCGGAAAACGCTTTATGAAACTCGCTGGCATGACAGCGAGTATTGCTGGCAAAGCCGCTAAAAACTCATTTAAGCATCTCTCAAGTGACGAAGAAAAACGTCTGCAAGCTCGCTCAGATCTGATGCAAGACGTGGGCGTTCAAATTGCCGAGACGTTAGGTGAGATGAAAGGCGCAGTGATGAAGGTCGGACAGATTGCTTCACAATATAAGGATGTGTTCCCGCCTGAGGTTGCGTCAGCACTCGAAAAGCTACAGAAAGATGCGCCGCCAATGCCATATGCGCAGATACGAGCCCAAGTTGAACGTGAATTGAAAGCGCCTATCTTAGAATTATTCAGCGAGTTTGAAGAGACACCTTTTGCCGCAGCATCCATTGGACAAGTGCACAAAGCGACTTTGCCATCGGGTCAAAAAGTGGTGGTCAAAGTCCAGTATCCTGATGTTGATGAAAACTGCGATAGCGATCTCAAACAAGTACGTATGGCATTAAAAATCGCTGGCGTGCTCAATATGAGTAAGCAACTACAAGAGCAGCTTTTTAATGAGATTCGCCAGAGTCTGCACGATGAATTGGACTATGTCAAAGAAGCTCATAACTTACGAGTATTCGGTGCTTTTCATGCGGAAGATGAAGGCCTTATTATTCCCAAAGTGATTAGCAGCTATTCTTCTAGACGGATTTTAACGTTGACCGAAGAGATGGGAGAGACATTGACTGTCGCTGCGACATGGGACAATGACGTCAAACAAAAAATAGCAGAGCGTTTGTTTCATTTTACCGCAGGCCAGCTATTTGGCTTATACCGTATGCACTGCGACCCTCATCCAGGTAACTTTGCGTTCCGTCATGACGGTAGCGTCGTGGCATATGATTTTGGTGGCATCCGCAGCTATAGCGATAGCGAAGTGCAGCTATTCAAACGCTTTGTCAAACATGCGCTAAGAGGTGACGTCACTGCACTTGAACAAGATTTGATTGCCCTAGATATCCGCCGCGAAGATGATAAGAACATCCCTGGTGAGTTTTATGAAAAGTGGCTATCGATTGGGCTTAAACCTTTATCCATTAACCCCTATCAAGAAGGCGAATTTGATTTTGGCAGTAGCCAAGTCCATCACGAGGCCATTGCCCAGATGCGTACGTCTTTGAAGTACTTCGGTCAGTTTCAACCCTCAGCTACCACTATGATGCTAGACCGTACTGTATCAGGACAGTACTGGAATCTGGTCAATCTAGGCGTCGAGATCGACCTGTCACCACTGGTTGACGAATACATCGATGCGTAGTAGGTATATTGACTGTCAGGATTAAACCTATCTCTAGATATGTAGCGCGTGTCCACAACGATCGCAAAAGTCTGCCCCTACTGCATGGCCGAACTTACCACAGTTTGGACAAGTCACTGGGTTCAACTGTGGACGCATATTACGTGCTAACTCTGACGTAAAAATACCTGTTGGTACCGCAATAATCGAATAACCCGTGATCATGACCATGGTTGCAATTGCTTGGCCGAGCGGTGTTTTCGGTGACATATCACCATAGCCAACCGTCGTCATCGTGACAACTGCCCAGTAGATAGACAATGGAATACTGGTAAATCCATTCTCTGGCCCTTCTACGACATAAATAATTGAACCAAAGATAGTTACTAACAATACAAGCGATAGGAAGAAAACTGTAATTTTCTGCTGACTGGTTTTTAATGCAGACGCCAAAAACCCAGCCTGTTGCATATAGGCCTTGAGCTTAAGAACGCGGAACACGCGTAAAATACGTAATACCCGTATCACGAGTAGATACTGTACGCCCACAAACATTAGGCTCAAATAACTTGGCAATACAGACAGTAAGTCTACTATTCCAAAGAAACTAAAAGCATAGCGTAAGCGGTTGGGTGCTGAAAACAGCCTTAACGCATACTCAATAGTAAACAAGATGGTAAAAAACCACTCTGCATAAAAGAACAACGTGCCATACTGCAAACGCATATATAGCACACTATCAAGCATGACGACGGCCACACTGGCTAAAATTGCAATCAGCAATACAATATCAAAGAGCTTACCCAGACGAGTATCTGTGCCTTCAATAATGATATGCGTACGGTTACGCAAGTGTGTAAGAGCTTCGGCGGTTGGTTGCTTCATAGAATCAGTACTTTATAAAATCAATGGCCTGATAGCGCGCAATGACTTAAAATGTGATGGATAAGGGCAAGTTGGTCAAAATAGCTAAAACTGGTTTATAATATCGCTCACCTATCACAGTGAATACAATCTATAAGTTGCCACAGTGTAGCAAAAAAGCACTCTCAACAACATACAAATCGTTAACGTGTCAGTAGCGCTACTACCTTAAATAGACAAAGTAATGATAGTATAAAATCAGGCAATCAGATATCGAAGGTTGTTGTTGATCACTCTTTTTACCCATAAAAATAGTACGTAGAAATTAAGGATGTTATATGGCAGGCCATTCAAAATGGGCAAATATTAAACACCGTAAAGCCCGTCAGGATGCAGTAAGGGGTAAGATATTTACCAAGATTATTCGTGAAATCGTTTCAGCTGCCAAACAAGGCGATCCCGATCCTGACAAAAACCCACGCTTACGTGCCGTTATCGAAAAAGCCCTATCCGTCAATATGACGCGCGACACGATTAATCGTGCTGTCGACCGTGGTACAGGCGGCGGTGATAATGAGAATATGGAAGAAGTCAGTTACGAAGGCTACGGTGTTGGTGGTGTGGCTGTATTGGTCGAAACCATGACTGATAACCTTAACCGTACGGTCAGCGAAGTACGTCATGCTTTTACCAAGAATGATGGTAATCTTGGCACATCAGGTTCAGTGGCGTATCTATTCACTAAACGTGGCGAAATCACTTTTAACGATGTCAGCTTAGAAGATGAAGTCATGCTCGTTGCACTAGATGCGGGCGCCGTTGATATCGAAAATGATGGCGAAAGCTTACTCGTTATCACTGAATGGGAAAGTTTCGGTCAAGTTCAAGATGCCCTTAATGCGGCTGGTCTTATTTCTGACAACGCCGAGGTCACTATGTCACCATCTACCACGGCTGAGATCGACAATGTCGATGATGCTGAAAAGATCATAAAGATGATTGATATGCTAGAAGATGCTGATGATGTGCAAGAAGTTTATACTAACGTGAACTTCTCTGCTGACGTCATGGCTCAGCTTGAAGCATAAGCTTATTAATTGTTCAGTAAAAAGGGCCAGATACTAAAAGTATTTGGCCCTTTCTTATTAAGATAGCTCCAGACTCAGTTTTATGTCCAACTTCCTTCTAGTGCTAGTAAATACTCTTTTTTATCTAGCCCGCCTGTATAACCACCAAGCTTGCCGTCGCTCGCAATCACTCGATGACAAGGCACGATAATGCTAAAAGGATTTTTACCATTGGCCTGCGCGACCGCACGAAACCCCTTTGGACTGTTGACACGCTGCGCGAGTGTGGCATAGCTGATGGTTTCGCCATACTCAATACCTTGTAGTGCCTGCCATACTCTTTGCTGAAACTCAGTACCCATAGAGAAATCTAAAGGCAAATCCAACGTCTTACGTTTACCATCAGCATAATCTTTGAGTTGGAAAATCGTTTCTATTAATAATGCTTGAGCAGGTTCATTCATGCTTAGGCTATTTTTATCTATAAAAGTAAAGTCTTCATCTGTCAGACCATAGTACTTTTTAAGTTTAGGTACAGATTTTGAGCTAT
The DNA here is from genome assembly GCF_050268505.1 of Psychrobacter sp. NPDC078409. Lineage (NCBI taxonomy): Bacteria > Pseudomonadati > Pseudomonadota > Gammaproteobacteria > Moraxellales > Moraxellaceae > Psychrobacter > Psychrobacter sp. NPDC078409. The sequence goes on from NZ_JBNNGW010000001.1 coordinate 325,825, forward strand.
GCCATGAGTTACCTGCAAGCAGCCAGTTGGCTTCAACGAGCATAGGCTGACCATGCTCATTGACACGAGCAATCAGTGTTAATCGATGTGACCCAAAGGCTGCTGTGGTAACTATCATAGCGTCTACTTCCCTATTCTTTTAAAAATGATTTACTAGATAAAACTGGCTCTCTTATTCTTTATCGTCGGTCTCGAACAAAGCGGCGACAAATTGTTTCGGACTAAAAGAACGCAAGTCATCAATCGACTCACCCACACCAATATAGCGGATAGGCACATCTGTCGTTTCGGCAATATTAAATACCACGCCACCTTTAGCAGTACCGTCTAGCTTAGTAATAGTAATACCTGTCAACGGCACAACTTTATTAAACAGCTCGACTTGGTTGATAGCATTTTGACCCGTGCCAGCATCCAGCACAATCATACCTTCATGCGGAGCACTTGGATCCGCTTTACGCATGACACGTACGACCTTCTCTAACTCTGCCATCAAATGTGTCTTGTTTTGCAGACGTCCAGCAGTATCGGCAATGAGCACATCGATGTTCTTTGCTTTGGCTGATTGCATCGCATCAAAAATGACAGAAGCGCTGTCAGAACCATGACCTTGCGCTACCACTGGAATATGATTGCGCTCGCCCCAAATCTGTAACTGCTCAGTAGCTGCCGCACGGAACGTATCGCCTGCTGCCAGCATAACTGATTTACCCTCGCCCTGTAGGCGCTTGGCAAGCTTACCGATCGTTGTGGTTTTCCCTACACCATTGACACCTACTACCAATATAACAAACGGCTTTTTGCTAGTATCAATCACCAATGGCTCAACTTTCGGTGTAAGGATATCAACCAACTCACTTTGCAATGCTTTATACAAAGAATGAGCATAGATCAAGTCACCACGATCTGTCTGTTCGGTGAGGCTCTTGATGATACGGTTCGTCGCGTTAACGCCAATATCGGCTACCAGTAGCTGATCTTCGACTTCTTCTAATAGTTCGTCATCAATCTCCTTACCACCGATTAAGATACTGACCATGCCTTCGGCTAAGTTTTTGCGTGACTTACTGAGGCCCGTTTTCATACGGTTGAACCAGCTGCCCTTTTTCTTATTCTCTTTTGTCTCTTGTGACTCTGTAGCAGACTCTTTGCTAGTAGCTGCCTGTGTGTCGCTTTCAGCCACTGGGTTTACACTTGGCGTATCACCCAATTGCTCTTGCAACGGCATAGCAGGAATGGTTGACGCAGTATTAGTTTGACTTGTAGCGGCTGTCTCTGCAGCGCTTGAAAAGCTTTCAGAATCACCTTTAGGGACATTATGCTCTTCTGTCATAACAATTGGCGTCGCCAAAGCAATATTGTCTGCAGCCTCATTGCTAGAGACATCTTGGTTTACCGTACTGTCCTTTTGTGGAGCAACACTCTCTGTCTCATCAATAATGGGCATAGATTGCACCGGTAGACTGGGTAAGGTAATATCATCGTCATCTAAGTCATCAAGACCCGCATCAAGGTTAATGACTACGCGGTTGCTATTGTTTGGGTTGTTCATAAGTTTGCCCTAAAAGTTATCACGATTAATTATTTGTTTATTGTTAATGGATTTGCATATTGTCATCTGGCTACGAACGACATGATTCTTAATTTTGACCTATTTTAGCATAATTCAAGTCATGCTCAGCCCTTACCCTATTAGACTATCGTCAAAATTTATCTGTTTAAAAAATCACTCAATGATTTGAGAAAGTTTTGCTTAAGGTTTGGACACAGAATTCTGACCTGTTACTTGTCAGACTTCGCTTACTCTACCAAGACTTATTCGATAAATACTTATTAGGAATCCGTTATGTCATTATTCTCTAAGCACTATAAGAAAATTAGCATCAGTGTGGCTGTTTTATTAACGACGACTATATTAGTGACAGGTTGCACCACGACGCAAGAGTTTAGACCGACTGCTAGTGTTATGGTTGGTGCTCAGACCTCTTTGTAATGCCATTTATTACTATGATTAGCATTTAATTCTTCTATTATTATTTTATATAAGTAGACCATACCATGCCATTGTCTTTACCTCTAGCAGCTGCGCCATTACGCATTGCTTGTGCCTTAGCAGTAGCAGCGTCACTTGCTGCGTGTCAAACCAATACGATGCCTACTAACTCTGCAACCACGACAAGCTCAATCGCAACCGATAGCTCGGCTCAAAATATATCAAATGAAAATAAAACGAGCAAAGACACACAGCCGTCTGAGTTGACAATGGACATGTCAGGTCGACATGAATATCAGTTAGAAAATGGTCTAAAAGTCGTCATAAAAGAAGACCACCGTGCCCCAGTCGCTATGACACAAATCTGGTACCGAGTGGGCTCGGCAGATGAGCCTCTTGATAAAGGTGGTATCTCTCACTTACTCGAGCACATGATGTTTAAGGGCACCACCAATGTTTCTAGTGATGATTATGAGCGGCTAATTGCTAAGTTTGGTGGGGTCAACAATGCCTTTACCAGTTATGACTATACGGGGTACTACGAGCTATTTCCCGCCAACCGTATGCCATTAGCGCTAGAGCTTGAAGCAGATCGCATGAAAAACCTTATATTTGATGAAAAAGAATTTGCCAAAGAGCATCAAGTGGTCATGGAAGAGCGCCGCCAACGTACTGATGACAATCCGCTTGCCAAAGCGTATGAGTCATTTCGTCTACTGGCCTTACCTGACAGTCCAAAAGGCGAATCTGTCATTGGGCCTATGAACGAGCTAGAATCGATTAAACTTTCAGATTTAAAAGACTGGTATAAGACGTGGTATGCACCAAATAATGCAACGTTAGTCATCGTCGGTGACGTGCAACCACAAGAAGTACTTACTCAAGTCAAACGTTACTTCGGTGATTTAGAAAAAAGCAACCTACCCAAACGTACCTCTGTGACTCAAAAAGGCTTCCGTGGTTATCAAAAGGTAGACTCTGAGCAAGCCGTACAAGTCCCCGTTCTACTGATGGGTTACAACGTGCCAAGCCTTGCCACGGCAGGCAGAAGCAATGAAAAACAAGCTTATGCCCTGTCACTTGCGCAAGATGTGCTCGATGGCGGCTTATCTGCACGCTTAGAGAGTCGACTGATACGTGAGCAAGGTCTGCTTACTACAGTTGGTACTTCTTACGACTTGCTAGATCGCGGTGATGGCCTGTTTTTGATTCAAGCAACACCTCGTGAAGGCGTCAGCTTAGAGCAAGCACAACAAGCCATAACCTCAGAAATAGAAAAGCTGAAAACCGATCCTATTGCCGATGATGAGATCAGTCGCGCCAAGACCAATACGGTTACTGGGTTGATTTATGCGCAAGACAGCATGGAAGGACAAGCGCGTATGATTGGCTCGTTACAATCTATCGGCCTAGATGACAGACTGCTTGCTAAACTGCCAACTAAGCTCGATGGTATCAGTGTGGCTGACATTCAGGCTGCTAGTAAAAAGTATTTGGTCAAAGACAACTTAACGGTGATGCATGTCGTGCCACCTAAAGACAATAAAACCTCAGCGAAATAGTCGCTGCCTATTATCAAACGTCTCATAGAAATGACCATAACACCGTATTCTTAATAAGAAGAAACTCATGATTCAGAATAAATACGACTCTAAAGCAAGACAAGAATCTTTTAAGACTGCTTCATCCTCTATAAGCAGCACTATCGCATCTAAAAAGCGATCCCACCTCAGTGCTAGCGTAATTTTTGCTTTTAGCGTCTTGGCTACTACTGCGCAGGCTGATACAACGACTGCTGAAGATTACCGCTCACCTGCTGCAGTCGATGCAAGTGCGCCAATTGCTGCCTTATCTAAACTGACCAGCTTAGACGATGACAAACCTTTAAAAGTCACTGTACCGACCATTCAACAGTTTAAGACCAAGTCTGGCGTACCTGTCATGTTTGTACAAACGACCACCTTGCCAATTGTCGATGTGGATTTGCGTTTTAATGCTGGTAGCGCGCGTGATGGTAGTATCAAAAAGGATGGTTTTGGTATTGCTAATATGACAGCGACGATGCTCGAACAGGGCTCAAAAAGTCTAGATGAAAACGCATTTACACGTGCAGTGGAAACGTTGGGCATCAATCTAAGCAGTAGCGCCTATAAGGATATGTTTATCGTTTCACTGCGTAGCTTATCTGATGACAAGCATCTCCTGCCAGCCATTGATTTAATGACACAGATGGTAAGTGAGCCTACGTTTGACGAGCAAGTTCTAGCACGCAATAAAGCAAGACTGTTGGTAGGCCTGCAGCAACAAAAACAAGATCCCAATAGCCTAGCAAGTATCGCTTTCAATGATGCTTTGTACGGTACTCACCCTTACGCGCATCCATCAGTCGGCACGCTAGAAAGCGTTCCTATGATTGAGAAACAACAACTGATAGACTTTAAAAACAAATATCTAGTGGCAGCAAATGCATCTGTTGCTATGACCGGCAACCTGACATCAGAACAAGCCAAAAAACTGGCAGAAGACATCACTGCTAAATTGCCTACTGGCCAAGCTGCCACTGATTTACCTGAGCCGAAGCCGCTGACTAAAGCGCAGCACGTTCATATTCCATTTCCAAGCACTCAAACCACTGTACTCATGGGACAGCTGGGTAGCAAACGGGCAACTGACCCAATAGCACAGCAGCAGCAGACCAACTTTGCTGTTGGAAATGAAGTCATGGCAGGCAGTGATTTTAATGCGCGGCTAATGACTGAGGTGAGACAAAACCTTGGCTATACTTATGGAATTTCGGGATCGATGAACCCAATGCTCTCTCGAGGCCCCTATCAGATTGGTTTTTCGACACGTAATGACAAGGCGCGTGCGGCCATTGATGCAAGCTTAGCGGTTATCAACGAAACGCTGGACAAGGGTATCACCAATGAGGAGATGCGCTTAACTACAGATAATTTGAAAAACAGCTTCCCAATGGGATTTGCGAGCAATGCTGGTATTAATGGCTTACTCGGAATGATGAATTTTTACCAATTGCCGAATAATTACTTAGCTGACTATACCAATCGCATTGATCAAGTCACACTTTCAGAGGTCAATCAAACCATGCGAGATACGCTAAAGCCTGATAACTTTTTAATAGTTACGGTTGGGCAAGAAGATCCGTGGAAAGAAAAGAAAGCGGCAAAGAAAACCAGTAAGAAATAAATCGCTAGGAAGCCATTTTAGAAATGATAAGGCTTATTAATTTTGTGGACGTATTATGAGTGGTAAAAGATACTGCTCATAACATCTACTTTGATATCTGAGCGGCTATAATCTTTAAATAAGAAGTAAAATATTAGGAATGCTTAGTATTAGGAGTGCTTGGCATCAGAAATTTTTAGCGCAACATCATAGACAAAATGCTCAGGCTTATGAGTAGCCCCGTTATAGCTCAAACGGATAACGTGCTTGTCATAAGACGTCACCTTATAATTACCATTGGCAAAATTATGTAGCGTCGGCACAATTAATAGCGCTTCTATTTGACGGTTATCTACTTTAACATTGAGGCGCTGACCCTCTCGCGGATATAAGAAATAATCACAGTAGTCATTTACCATGACCTCTGATATACGTTCAATGACCTGAGCACCTGTTTCTTCTTGAATTAGTTTGGGACAGACATCAGAGCGCTTAGAGGCCAAACGAGCGTAAGAGTTTTTGATACTATCTTCTATCTCTTTAGAGCTTTGTATATGTCTATCAGCCTTATCCATCACTATCATATTGTTTTCAGAGGACATCTCTGTACTACACGCACTAATCAGTAATACCGACATAAGTGCAGAAATAAACAAAGCACCATACTTATAGTTCGAGTGCAAAAAACTTTGCTTTTCGTTATTTAATTTATGATAGTTTTTCATTGTCGAGCGCTGATTTTTCATAGTTTTCGCTTAAAGTAAATTTGGTGGTTTTCTTTATAAGCCATGAAAATATAAAGGCGATTGATAACACATATTATTAAAGCATAGTTTTTAAAGACCGAACAAATTTTTAATGAACTCATGCGTCTAACCTATCAATCCTACCAAATAATTACAAAATTATTATTTTTAGTAAACACCGGAATAGTATATATAAAAATGAATATATATCTAGCGTTATCTCGGCTAACTTTATAATTATTTGAATTTTCGATTCTTGGCAGGTCAACTAATAACGGCAAGAAGAAGAACTACTAGCGTGATTAAACCCCCATTTGCGATAACCATCAGTATCTAAATGAATAGCCCCTGTCGCATATAATCCTAAGCCAAAGCTATAAGACTGTCCTTGATACTGCCAAAACTGACATAATCCATCATGCATGGTGCTCAAGCGCCATAAATTGTCTTCGTACTCAGGTACCCAGATATCGATAGCACTTGCATTCATATGCTTACTACCGTCTGCCCCGCCTGCACAATCGTTCAAACCTGGGTTACGATATACCGAACGTATCTCACTGCTGAGTGGTAAAATGCCTTGGTTTTTCAACTCACTATAAAGGCGCAATGTTGGTACAATGTTAGACCATAGCTCTTGAGGTGGCAGCTGATACGGCTCATACCCGCATTTACTCCAACTACGGGCAGTCGTCAGCAGTTGCGACAATGGCGGTACATTCTGCGACCCGACTCGTACGCTGAGATAGCGTTCGTACTCTGCTACTTGTCTAGCACGATAGCTATTGCTATTTAACCATGCGTTAAAGTCCATACTCATAGAATCGTTATAAGCACCATTATAGGTGTTGTTTGCTGTACTATAAGTAGTACCGCGTCTCACTACATTCACACGTTTGTTTTCTTCAATGGACAACCTAGCATCAATCTCGAAATCACGCTGTTTTTGTACAATCAAGTTTTGCATACTGTCGCCATTTGATGCACTCGCACCACTCAACATGGTGACACCAGGACGCTGATATGAGCTGTTGGTAGAAGGCGTTATATACGCATTACTGTTATTGCTTGTACTGCTACTTTGACGTATTTGAATACGGCGTTCACTATCATCACTGATAATAACGGCATGAGCACTGACACTGCCAGCACATAGGATAAGGGTAATAATAGGTTGGCAAATTTGCCTATACGCATGGGTTTTTGATTTTATCATTGCAAGAAACTACCGCTAAAAACGTTTTATCGATACTATCAAATTTTCAACAAGCAGGCTAAACTATCGCTTCTAATTTGAAGTCCAATATTGATAATTAACACTTATCCTTACAACTTTTATAATTGAGTGACTTTATTATTATTTGTGAATTATATAGCCATTGCGTGCACGCATATTTTTATTAAAGTCGGTACTTTTAAGTACGCTTCTCATCATTATTTATAATGAAATAATTTAGTTAGTACTTCCCTCCTACACCAATTGTTAGCCAAATTCTGCCTATGTCTTCTAACCCGCAATATCGTTTTTCACGTCAGAGCCATCATTTGGGTCAAGGTCATGCACCGACACTATGGCAACGCATTCATATCGACCCATGGTTAACTTTACTGTTATTGACGGTTTGTTGTATCGGTCTGACGATTCTATACAGTGCCGCAAGCCAAGATATTGGTATGGTCATTCGCCAAATGGTCAGTTATGGGGTGGCATTCGCTGTAATGTTTACTATGGCGCAGATACCGCCTAGTCTCTATCGTACTTTCACACCCATATTTTATGTCTTAGGACTTATATTATTGGTATTGGTAGATATTATTGGTGAAGTACGTATGGGTGCTCAGCGCTGGATCAATTTGCCTGGGTTCGGTAGTGTGCAGCCTTCAGAGTTCATGAAGCTTGGCATGCCAATGATGTGTGCTTGGTTTTTGTCTAAGCGTGATTTGCCACCGTCAGCGTCTAGCATTGCTATCACCTTGGCATTGATCATTGTACCAGTGCTATTAATTGCTAAAGAGCCCGATCTTGGTACATCACTGCTGGTCGCTGCTAGCGGCATATTTGTGCTTTTCTTAGCAGGCCTTTCATGGCGATTGATTTCTGCTGCTGTAATTTTGGCTGTGCCGTTTATTGCTTTTGCTTGGAACTTTTTACTCCACGACTATCAGCGTACGCGAGTCTTGACACTCCTTAATCCTGAAGCAGATGTACAAGGTGCTGGGTGGAACATCATTCAATCGAAGACAGCCATTGGTTCTGGTGGTCTTACTGGAAAAGGCTATCTAGAAGGCACACAGTCACACCTACATTTCCTGCCAGAAGGCCATACTGACTTTATTATTGCCGCCTTCTCTGAAGAGTTTGGTTTGCTAGGCGTGATGCTGCTGATGTTCATTTATTTCTGCCTTTTATCACGTGCCTTATATATCGCTTTCACCCATCCTGATGTTTACAGCAGATTGTTGGCTGGTGCTATCGCCATGTCTTTCTTTGTTTATATATTCGTCAATGTCGGCATGGTTGGCGGCATTTTGCCTGTCGTAGGTGTTCCACTACCATTCATTAGTTATGGGGGTACGGCTATCGTCACTTTGATGGCAGGATTTGGCCTACTCATGTCTATCCATACACATAAATCCGGCTAATTTGTATCAGGTACTTTCTGTATAATTCGTCTTTCGAGTAAGTCGTTGTAATAATTATGGTAGTACCATTAAGATAAATTGTATTGTACTACTAATGATTCGATAAAAGACAATGAGCCATAACGCGAAGAAAAGTTTTATTCTTCGCGTTATGGCTTTTTTATTTTAATGCTCTTCATATAATGTATGTTCATATAGATAACAATAATAGTTACAAATCTGAAATAATTGTTCGTTTTAGCGCCCATTATTTTTACTAGAAAATTGACGTAATTTCCGATATTAGTTAACCATCTATAAGTTCAGAAAGATTTTATTCCTTGTTTTTTACAAAAAATTGCGTTAACCTCGTTTTACTGTACTCTGATACATAACCCGTACATAGCTACTAATAAACTTTGCATTTAAATATATTTAGGTTGTAGCGTAGCCGTATAGTTAGCATCTTGTAGATTCCAGACTTTCAAATACACTACTTAATTAACGGTTTGATAACATAGCGATACGCGATGTCCTCTGAACCCTTTATTAACGTAGCATTCTAATGAAGTTTGTATATCGCACATCATGTAAATACGACATATAGTGACATTGTCACTCAGTCCTGATTTTGGACTTTGTATTCAATGCTTATCGCTAACTATCATTTAAGCGTATCGTCAGTCACTTTAGCTCTATTTCTGCTGAACACTGATGATAATGAAATGAAAAATTACCATATATTAACATCTATAAGAGCCACTCATTAATCAATATGAAAACAAGAGATTAATGCCATGCTCAATCTAAAATATTTAGAGTTAGGTTTTGATGTATAAGTTATAGAGGTATTTATGAACAAGCGTTTATCTGGTTTACTTACAATGTCAGCAATGTTATTTGCTAGCTCTGCAGTCGCTACCAATGCAAATGCTGTAGAAGCAAAGACCACACTTGCTATGATTTCGCAAGATAACGCCTCCCACATTGACCGTGTACTTGGTGAACTAAGCCGTCAGCATGATGGTGCATCAAGTTTGGTAAAGTCAGCTCGTCAGCCGACTTCATTGGCACTTAGCAGCTCATTGTTAGCCAATGATACGACACAAGTTACCAATGATGAAGATGTATTAGAGCGCTTAACAGCTGTTGCTTCTAACTCTGTCAGTAAGTTCAAGCAGACTGGCCTTGCGTCTTGGTACGGTCGTAAGTTTCATGGTCGCAAGACTGCCAGTGGCGAAACTTTTGATATGAATGGTTTAACTGCAGCGCATCGCTCATTGCCATTGAACTGCTATGTCAAAGTTACTAACAAGACTAATGGTAAAAGTGTCGTGGTAAAAGTGAACGATCGCGGCCCATTCCATGGTAACCGTGTATTAGACTTATCTTATGGTGCTGCCAAAAAACTCGGTATTACGAGCAAAGGCGTGGGTAACGTTGCTATCGAACGCGTTGCAGGACCTTAATTTTAGGTATCAGTTTTAAAGATCAATAATATTGCTAGCCTATATAGCAAAAAAAGCCTAACTAATCATTAGTTAGGCTTTTTTTATGGTTTATATTTATCGCTTTAGGCTCATAGTAGCGACTAAGCTACTCAAAACAAAGTACTACTAATTCTATATACCTTATAACTCAAAGGCGCTTTCGATGGCATCATCGAGTCGCTCAACAGCAATCACATTGATACCCTTAAACTGAGGCGCATCTTTAGCAGGTGCATTGGCCTTTGGAATGATGGCATGCTTAAACCCATGTTTCATCGCTTCTTTTAGGCGCTCTTGTCCATTAGGTACTGGGCGTATTTCCCCTGATAGACCAACTTCGCCGAACACGGCTAATGAAGATGGTAACGCTTTCTCTTTAATACTTGAAGCACAGGCCAACAGTACGGCCAAATCAGATCCTGTCTCTATGACTTTGACGCCGCCAACGACGTTGACATAGACATCTTGTCCACTGGTATGTATCCCGCCGTGACGATGCATCACTGCTAGTAGCATGGATAAACGTTGGAAGTCTAAACCCAGTGCCATTCTTCTAGGCGAACCTTGTGAATCATCGACCAAGGCCTGCACTTCTACTAGTAACGGCCTTGTACCTTCACGACTGACCATGACAACTGACCCAGCAACAGGTTTGTCATAACGACTTAAAAATATCGCTGATGGATTAGCGACTTCTTTGAGCCCCATATCAGTCATACCAAAGATGCCCAGTTCATTAACCGCACCAAAGCGATTCTTGACCGCACGAATCATACGAAAACGCGAGTCAGACTGGCCTTCAAAATAAAGTACGGTATCAACCATATGCTCCAATACTCGCGGACCCGCTAGCGTACCTTCTTTGGTTACATGTCCTACTAAAAATAGCGCTGTCCCTGTTTGCTTAGCATAGCGAGTCAAAATCGCAGCAGACTCTCTAATTTGACTGACACCACCTGGCGCAGAGTTAATAGCGTCCGTATAAATCGTCTGGATAGAATCAATAATAGCGATGGCTGGCTGCTCTTGCGTTAATGCAGCACAGATAGTTTCTACGTTAGTTTCGGCCAACACACGCAGTCTATCAGCAGGCAAGTCTAATCGTTTGGCTCGCATGGCTACCTGTGCAAGCGACTCTTCACCCGTCACATATAGTGCACTACCTGCCAGTGAATCCGCCCGTGCCATATTGGTCGCCGTTTGCAGCAAGATAGTTGATTTACCAATACCCGGATCACCACCGATTAACACCACAGAACCTGCCACTAGTCCACCGCCGAGTACGCGATCAAACTCACTGATACCGGTTGGTAGGCGCGTGTCGAGCGTCACACTTACTGCATTAAGCGGCATGACAGCACTGTGAGTGCCAGAATAGTTACCAGCTGGTGCACTGGTACCACGAGTAGCAGCTCGTGCGTTATTAGGCTTCGCGGTGCTTTTATTGTGATGTGGCATACTGACATTTGGGGCTTCGACCAAGCTATTCCATTCCCCGCAATCCGTACACTGCCCAGCCCACTTACCAAAATGCGCACCGCAATGCTGACAGACATAGCTGCTTTTATTTTTTGCCATAGCTTATAAGCCTTATTCAGAGGATCAATCGAGAATAATGAAGAAAGTACTGTCACGCTTTATAGGCGCTGATTCAAAAATATTTATTATGATAAGTCAGCCATTGGTTTTGCAAGCTGTACTTGAAAGAGGATAATGTTAATTGTAGAGATATTAATTATAGATATAAGTAGTAACTGGCTTATAAGCTCTATATAAAATAGTGTTAACCAGTTCTATTAGTTAATTAGAAATTACAAAGTTATTATTATGAATTTTACGTAGCGTTTGGAAAGTGGAATGCATAGGAAGTAAGGAAAATCCATACCAGCATAACTCTACTTTAACGGCACCTTTTTGTTTTGAGCGCACTATATGAAATAGAGTATGAGATAAGGGATTTAACGCTCTCACTTATACTTGAAAGTCTTTACCTAGATAAACAGATTTTACTAAATCATTTTCTAACACTTCAGCTGAAGTACCTTCTGCAATGATAGCGCCTTCTGATACGATATAAGCCTTTTCACAAATAGCCAATGTATCTCGGACATTGTGATCAGTGATTAAAACGCCAATGCCACGATTTTTCAATGTCAAAATAACGTCTTTAATATCACCAACAGAGATAGGATCTACCCCTGCAAAAGGCTCATCCAATAAGATAAACTTAGGATCAGCGGCTAATGCTCGCGCAATCTCACAGCGTCGACGCTCACCGCCTGACACGCTCATACCCTGAGACTTGCGCACATGTTCTAAATGGAACTCGCCAATCAACTTTTCAAGCTCTTGCTGCTGTTCAACTTTACTTAATTCTGTACGAGTCTGTAGGATAGCTAAAATATTATCTTCGATAGACAATTTACGAAAGATTGATGCCTCTTGCGGTAGATAGCCGATACCCGCACGCGCTCGCTCGTGCATTGCGTATTTAGATAAATCCATTTTACCTAGCGTAACGCGGCCCTTATCCATATTGACCAGTCCCACCACCATATAGAAGCTTGTCGTTTTACCAGCACCGTTAGGCCCCAACAGTCCGACGACTTGGCCCTGTTCGACAGAAAATGAAACGTCTTTGACTACCCAACGCTTTCCATAGCGCTTGCCTAAATTTTGCATAGTCAATCGAGCGACAGGCGCCGTATTGGTATTTGATGCCGATAGGTCTAGATTTTTATCATCGCTCATAACTTACTCTTACTTTCACAAAATTTAAGCATTGCTAAAGGCAGACTTATTTACTCATAGCCTGTTTATTTGGATTAACGTACGCCACTTTGGTTTGTACCATTGTTAGGCGGGAATACCAATTCAACGCGCTGATTACCACCAGCGGTTGCTTCAACATCACCTGCTTTTAGGCTATAACGAATGACGTTACCAGCGAAGCTTGCACCATTTTGAACCAGTTTTGCATTGCCAGTTAGCGTAATAATCCCAGACACTGCGTTGTAATCAATCTTATTAGCCTGCCCTTTTGCCAAGCCCTTTTCTTGCGTGACTACTTGCTGCATAGTCGCTGGACGGCCAGTTGCTACCGCTGAGTTAATGCTACGCTGCTGAGAAAGATTGACCGTAATATTATCGGCCGTCATCTTAAAAGTACCTTGAGTAATAATGACATTACCTGCATAACTGGTCACGCCGGTACGCTCACTATAAGTGGCTTTGTCCGCTAGCAGTTTAATCTGCTGATTAGAATCTGATGGCAACGCGTGACTATATAGTGGTAGCGCCAATAACATCACCATTGGCAGTGCGCGCAATTTGTGCAAGCAGAGTGATGATGCGCGTAAAGTAGGCAAAAATTTAAGTTTCATATAAATAACTCATTTCATAATAGGTGGTAGGATTTGCAAACTTTATGCTAGCTGCTATTTTTTAACACAGTGAATAAGAAGTACTTTGATTAAAATAATGCTTTGTCTTGGCGTTCAGATGGAGAAAAGGCAACAGCCACTTGACCAAATTCGTACTCACCCGTCTCAAGATTGGCCGTCATACTAGAGGCTTCAAATCGATTCATGCCTTGTTCGATTTTCACAGGCGCGTCACTGTATACTTTGCCTGATTTCGTATTACCTTTTAGCGTACTACCAGTCACTTTTATCGGTTCGATATCAGGGGTACTCTTATTGCCTTCGCTCACCAGTGTAAATCCACCTGATAAACTAAGCTCCCCTGTCTGTTGACTAATAGCTGCACTGCCCGCTTGAATACGATAACGTTGCTCTGCAGATGGCTCCCAATTCATGGTAATGCCTGACATTTCATCCTGATTGGTCTCAGGATTATGTGTCAAAGACTCAGCGGTAAGCTCGTATTCGGTTTCACCTTGTTCATTGGTCTGTACGGCTTTAATATCGGTAGCTTCATAATCGACATCTGTCGTTTCAATATTGACTGGCGGCGTTACGTCGCCTTGCTGCTGAAAAAACCAACCCGCGATACCAGCAATAATTAAGGCTAATACAATTAATACACGTGTATTCACGACTGTTTATCCTGAGTTTGCGCCTCATCAAGCGTGTAATGCGCGATAAAGTCTTGATAATGTCCATGACCTTTTAAGATAAGATCACATATCTCGCGCACCGCTCCAGTACCGCCAGCACGAGTCGTTACCATGTCACTGCGCTTGATAACTTCAGCATGCGCATTAGGTACGGTTGCTGCAAATCCTACTGTTTGCATCGCCTTAATGTCTGGTAAATCATCGCCCATATAGGCACAGTCAGCAGCAGTGATATTCAGGGAAGGATCTAGAGAAGATAGCAGCTCGTTTAGCGCAATTAATTTATCATCACGGCCTTGCACCACATGGTTGACGCCCATTTCTGTTGCGCGCTTGTTCACCATTGCACTACTACGGCCGGTAATAATGGCTGTCAAAATACCGTAGCGTGCTAACGACTTAACACCCACACCATCCTGTACGGAGAACGCTTTGGTCTCAACACCGTTAGCATCATAGATAATTTGACCATTGGATAAAATACCATCGACATCCATGACCAATAGTTTTACTTGTCCAGCTTTCTGTATCAAGTCCTGCATTATTTGTCTCTTTTTAATATTTATTTTCGAAGCGTTATTCTATATAGCTTAACTATTTCAACGGCAACTCACAAACCTTATTTGACCCCAGCTTGCAGCAAATCATGCACGGTAATAATAGCTTCTAAACGATCTTCATCATCAATGATCAATAACTGGCTAATACCACTCTCATTCATGACGCTTAGCGCATCTGACGCACGCATCGTTTTACTGATATGGCGTGGATTGCTAACCATTACTTCTTGCATTGGCGTTTGTAGATCGATGCCTTTTTCTAACCCTCGGCGCAAGTCACCATCTGTGAATACGCCGACGACCTTATTAGCATCATCAGTCACTACTGTCATGCCCAGTCGTCCGGCAGACATAGTAAACAGAGCTTGTTGCAATGGGGCCTGCTGATGAATCAAAGGCAAGTCCTCTGAGTTCGTATGCATCAAATCTTCAACACGCGTCAATAGCTGACGACCCAAGGCACCAGCAGGATGCGATAATGCAAAATCTTCAGAAGTGAAGTTACGTGCGTGTACTAAAGCAACCGCCAATGCATCTCCGAGCGCTAAAGTAGCTGTCGTACTGGAGGTAGGCGCTAAATTAAGCGGACAAGCCTCTTGCGACTGACCAAGTGTCAATACAATGTCAGCTGCTCGTGGCAACATACCGCGTTTATCACGACTGATACTAATGAGAGGAATATTTAGATGCTTAACAACTGGCAGTAGCATCTTGATTTCATCTGACTCACCTGAGTTTGAAATAGCAAGTAGCACATCACCTTTTACAAGCATTCCCAAGTCGCCATGTCCCGCTTCACCAGGATGCATAAAAAAAGCAGGCGTACCAGTTGAGGCAAAGGTCGCTGCAATCTTGCGTCCAATTAGTCCTGACTTACCCATGCCTGTGACTACCACTCGACCCTTACAAGTCAGAATGATGTCACATGCTTGTGCAAATCTGTCGTCAATCTGCTCTGTTAGCAGTGCTAACGCAGATATCTCTGTATTAATGGCCTCGATAGCAGTGGTAATAAATTGCTCATGGGTTAAGTTGTTTTTGGTATCACTCATGAATCCGCTCTATTTTTATAATGAATCAATACTCTATTTTACTACACTATGTTTCATATTAGTAATGGTCTACAAAATCTACACTAATATAGTGCTTCATACTGAATAAAGAGCTTGCTGCTATCTATACAAAAAAAACCCACTATATCAGCAGGTTTTAAACGAATAAATCATGTCTTAATATTTTTTTCAGACAACACGCTCGATTAGGGCAATACGTTAGCTATTGCTATCATTAGAACCATCGTTTGGCTTATCTTCAAAGCCTGTATTATCTGCTGTGGCATCAAACCCACGATCTTGACCAAAACCACCACGCTCAAATCCGCGCTCTTGACCTTGACCGAAGCTACCGCGTTCAAAGCCGCGATCCTGACCTTGGCTAAAACCACCACGATTGAATCCACTGCGACTCGATGCAAAACCACGTTCTTCAAAGCCGCCAGCAGCAGGGTTGCTACCACGTTCAAAGCCACCGCCTTGATATCCAGTCGGTGCTGCGCTCTGAGGCTGAGCACTTGTACCTGTCGTCGTACTACTACGCGGGTTACGCGCTGGCACGACTGTTGAAATGGCATGTTTATACACCATTTGGCTCACTGTGTTTTTCAGGAGAACAACATATTGATCAAATGATTCAATTTGGCCTTGTAGTTTAATGCCATTTACCAAAAAAATAGAGACAGGAATGCGGTCTTTGCGCAGCGAGTTCAAGAACGGATCTTGTAAAGTTTGTCCTTTTGACATGAAATCTCTCCTAAATATTATATAGTTATGTTTTGAGTGCCAATTATTTTAAGTGTTAATTTAATTATAATGGCTAAAAGGTAGATACAATAAGGTGTTTTCTTTATAAAACGTATCTAAATAAATATTCGTTGCTCTTAAGTGATTCCACTTTATCGCGAATACGTTATTATTGTAAATAATTAAGTAACTAGTTGTTTCGTTAATACTTTCTGTCTACAAAAGTTTATAGACCAGACATCATAACAATGCTCAAAGCACTGAGCCAAATTATAACAGCTATCTATGTCAATTTTTGAAACTAATTGTGTTAGCTATTATTACACTTTAAGACAAGTACTCTCGTGCTTCGGCCATGATTTCAAACGTTTGTAGTATCATACGACTGCTAGTATCAGCCCCGCTCTCAAAGTCTGCTATCCCACTTGATGACGCACTGGGCAACTGCATTACCTTTCTTAGCCATGTGTACTGACGTTTTGCTAGCTGTCTTGTAGCATATAATGCCTTATTTTGCATTTCCTGACAAGCAAGCGCCTCGGTCTCTTGGCTAGCCATGTTTGGTTGAGCAACTAACTGAGCAACGTTATCTGTGATTTCTTTTTTTCCGTTGACAGCTGTATGCTTTCCAAAAGCTTCATAAAATTGAGTTTTATCCAGATGAGTCTCATCAAATATCGGATGATCAATATGCACCAAGTATTCTAGTACTTGCCTGTAACCCACACATCGCATCGAAGGCATATTAGGCGTGAGCGGATACTTTTTTAGTAAGTCTATGACCTCAGTCACCAGCCCTTCATTCCACATGATATCTAGGCGTTGTTCGATACGATCATGTAGCCATAGACGATCTGGCATTACCGATAGCGCGTGCCACTGCTGATTCGGATTATGTGCCAATGCTTGCTTTGGCTTGCGCTGCCAGTCACTTATTGGAATATGTGTTTGTAGGTAGACCTCAACTGCTCGCGTGATACGCTGAGTATCAGTAGCATTCAAGCGCTCGTGACTTATAGAATCTATACTCCCCAAATAATCATATAGAGCGCTAATACCTTCCTCTTGACGCCACTGCTCTACGCGCGCCCGTACGCTGTCATCGCTATCGGGCACAGGAGACAACCCATCGAGTAGCGCCATGTAATACATCATGGTGCCGCCTACTAATAGTGGTATCTTGCCATTTCTATGACATTCGTCAATAAGACGGGCAACGTCACTGACAAACTCAGCCACGCTATAGCTTTGCATAGGATCAATGATATCGACCAAATGATGTGGATAACGCGCCAACTCAGCCGCTGTTGGCTTGGCTGTGCCAATATTCATATCACGATATATCAGCGCTGAGTCCACTGAGATTAATTCAAAACGACCTGTATCGTATAGCTCGTACGCCAGTGACGTCTTGCCGCTAGCAGTTGGTGCCATAAGACAAACCACGCTATTATCCGCCAGCTTGTGAGAGATGCTATCAGACGAATGTTGCATAAAGTGGCCTTTCATAATATATGGATAACTCGGATATCGATTGGTTTAATTGCTTTAAGATATTGTAATTATTTTCAGATATTCAGGATAGCATTAGCTTTACTAAGCGATAGCTATCTATCGTCTTGATAGAATTGTTCATGATTATTTCAGTAAGATCATTCACGAAAACCATTGAATCCTGTGCAGACATTTGCGTATTGACACTAATAAGTTGCTGATTAATCTCAGTAGCACTGTTTGGCAATTTATCTTTTTTGAATACTTGCTGACTAGAGGTAAGTGATTCAAATAACTGGCTTACTTTAAACTGCCAATCTTTAGCACTTATCAGTACACACTGCCCTTGGTGATAAAATAACAGCCAAGGTAGACTTATATCATCTGTGTTTGAGTCCATATCCATAGCTTCTATATCGTTAATGATATCTAAGCAAATTGGTAAAAATGCAGAGGTAGCTGCTCCATCAGAATAATATGAAGTGCTGTTGTTACTGTTGTTACTTTGGTCTGATCGCTCATTGATATGAGGTTGTACTGATTCTTGCCATGAAGAATTATTTGAAGATAATGGGTTTGCAGTAGTCTGATAAGACTCCTTATTAGACTCTACTTTATTATATCGCTTTGGGTTGTTGGTAGGCTGACTACTCGAAATAGGTATTTCAGCCGAACGACTTGAAGAAGCATTATTATTTGCCCGTTCCGTAGATTTGTATTGACTGTCAGTTTCGGTCGTAGCTACGGACGCAGATGCAGAATCAATTCCAAGCCCAAACTTAGCTACATCGATCGTTTTCAACTGCGCACGAACTGTATGGCCTAAGTGCGCCATAATATTATTCAATGGACTGATTTTGATACGTTGTTTAGATGGATGTACATTGATATTTAACCATTGAGTTGGTAAATCAAAATACAGTGCGTACCCCATACCTGCTAGCTGTGCACCTTGTGCCAGTTGACGTATTTGATTGCTAATCAACGCTTCTTTTACCAGTCTGCCATTTACATAAATCAGCTTTGGTAAGTCAGATTTTTCATAATGCAATGGCCATAACCAACCACTAATCGCTGCTTGATTAGCATTGCTACTATCATACTCTACAGACGACTGTATCAGACTCGACAAATCTATCGATATTGCTAATGCATTATCTGTCAATGCCATACCAGTCGCTTGTTCCAACCGCGGTAGTGGCAAACGACTGTCATTGTTACCACTAATACTCGTAGCACTTGCAGATAATGATAGCCGCTGTTTATTGTCATGGTAAAGTGTCAAAGCAATATCGGCACGCGCCAGTGCGACTTCTCGAACGATGGTTTCGATATGACCGAATTCAGTAGCAATAGATTTTAGGTTGCCACGGCGGGCAGGCACATTGAAATATAAGTCTTTGACTATGATTGTTGTGCCGCGGTTATGAACAACTGGTACCAGTTTTGGTGTGTCATCTAATACGCCAGCGACCTGTAATTGACGACCGATACCGCTCTCATCATGACTACTGGTTAAGGTTAAACGCGAGACAGCAGCCATCGCCGCTAACGCCTCACCACGAAAACCCAACGTCGTAATACCATGTAAATTAGCAACGTCAGCAACCTTACTAGTCGCATGACGAGTGATGGCCATGACCATATCATCAGGGTGAATGCCCACCCCATTATCTACTACCTCAATCAGGCCCATACCACCTTGAGTGATGCGCACCTCAATACTAGTCGCACCTGCATCAATGGCATTTTCCAGCAGCTCTTTGACCACCGCTGCTGGACGTGTCACCACCTCACCTGCTGCTAATTGATTGATCAGCAACGGCGATAGTTTTTTGATGCGAGTATTAGGGTGATTATCTGGCATGGATAGATGTCATATTTTTGGAAAGTAGCGATTGGTGTAATTTAGATATTCGTTTAGATGATAAGTTGCGATAGATCCAAGCCCTGCGCTTGACCTGCCTTTGACAGTCTCAACTGCACTTGGCGAGCTTCAGTGCCGTTATCATCGCTGACACTTTGAGTCATATCGATGAATAACGTGGGCGGCGGAAGATAGCTATCAGCACGGCTAGCCCATTCGATGATGACTAATGCTTCAGGCTCATCTAGATACTCATCAAACCCAATAAAAGATAGTTCTTCTGGATCTTGGAGACGATATAAATCTGCATGATAAACTGGCTTGATTGAACCATCTTTTCGCTGAATACTATAAGGCTCAACCAAGGTATAGGTTGGGCTTTTTACCGCACCTGTATGACCAAGCGCTTGTAACCAATAACGCGTCAATGTCGTTTTACCAGCGCCCAAGTCCCCTGCCAGCCACACGCTACCTGTTAGCGGCAATGTCGCTAATTGCTCAGCCAATGATTGAGTATCTTGCTCAGAGTTTAATATCAGAGTCTTTAAGTATTTGCCATTTTCTATAGATTGACCATCACACATCAGACTGAACCTGCTTGTACTTGCTCTGTCTGTACCTGCATGGTCACAGTTGGATTGGTAAAGCTTTCACCACGAATCAGCTTGGCATATAGCTCAGAGTCAGTCCACTCAGCACGAACCTGCTCACTAAATTCAAAGTCTTCTAAGACCAGTTTACCCATTTGATCGTTTGCAACATCATCAGCAAAGCACTGCGCATACCCTGTCGCCGTCTCGTGAGCAATTACTGAGTACACGCTGACATCTGCTTCACCATTTTGCATTTGTGTCTGACGTAGTATTTCTTGCGCCCAAAAGAATATCACTCGTGAAAACTGCTCTGCCGATGGTGAAACTGGCAAGCTTATCCAACGTGCGCTAAATTTCTTACACGCTGCGACATACTCAGGATCATCTTTGTTCCAAAAACAAATAGCATGATCAAAGCTATCAATAATGTCTTTGATGGAAGACTTTAATAGACCAAAGTCGTAAACCATTTGCCCATGGTCTAAACGAGTGGCCTCAAGGATTAGCTCAATCTGATAGCTGTGGCCATGAATCGAGTGCTTACAACGCTCAGAACTACAGTTACGAACGATGTGAGCATTTTCAAATTTGAACAGTTTACGAATACGCATAATAATTTGACCAAAACAGTAAGCACTATGGTGCTAAATGTTAATAAATAAGAATTTGCCGCGTTTATGAATCGGTTTATGACGCATTATAGCAAATCGCCATGTATCCGTAAGTAAGCACTTATTAATACAATGATTGATTGAACGAATCAATTGATAGACTAGGACTAACCTTATTGGATTTGCTCGTCATTCTGCGCAAAGAACACTTAGCGAAAACCATAAAGAATTTGAATGATAATTGAATCGTAGACGAATTGTGCGAGCGCTATCTATTACTAAAGCTTAAGCCTATACTCTATTCAGTAAACAGCTATGTTAGCTGTATTCACACTGTCTTGAATTCGCTTAACTTGGCGTCAAGAGTAGTGTGCTGTAAAAAAGGAAACGATGATGAGCAAAGGTCAAGATAGTAAGAAGAACGTTAAGAAAAAGCCCCTTTTGACTGCTAAAGAGAAGAAAGCTGCCAAACAAGCCAAGAAAGACGACAACGGTAGCATCTTAGGCAAACATTAATAATCAATATATTAATATATTAATATACCAATCCGACCTAGCCGTTTGATTGGTATTTTTTTGATTCGTCATTGACTTTTAGCTAAGTACTGCCTTTAATTAAGCTTAGGTTTTGATTAAGCTCCGCGCGGTGCAAACATAATAATCGCCATTCCTAATAGCGCCACTATCGATCCCACTATGTCCCACATAGTTGGCCGTATACCATTGACCGTCCACAACCACAAAATCGCCATACATATATAAACACCACCATATGCAGCATAGACCCTGCCCGCCGCAGTCGGATGTAATGACAGCAGCCAAACAAACGCGACCAAACTCAGCGCACCAGGTAACAGCAGCCAGATTGACTTGCCTTCTCGCAGCCATAAATAAGGCAGATAACATCCTACAATCTCAGCCAATGCAGTAAGCGCAAATAACCCAACCGTCTTTAGTTCTGTCAAAAATCACTACTCCTCATCTACTACTGTTCTAACCTGCTAAAACCAGTTAGGTATTGTACGGCATTCCCCAAAATAATCACCCTATCTCTGTCACCTCTTATAAAAGACTATTTTGTCTAACATTACAGTAGAAATCACAGTAAAATCTATCATAACAAACAAACCTCTTAGATAACTGTCTATCGAGGCCATACCGACATTGTAAACAGGAAGTTAGCATCATGATGCGTATTGGATTATTTTTATTAACCAACTTAGCAGTGATTGTGGTATTTAGTATTGTGTTTGGTATTTTATCGAGGTTTTTTGGCATCGGTGGTGTGCACAGCGCAGGTGGTCTTAACTACATTAGCCTTGCTGTTATGTGTGGTATCTACGGTATGGTCGGCTCGATGGTGTCGCTATTTATATCAAAGTGGATGGCTAAAAGATCCACTGGTACGGTAGTCATAGAATCGCCACGCACCGCTACTGAGCAATGGTTAGTTGATACAGTCTCCAAACAAGCGCGAGCCGTAAATATCGGCATGCCTGAGGTTGGTATTTTCAATAATTCACAGCCAAATGCCTTTGCGACTGGCTGGAATAAAAATAAAGCGCTGGTAGCGGTTTCGTCTGGTCTATTGCAAAACATGAATCAAGATGAAGTCGAAGCCGTATTGGCGCATGAGATTGGCCATGTGGCGAACGGTGATATGGTAACCCTTGCCCTCATTCAAGGGGTCGTAAATGCCTTTGTAATGTTCTTTGCACGTATTGTAGGCAGTTTAGTTGACCGTACTGTGTTTAAAAACACCAGTGATCGCCCAGGTATTGGGTACTTTATTACCAGTATCGTAATGGATATCTTACTTGGGTTTTTAGCGTCTGCAATCGTGATGTGGTTCTCACGCTTACGTGAATTCCGTGCGGATCAAATGGGCGCAAAACTTGCTAGCCGCGAAAAAATGATCAGTGCGCTTGATGCGTTGCGTCCCTCTGCACAGCGACCAGATCAAATGCCTGAGAGTATGAAAGCGTTTGCAATTTCGTCTGGGCAGACTCAAGGATTTAGTATTGCCAATCTATTTCGCTCACACCCAACGCTTGATGACCGTATTGCGGCGTTGAGAGAATATAATCCGAGTGAGGTTTGATGTGTGCACCTTACTGGACTTTTAATCGCGGCAACTGCCCTACTTGTTGTCGCTTTATATTTGATTAAGCGTGGCGAATTGTTAACTAAACATAGCACAAAGCATAGTCATAATTTTTTATAATTTAAAATCTATAATTACTTGCGCTTTTCGACAAACTCTTGAGCAAACTTCTTGTAGATTCGAATAAGTATTTAAGAGATTTTCAGTTATACGCTGATGATTAATATCAGATAAACTTGAGTCAAACGTAAGTTTTGAACTTTCTCTAGCATTTGACACTTCTTGATTATAAATATTTAAAGCAGTTTTAAATTCATAAATCTTACTTTGTAGCTCTATTGGTAGACGAGAAATTTGCACTGAATTGCTATCAAGTAATATAGTTGAATGCCACTTCAAATTAAGATTTGAACTTTGGTTTCTAAAATAGGTAACTATTTCGTTAAAGTCTGTATCATCGGCTTGAAGCAATGATTCTATACTATTAATAATGTTATCCGACGCATCTTCACCTTCATATTGAATGAGAAAATTTTTTACCTCGCTCAGATATTCTCGGTTAAAACTTCCGTATCTCTGGGCTATGAGATATCCTGCTAAGCAGACATGAAACTGCAAATGTAATAGCTCAGACTTTGCAGCGATAAGGAATTTTTTATTATCATAGCGATCTTTGATAATATTGATTATTGTAGGACTTAGCAACCCTAGAACCCAGCCTAAGATAATGTATAAAGTCTCTATATAACCCTCCTTAATATTTAATAGTCTATATTTTACATATTAGCGCCGTAGGGTGCGCACACCCTGTTTATAACAAAAAAAACGCTCAATCACAATAGATAATAGCAAGAGTGTAATAACACCACTAGCCTCTATTTTTCATATGATCAGACATAAAAAAAGCCTATCTATAGAAGATAAGCTTTTTTATTGGATCGAACCTGCTAATTAAATATCAAATTCAAGCGCTCTATCACCTTCGCTATCTTTAATACGCGTTGGTAGACCAATCTTATTTAGTAGATTGATAAATGGCTTGGCATCTAGCTCTTCGACGTTGACCATCTTGCCTGCATCCCATTCGCCAGTTGCGACCAGTATCGCAGCAGCAACAGGTGGCACACCTGCGGTATACGAAATCCCTTGGCTACCAACTTCATTGTAAGCATCTTTATGATCTGAGACATTGTAGATAAATACTTCAGTCTCAACACCATTGATCTTGCCTTTGACTTTGTCACCGATGCAGGTCTTGCCTGTATAGTTCGGTGCAAGTGAGCTTGGATCTGGTAGTACTGCTTTAACGACTTTTAGTGGTACCACTTCTTGGCCTTCAGCAGTCATCACTGGCTGCTCAGACAATAATCCTAAGCTCTGTAGGACAGTGAAGACATTGATGTAATGCTCACCAAAACCCATCCAAAAGCGAATGTTTGGCACATCTAGATTGGCTGACAATGAATGCACTTCATCATGACCACTTAGATAGCTGTTCTGTACGCCCACAACTGGCAAATCGTCCGTACGTTTGACTTCAAACATTTTATTAGACTGCCACTTGCTGTCTTGCCAAGAGTAAACCGTACCGGTGAACTCACGGAAGTTAATCTCTGGGTCAAAGTTGGTCGCAAAGTACTTACCATGGCTGCCCGCATTGATATCAATGATATCGATATCCGTCACAGATCCTGCATCCATCATGTCATAGCCAAGACGCGCGTAGGCGTTGACCATACCAGGATCAAACCCTGCACCTAAAATGGCAGTGACATTGTTGTCTGCACAGCGCTCTTTACGTTGCCACTCATAGTTGTTGTACCACGGCGGTGTCTCACAAATCTTACGCGGGTCTTCATGAATAGCCGTATCTATGTATGCAGTACCTGTCTCAATGCAGGCTTCTAGTACGGTCATATTGATAAATGCCGAACCAACATTGATGACTATTTGTATTCCAGTGTCTTGTATCAGCTGCACGAGTGCTTGGCTGTCCATCGCATTAACTTGATGCGTATGCAAGACCGCAGCCTGCTTAAAGCTGTCTTTTTCTTTTACACTTTGGGCAATGGCATCACATTTGTCTTTTGTACGTGAGGCGATATGAATCTCACCAAGTACATCATTGTGCATCGCGCATTTATGCGCGACCACTTGAGCGACACCGCCTGCTCCGATGATCAGTACGTCTTTTTTGTTGGGCTTAGCTTGTTGGTTTGTGTTCAATGAACAATCCTCCTTTGTGTCCCTGTCGATACCATTGATAGCGGCTATGCAAAACAGAAACGAGTGAATGATATGCGTGAATTAAAAAGGAAGACCGAGGAAAACCCACGCACCCGTCGGGCAAATAATACTCCATTATTTGCCCGACGCGATTATAACAATTTTTATTCCCTTATCGGTAAAAAATATGTATAAAAAGTAGAGATATCAAAATATCTACTAATACAGGTTAAGTATTTGTTTTTTAATAATTAAAATACAAATACCCGACAATAGCATAGTCTTAAAAGCTAAGGCTTAAGATAGGCTAGCTTTATAATCTTGATAATCAAACTCACGCTGGATATCGATACTGCCATCTAATCGGCGGATGACTATCGCTGGCATGTTGACACCGTTGAACCAGTTTTTCTTAACCATTGTATAACCAGCAGCATTGCCAAAGGCAATCTGATCGCCTATCTGAAGATTACTCGGTAATGCATATTCACCAAAGATATCACCTGCTAAGCAAGAACGACCATAGATAATGGTATGGTCTGCCGACTCAGCATTAGCTTTAGACGGTGCAGCTTCTGCAGGATTACCAATAGGTGCAATATCGGCAGCTGTATGGTTAATCGCAGCAATCGGTGCTGACTCACGGTAAATTAGTAGATCAAGCATGTGTGCTTCAATAGAAGCATCAACGACGGCTAGGTTTTTTTGATTGTGCATGGTGTCTAACACCGTCGTCACCAAAGTACCTGCGCCGTGAATACTCGCTTCACCTGGCTCAAGATAGACTTGTACACCATAAGTTTCGCTAAAGGCTTTCAAACGTGCAGCTAGCTTCTCTAATGGATAATCAGGCGCGATAAAGTGGATACCACCGCCCAAACTCACCCACTCAAGCTGCGCTAAGATATCACCAAATCTTTCTTCGATATCAGCCAAGCTTTCGCTAAAGGCTTCAAAACTGTCATTTTCACAATTGTTATGAATCATGACGCCAGTGATGTCGCCAAGTACCGCTGCGATTTTATCTTTATCATGTTCACCAAGACGGCTAAATGGACGCGCAGGATCAGCGATCAAAAACGATGAGTTGCTGGTCTTTGGATTGAGTCGTAGACCTACAGGTATATTTTGCGCGGCGGCTTGCGCTTTAAAAGCGTTGAGCTGTGAGATTGAGTTAAAGATAATTTTATCCGCATAGTTCAATACTTCAGGGATTTCATCTGCACTATAGGCGACGCTATAAGCATGCGTTTCTTTTTTATCGCTGCTACTGGCATCATCGTTATTGCCAAAGGTCTCATAGCCCAATCTGACTTCGTTAAGTGAAGACGAAGTCGTGCCATGCAGATAAGGCTGCATCACATCAAACACGCCCCATGTGGCAAAGCATTTTAGTGCTAATAATGCTTTTGCACCAGACAGCTCACATAGCCTAGCGATGATTTTCATGTTGGCGACGATGGCCGCTTCATCAAGCACGTAGTAAGGCGTTGGTGGCAATGCCTCGTTGATAGAATTCTCTAGATTTTTTGCATTCATAATAGATTACCTAATAGACACTCTGCTGTTGGTATCTTGACAGACAGATATAAATATTTGCGCTATAGTAGACTAAATTCATCATAATTAGAATATCTTATGGCACTCTCAACCGATTATTCCACCTCAGCCAGTCGATCCCATTCATCACAATTGGATCCGAAAAACATAGATTTGACTTATCTAGATCCTAATGCGCGCGCCGTGTTGGATTTTTGGTTTGATAAAAACAATGAAGCGTACTGGTTTGAACAAAACGATCGTTTTGATAAGCAGATACAGGATAAGTTTGGCGACATTTGGCATGCAGCAAAACAAGGCGAATGTGTCACTTGGCGTATCGCAGAGTCTTCATTAGATGGTAATAGTTCGATAACGGCGTTGGCAGGACGCTTGGCAGAAATTATTGTGCTGGATCAGTTTTCACGCAATTTATGTCGTGGACAAGCAAGTGCATTTGCGCAAGACGGTATGGCGTTAGCACTCGCCCAAGAAGCCATTCAACAGCCTTATTTTGATACTCTACCGATGCAATGGCGTAGATTTATTATTATACCGTTTATGCACTCTGAATCGGCCATGATTCATAAACGTTATCTACCGCTATTTGAACAATTAGATGATGCAAATACATTAGATTTTGAACATCGTCACAAAAAAATTATCGAACAATTCGGGCGATACCCACATCGAAATGAGGTACTAAATCGCGACTCAACCGAAGATGAAAAGAACTTTTTAAAACAGCCTAACTCATCGTTTTAGGCTAGACTCCTAGTATTGTATGAAGATAATTAAAGTTATTACAAAAAAAATCATCACATAAAAAGAAGGTCTGAATCATATCACTGGTTCAGACCTTCTTTTTAACGGCAAATATTTAGAGAGTATTAAATATTTATTAGTAATTTACCTTACCAGTAGTAAACGTAAATGACTGCTGCTCTAATGTTTTATCGTCAACCAAAATATCAAAGCTGACCTTATACTTACTATTGCCATAAAGTCCACAATTACCACCTTCATTACTACCTGATTCACAGCTTTTCAGCGCATCCGTTAATGGCAAAATAAATGCTTCATTTGTTGGTAGCGCATAACTCGTACCTTTGTACGGATCATTGTCAGAATCAAGTAATTGAATAGGCACATCTATATTGCGCTGCACATCTCGGAATTTAATGTTACTCACTTTAACTTTATCAGCGGATGGCATGTTGATATAAACTGGCTGTCCGATAGGATCAGTACGCAAATTGCGCCCAGAGCCTCTGACTGGATTTGGGGTTTCGTTATAAAGTGCAGTAACTGTCCCGCTCACATCTTGACATGGGTACGTAAAAACACCTTCCAATGTTTTATTTGCCGTGGTTTTTGTCCCTGCAGCATTGCTTACCAAAACATAGCCTTTGTTGTTAGCAGCATTTTTACTACTAGGCGTATAGGTAACCACTCCTGTTCCTACTACGCCTGAGGTTGGCAACATTAAAGAGCGTAGATGATAGGGCGCTGACAACAAAGACTTTGCCATAGAGCTTGCCACGGCTTCTGTACTCAAAAAATTGCCTGCCGAACTGTAATATACAGACTGGGCAATGTTTTCAGTGACACCATATTGAGAGTTGCCATAGTCCGCATTGATCAATCGATCTGCCAGATCTAATCCACTGAAAAAAGGATTGTTAGAACCTGTCACACTAGCAATATCGCTGATTTCATTTTCAAAATGCGCGTTAAAGCTGGTTGGCGAGCTATTAGCAAATACATATTTAATATAATTTGCGTGCTGAATAGCAATATCATCTAGTTCTGTATCAACAGATAAACCATTTAGACCACAGCTGGTTCTTGCTAGACTGAACTGATTGTTCGCACTTAATGCTGCTTGTACATTGTTTTCAGCTGATCCATTGCCACCAGCGTTAGGAGCACCGCCACCTTGTTCAGTTGGTGTCGCTATAATCGGAGCAGAAATGATAGGTTCCGACGTTGTTGGCTGAGCTGTTTCATCACTTTGTGAGTTATCTGGTGTATTAGCAGATGTAGAACTGCTATCAGAATCACTGCCTCCGCCGCACGCGCTGAGAAATATCGTAAAGAATAGCACTGCCGCAAGATTTTTCTGAGAAGTATAAGAAGTCATCGCTCATCCTATAAAATAATAATCTGCTTGTGAAAAGCAATGAGAATAAAAATCAGCTACAGGGTGGTTAGTGGTTGATTTAACAGTGTTTTATTTCAATATAATATCTATTGTATTACAAATTATGAACTTTTGCTCATTATTTTGTAAAAAAACCTGCTACTCGTTGATTGCAAGTAACAGGTTTTTTTTAGGTCTATAAATTAACACTAAGCTTAGGCTGTTCTTAAGGCAGAGATATCATCTATAAAGTACGATTCTTTTGTAGCCGCTATACAGTCATTTTTCCATGATCACGTTTTTATAATTACTTTGTGATAGTCACTTTTTTATAGCTACTGTTTTTCTAGCGCTTTTCTTACTGGTGCAAAACTACGTCTATGCGTTGGCAAGACACCATATTTTTCGATTGCTTCCATGTGCGCGCGCGTCGGATATCCTTTGTGTTTGGCAATACTGTATTCCGGATATTGAGTATCTAGTGCATACATCGATTCATCACGACTTACTTTTGCCAATATACTGGCCGCTGCAATACTAGTATGACGCGCATCACCTTTTACCCACGCTTGACAATCAATTGCAAATGGCGCTACCTCTAAATTTTTAAAACTATCATAGTTCAAGTCAGGGCAACGATTCCCATCAAACAGTACTTCGATTTTTAATTGATTGAGCGATGTGTTTTTATCATTTCCAGTAGTCGAAAAGTTTTTAAAAATCACTTCTAGCAATGATTCAGTACATAAGCGCATACCAAGCATCGTTGCTTGCAATATATTCACCTGATCAATCACTGCTACCGGTATATCAGCGATGATATAACCGATAGCATGCTGCTGAACCAATGGATAAAGGATATCGCGCTTTCTTTCACTGAGTTGTTTGGAGTCTGTCAGTATCGACAATGGCGTGTCTTTAAGCGGCTGTTCTTCAATGAGCCCTGACCAAGTCGCAGGTAATATTGCCGCCGCCACATTGACGCTGCCTAGTAATGGGCCGCGCCCTGCTTCATCAACGCCGATTTGTAGTACTGACTGCTCTGTCTCTTGGTTATCATTAGACTGATATTGAGTAAGCAACTCAGCAGCATTCATTTGCCCATATAAACGTATGGGCGCTGCTAACTGAATATATTGTCCTTTGACATCGATATGCTCAATATTGATGTCAATTATTTGAGCTGAGCTTTCTGTATGTTGGTTGATATGCATAATATTAGAAGGTCTTTCTTGTTTAATTAGGATTGACGGTAACGGTATTTTGGATAAACCACTGTTCAATCACGCTGTTTGCAGGCTCATGGTTACTTTGCTGTTGTAGCGACTGCTTTGTCACTAGTAAGTCGTGTAATTGCTCGGCATAAGCGCGTGGTTGCAGCAATCGCATCACGGTACGGCAAATATTGTCACCGCTCGCCTGCTCTTGAATAAGCTCAGGTACAATCGGTGCATTAGCCAATATATTAGGCAATGCCACATATGGCACTTTTACCAGACGCTTGGCTATTTGATAAGTGAGCTGATTTAATTGATAGACCACTACCATCGGCCGTTCAAGCAGCATTGCCTCCAGCGTTGCTGTCCCAGATGCCAGCATCACGATATCTGATGCTGCCATGGCATGTTGGCTAAACTCTGGCTGGGTATCATCATAGACCACCACAATTGCTTCACGTAGCTGCTCTGAGCGTTGGTCGATCACTTCTTGCACGATATATTGATGGTTTTGATCCACCGTTGGAATGATGAAGCACAGCTTAGGATCTAATAGGATTAACTTTTGGATACCATCAAGCATCAATGGCAGAATAGCTGTAATTTCACCGCGCCTAGAGCCTGGCATCACACAAATAAGCTGACTTACATCATCAAACCGTTCGATGAAGAACTGCTGCAACCCATCGTTGTCCCAAACGAGCTCACTGCGACGTTGATTGATTGGTGTATCGATCAGGGTCTGATCAATGGTTCGTAATAATGGATGGCCCACACAGATCGCCGGATGGTTATGTCGCTCATAAACTGGCAATTCAAACGGAAATAGGCATAGCACCAAATTAGTCGCCGCTTTAATATTATGGATACGCGACTCGCGCCATGCCCAAATAGAAGGACTGACGTACTGCACACAGAACACGCCTTGGGGCTTTAGCTTTTTGGATACTCGCAAATTAAAATCAGGCGCATCAATACCGACGAACCAATCAATATTAGCAGCCTTAAATGCGCTCAATAGCTCGCGGCGCGCTTTGAGCAAATCGGGTAGCTGCGACATGACTTCTACTAGGCCCATCACTGCCAAACGCTCTAATGGAAAAATACTCTGTAGCCCTTGCGCTTGCATCTTTGTACCGCCTACGCCTACCCAGACAATATCATCACGTAGATTATTCATTTGCCGCATAAAATCTGCGCCTAAGCTGTCACCAGATACCTCACCTGCGACGATGCCTATCACTAGCGGCGTAGCATTTATATTTGCTACTTGAGAATCCGTCTCGGCTTGATGAATGAGGTCAGTATGGTGATGAGACGTAGCAGAATCTGTCATGACAAGCTCTCGATATTAGAAATACACAAAATAAAATAAACCGTTATTATAAAATATAACGTAATAAATCAGCGATACGACCTCACGGAGAATGTGCGTACTCATCCGTACTATTTTAATGCCACAGTTTGGGTCACCCATCACTAATGTTGCTATCATACTTGACGATGGTACAAATAGCGAAATTCACGCATAAAATCTGAGCGTTATGCACCAAAAACTCAATCAACTCTTATTGATAGATAGAAAAACCAAATGCTAAACGTGCATTTAGAACGACAAATATCATGCTAAGTCTCTATAAGTATAACTAAGTTTTAGTTTTCTCATTCCAGTTATCAGTCAATTAACTGCTCGACTACCCTTGTCAACCAACACTTTTGTCCGCATAATGAATGTTCCTATAAATCAGCTAGACGATATATAACCATGACAACATCAGTTACCCATAATGCAGATATTGACGACGTGAATATTGAAAAATTTATTCCTTTGATTACCCCCGCCGAGCTAAAAGCCGAGCTGCCTCTGTCAGACGACGCGTATAACACCGTACTAAAAGGTCGTAATACTATTCAAGATATCTTGGATGGTAAAGACAAGCGTTTGTTTGTGGTCATTGGCCCTTGCTCTATTCACGATATCAAAGCCGCTCACGAATATGCCGATCGTTTAGCCGTATTGGCAAAAGAAATCGAAGACAGTGTATTTGTGGTCATGCGTGTTTATTTTGAAAAACCTCGTACGACGGTTGGCTGGAAAGGCATGATCAACGACCCTGACATGAATGACAGTTTTGATATAGAAAAAGGCTTGCGCACGGCTCGTAAATTGCTACTTGATTTGAATGAAAAAGGTCTACCTTGCGCGACTGAAGCACTTGATCCAAATACACCGCAGTACATTCAGGATCTAATCAGCTGGTCAGCCATTGGTGCACGTACCACTGAGAGCCAAACGCATCGCGAAATGAGCTCTGGCCTATCATGCCCAGTTGGCTTTAAGAACGGTACCGATGGCGGTATGACGGTTGCTGTAAATGCCATGCAAGCGGTTAAAGAAGGTCATAGCTTCTTAGGTCTGTCGTCAGATGGTAAAGTCTCTATCATCAAATCTAAAGGTAACCCTTACGCGCACGTGGTACTTCGCGGTGGTAATGGCAAGCCTAACTATGATGAAACTGCGGTAGCCCAAGTTGAAAACGAGCTGGCAAAAGGCAAAACCAATAGCAAGATTATGATTGATTCAAGTCATGCTAACTCAGGTAAAGACCCTTACTTACAACCGATGGTTATCAAAAACGTTGCCGAACAAATTCAAAATGGCAATAAATCAATTATCGGTATGATGATTGAGAGTCACTTAAAAGGCGGCAATCAAAAATTGACTGCTGATTTAAGCCAGCTTGAGTATGGTAAGTCTATCACCGATGGTTGCCTAGATTGGGATAGCACCGTCACAGCATTACGTGACTTACGTGATATGGTAAAAGATGTACTACCAAATCGCTAATAGCTATCCACGATAATTTATCGTCGAGCAAACCATAAAAAGCCCCTTTTGCACTAATGCGAAAGGGGCTTTTTATTTATGAACATTCTATAAGAAATAATGTATTCTAAAACTCGATTAGCAATGACCATCAACGATACGTGTTTCATTAATTGGTCAGAGCTAACCCTGCTCTCAATTAACTATTTGCAGCATCTAGCACGCTCTCTAAGCTTTCGAGCACATGCTTAGATGAGACATTCTTTTGTAAATCTACCAGCTGCTCGTGCGCCATTTGACGGCGCGGCTCAGCCAACGTATTCCAGCGGGCTAGTACTTGCAGTAAGCGTGAGGCTAATACAGGATTGGCATCATCTAATTTTTGAATCACGCCTGTATACATCTCTAGACCTTCTGCCGTCCAGAGTACCGTCGGTTGTGAGCTAAAAGCGCTGATGACTGAACGGACACGGTTAGGGGTATTCCAATCAAAGTCCGTATGCGTCAGTAGCGACTTAACCATATCAGGCGTCACATCATCAGCCGCAGCTTGTACACTGAACCACAAATCGATAACCAGATCGTTTGATTGGAAACGCTCATAGAAGTCCGCTAAGTACTTATCTGCATCTACCAATTGGTGATTGACCATGGCCTTCAATGCACCAAAGCGCTCAGTCATACAGCTTGCATTGTCATACTGCTGCTGTGCCCAGTCTGCTGCATCGTCTACATTAGCAGTCAACGCCATATCAAGCACGACATTACGCAGCGCACGAATACCTCGAGCTTCAGCGCTATCCTCATAAGACTGCATTGGCAGGTTGTTGTACAGCTCAGCCCATTGGTCTTTTAATTTATCAGCAACTTGCTTGTATAGCCCATCGCGCTGCTCTTTAACCAGCATTGGATCGTAATCTTTAGAAATAGCAGAAGCCAACTCTTGCGCTGACGGAATATCAAGTAACCGTGCCGCTAGCATCGCATCATCAGCCGCTAAGACAGGCAGCGTCTGCGTCAATGCTTCTAGGTATACATCAGGGCTGCTCTTCGCACCTTGTCCTTGCAGCAAAATACGATTTACCAGCATTTGAGTAACCTGCCAGCGGTTAAACCCGTTGGTTTCATGCTTAAGCAAAAATGCTAAGTCTACATCTTGATAGTCATAATTAAGCTGTACTGGCGCGCTAAAGTCACGTAGTAATGACACAACAGGCTCGCTCGCAACATTCTCAAAGACAAACGTTTGCGTCGCCTCGTCAAGCAATAACATACGCTCAGCGACGATAGCGCCTGAGTCTTTATCAAACAATGCGGTTGCTACAGGTATCGGCAATGGTTTTGGTGCATCAAAGCCTTTGACATGGCGTGTCTGCTGATTCAAAGTGATGGTCAGCGTCTGTGCTGCGCTATCATAGGTTTGAGAACCCGATACCACTGGCGTACCAGGTTGACGATACCAATCAATAAAATTCTCGATTTTGTCATCAGTGATACTCAGTGCTGATAAAAAGTCCTCAACCGTTACCGCTTGTCCATCATAGCGACGGAAATACTCATCTGTTCCTTTACGGAAATCATCTGGCCCTAACGTATTGGCAATCATGCGCACAATTTCGGCGCCTTTCTCATAGACAGTCGTCGTATAAAAATTATTAATTTCAACAAAGCTCTCTGGACGTACTGGATGCGCTAATGGACCTGCGTCTTCGCTGAATTGATGTGCACGTAGGGTGGCTACGTCATCAATGCGCTGTACCGCACTTGACTGCTGATCTGCTGAAAATGACTGATCACGGTAAACGGTAAAGCCTTCTTTCAAGCACAACTGAAACCAATCACGGCAGGTAATACGGTTACCTGTCCAGTTATGAAAATACTCATGAGCAATAATGGCTTTTACGCTAAAACTGCGCGCATCGGTGGTCGTCTCAGGGCTAGATAACACACAAGCAGTGTTAAAAATATTCAAACCCTTATTTTCCATTGCACCCATATTGAATTGGCTGACCGCCACAATCATATAGCGATCTAGATCGTAGGCTAGTCCATAATTGACCTCATCCCACTTCATCGCATCTTTCAAAGCTTGCATACCGACATCGCATTTATCAATATCAGCAGACTTGGCATACAACTCAAGCAAGACTTCTCGACCTTCGCTGGTCGTATAAGAATCTGTCAATACATCTAAATCGGCAACCACACAGGCAAATAGATAGCTTGGCTTATTGGTTGGATCGTGCCAGATGGCGTAATGGCGGTCTGGCGCGTCGGCCACTTCACCTGCTTCGACTAAGTTACCATTGGCCAATAACGTCGGATAGCGCTTATCTGCTTCAAGTCGCGTGGTAAATATCGCCAACACATCAGGGCGATCCGGATAAAAAGTAATCTTACGGAAACCCTCTGGCTCGCACTGAGTCACAAACATCGTGTCGTCACCACTACCTGCCATATATAAACCTTCAAGCGCGGTGTTGGTCTGTGGGCAGATACGCACTTGAATGTCTAAAGTAGCTCGCTCAGGGGCATTATAAATCGTCAGCTTACCCGCTTCCTGCTGATAATCCTCAGTGCTCAGCGTCTTATCATTCATCGTAATCGTTAGCAGCTCTAATGACTCACCAAATAAAACAATATCCCCTGCCGTTTGGCGTACCATTTCAAGCTTACTGTCTACCTGCGCGTAGTCTTCAAACAGCTTAATATCTAAATGCACTGTCTCGACATCAAAACTTGGTTTGGTATAGTCTTTTAGATTAATCTTGCTTGGCGCATGGGGCGGCACATCTGGCATTTCAGGATTGATGATTTGTGCATCAGTTTCAGCAGTAGACATATGGTGTCCTATTATTATCGGTGGTTTGGTTATAAGGTAATTTTACTGAGGATGAGTAATATATGATTAATATCATTTCGCTATTTGCAAAAGGCACTAGTGTCAAGAAAGACTTTATCTTTAGGCTAACTAATCAGCTAAACACTTAATAAACTAAGCACATAGACAAGCTTTGCAATGATTAAGCTAACTTTTATACTAAATTGATTTTCTCATCAAGCTTATAGCTAGATTGACCTAAATCGCTAAATTTCAAGTATGTAAAGTAAGATATCGTCGGTTCAAGATGATTTAAATATGAAACATACGTTATCAATTGGATAATGTCGTTGAAAATGATTTAATAGTCATACTGATGACCAATCATTTAACTAATGGCCTATTATATGACAAAAAATACGGTGAAACGCGCAGACATAACCCTACCTTTGCTTATAGAGTATGTTGACGCGCTACTACCCTCATTGACGACTCAGACAGAACTGTCACCTGAGCATAACAAAAATAATAATGAAGCATTATGGGTAACACATAACAATGCAGATTTATTAGCACTACAAGCACAACTTGACGATACTACATCTACTAATGAGAACACTGAATCAAAGCTGAACGCAGTACACTTATCAACGCTATCAGATCTTGCTAAACAGCATGTACCTGATCGTTATGAGCTTGCTTGCTTTTGGCTACCCACCTTGTCAGAAGAGCTGACTCAACACTATGTGCCGCTACTGATGCGCTACCGTGACCTGTATGCCGCGCATTTGCTTATTGCATTAGATAGCTCTGTAGACCTAAAACCTTATGGCTTTACACCATTTGATATATTGAATGAGCCATCTCTAAACATTGATGACATTCAATCTATTACCTCGTCAAACGTCACTGCGACGCTTTGGCAATTTAATCTATATGACTACAAACAACTGCCAAATTGGCTCAATGCTGATTACTGGGCTAACCCTGAAAACTGGGGCAAGCACCGCTGGTAATACGCTTAATTTTATCTATCGTAATTTACAGTAAAAATACTTACATAAATTAACATTTAGTATATTATAGATAGAGATTGCCTAAGTTTTATCGGAAGCAGTTTAAAAAAACAAATTTAATTAAAATTTTAGGAGCTCGTCATGTCAATCAGTTTTTCTAAGATCGCTGTTCTTGCTGTGCTATCAAGCGCCGTTGCATTAACCACTGGTTGTGCTACCAAACGTTCTACCTCAGAAGTTGTCGTTGCCCCACTAGGTATCCCAGGTGGCCAAGTTGGCTACAATGGTGCGGTTATCGTTGATAACTCAAACGCTGTCATTACTGGCGCTGAGAATATCCAAGCAGTGGTCTACTTTGCCTTTGATAGCAGCGAAATTACTGCTCAATCAGCGAGCGTCCTTAACCAACACGTAAGCCTGCTAAATTCAAACCCAGCAGCGACTGTCGTTATCGCAGGTCACACTGATGAGCGCGGTAGCCGTGAATACAACATGGCACTAGGTGAGCGACGCGCACAAGCTGCACGCAACTACCTTGCTGCTCAAGGTGTCACTGCAAACAACATTCGTGTCATTAGCTATGGTGAAGAGCGCCCTGCAGCAGCTGGAAACACAGAAGACGCGTATGCACAAAACCGTCGTGCTGAGCTGTCTTACTAAATTGTGATTTAGCGTTACTTATAGCGTTTGATAGTTTAATGAAAGCCCAGTAATAATATATTGTTGGGCTTTTTGGATTTTTAGTAGGTTAATTAGACATTAATTATTTAGATAACACATAGTGTTTAAACTTACATATTCTTATATATTCAATTCTATAATAATCGTTTTTGATGACTATTAATATATGCCGACTCCCAACCTTACTCAGATACAGTACACGCAACTCGACACCACGACATGGTGTGTGACTGCCCAAGTGAGCGAGTCAGTGAGTCATTTAGTCACTGAAAGCTTATGGAGCAAGTCATTATGGTTTTCATCATGTAATACGTCGTATGAAAACATCATCAAGTTCAATAGCCTAAATTGGTACTATCAGGTGGCGACAGCACCTAGACACTCAGTACCTACTCTAGCGCGTAAACAACGTCAGCAGCAGCGGCAAGGCGTCAGGCAACTATTGCAAGAGCTGCTTAAGAAGTTAGCAATAGATGACACCTTGGATGAGTCAAGCTTTCCCTATCGGCTCGTTAATAGTCAGCATTACGTATGCTTTAGCCATACAGGAGCTGGTAGTTCAAAGCAAATTACAGAATCGAATCAGACAAGCTTTACGCATTTGCACAGCAAAATAGCGGTTGTTATCAGTCGTCAGCGTCCTGCTGGTATCGATATAGAGACCAATAATATTGCGTGGCATGTAGTCAAGCGTTTCTATTCAGAGAGCGAGTTGACCATTTTACAAGAGCTATCTACAGATCAACGAGAACGCACTGCCAAACTGTTATGGCAAATAAAAGAAAGCTTTATTAAAGTGAACCAATATACGTTAGCTCAAGGCTTAGGTATGGATTACTCTCACCTTATTCCTAGCTTAATCGAGAATGATAAAGAGATTAACTCTGTTTCTGTACTCAATGATAGTGAGGATACGGATTACCAATCTGTTTATAGTATTGCCGTATTACAATTCCAACAGACTGTCATCGTTTTTTGAGCAAAGTTTTCTAAGTAAAGTTCAAACCTAGTTTTTACCATATCTTTTAACACTTTATTTTAAACATAAAAAAACGACCCTAAAAAGGATCGTTTTTTTTGTTTTCTACTAATGACAGTATTTAAACTGTGATTAGATTAGAAACGGTAAGTTGCACCAACTTTGACGATTGGTAACCATTCTAACCAGTCTTTATCTTCTAGCTCTTGTTCAGCTAAATTAGCAACATCACCAGCAGTCAGACCAGAAGGTATATCAGTGACGCCGTTAGAAACTCTTACAACATTTTCTGGGTCAGTTGCATTTACTGTAGCATCTGTTTTGCCCATGTAAGCGGCACCAATTTCACCAAATAGACCGAAGTTGTTGGTGATGTTTGGACGGAAACCGATAGTAGCATAAGGAGCTAGCTTGTTACGATGCTCCATAGTACCTTGTAAAGTACCTACATCATCTGCGTTGTATGATACATCATTGATTTTGTAAGTACCGCCTTCAGAGTTAGCAGTTACATCAAAATCGTTGTCAGGAACGATGATACCAGCACCAACTGTGAACCAATTAGCCATAGGACGTACTTGTACGCCTAGGTACGGGTTGCTAAAGTCAGAGTCTACATCATAGTTCACGTCATTTGCATCAAAATCACCGCCGAAAAGGTCAGCTACATCGCCACCTGCCCAACCAGCTTGCAGTTCAGTTTTGTCATTGATTGACCAACCGATATTAGCACCATAACCTAGAGTACCAACTTCAGCGCTAACAGATGCTGGGTTAATAGCTGTTTGGAACAAAGTTTTAGTGCCACCAAGTACCGCACCAGTAGTGTTGCGTACTACACCAGCGTCAGCATTGTATGCATAAGCAGCAGGTTCTGCTTCATAGGCTACAGCAACTGGCTCAGCTTCATATGCAACTGCAGCGTTGTTATCAACAACGATAACTGGCTCAGCAGCTAATGCAGCAGTTGATGCTAGAACAGCAGCAGAGATTGCCGTCAATTTAATCAATTTCATAATTATTCTCCTAAAGTGTGAAATAAACCCGCCCATAAAAAACGATGATCGTGCTTTTTTTAAACCATCATTTTGTTGAGGTGATTAAAACAATTTTGACTTGAAAAGTCACCCCTACTGATGCTGTTTTTATTTGCCATTATGTAAAGATTGCATAGGTACTGTAATAATTGCTACACCAATCTGCAAAAATTCGCCTTTATGTTACATAACGTCCTTAAAGTAACCAAACAGCGTAAACATGAGACTTTACTCGCTTAATGTTTATGTAAGGGTATTGCAAAATATGTCCACATAATTATCTAAAATATCTTCCGACTCAATGACAGTTATATGGCTTAACCTTACAGAATAGTGTGCCTTGTGAGTTGACGTATCTATTGTTACTTATATAGAGAAATCTACGCCAACAAATAAAACGATATAAATGATCTCATATAACGCGACTAACGCTTGCCTCAAGCGAATATTATGCTAAATTAGTTGTTATAATAGATTTGTTATAGAACGTCATTAATGTCACCATTTGTCTTATTTATGAAATTCTTGTGATGCTGTCTGCTCTATTTCTTTACTCCTACTGAGTCATATATATGCCTAAAGTATCTTCGATTACCCGTGTCCTAGAAATCATCGAAGCAGTGTCCTATGCTTCAAAACCGCTTTCTCCACTCGAGCTCTCACAAGAGCTAGATATCCCTAAACCGACCATTCATAGATTGATTCAAAACTTGGTTGATGATGGTTTTTTGACTGTTGATATTGGTGGCGGTATTATCCCTGGTAAGCGCGTGCGCAACTTAAGCGTTGAGTTATGGCAACAACGACTGTTCTTTAACGAGCGACAGATGATTTTGCAAAAACTGGTTGATGAGCTAAAGGAAACTTGCGGTATTGGCATCCCCTATCATATGGATATGATCTATACCAACCGCGCTCAGACGACCTTGCCACTACAGATTTATCTTCCTGTTGGGGCAAAGTCACCTATGTGGTGTACAGCAACTGGCAAGCTATATCTAAGCCAACTATCTACAACTAGCCGTATGAAAATTCTACAAGGGTTGCCATTAGATAAGTTTACTAAGAATACGATTACTGATATCGATGCATTAAATGCCGAGCTTGATCGTATCGCTGATACTGGTATCGGCATTGATAATGAGGAGTTTATCTCTGAGATGGTGGCAGTGGCTGTACCTATCTTGGATAAAAAGCAACGCTATCTGGCTTCTCTCTATCTGCATGCGCCCACCATACGCGTCTCCTTAGATGATTTGCTGACGCACGTACCAAGACTGCAAGAAGCCGCACAAGACGTTCAGACGCTCGTCTATGATCTGCAGAGCTAATACTATCTATTAGCCATCAAAAAAGGTCTACGCTATGATTTTAGCGTAGACCTTTTTCTTTTTAGCAAATGCATTCTCTTAATTAATGCCATCTACTAGTGATACGAAAAATTCTTAATATTAGTATTTTTAAGAGTTGGCATGTCTAAAAATTGATATGTCTAAGAAGGTTACACCCAAAAGAGACACAGTTAAGAGAGTCATGTTTAAGACAATAATGAGACATCATGACGTCCGATAATACTAGAAAAGTCTTTATCACCATTCTCTACAGTATGTGAGGCATATAATTCTGTTGCTTTAGCACCCATTGGCGTGTCTACTTCAGTGTCTTGAGCAGTCTGCATCGCAAGGTTTAGATCTTTTTGCATCAATTTGCTCATAAAGCCACCTTGATAGCCATTGCTAGAAGGCACATTTTCCATGACTTTTGGATAAGGATTATAAACTTCTAGTGTCCAGTTACGCCCTGAGCTCTGTAGCATGATGTCTGATAGCACTTTGGGGTCTAAGCCGTTCTTGACTCCTAGATTAATCGCTTCTGCCGTCCCTGCCATCAGAATACCTAGCAGCATATTATTGCAAATTTTAGCGACTTGTCCTGCGCCATGCTCGCCAGCATGAAAGATGTTTTTTCCCATCACGGCAAGTATTGGCTCAGCCTTAGCAAAAGCATCATTATCG
Source organism: Psychrobacter sp. NPDC078409 (assembly GCF_050268505.1). Taxonomy (NCBI): domain Bacteria; kingdom Pseudomonadati; phylum Pseudomonadota; class Gammaproteobacteria; order Moraxellales; family Moraxellaceae; genus Psychrobacter; species Psychrobacter sp. NPDC078409. The sequence continues at coordinate 367,469 of NZ_JBNNGW010000001.1, forward strand.
CCACCGACGATAAAGGTCAAACTACCAGCAACTGCCCCGCCTGTACCACCAGAGACTGGCGCATCTAAAAATCCTATCCCAAGCTTACTTGCCGACTCTGCTACTTTCCTTGCATCAGCCGCCGCAATCGTACTACTGTCAATCACAAGCGTACCTTTTGGCAGTTCTGCAAGTAACCCATTAGATCCGCTATCGCCTAAATATACAGAATGTACATGCTGGCCTGCAGGTAACATACTAATCACAACTTGAGCATTACTTGCAGCATCTTTAGGACTTTTTGCGACACTAGCCCCTGCTTGTGCTAGGCGCTGGGTTGCAACCTCAGACAAATCAAAGACAGATAGCGCGTAACCTGCCTTTAATAAGTTCTCTGCCATTGGCGCACCCATATTACCAAGCCCAATAAAAGCAATGTTTGGTTTAGAGTTATTATTATCCATCGTACTTATATCCTTTGTACCCATCTCATCACTCCTTGATGATTTATGATGTAGCAATAGCTACATACTATTTGACAGTATTTACTAGCGAGTATTGCTTACTAGTGAATGCTGCTATCTTATGTCTTAACATCATTCTTTAAAACTTTATGAAATCGCTGACAGTCTTACGTTATAAATTTCTTTTAGACAGTCAGCCGACGTATCGACTACCTAAGGCATCGTTACCCAGCCAATCGCCCAAAGGATGCTCACCTTTTGGATAAGGATTGCCAAAATGCTGATCGATATACGCCTGCCCTTCTACACTTAGACAGTCTGCCAATGAACGCGACCATTTGGGATTTCTATCTTTATCAATTAATAATGCCCGCACGCCTTCTTTAAAATCAGGATTGGCCGCGCAATGTACTGCGACATTGGTCTCTAAATACAGTACTTGTTCGATCGATAGGTCAGCGACTTTGTGATATAACGCATAGGTTAATGCAGCCGTGACTGGGCAGCCATGCCGATAGGTTGCAACTGCGCGCTGAGTCCAACTGTCTTCTGCAAAGTCTTGGTTTAGCTGGGCGAGCGCAGTATCGCTTTGTAGCAACGCATCGATATCAGCCAGACCGCCACTATTCATCAGTTGCTGAATAGGCTGCCAGTATGTTGCAAGCTTACTATCAGGTAGTTCGGCAATAGGTAGTTCAGCAAGTGCTCCGCTGACAATACTATGTGCGCTATTGCTATGGCACTTATCTGCACCGCTCGTGTTATCGACTGCCTGCCAGTCGCTCTGTTTAAGACGCTGTATGACGGCATCATAGTCATGGCTAGCAACGGCATACTCTGCCAGATTGGCCAATAGCGCATCGCTACCATTGCACATCGCGCCAGTTAGACCTAAAAACAAACCCGTCTTAGCAGGCATACGCTGCAAAAACCAACTGCCAGAAGCATCAGGGAACAGTCCAATAGTGACTTCAGGCATGGCAAAACGTGTGCGCTCAGTGACCAGACGATGACTACATCCTGCCATCAGTCCCATACCGCCGCCCATGATGATACCGTCACCCCAAAGTATCAGTGGTTTCGGATAAAAGTGCATTTGACGATAGAGACGATACTCGTGACTAAAAAACTCAGTAGCATACGGGTTTGGCATTGGTGCACTGGTAGACATGCTGTCATAGAGCTTACGAATATCGCCGCCCGCACAGAACGCTTTGTCGCCCGCACCTTTTAACACAAGCGCTACCACTTGCTCGTCCGCTTGCCAATGCTCTAACTGGGCTGAGAGCAATTGACACATATCAACGCTGAGTGCATTAAGCGATTTGGGTGTATTAAGTGTCATGATCCCAATCAAGTGCCCGCAATCTGTCGACTCAGTATTGAACAATACAGGTGCTTCTTGTGCTGCATTATTGACTGAAGTTTGGGAGTTAATATCATTCGTCGCTGCTGTCATAAAAGTGACCTACAAAATTAAATAATAAAAATGGCTCAAGCGTTTTGACCGCTGTTTATTTGTTTTGCCAATTGGGTTTACGCTTTTCTAAAAAGGCCTGTACCCCTTCGCGCTGATCTTTGGTATCAAACAACTTCACGAAAGCTTCACGCTCATGGATGAGGTTTTGCGCAGGTGGGGTGTCTCTAGCCGCTTGAATAAGTTGCTTGGAATAACTGACAGCAACGGGTGATTGCTTTGCGACTTTTTTTGCTAAGTCCTGAGCGATTTGCAGACCTTCACCTTTTGCCGCGACCTCTTCAACCAGACCGATACGCAATGCCGTATCTGCATCGACCCGCTCACCACACAGTATCATGCGCTTAGCCCAACCTTCCCCTACTAACATAGGTAGATTTTGCGTGCCGCCAGCACATGGCAATAATCCTACGCCTGTCTCTGGTAATGCCATCTGTGCGTGCGCTTCTGCGATACGGATATCACATGCGAGCGCACACTCAAGTCCGCCGCCCATCGCATAGCCATTGATGACAGCGATACTGACACCGCGATAGGCAGACAAAGCTTCAAACGCCTCACCAAATGCAATTGCCATGCTGATGGCGCGGCCTTTATCACCGTCTGAGAAATTGTTTAAATCTGCACCAGCTGAGAAGAATTTTTCGCCATCTCCATGCACGATTAATGCATAGACATTGTCATTAGCATTGAGGTCGGTGATGAGCTGCTTAAGCGCATGCAAACTGTCCATCGTCCATGTATGTGCCGGTGGGTTATTCAACGTCAACGTTGCGGTATGACCATCAATTGATAGCTGTAGATTGGTATAATCTGTCATAAAACATCCTTGTTTCAGTAAAACGAGATAAATTAGCGGAGCTGACTTAACCCTTCATCCTGTAAAACCTGACGTGAAATAATCACTCGCATGATTTCATTGGTGCCTTCTAAGATTTGATGGACACGTAAGTCTCGCACATGGCGCTCAAGTGGGTACTCGTTTAGATAACCATAACCACCGTGCAATTGCAGGGCTTCATTGGCAACATCGAAACAAAGATCCGTAGATAGACGTTTTGCCATTGCGCAGTAGGTAGACGCTTGCCCATCATTATTGTCGACTTTATCAGCTGCTAGATACAGCATTTGGCGCGCGGCAATGGTCTGAGTCAACATATCGGCAAGTTTAAACTGTACTGACTGTAAGCTCGCAATCGGGCTACCAAACTGGCTACGCTCTTGTACGTAACTGGTTGCGGTCTCCAACGCAGCTTGTGCCGTACCCACCGCACAAATACCGATATTAATACGACCACCATCTAGTCCTTTCATCGCGATACGAAAGCCTTGACCTTCCTCGCCTATTAAGTTCTCTACTGGGACTTTAACGTCTTTAAAACTAATCGTGCGTGTTGGCTGTGCTTTCCAGCCCATTTTGTGCTCGTTTTTGCCATATTCGATACCAACACTATTGGCATCTATTACGAACGCTGACACGCCTTTGGGCCCAGCGCCACCAGTACGTGCCATTACTACCAATACATCGGTTGAGCCTGCGCCAGAAATAAAGGTTTTTTCACCATTTAGTACGTAATGCTCGCCTTGCTTCTCCGCTTTGGTACGTAAGGAGGCTGCATCAGAGCCTGCATTTGGTTCTGTTAAGCAATAGCTACCAAGCCATTCACCACTGACCATATTGGGTAGATATTTTTTGCATAGCGTATCGCTGCCATATTCACCAATCATCCATGCGGCCATGTTATGAATACTCATATACGCTGCTACAGCCGTGTCGCCCCATGCAAGCTCTTCGAATACCATCGCTGAATCGAGTCTTGGTAAGCCCAAGCCGTCATATTCTGGATTGGTGTACAGTCCCAAAAAGCCAAGCTCACCAGATTTTTTAATAACATCTATTGGGAAGTGCGAGTTGCGATCCCATTCGGCAGCGTTTGGCTTTAGCTCTTTTTGTGCAAACTGACGAGCCGTTTGGCGAAAGGCGACTTGGTCATCAGTCAATGAAAAATCCATAGGGTCATCCTTGTTCTTATAGATCAAATAGAGGGCTTAAATCTCAGATAAACGTTAATAAAAGCGCTAGTAAAAATGTTGGTCAGAGATTTTATAAGACATTAGTGCGACATGATAGCGGCATAACGATAATAAAACTGCGTTTAATAGTATCGCAAGTCGCATTATTGTCATACCGAAAACACAAAATGTCATACTGAAAAAACAGTGAGCTGACGATTAAATTGAAATGGTCGTATTCACACCACGGCTTGCTTCATCATCAAACCAACGCGCAGTCACGGTCTTCGTCTGAGTATAGAATTGGACGGCTTGCTTGCCATAAGGACCTAGGTCACCGAGCTTGCTGCCACGTGACCCTGAGAAGGAGAACATAGGTAGTGGCACAGGGATTGGCAAGTTAATACCGATTTGACCAACTTGAATGTCTTGCTGGAATTTATGTGCAGCCGCCCCTGACTGAGTAAATATCGCTGTGCCATTGCCATGTGGGTTGGCATTCAGTAGTTCAATCGCTTCATCTAAGCTATTAGCACGCATAATACACAGTACTGGGCCAAAGATTTCTTGTTGATAAATTTGCATATCGCTTGTGACATTATCAAAGATCGTCGGGCCTACAAAGTTACCTTTCTCGAACCCTTCAACGGTAATGCCACGACCATCTAAAATCAAGCTCGCGCCTTCTTCCACCCCAGTTCCAATCAAATGCTCGACACGGTCCTTTGCAGCAGGCGAAATCAGTGGTCCCAAATCCTTGTCATTTTTGCCAGCTGAGACGACTAAGCTTTCTGCTTTTGCTTTAATCTCATCAATCCACTCACCAGCTGCGCCTACTAGTACGACGACCGATAGCGCCATACAGCGTTGACCAGCTGCACCAAATGCTGCGCCTGCTAACTGATTGAGCGTTTGTTCTTTGTTAGCATCAGGCAGGATAACGCCATGGTTTTTTGCGCCCATCATGCACTGTGCACGTTTACCTGATTGGCTGGCACGCTCATAGACATGTTTGCCTACATGAGTAGAACCGACGAAAGAAACCGCTTTAATATCTGGATGGTCGCAGATAGCATCGACGGTTGCTTTGCCACCATGTACGACGTTAAGAACGCCTTCTGGTACGCCAGCTTCAATCGCTAGCTCTACCAAACGCATAGTCACCATTGGATCTTGTTCAGAAGGTTTTAGGATGAATGTGTTGCCTGTAGCAATCGCCATTGGGAACATCCATAGCGGAATCATCGCTGGAAAGTTAAATGGTGTGATACCAGCGCAAACACCGAGTGGCTGCCAAATACTATAAGTATCGACACCTGACGCTACGTTTTCTACAAAGTCGCCGATTTGCAGATTGGCAATACCAGCGGCATGCTCTACTACTTCTAAACCGCGGAACACATCACCGCGTGCATCAGCAATCGTCTTGCCTTGCTCTGCGGTCAAGATTTCTGCCAACTCATCCATGTGATCGCGAATAAGAGATTGATACTTTAAAAAGATACGTGCACGCGTGGTAATTGGCGTTTTGCGCCATGTCTCAAACGCAGTCTGTGCAGCGGCGACAGCTTGGTTAATCTCATCATTGGTGGTTTGCGGAACTTTTGCGATGACTTCTTGCGTCGCTGGATCAGTGATATCAATCCATTCGTCGGTGTTAGATTGTACGAACTGACCATTGACGAGCTGTTGAACGTGGTGCATAAGATATCCTTATCTTTTTTGCGAGACTACCGTGTGACGGCACCTAGATATTTATTAGAAAAATAAAAGCGATGGGTATTTATCTATAAAACATTATTAAAAACTGAATTTTAAAATGATTTATTTTGTATCGTTATTGACTATAACAATAAACCATTTTTACGGTCAAGCGCTTTATCGAAATTATATCTAAGTTTATTTTAATAGCACGTGTTCCTATAAAAATTGCTTAAATAAAAAAAACGAAAAAGCCCATGATGACTCATGAGCTTTTTGAAGTTAACCTGACTTTCATACGCGATGAACAACATCACTATTTTTGTATAAGGTTAATTTATACCAATCAATAATCTTTCATCGCCTGCTTGATCGCATCGATAGCAGTTGGGTTATCAAGCGTTGACATATCTCCTGTCGGTTGGTTTTCCGCCAGAGCACGAATTGAGCGACGTAAGATTTTTCCAGAGCGAGTTTTTGGCAGTGCCTGCGGAAAGTAGATAGCGGCTGGTCGCGCAATACCGCCCAAAGATTTGACGACAGCGCCTATCACTTGCTGCTCGATACGGAAACGGTTTTCGGTGGTTTCAATTTGCGTCTGATCTTTTAGGACGCAGAACGCAATAGGTAGCTCACCTTTTAGCTCGTCTTGAATACCCACTACGGCACACTCTGCCATCTCTGGATGCGTACTGATTGCCTCTTCAATCTCTTGTGTGCCTATACGATGTCCTGCGACGTTAATCACATCATCGGTACGCCCTAAGATGTAGAAATAACCCTCTTCATCTGTCACTGCATAGTCCGAGGTTGAGTACTGCTGACCATCAAACAGACCAAAGTAGCTGCTGATAAAGCGCTCGTCGTTACGCCATACCGTGGTAAGACAGCCAGGCGGTAATGGTGCTTTAATTGCAAGCAATCCTTTTTCACCAGCCTGACAAGGATCGCCCGTTTCCTCATTGATGACATGCGCTTCATAGCCATACATCGGGTAACCAGGTGACCCTTGCTTGTGCGGCTTATGATTGAACTTTGGCGTATGGCTCAAGATTGGCCAACCAGATTCTGTTTGCCAATAGTGATCTAAAATTGGTACGCCTAGATGCTGAGTCAACCAACTAGCCGTTGATTCATCAAGCGGCTCGCCTGCGAGAAAGAACGACTTCACACTAGACACATCATAACGCGTCATCCAGCTTTCGTCTTGTTTTTTGAGCATACGCACACCTGTGGGTGCGGTGAATAAAATATTAACTTTGTTAGCTTCAACGATACGCCACCAGATACCTGGGTTTGGCATATGCGGTAAACCCTCATACATAATGCTGGTCATACCCGCCAGTAACGGCGCATAGATCGTATAAGAGTGTCCTACGGCCCAACCGATATCAGATATCGCCCAGAACGTCTCGCCAGCCTTGCCGTCATAGACATAGTCTATCGACGTCGTCAGCGCGACGGCATGACCACCTGTATCGCGTTGCACCCCTTTTGGTGTACCGGTCGTACCAGAAGTATAAAGCAAATAGGACGGGGTATTTGACTCAAGCCAAACGGGCTCCACGACTGCATTGGCCTCGCAGCTATGACGACGTTCAGTTGCATAATCGACATCGATCGCTTTGGTTTCAAATGGCAGTATACCGCGATTGACCACCAGCACATGCTCTGGTTTGACAGTCGCTTGTTCGACGCCTTGATTGACGAGATTTTTATAATTGACAACCTTACCACCGCGTAGCCCTGCATCTACCGTAATGACCATTTTGGCTTCGGCATCATCCATACGGATAGCCAAGTTATGGGCGGCAAACCCACCAAATACAACTGAATGGACGGCACCAATACGAGCACAAGCCAGCATGGCATAAGCCGCCTCTAATATCATCGGCATATAGATAATGACACGGTCACCCTTGCCAATACCGTGACGCTGTAGTACATCGGCAAAATAATTAACTTCTTTATATAAGTCATTATAAGTCAGGCGACGCTTGGTATAGTCTGTATAAAACTCGACGTTGTTGCCAAGATCTTTAAACGAATCAACGACCGCTGGAAAGGTTTCTATCAACTCTTGATTAATCTCTGATGACACCCACACAAAGGCATCTTGCTCTGCGCGGTCTGCCAAATGACGATCGACGCAGTTATAACAAAGATTGGTCTCACCGCCGACAAACCATTTGGCAAAAGGCAGATTACTGTCATCTATAATTTGCTCAGGCTCTTTATGCCAATAGATACGCTTCGCCTGCTCAGCCCAAAACTGCTCTCGATCCGTAATAGACTCATGATAAATATCAGCGAAGTTTGGCGTGTCTGTCGTTTGGGTAGAAACTGGGGATTGAGAATGGTCGCTCATAGTAGCTGTCCTTAGCATAAACGAGAAATGAGGCAATAGTATTTTATAGTTAAGGCACTCAATAAGTTATAACAGTATTCACCTCGTGCAACGTACTGTCTACGTGCAACTAGCTAATACCAACTCTAAAATGCTTCAACTATAAAAAACCTTGTCTTAATAAATACTGGTCATCCTTGCCAGAATTAAAAAACCGATACATATCGTATCGGTTTAAAATGTAGCAGAGCCTATCGGAAAGGTCAACTATTAAGCGTGTAATACGCGCTACATTTTGACGAATACAAATATTTGAACATTTAACTAATACTAATTAAATCTCAGTTTGATTGGCATACATTTCACGCATGACTTTTTTGTCATGTTTACCAACGGAGGTCTTCGGTAGCTCATCAACGAACTTGAACTGGCTTGGTACGCCATACTTAGGAATGATACCGCGCTCTACCGCTTTTTCTGCAATCGCTTTTATATCATCAGCACTGGTCTCCTTAGCATCAGGCTTTAATACCACCAAAGCCAATGGACGCTCACCCCATTGCTTATCACGTACGCCAATCACTGACACATCGGCTACGGATGGATGTAGTGATAAAATAGTCTCAATCTCTAGTGATGAAATCCACTCACCACCTGATTTGATCACATCTTTTAAGCGATCGGTGATTTTGATATAGCCATCAGGACGTATATAAGCGATATCCTGGGTATGCATATAGCCATTTTCCCACAGCTCTTTGCCAGCGTCGTCATTTTTGAGATAGCTTTGGGTCAACCAAGGCGCACGCAATACCAGCTCGCCTGTATTTTCTGGTCCTGTACCTACGGATTTGTTGCCCTCGCCCCATACTTGGGCATCGACCATTAATACTGGTTGACCTGTCATGCAGCGACGTTCAATATCCTCTTCTTCCGTCATTGCTGGCTCATCTAAGCTAAAGTGGGTCAAACTGATGAGCGGTGCAGTCTCTGACATGCCATAGCCTGTATAGACTTCGATACCTTGTGCCATTGCCGTCTTGGCTAGACCTTCTGTCAATCGTGAGCCACCAATAATCATTTTTAGACCATTAAAGCTAGCGTCGCGATCTTGCGCTTCTTTGAGTACCATTTGTAAAATTGTTGGTACACAATGGGTGATACTGACCTCTTCATTGACGATCAAATCCATCAACGTATCAGGCGCATAGCGACCTGGGTAGACTTGCTTTAGACCTACCATCGTTGCTGTAAACGGAAAACCCCATGCATGCACATGGAACATTGGCGTCATCGGCATATAGACATCACCATAGCTTACGCCTTGCTTATCAGGCAACATACCCAAAGTTGCCGCTTCTGCTAGGGTATGTAGCACTAGCTGACGATGGCTAAAGAAGACCCCTTTTGGATCACCTGTCGTGCCTGACGTATAAAAAGTCGTCGCGATAGTATTCTCATCAAAATCTGGGAAATCAAATTCACTATTGGCAGCTTCTAATAGCGCTTCATACTCGCCTGTGACACGGCTTTGGTTGCTACCAAAGATACCTTCAGCAGTGACACCGTTGTCATCAAGCCAGATAATATGCTCAATACTTGAATTCTCGAACTGATAGTCTTTAACCAATGGTGCAAACTCAGAATTGAGCATGAGCACTTTAGGCTTGGCATGGTTGATGGTATAGAGGATTTTTTCAGGAGATAAACGGATATTAACGGTCTGTAAAACGTACTCTGACATTGGTACGGCAAAATAAGACTCAAGATAGCGATGACTGTCCCAATCCATCACGGCAACCACATCACCTGCATCAAGCTTTAAGTCTGCCAATACATTGGCCAAACGATTGATACGCTCAAACAACTCTTTATAAGTCAGGCGCTTTTTGTCCGCATACACAATCTCTTGATCTTGCGATACCGTTTTTGCACGGCTTAATAATTGCTTGACCAGTAATGGATAATCGTAGGCAGATGGTGCACTGTGGTAAATGTTTGACATAGATCTGACTTCCTTGTTTGTCGTACTTATAAGGGGTAAATAACAATAATAATAACAATCAAGTTAATAGCAGCATAAAATTTCCTGCGCTAACCATTTTAATTTTTATAATAACATCGTTATTGATAGTAAGAAAAAAGCGGCGCTGTGTAAAGCGGTCTTACATTAAGTATCACAAGATGGCCGACCAGACCTATGCTACATAAGACAGCCAATCACTTTGCCCGTACTGTGGTTTTAATCATGCCAAAACTGGCTATCAATAACGCCAATACCTGCACAAACAATAACAACCATACGGTAAGAGACCACTGCCCTCGCGCATAAGCTATGCCACCCAGCCATGCCCCTAGCGTACCGCCTGTATAGTAGCCCATATAATATAGACCCGAAGCTAATGAGCGGCCTTTTTTCACATTGACCGCGATATAGCTGATGGTCGCTGACTGCGTAATAAATACACCAGACGACATAATAGCCAGTCCTATAATCACCCCCCATAACGGCGTGACCAGAGTCAATAACACCCCGACCATAGATACGACGATAGCCACCCGTACTGTACGCGCTGATCCAAATCGGCGTAGCAATGTCGTAGATAATGGCGTGATAATAACACCAAGCAAATATACTGCAAAAATATTGGCAAGCGCACCAGTACCAAGCTCATAAGGCTTATCTGCCAAATGTAAATTGATAAAAGTGAAACAGCCTACAAGGGAGAACAGCACGCAAGCGCCAAGCAGACATGCTGTTACCACATAGCGATTGGTGACATGCTCACCCAGCGTCTGTATCGCTGAGCGAAAATTAGGATTGGCCACAAAGTGACGAGACGATGGTAGCATCTTGCCGACCCATATTGCCCCCAGTAGCGTCATCGCGGTCATCACATAGTATCCATGACGCCAGCCAATCAGCTCATGTAAATGCCCTAACAAGAACCGACCCATAAAGCCGCCAAGCACACATCCTGACACATAAAAGGACATCAGCTCAGTCATTGCCCGGCCTTCAAACTCCTCACCGATATAGGCAATCGTCACCACCGTAATACCCGGTACAGACAATCCTTGCATGAAGCGCCAAATGCCGACCCATTCAATGCTTGAACTCTGGGCAATAAGCGCTGTTGGTATCGCCAAAAATAGTAAAGCGCCAACGATAAACGACTTGCGCCCGACTGCATCTGAGAGCATGCCTAGAAATGGTGACATAATGGCAATGGCTAACACAGTAGCACCAACGATCATGCCAGCCTGTACTTCGGTCGCAGCAAAGTCCACCATCATGACTGGTAGCACCGCCTGAATAGAATACACTTGCAAAAAAGCAAACATACCTATTAGGCCAATTGTGAGCTTCAATATCCACGACGTTGAATGATTGGAGGTGACTGGTGGCACAGCTGTTATATCTTGGATCTGATCTTTAGAATTATTCACAGGGGATCTGACTATATTGGTTATACCATGACTGCAAATAATAACCGTCACTGGCGTGGATGATAGAGAGGAATAACGGTGATTTTGCTTATGCTAAATGTATAAACAAAAGCACCGTTATTAAACGATAAATGCTCATCATAATGACAAGCAAATTATGGTAGCACATTCACTAATATACTCAGGTTTAAAAGTGTTATTGCCTCTTAATAGATTCTTTATTCGGGCTAGAGATTATCGTAGAAAAACTTGACTAGGATCCGTACTTTAACTTGAGACGGTGAAGACAGTTCTAGACTCACGAGGTCAATATCAACGTTACGTTTATTGCACATACAGGATAGTATGGTTAGATGCTCTTGACGCACTTGTTAAGTACTTAACTGCTTTAACGATTGATAACAGTGACAATTAACAATCACTACCTGTGTCTATTTTTTCTAACCTAGAGACGTGCACGACCACACAACCTTTTAAAACACAATTTACTATGATGAAAAATATGGTACTTTTAAAACTTATTATCGCTATGGTCTCATTGATTTTTTCTACAATGGCTGTAGCAGAAATAACTGTGTTCGAAACTAGCGTTAAAAGTCTCAACCCAGTTGGATCATCACTCGACGCTACAAACTCACTAGCGGCAGTAGATTGTATAAAGGATGACACTATCACTGCTACTGAGCTCACAAGAACACGGGATAATGGTCCGTTTTCTGTCAGTACCAAGCATGTGAGTCGCCAATCTGCCAATGGCTTCGGTGGCGGTACCATACACTATCCAACGGATGCTGCTAACTGTGGTCTGCTAGGTGGTATCGCGGTAGTGCCAGGTTACGTGTCGTATGAGTCTTCTATCAAATGGTGGGGACCGCGTTTGGCCTCTTGGGGATTTGTCGTTATTACTATTAATACTAGCTCCATTTACGATAACCCAGATAGCCGTGCTGAGCAATTGAGCGCGGCTCTCGATCACCTTATCGCTGATGAAAAAGTGGGTCATATGATCGATCCACATCGTTTGGGCGCGATTGGTTGGTCAATGGGCGGCGGCGGTGCGCTACGATTGGCAACTGAGCGCAGTACGGTGCAAGCCATCATTGCACAAACGCCCTATCACGATACGAGCTATAGTGCGATGGATACGCCTACTCTATTCATCGCTTGTGAAAATGACCGTATCGCCCCGAATAAAAAATATACCAATACCTTTTATCAAAAAGCTGACGGTCCAAAAATGAAGGTCGAGATTAACAATGGCAGTCATTTCTGTGCCAGTCATCGTTTTAACGAGAAACTATTAAGTAAGCCTGCTATCGCATGGATGCAGCGTTATATTAACGGTGATACCCGTTTCGATAAATTCTTATGTGGCAATGAAAACTACATAGATGATCCTCGTATCTCAGCCTATGATTACGAAGACTGTTTATAAGCTATTTTCAACCTAGTTACGAAAGGGAGAACAGCTTTCATTGCTGATGATGACATTTGAATAACAACTCTTTTTTATTTTTACACATTTACATTGCTTCTATCTTTTTTCTTACAGACATTACTGCCATAAAAATTAATAATCATATAGTCAATCTTCTATAAATTGGATACGGTGTCAGGCCTGCTTAGTCTACAACTTGTAGTACTTTCACTCGCTTTCCTTGTATCCAAATTATATTGGACCGACTGTAGGGTGCTACAAACAAGTAAAATGATTGAATAAATGAACGATTAAGGAGCAATGTTGATGACTGATGAAATATATGATTTAGGTGCAGGATTTTGGAGTATTCGAGGATCATTTATCAAAAACGGTATCCTTGATATCGGTGTCCAATGTGCACTCATAAGACTATCATCAGAGCGATTTATCTTTTTAGATAGCTATACATTAACTGGTGATGTGCGTCAGCAAGTCATGGCATTGACCAATGATGGTCAAAATGTCGAAGCCGTCCTCAATGTTCATCCGTTTCATACAGTACACTGTGCTCAAATGGCAGAAGATTTTCCGCAAGCAATATTCTATGGGAGTAGCCGACATCCAGAGCAGGTACCTGAAGTCAATTGGGCAAATGATTTGGTCGAAAGCGATGCCGTTGCTGTGCGCTACCCTGAACTCAAATTCTCTATACCTCAAGGTATTCATTACATCTCACCTGACGAGACAGTTCATGCCAGCTCATTATTGGTCTATCATCCTGCCAGCCAAAGCATTTATGTCGATGATACCTTTGAGATACCCCCTTCCAAGTTAATAAATGCCGTGCAGCCTAACCTAGGCTTACACCCTACTACCAAAAAAGCGCTCAAAGATGAGCCAAATGCAGCTAAGCATTATTGTGATTGGGCAGTAGAGCTGGCACACGAGTGGCGTGATGTCCGTCATTTTTGCGGTGCGCACTCAGGATTGGTTATATTTGATGAAGGTCAATTTGAATCAGCACTTATATCAGCGATTGATCTGGCTCGCCCTGAGCTTGAAAAAGTATAAAAGCATGAACCTATAGAAAACATACTATTAAAACAACTCTAAAGACAAAGCTTACAGTGAAAAATTAGCTTTGTTTTATTTACATATTTTATTTAATTAACTAGACGAGGAAAATTATAAATGACTGATCACATTCATGATTTAGGCGCAGGATTTTGGAACATACGCGGAACATTCCGTCTCGGTGGCGTGCTAAATATCGGCACTCAATGCTCGCTAGTCAAGCTATCATCAGGAAAATTTATCTTTTTGGACAGTTACGCCCTCACGGGTGATGTTCGAGATAAGGTTATGGCATTGACCAATAATGGTCAAGATGTCGAAGCGGTGCTGAACGTACATCCGTTTCATACAGTCAGCTGTGCTCAAATGGCTAAAGACTTCCCGCAAGCGACGTTTTATGGCAGTAGCCGTCACCATAAAAAGGTGTCAGAAATCGATTGGGCAGATGATTTGGTAGAAAGTGACGCAGTCGCTGCACGCTATCCTGAACTTAAGTTTTCAATGTCAGAGGGCATTTACTATATTTCGCCCAATGAGATGATCCATGCAGGTTCTTTATTGGCTTATCATCCTGCCAGCCAAAGCTTGCACGTAGATGATACGTTTATGAGCCCACCAACGAAGCTATTAGAAGCTGTATTGCCTGAGCTAATACTGCATCCTACGACCAAAAAAGCTCTGAAAAACGAGCCAAACGCTGGCGCGCAATACTGCGACTGGGCGACTAATTTGGCTCATGAATGGCGTGACGTACGCAATTTCTGTGCTGCGCATTCTTATCTTGTTCAGTTCAAAGAAGGTGGGTTTGAGAAAGCACTGGTGAAAGCCGTTAAGAAAGCACGTCCAAAACTAGAAAACGCCTAACTTCTCACACCTTAGACATATATTTTTGATAAACATAAAAACGGGTCGCTATTACTGTATTTACTAATGTAGCGACCCATTTTTTGAGCCAATGACTTTATAAAACATGCGATTATAGAAACTTATTATCGAAACAGCAATGTCGCCAACTCATCTTCATTGTTAAGAATATCTGCTAATGTATAACGCTCAAGCACATTGACAAATGCGGTGAGCGCTTCAAAAAACACGCTTTTAAGCTGACAGGCTGGACTAATCACGCAGCCTAGTGATTTATTCTTTTTTTCCTCAATGAATGTCACTGGCAAATCCGCCTGATGAGCGCCCTGCTCACTATCCTTATGAGACACTGGTACGGCAAAGCACTCTACCAGATTAAAATCAGGCTCTATCTGTTTAATCAATATGCCTAAATTAATATCTTTAGGCACACGTGCCAAGCGTATGCCACCGTTTTTGCCGCGGATACTTTCTATATAACCAAGCTGACCTAGCTGATGAATAATCTTGGTCAAATGACTTTTGGAAATACCATAACTATCAGCAATATCGCTAATATTAGCCAATAGTGATGGATCTGGTCTCACGGCTAAATAGATCAATGAGCGTAGCGCGTAGTCACTATAATTGGTCAGTCGCATGTACTTGCGCTCCTATTTTTATAAATTTTATATATTAAGCTAGGGCGTGTCATCAATTAGATTATGAGCATTAAAATAAGATAAATTGATGCTAAATAAGGAAAAGTTCGCAGTGAATATGAACCTATTGACAAGAACTTTGACACAGTTTAGCGAAAATTTAGCCATTTTAAGGCCATAAATTGCATCAATGTGCTAATTGATGACACGTCCTAGACAAAGTAAGTCGCATTTTTGGTAATAACGTTTAGACATAGCATTTGTAAACAGTATCGTTAGCCCGCTTTAACCAAATAAACCATCAGGCCGAGGACGTGCCAGCATGGGCAGATAACTGATGCAAAATAGCACAAAACAAGCAATCCAAGCACTTTGCGCCATCATAATCCACATTAGGTAATGATTCATATCTACCAATGGTAGTAACACACGGCTGATAAATACTAAGACCATCAAACCGTACATAACGCTTACCGTTTTTGGCGGTTGATGAATACTGCGACCTGTATGTCCTAGAGACACTCTAGTCATCATTGCTAACGTCATCATACCAACACCAGAAATCGCCAGTCCATGCATAGCGATGCTGTGCGGATAACCGAGCCAAGGCTGTAGTGAATACAATAAGAAACTCAAACACATGCCTAGAAACGCAATATACAACGACCAAAGTAATGGTTTATGCCAAATACTTTGATGATACCATCCTATCAGACGTACGATATTAATCACTGCTACGCCAAGTGCAGTAATCGTTAAAAAATACTTATTTGGATAAAATACATCACTAATAAAAAAGGCGAAGAAAAACACTAAGCTTGCGATATCTTGTGTCTTACTCTTACGTAGTTTAATGGGTTCTGACGTTTCCACATCTATACCCATACTAAGACCACGTTCAATAAAAAATGGCACTACGCGGCGGCCAATCGTCAGCACCAGCCCGATAATCAAATAGAACCCACTATAAATTCCTATCTTAATTGTATTTGTATCAGCATTGATAATACCCCAATAGCAGAGTCCGTTGCCAAAGGTCAGCAGTGCCGGTTTTGCTAATATACCCATTTGCTTGTATTGCTTAACTTGCCATACTGCTCTACATATCACATATGCCATCAAGGCGACAAATACCATATCAAAAAGGGCTGCTATATATAACCACGATATACTATCACCTATGAACGTTATGCCAAGCCCAAAACCTAACCAGCTCAGACGTGCCAGCAACCAACAGACAAAGATACCTAGCAACTTATAGCCATGCGGCATCATCACCCCTGTCCATGTTTTGACTGCGGTTAGCAAAAACCCGGCTATCACTGCCATGGCATAACCATACACCATCTCATGGCCATGCCAGTATAACGGGTTCAAAACTTGTGCATCGATATCCGTGTAACCAGTGAACACAAACGCCCATAGCAGCATCGTTGCCACAGCAAATAGCGCAGCAGCACTAAAAAATATGCGAAAGCTCAAATTAAGGATAGAATGCGGAGAGCTTGGTGGTTTGCTAGGTAACTTGATAGATTGCATAGCCATCTTCTTAGAGGAATATAGATGGCTCTAATTATAACATTCATTTTAAATGAACTTTATAAATCTTTAGTCTAACTATAAAATACTTTACTCACCGAAGTGCGGCGCCTACGGTAGTCTCTCAAAGCGACGTCCCAAGTATAAAAATAGAGAAACCAGGCTGGCTGTTCTTTAGCTGTTATTTGGCCATGACTTAGTTAATATCACTTACAACTGTAATGCCGCAATGACTAACGATACGACCACTATCGCCGTGACATACTGTCTAATTTTAAAATATACATCGCTAATAATCTGCGCGCGATGCAGACTATAATCAATAACCAATAGACTTATATAACCGACAACCAATAGCCAAATAAAGCTACTGGCTGATAAGATTAAAAACCCAAGCCAAAGGCAAAGCGCAATGACATTGCTATACAGTGGAAGCCTAATAGCCCACTTATTGTCGTCAGCTAAATCTAAATGATTACCCCAATGTGCGCCTGCCATAAACGATGCAATCACTAGTCCATAAGCACTTAATATATCGACTACTGAACCAAGCATAGGCACGGTAACAACGTCTATCATCAATAAAAATGCACAGGCGACAAACGGAATAGCACCTGCAAAAGTGAGATAAGGACTGGGCTTTTTCATTGTTTAAACCTATCTTATGATTAATCTAATAATAGTTGTCACCTGTTGAGTGGAAATTTTCCACATACATTAATCGCTCTTTTGAGTGTTACCTTGCCACTGACGAATAAAATCACCGTTTGGATCGTATTGCTGGGTTTGCTTGTCGAGATTAAACTGTCTGCATCCTCTTGGGTCAGCGCCGACGCCTGCCAGATATTGCCAATTGCCCCAATTGCTGCCGACATCATAATCAACAAGATGTTGCTCAAAGTAAGCTGCACCATACTGCCAATCAAGGCCTAGCTCATGGATAAAGCAACTGGCAACCAGTTGTCGTCCGCGATTCGACATATAACCTGTCGTGCGCAATTGGTTCATGCATGCGTTGACGATAGGATATTGTGTTGTACCACTCTTCCATTGCGCTAACAGATTTTCGTCCAATTGAGTTGAAGGCGCGTGCTGAGCGATGCCTTTAAACCAAAACAACTTTTGCCGATGGGTGACAGCATACCAATAAAAATACTCACGCCACAGCAGCTCGAACCATATCCAGTAGGTAGAGTCATTTGCGATAACATCGCGCTCATAGCGACGCAGACGATTCAATACTGTGTTTACAGACAGTGAGCCGTTTGCCAGCCAAGCGGAGAACTTCGTAGAATGTGTCCAGTCATCAAGCGCGTTTCGGGTTGTTTTATAAGTGCTCGGCGCATCGGAATCAAAATAGCTATCTAAGTGCTGAAGACCATTTGACTCTCCACCTCTAAAACTGGATAGCTGCTGTGATGGCTTATCAAGCCCTGCATGATCAGACAACTGCGATTCAAAAAAGTACTCGTCCCTACTCTGCACACTTTCAGGCAATGGAGCAAGTGATTCTGGCGTTGGAGAAATGGCTATATCTTTTTCTGCATGCAGCAAATCATAATCAGTCTCAATTTGTTTACGAAATTGCGTAAAGCTTTTGGGTAAGCTCTCTAGCGGTAACTCGTCAAACAAAGTCGCTGTTGTTTGAATGTGCCACTGTATCTCTGGATATTTCGCCTGTAGAAGCTCATATACTTTGTTTTGATTATAATCTGCCGTCTGGCTGATGCAGATATCTGTCACTCGTTGCTGCGCTATTAGATCACTCAACTGAGTAAAGACGTCCAATGCTTTATCGCCTTTTTGTAAATACAGCAACCTATTACCCCGCTGCATCAATGACGTATTTAAATCAGCTAGGCTCTCATGCAAAAACTGCTGGCGAGCTTGCCCCATAGCCTCATAACGATAGGCATCGTAATGCTCTTTATCGTCTAATATATCTGTCAACGATGAGGCATAAACCAATAGCAGCTTTCCATCAGTGGAAATCTCAGATGCCTTTAATAGAGTGGCATTGTCCGTTACCCGCAAGTCATTGTGAAATAATACCAATGTGACATTTTTATTCTCTAAGTTATTCGCTGCTTGATTTGACATACCCTATCCTTCTAGCTGTTCAGCTCTTATCTATTATTTTTAATATTTAGTCTTTAATCTTTAATCTTAAAATATCATATACGGTATAACACATACTTAGCATTCAATTTTGATGCTAACCTAATACTTGTAAGGCAATGCGCTCAGCCCCAGAAACCACTTATAAGCATTGACTCTCATGTGTCTGACTGCTTAAATGGTTTACCTCTAGGAGAACATCATGACTCAAAATAATACTACGACTGAAGAAAATAAATCAGATGAAAAGCGTAAACTTATCAATCGATTTTTGATGAGACTGACAAAAGAGCAGCCTCAAATGTATTACGCGACTACCTCTGAGATATCGCGGAGTATTCATACGATGATAAAAGAACACACCAATCGCCTGTCAGTAGAAGAGCAAGCACTGGTAAGACGGATGACGATGGAAGAGATTGAAGGGTTGCTTGGCTTTCATGCTAGATAAATAATTGACTGACTTTCAGATGTATCGCTTTCAGTAAGTTGCCAAATATCATACAAAAAAAAGACCGCTATCAAAACGGTCTTTTTTATTAGCTATTAGCTAGATTTAATAATTAATTTAAGACAATTAGAATGGATATTCACGTGGCTCATTTTGCATTGAGATCCAATGTGTTCTAGTGAACTCTTCTAGTACCCACTCCCCGTTGAAGCGACCGATACCTGAGTTTTTCTCACCACCAAACGGCGTATTGCTTTCATCATTAACTGAGATGTCATTAATGTGGGTCATGCCAGCTCTGATACCGCGAGCGAAACGCAGACCTTTTTGCATATCAGCAGTGAACACCGCACTAGACAGACCATACATAGAATCATTGGCAATCGATAGCGCATCGTCTTCGTCTTTAGCACGGATGATACCAACCAATGGTCCAAACACTTCGTTGCGTGACAGATCCATTTCGCGAGTGACTTCGGTAAAGATGTGTGGCGGTACGACTTGGCCTTCAATCTCGCCACTGAGTATCATTTTTGCGCCTTCTTCCTGCGCTTTAGCGATTTTTTCTTTGAGCGATTTAACTTGTTTTTCGTTGATAATTGGGCCAACAGCAGTATCTTGCTTATTAGGATCACCAACGTTTAATGTTTTGACGTGTGCTAAGAAACGCTCTACGAAATCATCATATATCTCGTCTTCTACAATGACTCTGTTAATCGCGATACAGATTTGACCTTGATGCAGAAACTTACCAAAGGCAGCTGCTTTTACCGCTTGCTCAATGTCAGCATCTTTTAGTACCACAAATGGGCTGTTACCACCTAGCTCAAGTGCCACTTGCTTGATATATTCGCCGCCATTTGCCAACTCACCGATATGTTTACCCACTGAGGTCGAACCTGTGAACGACACTAAACTTGGCGCTTTGTGTTCAACGATTGCATCGCCTATCTCACTGCCTGATCCGACCACGACGTTTAATAGACCTTTTGGTAGACCCGCTTCTTCAAATACTTTAGCCAATAGCAAACCACCTGTCACTGGCGTATCGCTAGCAGGCTTGAGCACGACAGCATTACCAAGCGCTAAGGCTGGCGCGATTGAGCGCTGCGTTAAATGTAATGGGAAGTTCCATGGGCTAATGACAGCGACAACGCCGATTGGCTCACGATAAATGAAGTTTTCTTTACCAGGGGTATTTGATGGACGAATCTCACCATGAACACGATTAGGGAATGTCGCTGCTTCAAGGGTAATCGCGCGCGTCGCACCGAACTCGACCATGGCTTTGATACGAGTACTGCCCGACTCTTTGATTAGCCAATCAACGATTTCCTCTTTGCGCTGATCGAGTATGTTGACCACTTTATACAACACTGCGGCGCGCTCTGCTGGTGTCTGCTTGGCCCATGCTTCTTGAGCTTGGGTCGCCGCATCATAGGCTTCGTTCAACTGATCTTTGGTCGCTTGCTGGATCTCTACAAGCGTATCACCGTTATATGGGTTGGTATTGGTGTTGGTGCTATCGTCTTTACCGGTTTGCCATTCACCAGCGATGAACTGTAAATGAAAGTCACTATATGCACTCGTAGTATTGGTTGACATAATCATCCTTATTTTTAATTTGTTATGTTAAGTATTGGTTTTCGATTATTAAAATAAAATTGTTAAGTCGGCGATATCTTAATGAGAAAATATCTGGCAGGTAGTAAGTCTGAAATCGTTACCAAGCTATCAATCAATAGTCATCAATTAAAAAAAGCTCTAATGAAAAATGATCTTTAGCAATAAATACTAACGGTAACGGATAACAACAAAACCTACCTTGCTAGACGACTGGTCTAATGCTACCATAGCTACTAATAAAACAAGACTATTTTGTCAGTGAATATTGTTGATAAAACGTAACACATATAACTATATCCTATTACAATACGCCATTAACGTGACGTTCAAATGAACGCTAACTGTTTTAACTGACTATCTAATGCATACGCTAATACAAGCAACTACTAAGGGAGACAATCCTGTTTATGTCTAATACAGACGCAACGACACCAGATACTAAAGCTCATTTACTTGCCACTGGCTACCAATTAATCGCCAAAAAAGGTTTTACCGCTGTTGGTCTAAAGCAAATTTTAGATACAGCAGGTGTGCCAAAGGGTTCTTTTTACCATTATTTCGCTTCTAAAGAAGCCTTTGGTGAAGCCATTATTAATCATTACTTTAGCTTATATAAGACTCGGTTGGATGTCATCGATGCACAAGATGTCAGTGCACAGCAAAAGCTATATGATTATTTTCAAAACTGGTATGACACCCAGCAGAATGGCTGTGACCATGAGAAATGCTTGGTAGTGAAGCTCAGCGCAGAGGTAGCCGATATGTCAGAAACCATGCGTAAGGCACTCGATACTGGCTATCAGCAGACGACCATGTGGCTCGCTAAGCAGATCAAAGCTGGCTGGCTCGATGAGTCCGTCCCTCGTCACGATAACATCTCGGCTGAGAGTATGGCCAAGCGTTGGTATTTTGCATGGCTTGGCGCAAGCTTGATTGCAAAGATTAGCCAAACCAATACCCCTTTAGCAGAAATTTGGCAGATGACCACGACCCAAATGGGACGCTAATCGTCAACTGTTCGGATTTCTAGCGACTGCACTTCTAACGTAACCATTAAGGCACATTGAATATTCATAACGCTCATAGATAGTAGCTGTCAGTACTATGCTTGATTATTCAGTGTGCTTCATTGCCTTCTCTTTTTTAAACGAATTTCTTAAAGACATTTGCATACGGCTTAGACAGTTATACGAGAGTTTTGTAAATATAACTAGACGACTGGTCTAATTGGTGTACAATGCGCATAAATATTAAGAATGAATGTCTATACGAGCATTGCTTATCATTCATTGATTGATATCAGACAATATCCCATGTCAAAACCATTTAATTGAACCGTTTTTATTAAAAACTTTTTATTACTAATTAGGAATCTTATGAATAACTTCCAATACTACAACCCAGTCCGTATCGTTTTTGGTGAAGGTCAAATCGAGCAATTATCAGATTTAGTCCCTACTGATGCGCGTGTACTCATTACTTATGGTGGTGGTTCAGCACAGCGTACTGGTACTTTAGACGAAGTGAAAACAGCATTAGCGGCAAGCGGTAACCGTACTGTATTTGAATTTGGTGGCATCGAAGCCAACCCAGAATTCACTACGTTATTAAAAGCCGCTGATATGGTTAATGAGCATAACATCGACTTCTTATTAGCAGTTGGCGGTGGTTCTGTAATTGACGGTAGCAAATTTGTCGCACTCGTTTCTTCATTGACTGAAGAAGACGGCACTGTCTCACGTGACCAAGCTTGGGATGCCCTAACTGGTTATTGCAAAAACATCGATTCTGCTGTCGACTTGGGTGCTGTATTGACTATCCCAGCAACAGGTTCTGAGATGAACTCAGGCGGCGTGATCAACTATAGTGAACGTCAAGCAAAACTACCGTTTGGTAACCCACTTGCCTTCCCTAAATTCTCAATTCTAGATCCAATCAAAACACTTACCCTGCCTGAACGTCAGGTTATGAATGGTGTTGCTGATGCATTTGTTCATGTAATGGAACAATATCTGACTTACCCAGTAAACGCTAAAGTACAAGATGCCTTTGCTGAAAGCTTGCTTAAAATCCTTATCGATGAAGGTCTAGTTGTTAAGCAAGATCCAGAAAACCTAGAAACACGTAAGAACATTATGTGGACAGCGACCATGGCATTGAACGGTCTGATCGGCACTGGTGTACCACAAGACTGGACAACTCACATGGTTGGTCATGAGCTGACATCATTACACGCTATCGATCATGCACGTACGCTAACCATCGTATTACCATCAGTCATGCGTGAGCTAAAAGAAAGCAAAAAAGAAAAACTGCTTCAGTATGCACGTAACGTATGGAACATTACCGATACTGACCTAGACGACGATGCTATCATCGAAACGGCTATTGTTTACACTGAAAACTTCTTCCGCGAGCTTGGCTTGCCAGTTAGCCTAGAAGATGTTGACTTGACGGAATCAGCGATTGATCCAATTATCAAGCAGCTTGAAGTGCATAACATGGTCAAGCTTGGTGAACATGGTACTAACGACTTAGAAGTATCACGTCGTATCTTGCAGCGCGCTGTAACTAGCAAAGCGTCTTAATAAGCGCTATAGCAAGAACTGTCAGAAGAATTATAAGAAAAATCGCGACAGTAACAATAAGTACATATCGTTATGCTATCTATAGTAGTAGCTATTCCATGCTGAGTAGCTACTACATTTAACACGACTATAATAATGACAATTAATAAATATAAAGGAGTCCTACAATGAGCTTCGACAAACAACAGAATCAACAAACAAACCGTCAAATCAAATTGGCGAGCCGTCCTAATGGCGTACCTACTGCTGACAATTTTGACATAGCAACTAGCGACATTCCTACGCCGAAAGATAACGAGATGCTACTACGCACTGTATATCTATCACTAGATCCATACATGCGTGGGCGTATGAGTGATGCAAAGAGCTATGCAGACCCGTTAGAAGTCGGTGACGTCATCATGGGTGGTACCGTAGCGCAAGTGGTAGAGTCGAATATCGATAACTTCGCGGTAGGCGACTTAGTCGTATCAAACTCAGGCTGGCAGGACTACAGTGTCAGTGATGGCGAAGGCGTCCTGAAACTAGACAAAAACATGTCTAACCCTTCTTATGGTTTAGGTGTGTTAGGTATGCCAGGGTTCACCGGTTACATGGGTCTGACTGATATCGGTAAACCACAAAAAGGCGAAACCTTAGTTGTGGCAGCAGCTACTGGACCGGTCGGTGCCACTGTCGGTCAAGTGGGTAATCAATATGGTCTGCGCACTGTCGGTGTGGCAGGCGGCAAAGAGAAATGCGACTTTGCGGTCAATGAGCTTGGCTTCGATATCTGTATCGATCACAAAGCCGATGACTTCGCTGAGCAATTAAAAGCAGCGTGTCCAGATGGTATCGACATCTACTATGAAAACGTTGGCGGTAAAGTATTTGATGCGGTAATGCCCTTACTTAACGACCACGCACGTATTCCAGTATGTGGTCTGGTATCGCAGTACAACGCAACTGATTTACCGGATGGCAAAGATCGCCTAGGTATGTTGATGGGTCTTATCTTAAGTCAACGCCTAACTGTCAGAGGTTTCATTATCTTTGAAGAGTACGGCGACCACTTCCCCCAGTTCTTGGAAACCATGAGCAAATGGGTAGAGTCAGGCGAAGTGAAAACCAAAGAGCACATTACTGACGGTCTAGATAATGCCCCAGATGCATTTGTCAGTATGTTGAACGGTGATAACTTTGGTAAGACTGTAATCAAAGTATCTGACGTCAAATAGTTACTGGTTAAACATTCGCTAGTTAAGCAGCTACTGACAGTTAGTAATCGTTGTGAATAACTACTTAACAACATAAATTGCTAATATCACTACTGAAAGTTGCTTACAAAGCAGGAATAATGCTAACAGTCATTATTTGCATTTAGGCTAATTAAGTAAAAACAGCTAATGATGTAACGTAAAACTTATGACTGTTGGCTATATAGTTACTAACACATAAATAATAAACAAGGATAATTATGAACATTTTAATGGTACTAACTTCTCATGACCGTTTAGGCGATACTGGTAAAAAAACTGGCTTTTGGCTAGAAGAATTTGCTGCTCCTTACTACGCATTTCTTGACGCTGGTGTAAATGTAACTCTAGCTTCTCCAGCTGGCGGTCAGCCACCACTAGATCCTAGTAGTGACACAGAAGACACGCAAACCAAAGACACCACTCGTTTTAAAGACGACAAAGATGCTCAAGAGCATCTGGCTAACACCAAAAAACTTGCTGATATGAACGCTGAAGACTTTGATTCAGTATTTTATCCTGGTGGTCATGGCCCGTTGTGGGATTTGGCAGTAGATGAAAACTCTATCAATCTGATCGAGACTTTTGTCAAGCAAGATAAGCCTGTTGCTTTTGTTTGTCATTCTCCTGCAGCGCTTAAAAACGTTAAAGTCGATGGCGAGTACTTAGTAAAAGGCAAAACAGTGACTGGTTTCACTAACTCTGAAGAAGACGCAGTTGGCTTAACAGACGTAGTACCGTTCTTAGTAGAAGACGCATTGAAAGCCAATGGCGGTAACTACGAAAAAGCGGCTGATTGGGAATCATTTGTTGTTGAAGATGGTCTGCTAATCACAGGTCAAAACCCTGCATCATCAGAAGAAGCTGCTAAGCGTCTAATGGCGAAGCTGCAAGGTTAGTCAAATTCACTACGCAATAAGGTCGATACCATGATTCGCTTACATCATCTCAATCAATCACGCTCATTACGTACGCTATGGCTCCTAGAAGAGCTAGGCGTACCTTATGAAGTCGTTAGTCATCAGCGCGATGCCAAGACTCATTTAGCACCAGACTCTCTAAAGGCTGTACATCCACTCGGTAAGTCTCCGGTTATCGAAATGGATGGACAGATTTATGCTGAGTCAGGTGCTATCACTGAGCTGTTAATTGAACGGTTTGCGCCAGAGCGTTTGCGCCCTGCTACAGGAAGCTCAGACTACGGCTACTATCTACAGTGGATTGATTTTGCAGAAAGCTCGCTCATGTTGCCATTAATGCTTGAATTATTTACTAACAAAGCGGGCATTAATGACAATGAGTTTTTAAATGGCTATATCGAAACAGAGAAAACCAGACTATTTAAATATCTGGATACTTCGGTTGAAGGTAAGTCGTTTATCGTGGGTGACAAGCTAAGTGGTGCCGACTTTATGCTGTCATTCGATTTGATTATTCTTGCTAAGCGTCAGAAACTTGATGCTTATCCGCATATCAAACAGTATGCTGAAAAGCTGGCCGGTCTTGATAGCTATCAGCGTGCGATGCAGCTAGAAGCAAAATATGATGAATCGATTTAGTATTTGGTATTAATTGATACTATGGTGTTAGTCAAAATGCTACGTAGTAATTGACCACCTGATTTTTCGATACACAAAAACAGCTCTGTATAGAGCTGTTTTTTATGCCTATAGCATTTTTTACTTGTTGCATCGTTTGTTTTAATGTTCGTTAAATTGCACGAAATACTGGTATATCTTTATTCAGCAGCGCTGATGAGTTACGCGGTGATGACAAAAGCGTTGTAGAAGTTATGATAAAATATGCCCTGCATTTCTTGGGCTATCTTTCCAGTTTGACCAGCATTTATATCAGCTACCCCATTGCGTTTTAAGCTATGAACATTCATCGTACTGACCTGATTTTGCGTCTGGAATCTGTTCTATGCCATTCTATTTCCTTATACAGATTATGGTACGTCCATGAGTAACGAATATCAGTTTAAGCCCCACGAACAACCGATAATGGTAGGCTCTCCTGCCAATCCTGATCATCCTACACGCCGCAAATTATTTTACTTACTGATTGGAATTTTCGTTGGTCTCACAGCCAGTTTCCAAAACGGTCTGCTCGTCGCAAATCTTACTCAAATTCAAGGTCAACTAGGCTTAACGCCAGCTGAAGGCGGTTGGATATCTGTTAGCTATAATATGACCAACGCCTGTATCACCGTTCTGCTGTACAAAATTCGCCAACAGTTTGGCATGTCACTCTTTAGTAAAATCACTCTGTTCTTTTTGTTAGCTGCCACGAGTCTACAGTGGCTAATCAGTAGTCACTTATTAGATACGCCTAATATAAAAATTGAGCCTTATTATCTAGAAATTGTCGCCAGAGGACTTAGTGGTATGGTCGCAAGTGGCATGACCATTTTAGGTTTATTCTATTGTTTGCAAGGTATGCCAACCGTCAAGCGTACCAGTGGCTTGATATTGGGTTTTGGCTTGGTGCAGTTTGGTATTCCATTATCACGAATCATCTCGCCCTATCTCGCCATCGACGGTCAGCTTGAGAATTTATTTTTATTTCAATTTGGTTTGGCACTGATTTGTTTTGGACTGATTAATATATTGGAGCTACCACCAGGTAATACGGAAAAAGTATTTGAGAAACTCGATTTTCTCAGCTTTGCTTTTTTTGCGAGCGGTCTAGCTGCACTGGCTGTAATTTTGGTGCAAGGTAGGATTTTATGGTGGACGACACCTTGGCTCGTCTATCCACTGATGATTGCTATCGTTGGAATTGGCGTCGCTCTATGGATTGAGACACATCGCAAAAACCCGATGCTACAAGTGCGCTGGATGCGTAGCCGCAATATTATTGCTTTTATGATTACCGGCGCGGTCATGCGAATTTTGCTGTCTGAGCAAAATGTCGGTGCTGCAGGCCTACTTGCTAATTTGGGTTATGGTAACGATCAGTTAGTTACTTTTTATGCTGTCATAATGGCTGCCAGTGTGTTGGCTTTGGTGATTAGTATTTTTAGTACCAATCCAATGGACTTGCGCCGTCCTGTTGTTTTTGCAGTGGCATTGATTGCTTTGGGTTCTTGGATGGACGTTGGGGTGTCTATCAACTCCGCTCCTTATATGTTTTATATTAGTCAGTTTTTGATTGCATTTGCCGCGGTATATTTTATGGGACCTTTGGTTTTCGAAGGATTTCTGCGTGCTATTGCCAGTGGGCCTGCTTATATCATTAGTTTTTCGGTTATCTTTGGTATTTCCCAAACGGTTGGTGGATTGGCAGGTGCAGCGGCTATTCAGGCATTTACGACCATTCGTACACAGGCCCATTATGCAGATATGGTCAGCTCACTGAACTTGGGTGATCCTACGTTCAGCGCTCAAATTGCCGGTACTCGTAGTGTATTGTCAAACCAAACGACGGACGCAGCGCAAGCGAATGTGGCTGCAATGAGTCAAGTGTTGCAAGGGATTCAGCGCCAAGCAACTGTCTCCGCTTATAGCGATCTGTTCTTTTTGATGGCCAGTTTTGCTACTTTCGTTACAGCTATTTTATTGATCAATTATTTTTATAACCGTTACCACAAACGCAATCCCCTTGCTAAAGAGCTTGCCGTTATTGCAAAAATGCGTGAGTCAAAATGACTCAGCTTATTATATTAATCATGTTTCACCTCATTCATTTATAGCCAGTCTATTTTAATATTTATTGAAAATTTAGGAGCACGTCATGAGCCAAGAAAAACCAAATGAGCTTAATCAAACACCTCAGACGTCCACTGGCGCTCCAGCAACAGACACACCTATAACGTCCGATATAAGCAAAGAAGAGTCTGCTACAAATTCTTCGCCATCAGCAACTAAGACAGCAGAAGGTGTTGTAGAAAACAGTACAGACAGCAATGAACCACCGATGCCACCAAAAGAGCCAATACCCGATACTACAGGTTGGTCGCCCAAGAAAAAGTCCTATCTAAACTTAGGTTTATTAATTCTATTGATTGTCATTGGTGTGGCATTGATTTTGTATGCCTGGAAGCTCCCACCGTTCACCCCAACGGTACAGCAAACCAATAATGCTTTTGTCAAAGGTCAGACGACTATTATTAGCCCGCAAGTTTCTGGCTATGTGACCAAGGTAGCCGTGCAAGACTTCGCCAACGTAAAAGCTGGCGACTTACTCATAAAGATTGACGATCGAACCTTTCAGCAGCAGCTCGATCAGGCACAAGCAAATACTGAGGTAGCTCTTACTAACCGCTCTACCAATGACCAGGATACGCAAACCAGCCAAGCACAAATCGAAGCACGTAGAGCTGATTTGTATAGTGCCAAAATCAATGTAGAAAGCGCGCGTGAAGATGTCAACCGTTATCAAGGTTTAGATGCTATTGGTGCGGTATCAAAGGCAGAAGTTGCTCATATCAAGGCACAATTGGCTCAAGCACAAGCAGGGGTACAGCAAGCAGAAGCTAATTTACAGGCGGCTCAAGAAAACCGTGAAAAGACTAGCGGCAGTCGCTCATCGCTGGACGCAAATATCAAAAATGCTGAAGCAGGCGTCAAGCAAGCGCAAATCAATCTAGACAATACTATCATCACTGCACCTGAATCTGGCCAGCTAAGCCAAGTTAGTGTCAAAGAAGGCCAATACGTCAGCGCTGGTACGCAGCTCATGTATATCGTGCCAAAGGGCATTTGGATTATTGCAAACTTTAAGGAAACTCAAATAGCCAATATGGCAATCGGCGAGCCTGCGACCATTCATGTCGATGCGCTTGGCGGTGCCAAATTTACGGGTCGTGTGAGTAATATCTCGCCAGCGACTGGTAGCGAGTTCAGTGCTGCTGCTGCCAACCCTGCGACAGGTAACTACATAAAAATTGCTCAACGTATTCCTGTACGTATCGACCTAGACCAAAACCAGCCTGAGCTTGCGCGCTTACGCCCTGGCATGTCAGTCTCAGTGGATGTCGATACCAATATTAAATGAAAGGTTGAATAAAAAGTTAAATAAAAAATAATGTCAGATAAGGTAAATAGCTAACGTAAAAAAGCCGCTCTAGATACCAAAGAACTTGGATTTAGAGTGGCTTTTTTAGTTTTGTATAATTTATAGCTTGAGGCTACAACAACTATGGTAGTAAACGTTTGGTTGTCCAGCTTGTATTACCTTCATTGCCTTCACTGTTGTCGCCGCTACTCTGCGTATACACAATTCGGTCATGCATCCGATTGGCGCGACCTTGCCAAAACTCAATACTTTCAACCGTAATTTCATACCCACCCCAGAACTCTGGCGTTGGTACGGTAGTATTGTCAGGGTGCTCTGCTTGAAGCTGTTCAAACGTTTGCTCCATGACTTCACGATTGGCCACTTCACCACTTTGCGGTTGACTGACCCAAGCCCCTACTTGACTATCATGGGGACGCTTTTGGAAGTAAGCAGCCGATTTATCAGCAGCGATTTTAGCGATACTACCGCTGATACGGACTTGGCGCTCCAGCTCATGCCAAAAGAATAACGCTTCGGCATTAGGGTTTTCTGCGATATCCTGCCCCTTCGCGCTTTCGTAATTGGTATAGAAAACAATACCTGTCTCAGTAATCTCGCGTAGTAACACAATACGGACACTAGGCTTATTGTCTGCGCCACATGTCGCCAAACTCATTGCATAAGGCTCTTGCACCTTTTGCGCTAGCGCCTCATTCATCCAAGCTTTAAAAAGCTCGAATGGTGACGTTGGTACTGACTGTTGGTCAAGCTCACCTTTCTCGTATGAGAGGCGTTGGTCGGTAAAGTCCATGCTCATGGCAGTTCCTTATTTGAAAACTATAATGTTGTTGTCTCGAATACCAGTCATTATCTTGAATACCAGTTGCTATTTTAAATATCAGTTATTGCCTTAAATACTATTAGCCTAGTACTGATTTTATAAGATCAGCTAAGTCATTAGCCATTACATCGCATTCTATCTCATCATCTGACTCCACCATCACACGAATCATAGGCTCTGTACCTGATTGACGTATAAGAAGACGACCACGACCCTCTAGCGTTGCCTGTGCTTTATCAAAAGCAGCAACCAACTCCTCATGTTTGAATGGGTCTTGCATTTGAGACAAACGTACATTGACTAGTTTTTGCGGTAACACCTCAAAACCTTCAACAAGTTCACTTAGCGCACGCTCTCTGGCTTGCATGACTGCCAGTACTTGCAAACCAGCAATGATAGCGTCCCCTGTGCGACTTTTGTCTAAACAGAGAATATGACCAGATGGCTCACCGCCCAATATCCAGCCATTGGCTTCTAAGTCCTGCATCACATAGCGATCACCCACCTTTGCACGGGTAAATTGAATGTCTGCATCTTTTAGCGCCAGCTCTAATCCCATATTGCTCATGAGCGTGCCGACAACACCTTCAGCTTTAGTTTTACCTTGGGTAGCAAGTACATATAAGATACCATCGCCGTCGACTAGCTTACCCGTCTCATCAACCATTACAATACGATCGCCATCACCATCTAGTGCAATACCGACATCTGCGTCATGCTCAAGCACAGCCTTTTGTAAGCTTTCAGGATGAGTAGAACCACATTCAGCATTGATATTAATGCCGTCTGGCGTATTATTGATGGCAATCACGTTGGCACCCAACTCGCGCATCACTCTAGGTGCTACGCTATAGCCTGCACCATTGGCACAATCCACTACTACCGTCAGATGACTGAGGTCATATTGATAAGGAAAACTGCCTTTGCAAAACTCAATATAGCGACCTTTAGCATCATCAATACGATTATTCTTACCTAAATTTGCAGGATCAAGAATAGGCATTATGGCAACATCACTACCAACGTCGTTCATAATTGCCGTCAATTTATCATTGATTGCAGTTTGCATCTCATCACTTATCTTTTTGCCGTCACCTGAGAAAAACTTGATGCCATTATCATAATAAGGGTTGTGTGAGGCTGAGATAACCACGCCAGCATCTGCATTAAAGCTACGGGTTAAATGCGCAATCGCTGGGGTTGGCAATGGACCAAGCATATAGACATCAACACCAGCCGCATTAAAACCTGCTTGTAATGCTCCCTCTATCACATAGCCTGACAGACGTGTATCTTTACCAATCACCACACTTGGCTTACGCGTAAGATTTTCATTTTTTTCTATGAGAACAAGCCCAGTGACATAGCCTAGTTTTAAAATAAAGTCTGGTGTAATTGGTAATTCACCAAATTTTCCGCGAATTCCATCAGTGCCAAAATAGCTCATTATGTGTTCCTCAAGTCAAAAAATAAAAGGCCAAACGTATACGCAGGCAATACTATTGTTGTAATAATCTGTTTCTGTATTTTACAAAAAAAACAGCCAACAATAACAGAGCATTGTTGGCTGTTTGTATCTTAAGCTCGCTGCAGCCTTACGTCTCAGCTAACATCAATACGATTTAAAACTATAAAAGAGAAGCATTTTACGGAACGATCTAGTTTACTCGGTAGTTCGGCGCTTCTTTAGTGATTTGCACATCATGCACATGCGACTCTTTCATACCCGCTGAGGTTACTTTGATAAACTGCGGATTGGTACGCATATCTTCAATCGTGGCAGAACCCGTATAACCCATTGATGAACGTAGGCCACCAACCAACTGGTTAACGATACCCGCAACTGGTCCTTTATAAGGAACACGGCCTTCGATACCTTCTGGCACTAGCTTCTCTACGCCGTCTTTTGCATCTTGGAAGTAGCGATCTGAAGAACCGTTTGATCCTGACATTGCACCCAAACTACCCATACCGCGATACGCTTTATAGTAGCGACCTTGGAACAGCTCAACTTCACCTGGCGCTTCTTCAGTACCAGCCATGAGTGAACCAACCATGATGCATGATGCACCAGCAGCGATTGCTTTTGCCATGTCACCTGAATAACGAATACCACCGTCAGCAATCAATGGAATGCTGTCTTTCAAAGCACTAGCAACGTTATCAATGGCTGATATTTGTGGTACACCGATACCTGCGATAATACGCGTGGTACAGATAGAACCAGGGCCGATACCTACTTTCACTGCATCAGCACCTGCGTCACGTAAAGCGATTGCAGCTTCACCTGTTGCGATGTTGCCACCGATTACTTGTACATGCGGGTAGTTTTTCTTAATCCAAGATACTTTATCGATCACGCCTTTTGAATGACCGTGCGCAGTATCAACGACGATAACGTCAACATCAGCAGCGATTAATGCTTCAACGCGGGCTTGCGTGTCTGCACCTGTACCAACAGCTGCACCAACACGTAGGCGACCTTGTTCGTCTTTACATGCATTTGGATTGTTTTCAGCTTTGGCAAAGTCATTAACAGTAATCAAACCACGCAGGCGGAAATTATCGTCAATAACGATGACTTTTTCGATGCGGTGCTCATGCAACAATCTTTTGATATTCTCGTTGCTTTCACCTTCATGCACAGTTACTAGCTGCTCTTTAGGCGTCATGATCTGGCTAACTGGCAACGATAAATTGGTTTCAAAACGCCAATCTCTATGGGTAACAATACCCACAACATTATCTGTGCCTTTTTCGACCACAGGCACACCTGAGATATTATTATCTTGAGTCAAACGCAGCAATTCACCAATCGTCATCTCTGGATGTACAGTGATAGGATCAACGACGGTACCCGCTTCAAATTTTTTGACACGGCGTACTTGGGTGGCCTGCTTTTCGATGTCCATGCTCTTATGCAAAATACCCATGCCACCAAGCTGTGCCATAGTGATAGCCATTTCAGACTCAGTCACAGTATCCATTGCCGCAGAGATTAGCGGAAGATTAAGTGTGATGTTTTTGGTCAAACGAGTAGACAGATCAGCAGTTTTTGGCAGAACTTCAGAATAGGCTGGTAATAATAAAACGTCATCAAAGGTTAAGGCTTCATCGACAATTCGCAACATACAGACCCCTAGTGGTGGTTATTTTGATGGGTAGGAGCTCAGGGTAAAGCGTATCAATCATTGCAGCTGCAAGCACAGTGCCGACTCATCGCCAACCACTCAGTTATCCTATAAAAATAACGCCACATTATAACAAATAAGCGCCTCACTGACACACTATATTTGTCAGATTATTTTACACAAGTAAGTCTTTATCGATGTCAGTCATGTCTCAAACCATTAATAGCTCGCTTTTAAAGCTAATCAAGCTCGCAAGACTTATAGCTACTCCTGACTTCTAATCGCCTTTTGTTAACGTAAAACGCTCTGTAGGTAGATATTTGTTTTGCTGCGCATGCAAATAACCAAGCATTTGCTCCCGTATCTCACAAGCCAGCGTCCATGCTTCTATAGGCCCTACTGATGAAACAGCGCCGCGCAGTTGAATGGTATTTTCAGTCACATCAACCACATACATTTCAGGTTCTGTTTTATCATCCCAAAGTTTATTGTCCTTGACCATCGATATAAATGCCTCTCGGATAGCGTCGATATCTGCGCCATAGTCGATATACAAAAACACAGGACAGGTCTGATGTACTTCCGTATGCGACCAGTTTTCCACTCGTTCAGTGATCAGTTCACGCATTGGCACGATCAAGCGACGCTCGTCCCATGTTTTTAACACGGCATACGTGTAACGCAGGTCTTCGACCGTACTAAAATTACCATCCATTATCACACTATCGCCGATTCGCACTGGCTGCGTCACTGCCACCTGTACACCAGCGATGATATTCCCCAATATCGGCTGTGCTGCAATACCGATAACCACACCTGCGATACCTGCTGAGGTCAGTAACGTCTTGCCAAGGCCTTCCATATTGGCAAATTCACTAAGACCTATCCAGAAACTTCCCAAAATCATCGCGAAGATAAAGACACGGCGGAATATCGATACATAAGTACGGCGACGACGTTCTTTGTCAAAATGCTCTGCAGCCAGATTTTCAATCTGCATGTCTTGATAGCGATTGGCAAAAAAGTTAATGATACGAATGCCTAACCACATGGTACTAAATACCAGTCCAATCCAAATAAGCGGACGAGTAGATGAGGCGACTGCATCTAAATAAGGAAAGCCACCTGAAACTAAGGTAAAAACCAGTGAAAAACTGATGGTAAAGGTTAATGGTACTGTTAGTTTGCTAACCAAATCTGCCACGCCGTTGGTACTGCCAACATACATGCTGTATTTTTCTTCATCGATATAATGATTGATGATTTTTGCAGTACCTTTACTGAGTAGCCAACCCATACCCATGGTTAATAAAAAGAACAATATCAGCGCTGAGAATTCCCATAGCGCAATTCCAAAAAACTTTAGCTTTAACCAAGTGGGCAAATAACGCTCGAACTCGGCTGGATGATACTGCTCATAGAGATTATCAATATTGCCTACTGTCTGCGCCGAAAACACCCAAACAGGTGCTTCATCCCCTACTCGTACTCGCTGCAAATAGATAGGAACGCGGCGCTCGCGATAATCAATATAGCCAAGCTGAATAGAACGTCTGGCAATACCCATGACACTGCTATTATTACCAAGCGGTGGTTCAATTAAGCCATCGGGACGATCTGGCATATCGTCGAATACATATAGCTCTTTTTCGGACAATAAGAAATCCAGTCGCTTCGTGAGATCAAGCGCACGGCTACGTTGGCTTCTCTCATCAATCAAGTTCATGTTTAGCGCGTAAGCGGCCAAATCATACTGCTGCTTCATTAACGCTGATTGAAAAAACTCTAAGGCTGCAAGCGGTGTTTCTAAATTAGGTGGCTCAGATAACGGCGGCAACCCAGCATTTAGTTTATCGAGTATATAGTAGCTCTCACTATATTCTCCGGTCAGTGCCGTATCACCTTGTAGTCTGCCTGCCTGCTCCACTGCATTACGCTCAGTAGGATCAAAGATCTCTTCAGTAATACCAGAAATACTGACACTTTCATCTTTGAGTGCATTGACTTGCTGGGCTGCATATTCAGCAAAACTATCAGGCTTACTAGGCGTTTGTTTTTCTGACTCGCTCGTACTCTGTGCATTTTCACTATTTGCTGCATAAACAGGTGTATAGATGACATTTATAGCGACAATCAAAAAGCCCAACAATATTTGCAGCATATGGCTTTTAAAACGACTTTTCTCTACATCTACTTGATGATTATCATCTGAGCGAAAAACAGCACAATGATTGTTCATAGGATTTTGTTTAAGAGTATTCATGTTTTCAAAGCCATCAGTCTACAAAAGGAAAGTATAAAAAATATATCGGTGCTGCTTTAACCTAATTCAGTAAGCAAAAAAAAGCCAGCCTAAAGCTGACTTAATTTATTACGAGATTTGTAGCTATTTACCCTATAAACGGCAAAAATTATTTTAAGCGCGGCGCCATGTCGTGCCAGCACGGCTATCTTCGAGCTCAATACCCGCCTCTTTTAGTTGCTCACGTATTTCATCAGCACGAGCAAAGTTTTTGTTGGCTTTAGACTCTGCACGTTCGATAATCAAATTATCAATAACGGCATCCGTTAGACCATCTTCTGCTTGATCACCGACCACTGCTTGCAAAAACTGCTGCACTGGCTGCTGTAAAATATTTAATACTTGCGCCAATGCTTTTAGTTGCTGGGCTAATTGCCATGCGGTATCGACGTCTTCCGCCTTGATAGCTTTATTGATATCACGTGCCAATCCGAATAAGACGCTAATGGCCGTCGAGCTATTAAAGTCGTCATTCATCGCCTTCATGAAGTCTTGTCCAACCGCGCTATTGTAAGCTTCAGCCACTAAGTCTTCATTGATTACGATTGACTGTCCTTTTTGTTGTTCAGCCAGTTTTAGTGCATTGTATAGTCTGCTTAGGCTATTATGAGCTTCATCCAATGCGCTATCAGAGAAGTTCACTTGGCTGCGGTAATGGCTCGATAATAAGAAAAAACGTACCGTCTCAGGTAAGTACTTTGCCATTACATCGCGAATGGTAAAAAAGTTGCCCAATGATTTAGACATTTTTTCGCCATCGACATTGATAAAACCAACATGCATCCAGTTGCGTGCATACTCACAACCAGTTGCTGCCTCAGACTGCGCGATTTCGTTTTCGTGATGCGGGAACTGTAAGTCATGACCACCGCCATGAATATCAAAGGTGCTACCTAAGCACTTAGTCGACATCGCTGAACATTCGATATGCCAGCCTGGACGTCCTTGACCCCATGGCGATGCCCACTGCGGCTCGTCAGGTTTTGCCGCTTTCCATAGTACAAAGTCAAATGGATTGCGTTTATCATTTTCAACTTCGACTCGCGAACCTGCCTGCATATCGTCTAGATTGC
Source organism: Psychrobacter sp. NPDC078409 (assembly GCF_050268505.1). Taxonomy (NCBI): domain Bacteria; kingdom Pseudomonadati; phylum Pseudomonadota; class Gammaproteobacteria; order Moraxellales; family Moraxellaceae; genus Psychrobacter; species Psychrobacter sp. NPDC078409. The sequence continues at coordinate 404,804 of NZ_JBNNGW010000001.1, forward strand.
GCTTTGATAATTTGCCATAACCGTCAAAGCTATCAACAGCATAGTAGACATCACCGTTGTCGCCTGCATACGCATAGTTGCCAGTGACCAACGTCTCAATCATATCCTGCATATCATCGATATGATCAGTCGCACGTGGCTCAGCATTTGGCATCTCGCAACCAAGGGCTGTCGCGTCTTCATGCATCGCTTCAATAAAGCGCTGCGTCAATGTACCAATCTCTTCACCGTTTTCAGCAGCACGGGCAATGATTTTATCATCGATATCAGTGATATTACGTACGTAATTCACGTCGTAACCCAAGCGCGCCAACCAACGAGAAGCCATATCAAAACCGACCATCACTCGCGCATGACCAATATGACAATAGTCATAAACGGTCATGCCGCACACATACATACCAACCTGCCCTGCTTTGAGTGGTACAAACTGACGCTTGCTGCCAGTCAATGAATCGTAAATGGCAAGTTGGGACATCGCATCTGCAAGTGGTGTGGTCATAGTAAAAAAGCCTTGTAACGTAAATAAAATAGAGAAATGGAAAATCTCAGCCGCCATGTATGAATAAGCCATACCAACAACTGAGACTATAAATCCAGAAAATAAAAAATTCAGACCAAAAACGTCGTGATATAAAACGTAACCCATTATCTTAGCGAAAACAGGCGTAAAATACTACAATGAGCGTGCAACTAACGCTATTCAATCATAAAAACCGTTAAGGATGTAAAGATGGGCAATCGCTTAAGCAAAATATACACACGTACTGGAGATGACGGCAGCACTGGTATGGCTGATGGCAGCCGCCTTAGCAAAGCGGACGATCTATTTAGCGTCATGGGTGACATCGACGAGCTCAACTCGCATATTGGCTTGGTACGTGCGCAACTAAAGCACAATAAAGGGCAATCTATAGAGAAAGAGTTCTCTGAAGCCTTGGTCATCATTCAGCACCTGTTATTCAATATAGGCGGCGAGCTTGCCATGCCAGAGTATGAAGGAGTTAATGCCACTCATATTGAATGGTTAGAGCAGCAAATAGATATGATGAATACCACATTGCCACCATTAAAAGATTTTATTCTGCCGACAGGTTCTATATTGGTGAGTCAATTACACGTGGCGCGTAGTGTATGTCGCCGCGCTGAACGTCAAGCTGTGATATTGCAACAGCAGCGTCCACAAGCGATTCGTATTACTGCCGTCAGCTTTATTAATCGCTTATCTGATTGGTTGTTTGTCGCTGCACGCTTTTGTACAGATCCAGAAAAAATCTCTGAGGTGTTGTGGGACAGTCAAGCATTGAAAACGTTCACTGACAGTCAATAACACAAACTAAGTATTTAACAATAAATAGCTTAAACACAAAAACCCCGCGACATGATTGTTGCGGGGTTTTTATTATTCAGCGATAGCAATTCGGTTTACTGGAAATCGCTATCTCTTACTACAATGATAAATTAATAAGTCGCGCTGTTGTCTTCAATGATGACCATATCGATGGTTTCATCTTTAGGTACGGCTTTTGGTGTGGCTGGCTTGCTAGGCTCGGCAGCTGCTGCTTGGGTGTTTGCAGTCGAACTGTTCTGACTTTCAGCAGGCTTATTGATGGTTGGCGGCGGCGTAGGTTCAGTTGGGCGAATTGGCTCAACTGGCGTTACGGTTCTTGGCTGACGGATTGGCGCTGTTTGAGTCGTATCGTTGTTCTGCGTTGCACGGCGCTCAGCAGCACGTTGGGCGCGTTGCTCATCCATTGCAGTTTTAAATACAGAACCTGCCATTACATCTGCAACAACAGTAATCAAAGCAGGTTGACCTGCAATACGCGTACGCACTTGACCGCCTTGAGTACCGACGATATAAGTGAACGCGTCATCAACAAGCATATTGTTATTGATACGGATATTGTCTTGCGCTAAACGTGATTGTAAGCTTGGCTGATTATTGGCCGCTTGTACCTGACTGGCTTGATACAAGTCTTCACTTGGTAGCGTCATGCTGACACTTGCTTGACAAGTGGTCATGCCGTTCTCATTGGCTTGTTGCAAGATGGCAGCGTTTTGGACATCAATGACAACGCCATTGGTTTTTTCGCTAACCACACCGTTTGCTAAACTGATTTCAGCATCATTTGCATAATTGGCAGCCAATGACTGTGCTTGTTGGCTGAGCGTATTCTTTAGAGCTGACTTAAGGCGATCTTGCACCATAGGATCATCACAACTGATCGCAGGCGCAACGCTATTTTCAGCATCGACCGTCTCTTGTTCTGTTAGCTCTGCCTGCTCAGTAGTGTCTTCTTTATCTGAGCGATCACAGCCTGCAAGCGCCAAACCACATACCAATCCAATCCCAGCAACTTTATGCCACTTGCTCAAACTTATATTTGCTACGCTCATACTAACTCTACTCCCAATTTACAGGTTCATACCGCCACTGACTGACAGTGTTCAACATTCAAATCGCAACGCTAGCTGCTACAGATATGAAAACCACATCATTATACGGTGTTTAAATCAAATGGTCATTAGTGTAGCCCATGGATATACAAATAGTGCCCCTCATTGTGGAAAAAACCTTCGTTTGGTTGCAAAAACATAACAAACATTCGCAGATTTGGACTCTAAAAAGTCATATTTAAAAAAGTACGGATTACATTGCAGTTTTTGTTAGACGTCATTGATATGACGCTATATGATTGGGCATAAAAACCATCGATAATTGGTGCATATGATAAATTTTAGAGATACGTTGTTGTTAGGTCATCGAGGCGCACGCGGTGAGGCGTTAGAAAATACCTTTTCAGGCTTCCAATACTCTCAAAACCTCAAGTCAAGAGGCTTAGCAGGCGTAGAGTTTGATATACAACTAAACGCTGATGGTCATTTAATTGTATTCCACGATGACGATTTAGAGCGTATGTGCGGTCGACAAGCACGTATTGATCAGTTAAAGCTCACAGAGATTCAATGCCAATTGCAGTTTGGCCAACCTATTATGACATTGGCAAGCATGGCACCTGCACTTAGCGGATTTAACGTTATTGAGCTTGAAATTAAAACACATAGCCGTACCAATTACGCGGTGTTGATTGCAGCGCTTCGGCAGGCATTTATTGATACACCTCTTGCCAACTTACCAGTTGTGTTGACAAGCTTCGATGTCGAGTTACATAACCGTTTACAACGTCACAAACTATTATCTCATATGCCTCGCGGCTTGCTCATTCGTACGCCAGAAGCATTGGCAAGCGCGACCAATACCGCATTGCAACTCGGCTGCATTCAACTGGGCATTCATTATCCGCTTTTGACCCAAGCTGTCATCAAGCATAGCCACCGTTATGGATTGCCCGTAAGTGCTTGGACGGTTAATGATATTCCCACCATTGAGCAGCTCATCAAATGGCAGACTGATGTCATCATTACGGATTTTCCAAGTCATTTGCTGTTGCCTTAACCGATTTATCCGTACTTTTCTGATATTTAATCAGTTTTTCGTTAAACGCATTCTTTCCTACATATCTACCCTCCTTGTTACACTTCTCCTTCATGCCTGATAAGTCACTCGTATTTTTGACCAATACATTCTATAATCCATACAAGTTATTGTTATTTAGCAATATTTTTATAGTGTATAAGTGTTCACTTTACACGCATTTTAAGGTACTATGGTGGCTTAAATTAATACCGTTAGGGATATTATATGATTGCAAAAAAAGCACTTGGCTTACCGCTTAAAGGCTTACGTTTCGCTATCAAATCTGGTGACACGCTTGTAAAGACCGCCAGCACTCAAGTAACGCGTTTTAAAACTCGTTTTGATGAGAAAAAAGCGCAAATGGCGCTTGATGAGCAGCCTGTTGCCAAACGCAATTATGCTAAAGCTTCTGAGCAAGCGGATCTTTCTGCGCAAGAGCAAAGCATTGACATGCGCGAGTTTGAATTTACCAAAGCACCGATCAACTGGATTCCGGCGACTATTTTGGTAGCAACGCCGATTGCTGCTGCGATCATTACGCCATGGTACTTGTTCACTCATCAAGTGAGCGCACCTGTTTGGGGGGTATTTGGCGCCTTTATGGTATGGACTGGTATCAGTATTACGGCAGGTTACCATCGTCTAATGGCGCATCGTGCTTATAAAGCGCATCCAATTGTCAGAAACTTTTTATTGCTTGGTTCTACCTTAGCGGTACAGGGTTCTGCGTTTGATTGGGTTTCTGGTCACCGTACTCACCATCGTCATGTAGATGATCGTTTGGATGATCCGTATTCAGCACAGCGTGGATTCTGGTTCAGCCATATTGGCTGGATGCTACGTAACTACCCTAGCGGCAAGTTCGACTACAAAAACATTCCTGATTTGACTAAAGATAGAGTTTTACAGATTCAGCATAAATACTACGGTCTATGGGTAGTTGCCATGAACGTTGGTATGGTTGCCGCTATCGGTTGGTTGCTTGGTGATGTTTGGGGTACGTTGGTTATCGCAGGCCTACTACGTTTGGTATTGACGCATCACTTTACGTTCTTTATCAACTCGTTCTGTCATATGTTTGGTACACGTCCTTATACGGATACCAACAGTGCTCGTGATAACTTCTTCTTGGCTATCTTTACGTGGGGTGAGGGTTATCATAACTACCATCACTTCTTCCAATACGACTATCGTAATGGCGTGAAATGGTGGCAATATGACCCAACCAAATGGTTAATCGCTGGTTTATCAAAACTTGGTTTGACTTCTGAGCTACGTACTGTTGATGATACGACTATCAAACATGCAGAAGTACAAATGCAGTTTAAGAAGGCTCAGCAGCAAATCGATACAGCGGCAGTCAGCGGCATTGATCTTCCTCATGCGATGAAGAGTTTCCAAGACCGTATTAAGTTTGAATATGATGCCTTTACGCAGACTGTTGAAGAATGGCAAGCGCTAAAAGCAAAAACTATCGAGCTTAAGAAGACAGAGTTTGCGGATCGTTTGCATGAAGTTGATGATAAATTAAAGCACGATTATGCCAAAATCGAACAGAAAATCCTTGAGCATAATAGCAATCTAAAAACGGCTTTCCGCTCTATCGGCGCGAACGAAAAAGCGGCTTAATTAATCTCTGATTTGTTTTATAATTTTGAAGCTTCTCCATCCCCCTATCCGTCCTAGATAGGGGGATTTTTTTGCTTATAATTTATCGCTTATGTCACTACAGCTACTTCTAATAATTTTATTATCATAATAGATGGTCAAATACATTGACTGAGCTATTACCAGCTCCAACCTAAAAACAATAACCATCTCATCCATCATATTCAGTTAATTAAAGACCGAAAAATTTGTTTTTCGTCCAGATATTACAAGAGACGGACAGAGTGCAACGATGCCATATAAGAGCTATGCTATAGTGACATTCTCACTTTTATATTTTAATGGAAACGGCCTGTATGCGTTATCAAAACACTTACGTCAACCTAGACACGCGCCTTTATCACGAGCAGCCACCGACGCCACTAGACAATCCTCGTGCCGGTCACTTCAATAGTCAAGTTGCACAGCAGTTGGGCTGGGCCGACGATGAGGACCTGATGACTAATTGGGTTGAGATATTGGGCGGTCAATACGTGCCAGCTAACTTTAAACCATTATCGATGGCCTATGCTGGTCACCAGTTTGGACAATGGGCTGGGCAATTGGGTGACGGACGCGGTTTACTTATGGCGCAGGTACTCGATAATGATGGACAGCCACAAGACTTGCATCTTAAAGGTGCTGGCTTGACGCCCTATTCACGTATGGGTGATGGACGCGCAGTCTTACGTAGTACTATTCGCGAATACCTGTGCGGTCATGCATTGACCCAGCTTGGCATTCCCTCGTCTAACGCATTGGGGTTTGTGGTATCTGATACGAGAGTACGCCGTGAGCGTATCGAAGCAGGTGCAGCGTTGATGCGTGTGGCTGATAGTCATATTCGTCTCGGTCATGTCGAATGGATTGCCAGCTTTGCCCCTGATGTACTGGGTGAGTTCACCGACTATATGATTGACATTTATTATCCAGAGTGCCGCGATAGCGAAACGCCTGTCTTAGCTTTCTTGACCGCAGTGGTTGAGCGTACGGCCCGTATGATTGCTGATTGGCAATTGATTGGTTTTGCTCACGGTGTCATGAACACAGATAACTTATCTATCACAGGCAGTACTTTGGACTTCGGGCCGTTTGGCTTTATGGAGCGCTTTAACCCTGCATGGATTAATAATCACTCTGATCATGCGGGTCGCTATGCTTATCAGAATCAGCCTGCTATCGGGCATTGGAATCTAAACATTTGGCTGCCACACTTTATGCGCCTAGAAGGCGTTACTCGTGAGACGCTTGCTGATTGCTTAGCACCTTATGAAGCAACCTTTATGCAGCACTATCAGCAAGGTCTGTGCCGTAAGCTTGGCTTACCGCATCAAAGAGAAAGCCTCAGCTTGGCTTTTGAATGGTTGACACTATTAGAAGACAATTTGCTCGACTATACCAATAGCTTCCGCGCCCTACTCGGTTTGGTCGCACCAGAAGATCATCCTTATGAACAAAAAATACTGGCTACTATGACCTCTGAATTAAGCAGTGACGCGCAGCAAGTATGGCAAGACTGGTCAGCACGTTATCTTGCAAGCATCGAGCAGCTGCCACTTGAGCAGGCAGTTGATGACATGACAACCAACAATCCTGTTTATGTCCTTCGTAATAGCATGGCGCAGCGTGCGATTACTGCCGCAGAGCAAGGTCAGTTCGAAGAAGTTGATCGGGTGTTTCGCTTATTAGCCAGTCCTTATAGCGTGCAAGATATTGCTAGTGATTTAGATACTATTGCGCCTGCACCTGATACACCGCAGATGCCTATTAGTTGCTCGTCTTAGCATCTTTCAATTCCGTAATATTTTGAAATATTATGAAATATTATGAAATTAAGGTTGATATCTAGCTGCATTTTTTGGCATTATCAACGAGATAAATAACGAATATCATTTTATTATATTATTCGCATAATTCATTGTTGTTGACTAGGCAGTGAATTGGCAATAATGCTAGAATGAATATTTTAGCTAGTTTGCTTTTTTGACCTGATCTTTGATCGTCGACCATGATTCTGATGGTCGTGAGTCGTTTAACGTTTTTATACCTTCCAATTATTATCATTCAATGATTTTTGGAGGGTTAGACGTTGTTTTTTATCACCATTTAATTTATTCCAATTTATTCCAACCATGGCAATTATTATGAATGACGATACCACTTCGAATACGGATAACCTCAGTACAGAAAAAGAGCAGTTTGAACAAGCTGCCTTACATTACCATGAGTTTCCACGCCCAGGTAAAATTTCGGTAACCCCTACTAAGCAGCTAGCCAACCAACGTGATTTAGCACTCGCCTACTCTCCAGGCGTTGCTGTACCTTGTCTTGAGATCCAAAGAGATCCAAAACTTGCGTCCAAATACACGGCACGTAACAACTTAGTTGGTGTTATCACTAACGGTACTGCTGTATTGGGTCTGGGTAATATCGGCCCATTGGCATCGAAGCCAGTTATGGAAGGTAAAGGCGTTCTATTTAAGAAGTTCGCAGGTATCGACGTTTTTGATATTGAAATTGCTCAAAATGATCCAGATAAGTTCATCGAAGCGGTTGCCTCGCTTGAGCCTACCTTTGGTGGTATCAACTTAGAAGACATCAAAGCCCCAGAATGTTTCAAAATCGAGCGCGTACTACGTGAGCGTATGAACATTCCTGTGTTCCATGATGATCAACATGGTACGTCAATCATCGTTGCCGCAGCCATGCTAAATGCTTTGTTGATTACTGGCAAAAAAATCGAAGAGATTAAAATTGTTTGTTCAGGCGCAGGCGCAGCAGCCATTTCTTGCCTAGATATCATTTGCGCACTTGGCGTTAATAAGAACAACATTATTGTTTCAGATTCACGCGGTATCATCAGTACTAGCCGTGAAAACCTTGATGAAACCAAACAGCGTTATGCTCGTGATATCACGGCTACTTCTATCGAAGAAGTCATGGATGATGTCGATATGTTCCTAGGCTTATCAATGCCAGGTACACTATCAGAAGATATGGTTCGCCGTATGGCAAAAGACCCTATCGTCTTTGCACTTGCCAATCCAACACCTGAAATCATGCCAGAATTGGCTCATGCGGTACGTCCAGACGTCATCATGGCAACTGGTCGTTCAGACTATCCAAACCAAGTAAACAACGCGCTATGCTTCCCGTATATCTTCCGCGGTGCATTGGATGTTGGTGCAACCACTGTCAACGAAGAGATGAAAGTGGCTTGCGTAAAAGCAATCGCTGCGATGGCACACGTTGAAGCTACTCCAACTACCAGTGCTAGAAACATCGAAAAAATGCAAAGCTTTGGTCGTGACTATTTAATTCCAGGCCCTCTAGAGCCAAATCTAATCATTGAGATCGCATCTGCTGTTGCCAAAGCAGCAATGGATTCAGGCGTTGCCACGCTACCGATCGATGACATGCAAGCCTATCGTCAACGTCTGTCTGAGTTTGTTTATAACTCTGCGTTTGTGATGAAACCAATCTTTGCTCGTGCCAAAGCCGATCCAAAGCGCATTGTGTACTGTGAAGGTGAAGACAACAACATCTTGCTTGCTGTACAAGTGGTCGTTGATGAGAAGCTGGCACAACCTATCTTGGTTGGTCGCCCTTCCGTTATCGAAGCCAATATCAAAAAGCTGGGCCTACGTCTAAAAGCTGGCGAGAATATTACGATCGTCAACGTTGATGATGATCCTCGCTACAAAGACTACTGGCAAGGCTACTACGAGAAAAACAAACGCCGCGGTGTAAGCATTGAGCTTGCTCGTCGTGATGTTCGTCGCAAGACCACATTGATTGGCTCATTATTGGTCGAAAATGGTGCGGCAGATGGTATGGTATGTGGTACGTTTGGCCATTACCAGTTGCATCTAAAATACGTTGAAAGCGTCATTGGCAAAAAACAAGGTATGAACGACTTCTATGCAATGAATGCGGTACTCATGCAAGATCGTAATATCTTTATCGCTGATACCTATGTTCATGAAGACCCAACGGCTGAACAATTGGCTGAAATGACTGTCTTGGCAACAGATCAATTACGTCGCTTTGGCATCACGCCACGCGTTGCGCTAGTATCTCACTCTAACTTTGGTGCTTCAGATCGTGCCAGCGCTGTCAAAATGCGTAAGGTTCATGAACTATTAACCAATATGAATGTCGACTTTGAGTTTGAAGGCGAAATGCAAGGTGATGCCGCGCTTAACGAAAATATTCGTCTAAACGATATGCCATCAAGCCCATTGAAAGGTGCAGCGAACTTGCTTATCTTGCCAACCCTTGATGCATCAAACATCGCTTTCAACCTGCTTAAAACAGCGACTGGCAGTGCTTCTATTGGCCCTATTCTATTAGGTACTAATAAGCCGGTACACATTTTGACACCATCAGCGACAGCACGTGGTATCGTCAACATGACTGCATTGACCGTTACTGAAGCGCAAGACCTAGAAAACGAAAAATAGTCATATATCATACCTAGTATGAATGCACTGTATCGGTTCAATATAATTTGGATACAAGGAAGCTGAGTGAAAGTACTACAAATAGTAGACTGAGCGAGGCTGACACTCTACCCAATTTATAAAGGATTGACTATATTAAGAAGGGCTCTGTCATACATTGACAGAGCCCTTCTGCTATACTAAAACCAGTCAATGCAACTTATAAAGCATTGGCTGTTTTTTTGATTTATAAAAATTGGGCTAGCAATATAAAGCTCGATAATAACAAGAGGCTTCTATGCAAATTTACCTCGTAGGCGGTGCTGTACGCGATCGACTGCTTAAACGCCCTATCAAGGACAAGGACTTCGTCGTCGTTGGCGCTACTGTGGCAGAAATGATTGATGCAGGGTTTCAACAAGTGGGCGCTGACTTTCCTGTATTTTTGCATCCGACCAGTCATGAAGAGTATGCATTGGCACGTACGGAGCGCAAGCAAGGCTCAGGCTACAAAGGTTTTAGCGTACATGCCAGTCCTGATGTTAGTCTAGAGGATGATTTGCGCCGTCGTGACTTAACCATCAACGCGATGGCAATCGAAGTTACCAGCTTAACCGATGATACCCCGATTAATGGACAGGTCATCGACTACTATGGCGGACTACAAGACTTAAAAGACAAGACATTACGTCATGTGTCCAGTGCTTTTAGTGAAGACCCATTACGTGTGCTTCGGACCGTGCGTTTCTATAGTCGTTACTACGATTTGGGGTTCACCATCGCGGATGACACTTTAACGCTGATGCGTCAATTGGTCGATACAGGAGAGCTAGCTCATTTGAGTGCCGAGCGTATCTGGCAAGAGTCAAGCCGTGCGACTATGCAACTATCACCGCAAGTCTATTGGCAAAAACTGTTTGAAATTGGTGCGCTCACAGAGTATTTCACGCCTTTGCATCATGCTTGGGACAATGTCCAAATAAGAGAAACAGTGCAGACAGCGTTATACTTTGCGGGACAGATGCATTTAAATTTATCGCAGCGTTGGGCACTACTAATGACTAGCTTAACCTCATCACTATTTACTAGCGAAAACTCTGATTCTACGTCTAACGTATCAACCGCTATAAAAAATATTAACGCTATCGGTAATACAGCCAAAGTCCCAAAAGCACATACTCAGTTCGCGACTTTATTTGCTCAGCAAGCTGAAAAGTTAAGCACAATAAACAGTCTAAATGCGGCTGAAAAAATCGATCTAATTCAAGCCTGCGGTGCACATAAGGAGCCTGATAAACTCTCTCAACTGCTAGTGTGCAGTCATGTGTTAAAGCTAGCAACACAGCATCGCCAAATGATGTTAGCACTAAACAGTTTTCACGCCATCGGTATGACCGACATTGCGCCAGACCTTAAAGGCCCCGCTATAGGTGCAGCCTTACGCCAAAGCAGGATTGAACACTTGCAAGCGCAACAATGATATAGACAAGCACCTTAGAGAAAAAAGTAGTACTGCTATGAACCAAGAACTTAATGCCTACCAAACAGAAAATATGAATAACCAAGCGCCAGTGATGCTTGTCACAGGTAGTGCTAGGCGTATTGGGGCGGCTATTGTTAAAGCGGCTCATAGGCAAGGTTACCGCGTCATTATTCATTGTCACCGTAGTGAACAAGACGCTAATGACTTGGCTGACTATCTGAACAACATCCGTGCTAATAGTGCAAAAGTTATCGTTGCTGATTTAACGATAGTCAACGATGGAGCGGCTTTAGACAGCTTTGTTAAAAATATCGTAGAGGCATTTGGACAGCTTGATGTACTGGTGCATAATGCTTCGCGGTTTTATCCTAGCCCACTCGGTAGTATCAATCATGCACAGTGGGATGAGTTGCTTTTGACCAATGCGAAAGCCCCTTTATTACTAAGCCAATCCCTACTACCTTATCTTAAGCAACAACAAGGCTGTATTGTCAGCTTATTGGACATACACGCACATGATAGACCGTTTAACAACTATACTGTCTACAACATGGCAAAGGCTGCGCATCGAATGATGGTACAGTCGCTAGCGTTAGAGATGGCGCCAGAAGTACGGGTCAACGGAGTTGCTCCTGGAGTCAACATTTTGCCTGACCCTACTAGCGACCAAGCTATTGATAACGATCAACAACAAAGTATCATCGATGCTATCCCTATGCGGCGAATAGGCCAACCTGATGAGATTGCTCATAGTGTGCTGTATCTTGTGCAGGCAAATTATGTCACAGGAGAGATCATCACTGTGGATGGTGGACGTAGCCTAACCATAGCTGGCGGTCACCTGTAATACAAAAATACGGCTCAATAAAAAATATCTTGATTACTGCCTATCTTTTGCTTGAAAAATTAAAAAAATCAGGTATCATTGTGCGTCTAACGTTAGGGCCCATAGCTCAGTTGGTTAGAGCAGAGGACTCATAATCCTTTGGTCGTAGGTTCAAGTCCTACTGGGCCCACCACATTTAAGTATTAATAAAAAAGACCTTCAAGAGATTGGAGGTCTTTTTTATTGTCTGCTGTTTTTTTAGTAAATAACATCCATGTGTATAAGCATAGATATAGGCACTTTATTCAAGCCTCTTCGCTGACAAAGGGTAATTATTGATAGTTTTGTAGTGCTGTGTTTTTCAGACCTCTTGCGAGCCACTACAGCGTAATGCGCTAGTTTTAGACCCAAAAAGCCTAACTATTAATATAGATAGGCTTTTCTTAGGTAAACAGGTTTCCTACATCCAAAAGTCAGTAACAGATCTATACACGTAATGACCATCTGTTCGTAGTAGACAGTTTTTATATAATCATTGAAGATGGCTTAATAAAATCCATGCACCGATGGCAATTAGCATCACACCACCAAATATTTCAGCTCTATGACCGATTAATGAACCTAACACCTTGCCTAACATCACCCCTAGCGTGACCATTACTGTAGTGGCCAAGCCAATAAGACCTGCCGCCAGTAAAATATTGACCTTTACAAATGCTAGGCTCACACCGACAGCCATGGCATCGATGCTGGTACCAAATGCAGTTATGGCAAGTTTAAGGAAAGAGTGTCTCGACGGCGCTTCTGCCATTTCATCACTTGGCTTCAGTCCCTCATATAGCATGTGCAGACCAAGCGCAAAAAGTATGACAAACGCGACCCAATGATCCCACGCCTCAATAAAAGACGCATCTATAAAGGTTGTGGCAGAGTGACCAATTAACCAACCAATAATAGGCGTGATCGCTTCAATGGTGCCAAAAATAACACCCATTCTGAAGGCTTCGGTAAAACGAGGGTTTTTAAGACTTGCGCCTTTACTGATTGCCACGGAAAAGGCATCCGTAGACATAGAAAAAGCAAGTAATAGAAGTGCGATAGGATTCATGTGATTTTCTCTGGTCGAGTATAGAGTCCACGACATAGCCACACCCCCGACCTGCAGTGTAGATATATCGATGGTCTCGCCAACCGAGAGGTGTTCGCACCATGGCATGTGGCCAAGTATGTTGATACGAACGCTTTCGCAGTACGAAAGCAGGCTACTCCCCAAAGAGAGATTAGATTAGCATTGATACGCTATAAGTCAATCATAAAATGCCAAAAAATAATTTTTGCACCTGATAAAGCGTAAAGTTGGAAACGCTAGCAAATACTCTTGGAGCAGATGAATTCTTTAGAGAGTTATGAACATAAAAAAACCCTTCATGCTAAATTTTCATAGCCTGAAGGGTTTTTTGATGCATGATTTTTTTAATAATCGACGGTATAGCTTAAACCATAAGTCGTGCCTGAGGCAGGTAAACGGTTCAGATCGCCATACGTGGTTTGATGATAGACCGTTAAATAGTCTTTATTAAGCAAGTTATAAACACCATAATCTACTCGGCCGACTGGCATGTTTACTTGGCCCAATACATCAAGGGTCATATAACCAGTGACAGGTAAGGCACTAGAGTCAGGATCTTTTTGTTGGTCTTTGAAGGCTTTATCATCACCGCCGATTGCCAGTGCTTGTAGACGAATATTGCTGCCTTCATCGAAGTTATACTGAGCAAATGCGGTACCTTTTAACGGTGTTAGACGTACTGCATCGAGCTCTAGCCAATCGCCATCTTTGTCATACTGACCACGGGTATAGGCCACACTACCGCCCACTTGCCATTTATCACTGATATCATGACTAAGCGACCCTTCTACCCCATAGACACGCTCATCAGTATCGACGACTTCTACGGTATAGCTGTCAGTAAAACGCACGACTTTGTCTGATTCATTATAAAAACCACTCAAGCGTGCTGCGGTATCGCCATGTTTGCCTTGCCAACCAAACTCGTAGTTATTGATGGCGATAGGCTGTACGTTGTCTGAATTAACCACAAACCCTGCTCGTACATCACGTAGCGCCCGTTGGATATCGGCTGTGGTAAACCCCTGTGAAAAATTAGCAAAAACTTGATCATTCGGTGTTATCTGATAGCTAGTACCGAGATTAAACAAGGTTTTGTCGTGGTCTGTGCTACCTTTTTCTACGTCGCCTGCTTGATAGTCAATGCCATAAGCTGCGCTTGTTCCACTGATAGCAGGGCTATTAAAATACTCTTCAAGCAGCTGCTCATAGATGGGCGTAAAGGTATCAGTCTCCGACTTTAACTTTTGGTAACGCACGCCAGCACTGGTATGCCACTTGTCGGTTATATCTACGTCTGCATTGACAAAAGCACCCCATTTATCGATGGTAGTATCTGGTCCACCGTTATAAGTGAGCCCATTGGTTTGGGCGCTTAAGCCATTACTAGCAAGAAACGTATTTAGGTCTTGACCATAGTAAGTTTGCTCACTGTTTTCGCGCTCGAAATCAGCACCGTAGCTAAGTAGAGTCTTTTTACCTGCGACTTCCGTCTCGGTTTGCATGGCGGCACGTAAGCCCATTACTTCGATATCAGCTTCTGATTGAGTGACAAATGTTGCAGCACTTGCCAGTTTCTTCAGTGTGGCTGTATCAGTTAGGCCATTGGCTTGCCATACTTCAGTCGCTTGGTCTCCTGCGCTTTTACCAGAAGGGTAAAAACGGCCTTTCTCATCTCTATAATAGCCCGTCAAACTTAAGCTAGACCCTGAGCCTACAAAGTCATCGTCGCTATAGCTCAAATTTACCGAGCTTTTTTCAGTATATGGCTCGTTCTCTACGTTGGCACCATCGATAGCCTTTAAGGAAGGTTTTGTACCAAATAACACTCCCAAACCATCACCATAATCCGGGCCATAATCTGTGTTTTGCTCATCTTTATAGTAAGTCACTGCAAGATCAAGACGTTGGCTGTCAGTGAGCTCTACACCCAAGCTACCATTAACACTTAACGATTCGGTATCTTGCTGGTCAGTTTGGTTCACATCTGGGCTGATTCGGTTGCCTTTGCTATCAAATTTGCCGCCTTTATTATCATAATCAACATCTAAGCGACCATACACTCGCTCGCCGCCATATCCTAAGGTTTGCCCTACATGATAACCCAATGAGTCTGACTCAAAATTACGACTGCTACTGACACCGACTCTAGTCTGTCTGATAGGGCCATAACCGACCAAAGACTTGGTTACAAGGTTAATCAGGCCACCTGCTGCACCAGCACCGTAGATACTGGTAGCACCTGAGAGTACCTCTACTCGCTCAAGCTGCGCAGGATCGATACTATTGAGCTCGCGTGAAAGACTACGTGAACTGCTTAAAGGCACACCATTCAACAAGAACTGTACAGGGCGACCGTGCATGGTCGTACCATAGTTACTGGTAGAACCACTACTAGCACCCAGACTCGGTATCAATTGTGCCAAGATATCACCAGTGGTACGGTCACCCGTTGCCTGCATCTGAATCTCGTTTTCAGTAATTACTTGGGTGACTGCTGGCATCTCACTAATTTTCTGTGCCAGTGCCGTGCCCGTTCTGGCTTTAGCAGTAACATTGATAGTGTCTAAAGTCACATTAGGCGTCTCATTAGACACTGTACTTGAAGCCAGTTCCGCTGAATCCTGCGCATTTAATGAAACGTCTACTGCATTGTCGGTTTGTGCATATAATTGCTGACTAATACAAAGGGTAAGAACAGATAGAGCAACTTGATGATGGCTTTTCATAATTTTTTCACTTAGGTTATTTTACTTAGTTGAATAAATAAACAGTGATATGAGTAATATTTAGCTAATAATACTGTGTGTACTAACTTTGTGAAGAGCATTGTAAATGATAATCGTTTTTATTTCCATATGTATTAATATCTTGTTAGCAGCGTTTATTTGTGTTGTTTTCACAGGTATAGTTTGCTATTTAATCTTTGATAATTTCATTAGTCATTGAATAATTTATCTAGCTCATTGTTACGATAGACATTGAAGAAACGTTGGAGTTCCATCTCATCCTCTCTATATTCATTTTGACGACCTGATAATAGCTGCTATGCTACATCAACAGATAATATAAATACATCATCACTATCCATAATGGCAATATCGCCTGAACGAATAATCGCTATCTGCTTACCTAAGCGACAGGCAATATCGGGCGCTAGCTTACCTTGTGTTTGGTTACTCTTGAAGGTAGTTATAGCGCCGATACCCTGCGCAAACACAGGGAAACCTAACTTACTTTTATCCAGTGGGTGAAAAGGACGATTGATCAAGATGCCCATTGCCCTAAAGCGATTAATGTCTAGTGCCAAAAATCAATGATATTTCAGTCTTGATAAGTTAAAGAAAACCCCGATACGGGGTGTTTGTCTATGGGGATCGTGGCAATTTGCACGCTGAAGGAATCGTGAATAATAAAATCACCGCGATGACCACCAGTATTTCTTGGATCGCGCTTGCCATGCCATCACTACTACCTGCTGCTAATAACTGCGCACTTCGACTGCCTATATAAAGGGTCGACAGCGTGATAAATATGGTAGAGATGATGCGGCGACTGATGTTATTAAGGGCGGCTCCTTCAGTGACTGAGTCTTTGGGTAAGCTGCTAAACCCAACGGTCGTGGTTGGCAGGTATGCTAGACCCACTCCGACACCGCGCATACTCATAATCAACATTAATAGCCAAAGTGTGGGCTGATACAAGCACCATGCCAGCATCAAGGTAGACAGCGCACTAATCGCAATTCCTACGATGCCAATCCCTCTGGCACCTTGCTTATCTACCATCTTGCCAGCGTAATGCGTGATGATACTGGCCACGAGCGTCGCGACCATCAGGACAACACCTGTCCATAAAGCACTCTCGCCCATCACGTCTTGTATCAACACGGGTAATAACAAGAGACACAGCATCAAACCGACTGTTTGGGTAATGCTAATGATATTACTGTGCAAATAGGTTTTATTGTTAAACAAGCGCACGTTTAATAATGGATGTTTCTGACGCCGCTCGTATGCCCACCAAGCCATCGCGGACAGTAAAAATCCGACAGACAATAAACCCAACGTGGCTATCTTTAATAAGCCGTCACTGTTGAATAAGCCACCAGTAAAATCTATTTTCAGCGTGCTCAGCCAAACCATCATCGCAAGCAGCCAAGTGAGTAAGCTGATAAACCCGATCGTATCGAAAGGGCTCTTTTTTTCATATGAGCGCATGTCAGGTATTAACCACCACACCATCGCCATGACCGCCATACTAAGTGGTAACGTAATGGCAAACAGTGTCCACCACGCAAACTGCTCAACCAAGTAAGCACCGACCAAAGGGCCAAACGCTAATGACATCATAATAACAATGCCCCATAGCGCCATTACTCTACCGTGCTGCTGCTGCGGATAAATCTGATACAGCATACCAATAGACAATGGGATAATCAGACCGCCACTCAGTCCTTGTATGGCTCTGGCAATGATGACAAAGCTCATACTAGACGCCAGCATCCCAATGACTGAGCCCAGCAT
Source organism: Psychrobacter sp. NPDC078409 (assembly GCF_050268505.1). Lineage (NCBI taxonomy): Bacteria > Pseudomonadati > Pseudomonadota > Gammaproteobacteria > Moraxellales > Moraxellaceae > Psychrobacter > Psychrobacter sp. NPDC078409. Next base: position 422,338 of record NZ_JBNNGW010000001.1, read on the forward strand.
AAATCCAAAAATTGCCGCCAAATAAACAGTATTAAAAGGAAATTTTTTGTTTAAGTAGCCGCTTAGCATAAGCCCTACACTCATGGCCAAGACATAAGCATTTAACACCCAGCCGCCCATCACAATGTCGACATCAAACACCGACATAAAGACAGGAATCGCTGGATTAAGTGCACTATTACTGAAGCTGACCACCGTACCGCCGAGTAATAGTGTCAATAATACCTGCTGTACCTGTTTGTCGGTCAAGCCATGACTGCTACTATTCGAGGCTTCGTTTATAGATGTCTCATTTGTAGATGTCTCATTTGTAGATGTCTCATTTGTAGAGGTTTTATTTATAGGTGCTTTATTTATAGGTGCTTTATTTATAGGGGCGTTGCTCATTAAGCAGTGGCATCATAAAATTGGGTGACGGTCGGCATGACTTGCTCCTAGTTATTATTTTGCTAGCCTATCGAACACGTCATCCAATCTCGCTGAAACTTAGCATCGTTATTCTCATCAAAATGCTGATCAAATAAGATTCGATAGGCCTCTGCTGAATAAAGTCAAAATTGTCGGCTATTTAATGCTTGAAGACATGAGCTATCTATTTACTGAGGCTGGTACCTTACGAATGAGCCATAAGAAGTAGCCACCACCGATAATCGCTGCAATCGTGCCCGCTGGCAGCTCATAAGGGAAAATAACATAACGGCCAATCCAATCCGCTATCACCATCACCCCTGCCCCTAAAAGTGCAGCTAGTGGCAATTGTCGTTCAAGCTTCACAGCTCCCAGTGAGGTAGCTAAGTGAGGCACCATTAAACCAATAAAGCTCAATGGTCCAACGGCAAGCGTGCTGGCCGTACTAAGTGCTGCTACTAATGCCAATAATGACAAAGTCACTGGCGTAACTGCCACACCTAAATTACGCGCCACACCTGTACCTAGTCCAAGAACTCGCAAAGGCTTAATCAGCAGTAGACTGAGTATAAATAAGATAGCGGCAATGCCAATGAGATACCATACTGTACTGGGCTGAGCGCTATAAGTTGTCCCTGATAACCAGCTAAGCATCGCTTCTAGACGCGGGTCTCCTGAGAGCTTGACCATATGCATCACCCCATCCATCATGGCGGCAATACCTATGCCTACTAACAATAAATAACCTGAGCTGACCCTGCGTGCCAGCCAAATAATCAATAGCAGCACGGCCATCGCCCCTGACAGTCCTGAAACCAGCAACGTCCCTGCTCCCGCAGATAGCCCTAAACTTGGTAATAATAAAAACCCTAAAATCACCCCAAGTGCTGCGCCTGAACTGACCCCCAACACCTCAGGACCGGCCATAGGGTTACGCGTTAAAGTTTGCAGTAGTACACCGGCGACTGCCAGCATCAAGCCTGTCGCTGCAGCACTCAAACTGCGAGGCAAGCGGTACTGCTGCGTGAGCGCCCAGTCCGTACTGAGCCCCCAACCATTGATGTCTTGTACAAATAAACAGGCAAACATGATGATAGCGAGCACACCAACGCCCCATCGCCAAAAGGCAATGGATGTATGTTTACCCGCAAGCATCGGTGTCACTGTCTCTATCCGCTCGCGACGCTGACGCAAAATCAGCCAAATAATCAGCGGTGCACCCAAAATACCTGTCATGGCACCAGCTGGAATCTGCATATCGAGTATTGGCTCAAGCAGTAACGCGACATTGCTGGTCAACAATAACAGCAGCGCCCCCAACCCAAAAGCAGTAGCCAAACGCTTACCAATAGCAGAAATACCCAGCGCATTGACCAAACTTGCCGCACCAAGACCAATAAAACCAATTAAGCCAACTTCACTGATCACTAAAGCGGTCACAACGGCTACCAACAATACAACAAGTGCGCGAATCCCATTAATAGGTACACCCAGACGTTTTGCTTGGGTGTCATCTAGACTCATCAGCGTTAATGGTTTTAGTAATGGCAGACATACGACCGCTATCAAAATAGCAGTAATGACTAGCGCTATACTGGTATGCCAGCTGTTTTGTGCCAAAAACCCAGCCGCCCATGACAGCATGCCATTACTACGCTCAGCAAAAAACAACACCAGCACATTAGCCACTGCGGCTAGCAAAATATTGACCACCAAACCGGCCAGTATCAAAATCAATGGATTAAATCGACTGGGTGCTGATAAGGCAAATACCAGACCCATACTGATGATAGCCCCCACAAAGGCCACATAAAGTCCGCCATAAATAGCCAAGCTTGGCAAAAATAACGTGACGATAAGCATGGCTAACTGTGCACCCACGCCCACACCTAGCGTCGTATCTGATGCTAGTGGGTTTTTTACCAATTGCTGCAGTAGAATACTGACCACACCTAATAGCCCGCCAGCCAACAACGCCACCACGCTGGTTGCCACTATATGTAGCTGTATCGCCATACTGGCAATATCCAATTGCGAGCTTGATATAAGCAAGTCACGAAGTGGGCGCGTCCACTGCTGATCTATCAGTACCCAACTACTCCATAACGACAAAGCCGCTAGTCCGATGAGCATGGCCCACAGTCGCCAAGACAAATTGGCAAACAAGGAAGTTTGAGAATTGGGTTGGTTCGGTGGCTGATTCAGTGGTGATGATGAATGTTTCGATGACGTTGATGAGGGTGACGATAGCGATGAATCTGAAACCGTTGCTGCTTGAGAGGTTGATGTCATCGTATGAGCACTGTCGGTGTGGTTATTGATAGAGTTGTTGTTAGTGTCTGCATTGGCGCTCATAATACTTCCCCGCCTTTTAATGAAACTTCTGACAAGTTATCTGCTAAGCTAACCAATGACGACATCCCGCCATAAATCCATACTGGTGGTAGCTCGCCCACACAGCGGGTATTGCCATAACCTAGGCGCTGCCAAATCAAGCTGTCATCAATTTCAGCTCTAGTGATTGGGCTTAGTGGATCGATAATTAATAGACAGGTCTCATCATCTAATTGCGCCAAATCTCCCATTCGTATTGGCACAAACCCCCACTGATTGCCCTTGCCCAATACCACAAGCTCTCTATTCATCTGCTCTAACGCAGGCTGAAATAAGCTATTTGCCACATACATACGCATGTTATTAGCATCCGCAAACTGTACCACTGCGAATTTATTGGCTTTTGGATAACGCTGCTGGAATTGCTGACTGGCCAGCTGTATGTCTTTCTGACTTTGTACAATATAGTCTTCAGCCATCTTTGGGTTATCGATCAGCATGCCAAGCTTCCGCGTTGGTTCGGTATAGTCCGCCCACGTTGCTGTCTCTCCTTTTGCCGCAGACATTACAGATTCTGCAGGCACATCGCCGTACAAGTTGCGTGCATGCTCATAAAAATAATTATCTATGACCATATCGACAGGCAGTTGAGCGATTAGCTCAGCATTGGGCTGATAACGGATGCCTAAGTCTGTGATCGATATTGGCAGTTTGGGGCTACCCACCCATCTATCCCAAACCCTGACATCACCTGTCGCAATTGGTGCGTGCCCCATCGCTGTTAAAGTCGCTGCATTACCCCAGTCGGGAGACACGATATTCATCCTGTCGCTATGACTGTTTTCTGCTTCTGAGGTAGTGGATGTTTGACTATTACAGGCGGTCAATACCAAGCACAATGTGAGGGCGAACCATTTCAGTGTTGTCATTACTGATACTGACGTCACTATTGGACGTTTCGATAATTTATCTGTATAAAAAACGGGAGACATAGAAGAATATCTTTGTAGGCGAATTAAAAAGAAGGAGCAGAAACCAGATGTTAAGCGACTGCGACAGGCTGTCCAGTAATAGGATGACTGAGTAGCTGCATATCGACATTAAAGATATCGTGTAGCACGGTAGGTTGCATGGTACTGGCAATATCGCCGTTGTGACATATTTGTCCATTTTTCAGCGCGATGACTCGATCAGCATACTGCGCGGCCAAATTAATATCATGAATAATAATCACCACGCTTAAGCCTTGCTCATCCACCAAACGACGAATAAGCTGAATGACCTCGATTTGATAATGCATATCAAGCGCAGCAAGTGGCTCATCGAGCAATAGGTAACGGGTATCCTGTGCCAGACACATCGCAAGCCACGCACGAGCGCGCTCACCACCAGATAGCGTGGCAGTGATGCGATCAGCAAACGCTTCGGTTTGAGTCACTTTTAATGCTTGCGCGACTTTGTTTTTATCTATTTGAGTTGGCTTTTGCAGCCATTTTTGATGGGGATAGCGCCCTAGCATGACCAGCTCACGCACAGTAAATCCAGCAGCTTCTGGCAATTGCTGCGGCAGATACGCCATTTGCCGCGCCAACTCCTTACTGCCGTAGTCATTAATACTGTGCTCATCTAAAGTGACATTGCCGCTACTACTTGCCATCTCACCTGCTAGCGCTTTGATCAAGGTCGACTTGCCAGACCCATTATGCCCAACCAGAGCCACCAGTTGATTGGTATCAATCTCACAAGTCACATTGTCTAATAGAGTATTCCCTTGACGGCTGATGGTCAGCTGGTTTGCACGTAGCATATAAGCACTCATTGTTGATAAAAATAATATGTCATAAAAATGATGGTTCATCGGTCATCAGCTATAGACCAATTTTTGACGATCAAACCACAATAAAAATTGATTTTACTCGTAAATGATAACAAAAACAATTATCATTAACTATAAACTCATTCACTTTAATTTCAACGCTCTGTTGATTGCGAGTATTTATATGACCAACCTTCTTTTAGCTACTACAGAAAACACTGATAACCAAAACAGCCAATACACCTCTCTAAACGATCCTGAAATAGCAAGTGTGGTCGCTCATATTAATGAAGAGCACCTCGACGAACTGCTTGGATTTTTGAGTGCATTTACCTCATTATCTACCGCCGAATCGGATCTGGTCGATGCGCAGATAACTGATATTTATGCTGAAGGTATTGCCATACAGACTCGTCCAAAAGGCTCAGAGAATCAATCAACTGACGCTCAAAATAACTCGCTTCATAACCAGACTTTCTTTATCGCTTTTGCTGCACCTATCTCCCAGCTTGATGATTTGCAAGCCCAATATATCTTGCTAAAACAAAGAGCCGATAAAAAGCTAGGCAAAAAAACAATCAAACTGACCAAGCAAGTATTTGATGTGCAAAGTAGTTATAGAGTCAGCAAAAATATGCTGCGCCTTGAATTGAGCATGCCGTCATTAAATAGTGATACGCCATTAAATAATACCGCTCAGTTAAGTAATGCTAAGGGCACAACAAGCTCGACGTCAGTACCTACCAATGAAGCAGGTTACGCGTACTTGTTTGATTTAGAGCACAATGCAATGACCGATGCATTGATGACTGACAGCACTGATGGCAATAAAGCTAGTGACTATAAAACTAATGGTAGCGATAAGGGAAACGTACGCCCTGCTCGTCCTCACTGCTATTACACTTTAAGAAAAGCATGGCAAGCTGATGATGAGATACGAGCATGGGTCGATGTTTTTTTGCATGGGGATACGCCGGGCGGCAACTGGGCAGCAGCACTACAAGCAGGCGAGACCGTTGTCACAAAACGAGAGTTTCCAGAAAAGGTAGAGCACTTACGAGACGGTCAAGCGGTACTGATTGTCGATGAGACCTCAATGCCAACGGCAGCACGACTGCTGGAGCTATGGAACAATCCTACGCCACCATTAGTAATTTGTGTGACGCAAGATGCAGGCGATCAAAGCTATTTTGATACTGTGAAAATGCGCAGTGGCGTTGATTGTGATACTGAAAACAATGGTAATAACTACTTTACCGTACTGCCTATAGTAACCAATCAACCAAACTCAGGAGCAGAGTTAGCCACGCTAATTGACAGTAAATTGGGCGATTATTTGACTGACAACCCTCTACAGATTGATAAAGTCTGGGGAGCACTAGAAGCGAATACTGCCAAAGCATTGCGTCCATTACTGAAAGACCGACTTGGGCTAAGTCGTACAGATGTTGTGGTAAAGGTATACTGGCGTCACGATTAGCTTAGCTCTATAAGATTAAATTCAAAACCTACCCTATATATAGTGGATACTACTGGCGCATCCACTATTAATGTTTGCAGCATCGAATGTTTGTAGGGTATAGTTTTTATTTTGAACGTTTAATCAATATAGCCTATAGTTAGATAACCTTATCGCTAGGATTACCAGTGATAGTCGAGTAGCACCCAGAGACTCACTTCTAATAGACTGTCTAACACCTGTGCCAGAATGCACTGTTATTTTTCTAACCCAAGGATGATATATGAAAAAACTTAGGACGCCTGATTCGTATTTTGCTAACTTGCAAGATTACGATTTTGAACCGAACTATTTGATGGTCGATGATACAGAAGGTGGCGAGCTGCGAGTACACTACCTTGATGAAGGTCCAAGCGACGCCGACCCTATCTTGTTATTACATGGTGAGCCTTCTTGGTCTTATCTGTATCGTAAAGTCATTCCCATACTAACAGCAGCAGGACACCGCGTTATTGCGCCAGACCTTCCTGGGTTTGGACGTTCAGACAAACCTGCATCGCGTATTGACTACACTTATCAGCGCCATGTCGATTGGATGCAATCGGTGCTTGATCAATTAGATTTAAAAAATATCACCCTGTTTTGTCAAGATTGGGGCGGTTTAATCGGCCTACGCTTAGTAGCAGCACATCCTGATAAATTCGATCGCGTTGCAGCAGGCAACACAATGCTACCGACTGGAGATCATGAACCGGGCGAAGGTTTTCGCAAGTGGCAGAAGTTCTCTCAGGAGACGCCGCAATTTAATGTAGCAGGCACCATTAAAAGCGGTACCACAACGACGTTATCACAAGCCGTACTGGATGCTTATGATGCGCCCTTCCCTGATGAGTCCTATAAAGAAGGCGCCAGACAGTTTCCTATCCTAGTGCCCACGACACCAGATGATCCTGCTTCAGAAAACAACCGTGCAGCTTGGGTAGTGCTGAGCAAATGGAGCAAGCCATTTATCACATTGTTTAGTGATTCCGACCCCGTAACTGGTGGCGGCGATCGCATCATGCAAAAGCTAATTCCTGGTACCAAAGGCCAAAATCATACGACTATCACTAATGGCGGTCATTTTCTACAAGAAGACCAAGGCGAAACGTTGGCTGAGCTTCTACTGAAGTTCATCAATGACAATCCGAAAGTACAGTAATAGATAACAAAAACCCTGATTGCTAATGTACTAGCAATCAGGGTTTTTAGTTATGCCGTGATAATTGGTCAACGACAAAAGGCGCAAGCTGTCATAACTAAAAAACCTACTCTCTATACAACCTTGCTATACGATATTTTTAAAAATATCATCAATATACTTCTCTACTGCATCATTGTCGTTAGTGACCTGCGCATAAGTCCTAAGACCTATAATTTGAATTTGAAAATAACGCGCCAGCTCAACGGGGTCTTTTTCTGCGCTAATCTCACCGCTATCAATGGCTTGTCCAAAGAGCACGGCAAACGACGCCTCTATACCTTCCAATATATTTGTTGCATGTGCGAGCAAATCTGGACTATCGTTTTGAGTAAGCTCAGCAACTGTCTTTACGATCATGCACATACCACTAGGCGCAGTAGCACTATTACAGACAATCACCGTATGGATAAAATGTTTTAAGCCATCCAACACTGTGTCTTTTTGCTCAATACAGTCGGCCAATCTCTTGGCACCATCTGCGGCATAGCGATTCAGCGATTCTGTAAATAGTTTATCTTTACTACCAAAAGCTGCATAAATACTACCTGGGTGCATATTCACCACATCTTGCAAATTGCGCATTGATGTCGCGTGATAGCCTTTTTCCCAATAGAGATTTTTTGCTTTTTCGATCACATCCTCACGATTGAACTTTATCGGAGCACTCATAATTTTCACCTTAATAACTTTGCCTTAAAATCTATTTTAAGGCAAAGTTTGTAGAATCAACCTTAGTTACTGGTTTTAATCACTTTTTATATTATAAGACTTATTAAGTCTCTTTGCTTCGATTAACTGTTTTTATCAAAGTTTTGCGGATAAAGCGCGCGTGCAGCAACATCATCAAACTCAGTTTTGAAATCAATACCTTTAGGAATGTCACGGGCTTTTTGTACCGCTGGGCGGGCATTAATGCTATCAAACCAGCGCTTTAGATTCGGATAATTATCCAAGCCGCCTTCGCCTAGCACAACTGTCGCCTTATCAATCCAGCCCCAAGTAGAAATATCAGCGATTGAGTAACTATCACCAACCATATATTCACGGCCTTCTAAGTGCGTATCTAGCACTTCATAATGACGCTCGGCCTCACGAAGGTAACGATTAATTGCATACGGGATTTTCTCTGGCGCTTTATGCCTAAAGTGAACAGACTGACCAGAAAAAGGGCCCAATCCAGATGCTACAAACATTAGCCACGACAGCATCTCGCTACGATCTTCTGGTTGTCCTGCCAGCTTGCCTGTTTTTTCAGAAAGATACATCAAGATAGCTGTAGAATCAAACACGCGTTTGCCGTCATCTTCTAGGGCAGGTGTTTTGCCGTTTGGGTTGATAGCACGGTACTCAGGTGTATGCTGCTCACCTTTTAGGGTATCTACTGCCACAAGCTCATAAGGTAGCCCAGTTTCTTCAAGAAACAATGCTACTTTCATTGGGTTTGGCGTTTGATGAAAATAAAATTTAAGCATAACTTTATCCTATTATATGAAGACAGTCGTCTGATGACTATCAAATCTAGTGACTATACTAATGACTATAAAAACTGTAATGAGATAACAAAAATAGACGTCGAAATTTGAAGCACATTTTTATTGTCTGATATACACTATAACCACAAATGAACGTTCGTTCAAGTAATGTTATATATTGATATAATAAATACAGTATTGATATAACCCTGTTCGTATATAGACTCTTTTACCAACAGTCACCCTCAAAACTCATCTAACCATCACACCAATTCAAAGGATTAAAAATGACTACATTAACCGTCATCGCCCATATAACAGCAAAAGACGATAGCATCGCTCTCGTAAAGGCTGAACTCGAAAAACTCATACCAGCTACTCGCAGCGAAGAAGGCTGTATTCGTTATGATTTGTTCCAAGATAATGAGAAACCCACTCACTTTATGTTTCATGAAAGCTGGGCTACCCGCGAGCTATGGCAAATCCATATGGAAAACCAACATCTAAAAGACTTTTCTGCCGCAACAGAAGGCGCGGTGGAATCGTTCGTTCTACATGAGATGACTGAAGTTAATTAATCTCGATTCATTCAGTCATTTCAATAAGCTTTGTTCGTAATACTAGAGAAAATAACGTTATTAACGCTAACAATAACTTTTTTACCGTTATTTTTTCTTACTACTTACACAGTGTTACCTTCTTAAGATACTGATATTAATAGAGTAATATGAATTACGCAGAGGAATGTAATTTAGCCATTACAATTTACTTGAACGATTACTCAAATAATTATTGAGCGATTGCTCAATATCATTTATAGTAGTCTCTATTGACTCGCTTACTAAGCAAAGTTGCTAATTTTGAGTAACTACTCAAGCCAATAATTAAATGTAAATCAGCGACTGCTTTTAAGCGAGCATGAAAACTCTAAAACACACTAAATCTCAAACCTATTATTAGGAATTATATTATGACCGAATTTACTCTACACGATAAAGACACAGCCCCAGCAGAAAGCAAAGACTTACTTGATTCTTCAATCAAAGCATTTGGCATGGTACCTAACCTACACGCCGTGATGGCTGAAGCGCCTGGCTTACTAGAAGGCTACCAAAAGCTACATCAACTGTTTTTAGACAGTAGCTTTGATGATGAAGAGACTACTGTGGTATGGCAAACTATCAACGTTGAGCATGCTTGCCATTACTGTGTGCCTGCGCATACTGGTATTGCTAAGAGCATGAAAGTAGATGACGCTATCACTGATGCATTACGTGATGAAACGCCACTACCAACTGAAAAATTGGAAGCATTGCGTACCTTCACACTATCTGTAGTCCGTAATCGTGGTAACGTTGATGACAGCGCGGTTCAAGCATTTTTAGATGCTGGCTACACTAAGCGCCAAATTCTTGAAGTTATTCTTGGTGCTGCTCAAAAAGTCATGAGCAACTACACAAACCACCTAGCTAACACACCAGTCGACAAGCCATTCCAGAAATTTGAATGGCATAAAGCTAACTAATACGTTTTTCGGCTAACGCTGACACAGTCCATTTGATGTTTTCATACTGTTGTTCGAAACATCTTCGGGCAGCAGTTTTCCATTTTAATTTATCGCTAATGAGAGATCCTATGGAACAGGCAAAAAAACCCTTACGAATAGACATCGTGTCAGACGTTGTGTGCCCTTGGTGTGCTATCGGCTATAGTCAACTGGCCGAGGCATTAAAACAAACCAACACGCCGCACGAGATTCACTGGCACCCATTTGAATTAAATCCTAATACGCCGCACGAAGGACGAAACTATCGTGAGCATATTATGGAGAAGTACGGTAAAACTGCTGAGGACGTTAAAGAGAACCGAGCTAGAATGACAGCAGCAGGTGCAGAAGCTGGATTTAATTTTCAGTTTACCGATGAGTTTCGTACCTACAATACTTTTAATGCGCATCAGTTACTGCATTGGGCTGATCAGCAAGGACGTATGCACGACCTAAAACAAGCATTGTTCATCGCGCATTTCGCTGATAATAAAAACGTGGCTGACAGTACCGTACTAGCAGATGTCGCAGCAGATGTCGGACTAGATCGTTTTGAGGCGCTTGCCGTTATCACATATCAACGCTTTGCCAATGTGATACGTGAAGCCGTACAGCATTCAAAGCAGCAAGGTGTTCAAAGCGTACCATCCGTTATCTTTAATGGTCGTCATCTGGTGAGCGGCGCGCAAGGTGTAGAAAACTACAAAAACATCTTAAAGCAACTATCAGACATGCCAGAATAAAAACAATAAACTGGATCTGATTTACCAATTACATCCTACTGAGCACAGTATATAAAAAGGTATCACCATTATGTCAAACTCTAATCATTACGAGCCACCTAGCGTCTGGACATGGGATGCAGAAAGCGGTGGTAAGTGGGCAAGCGTCAACCGCCCTATCGCTGGTCCAACGCATGAAGCAGAACTACCTCGAGGCAAGCACCCGTTGCAAATTTACTCAATGGGCACCCCTAACGGTCAAAAAGTCACCATTATGGTCGAAGAGTTATTGGCGTTAGGTGTGACAGAAGCTGAGTACGACGCGCACCTGATTCAAATTAGTGAGGGCGGACAGTTCTCATCAGGTTTCGTTGAGCTAAATCCAAACTCAAAAATTCCTGTGCTTTTGGATACAGAGACTGGTAGTCGTGTGTTTGAGAGTGGCGCTATTTTATTTTATCTTGCCGACAAATTCGGAAAACTACTGCCTAAAGATGCAGCAGCACGTACTGAAGTGATGAATTGGCTCTTCTGGTTACAAGGCTCTGCTCCTTACTTGGGTGGCGGTTTTGGACATTTTTACTTTTATGCACCAGAAAAATTTGAGTACCCTATCAATCGATTCACGATGGAAGTAAAACGCCAGTTAGATGTACTAGAACGTGAGCTTGCAGAAAATCGCTATCTAGGTGGCAATGAGTATACGATTGCAGATATCGCCACTTGGCCTTGGTATGGCAATCTAATACTAGGCGAAGCATACAATGCAGGAGAGTTTTTACAAGTTGAGACCTATCCAAATGTTCGTCGCTGGGCAACTGAGATTTTAGAGCGTCCTGCTGTGCAACGTGGTCGCAAGGTAAACCGCACTTGGGGTGAGCCTGCTGAGCAATTACACGAACGTCATGATGCCTCAGACTTTGAGCTAAAAACTCAAGATAAACTGGATGCTCAGACAACCGAAGAAGCAAAAAAATAGACGCTTTGTCTATGACTTACTAGCTTACTTAAGTAGTCTTATTCATCGATTCTAAAGGTAATGTTTACTTTTCCTATTACTACTTGGAACTACTGTAAACATCCAATACTTTTGCACTTAAGACTGCTAATGTAAGGCTGTTAAATACCAACTAACTATAAAGACACTACTAAAAAGGATAAGAACTATGTCAACAGATTATGCTCAAAAAATTCAAGCCGGTACTACGTTTCCTGAAATGGAAGTACAAGTATTAAACGGTGAAATGACTTCATTAGGCAAACCTGAAAACGGTCATGACTGGAAACTGGTTGTTGTATACCGTGGTAAGCATTGCCCAATTTGCACAAAGTATCTAAATACCTTAGAGACAGTAAAACAGTCTTTCTATGACGTCGGTGTCGATATCATCGCAGTATCTGCAGACAGCAAAGAGCAGTTAGAAGGTCATCTAGATCAGATAGATGTTAGCTTCCCTATGGCTTATGGTCTAACTATCGAACAGATGAACACGTTAGGTCTATATATCTCTGACCCACGTTCAGAAAAAGAAACTGACCATCCTTTCGCTGAGCCTGCTGTGTTCGTTATCAATGCTGAAGGAAAAGTACATATCGTTGATATCTCAAATGCACCGTTTTCTAGACCAGATCTTGAAGCCTTGGCAAACGGTTTGGCTTTTGTTAGAAATCCAGAAAACAACTACCCTATCCGTGGTATGCACGGCTAATTGATATAGTAAATATAGAGTGTTGATCCACTCGATTATTTAGCTGATCAATATCTAACCAGTTAAATTGCAATGGGCGTATCGAGATAATTCTTGATACGCCCTTTTTTTGTTTATTGATAACTTAACTGCTATCAAAATATTTAACTTCATTAGTATTTGCTCAGTACTAATGTTTGAGTAGTAAGGTCAATCTATAAAAAAAGGTTCTAGACGAAACTCGTAGACTAGCCAGCATATAAGGACTATATTTGAGCTCGAAATATCATCATAAACATGTTCCCTTTTGATTAATCTATATTTCCTTTTTTCATCGGTTGGTTTTTATAAATAAAACAGACTGTGTTTATGGTTTAATTTGCCTCTCGTTTCGGCTAAATCTTAATACGATTGTACGTTCTGATTTATCAATGCTGTTTATTATTTGTTGTTAACACTCGTACACTGAGATTGATTTCTGCTAAAATCATGCAGCAACATTATCAATATCTCATCATAGGTATGAGTAAAAGGATTCGATATGCGATTGAAATCAATCGTTCAAAAACTACATGAACGCGCTCCAAAATTGGGCAAAGCTGCCTCACTGACGACGGCAACCAGTGTTATCACTTTTAATAGTATGCTAGCTGGTCTACCTGTCTGGGTAATGGGTGCTACCAAGGCTATCACTGGTGCTGCCATCGCTGACAAAGCCGTTATCGACGTGACGAACTATTGGATCAATAGCAACAATGCATTGATCGATAACCTATTACCGCGCAAAGATTGGCGCATTAATCTGCCTGATGATGTGCATACCAACGGTAAGTATCTACTGGTGAGCAATCATCAGTCATGGGTTGATACCAGTATCGTGCAATATATCAGCGAAAAACGTTTACCATTGACGCGCTTTTTTACCAAGTTTGAGCTCATATACATCCCTGTCATTGGTCAGGCTTTCTACTTTCTCGACTTTCCTATGATGCGTCGACATTCTAAAGAAGCTATCGCTAAAAACCCTGCTCTAAAGGGTAAGGATATCGAAGAAGCGAAACGAGCATGTGCATTGCTCAAGGACAAGCCTTTTACGCTATTGAACTATCTAGAAGGGACTCGCTTTACCGCTAGCAAACACGATAAACAAGAATCCCCTTATACGCATTTACTTAAGCCACGCGCTGGCGGGTTATCACTGGCTATGAGTGCATTAGGGGAAGAGATCGATGGGATTTTAGACATGACGATTGTCTACCCTGACGGTGTACCCACTTATAGCGATCTATGGAAAGGTAATATCAAACGTTTAGGCGTCGATGTGCGACATATTGAGATACCCGAAGATCTGTTTACTGCGATCAAAAACGGCGGCTATGAAACAGATGAAGCGATAAAAGCACAGATGTTTGAATGGGTAGAGCAAATATGGCATCAAAAGGATCAACTTATCACAGAGATGCTAGCTGACTTTGAGAGCAGTGACTTTGAGAGCAATAACTCTGGAAATAGAGACTCTGAAATTAAAGATAATATTGAACAGGCTTAGCCCATTCTCTCTACCAACAATCCTAATTATTTGATAACCTCAAGGTGTGTCGCACGTGTACTAATATGATAAAGGTAAAGCCATATAATGATGAAGTTCCGCGAAAAATGGTTTTGGGCGTTGTGCCTTGCAGTATTAGTACATGTTGGGGTTTTCTTTATTTTCTATCTCAACACTCATCAGACGGATTCAGTAGAAGTAGCTGATAGCCAAACGAACTCGACTGAACCTACTGCTATCAACAATGTGGATCTACCTGAAAAGATCTATACCACTACTGTCACCAGCACTAAGACATCTAATGACACTAACGATAATGTAGAAGACACGGTCAATAAAAAATCTGAGATTGGTAATGAGCCTGAAACATCTCAGCTAATAAGTAGTGATGAGCAAACAGCTAGCGTGGAAAGCAGAAAAGCACCCTCTTCTCCAGCGACCAACAACGTCAATGATAAACCCAAAAAACCAGCTTCTACATCGATAGAATCATCTCAAGCAAACAAAACTCCGCCGCAAAAGGAAAAGGCGCTAAATGCCCAAACCGATAGCAATACTCAGTCTATAGTTGCGAACACTGATGATAAATTAGAAGAAATTAAAAACAATGCAAGCTTGCTAGATATAGACGTCCCTGCTCAAAAAAGTAACGTCAAAATAGATAAAGACTATCTTTCAGCAAAATCTGAAGTGGAAGCAATAAATGATCAATTGAGTGCGGCTATCAACGAAGTTAAAAAGCGTAATCAGCAGAAAATTGATGAGCAACAACAGTTAAGAAATGAGGCGAATAGCCAAAAATTTTCTGAAAGTTCCAACTAAGCATATAAGAGTTATAAGTAGTAGCACAATTAGACCGAATACCTCTACATAAAAAAACCCCAGCGATTAACTGGGGTTTTTATTATCTTATCAATAAACATTCAATATTAAACTGTTATCGCTCACCCAAACCTTCTGATAAGGTTTTGGTAATTGGCTTAGTTAAATAAGACAATACCGTACGCTCCATTGCTTTGATATCGACAGAAGCTGTCATACCAGGTTTGATGACAATCTCATCACCGCGCCCCTTAAATTCAGCACCATTAATCACAATTAAAACACGGTAGTAAGGCTCCTCGCCTTTAGGTGTTTGCTCCATTAGCGTGTCTGGACTGATATAATTGACCGTCCCTTTCATGGCTCCAAAGATAGAGTAATCATAAGCATCGAGTTTAACCGTCGCTTCTTGACCTTCTTTGACATAAGCAATATCAGCGGGACTGACCTTGGCATCTATAACCAAGTCACTACTGGTCGGCAAAATCTGCATGATAACTTCACCGGGCTTGACGACACCGCCAATAGTGGTCACATTGATGTTTTTAATTTTACCTTCTGTAGGAGCCATCAAGCGCTTCTCTTCAAGTACTTGTGCTCGATCTCGCAATTGCTCAAGCTCTGTATCTAGCTCTTCTTGAGCCTTGGTCATTTCAGCCTGTGCTTCTTCAAAATACTTATTGCGCTTGTTATTAATCTGCGCTTCGATATCAGCAACTTGACGACTCAGCTTGATGACATCAGCCTGACTCACATCGCCATATTTTAATAAAGGCTCATTCATGCGCAATTCTTGACGTGCCAACACCAGCATTTTCTCAAGAGAAGAGACTTCTTCATTGATGGCTTGACGACGTCTATTGTATAGCGCCCTTTGGTTTTGCACGTACTCAGGATAGTCCTGTACCCCTTTAGGAAATATCAACGGTTTTTCAAAAATCTCAGCATTTAGTCTTGCTAGCTTAGCAGTCAATGCAGCTGTTTTAGAAGCGGAATTATCAACAGCTGCTTTAGCACGCTCTTCCTCCAACACTACCAATAACTGACCTGCCTTAACCTCTTCACCTTCTGTGACAGCCAACTGAGTCAATACGCCGCCTTCTGACGCTTGGATTTCTTGCGTTCGAGCACTGGCGATTACCGTTGCTTGCGCACGGGTCACTTGGTCAATCTTGGCAAATGATGCCCAGACAATTAAAGTGACGATCCCGATTAATGCTATCCAAATACTCAACCTTGAACGATTAACTTGGGGTTTAGTGGGTGTGTACTTATACTCTGACATGCCTACTTCCCTTGATCGTCTGTTGAATGTTTAGCATTGATGGGTTTTACGCTGATCTTTCTTACTCTAGAGGTAGCAGGCTTATTTTCGTCGGCACCTTCTTTCGATGGTTGATTGGTTTTGTTAGTGATTCTATCTTTTTGCTGTACGGTAGTTTTATTTTTTGCTTGATCGTTTTTTCTGAGCTCATCAAGTACAGCTTGTTTTGGACCATCAATAATAATACGCTGGTTATCCATAATGATCAGCCGATCTACCAAGTCTAGCAATGCTGTCTTGTGGGTAGATACAATAAACGTTTGCCCTTGCGTCAACTCCTGACGTAGCACTTGTAGACAGCGCTGCTCTTGTCGGTTATCCATGGAAGCTGTCGGCTCGTCTAACAAGAACACATCAGGTTTGGTCAATAATAAACGGGTAAATGCAACCAGTTGTTTTTGTCCACCCGATAGTCCTTTACCGCCTTCACTAATCGGCAAATCCAAACCGCTTGAGTGACTCGATACCAAATTAATGAGCCCTGTCCTATTTAAAGTCTCTTGAAGAACATCGTCATTGGGCGCTGCCATACCGATTAATAAATTCTCTCGCAGGGTTCCTTGAAACAGTCGATGGTCTTGCTGCAGATAACCCAAGCGCTCACTAAGTGTCTCACGACTGATTTGATGTATATCCAGTCCGTCTAACAACACGCGTCCTTCCGTGGGTGCATACAGTCCTGCCAGCACTTTAAGCAAGGTAGATTTACCTGAACCAATAGGCCCAAGTATCGCTATACGCTCTCCTGGTTTAATCGACAGTTGCGGAACCGTAATGGCTGGTCGATCGTTGCCTTGGTAATTGAACGACAATCCATCGCACTGATACGCACCTTTTATGTGCGTAGGCGATAATGGATATGCAACGCCTTGGTTGTCTTGCTCTAGTGCAAACAGACTCTCAATATTCATTTTAGCGGCTTTGGCATGAGCATACTGTACTAGCAGATTGGGTATCGCCATCACAGGCGCCAACACTCTACCACCAAGTATCGAGCAGGCAATCAGTCCGCCCATTGTCATATCACCTTGCATAACGACAAATGACCCGACTATCACGATACCAACGTAGCTTACTTGCTGTAGCATCTGCGTAAAATACGTTAAGTTGTCATTGGCATGCTTCATATCCAAGTCGTTTTTGATGGTGACATCCATCACATCTAGCCAACGCGAGAGAAACTTCCAACTGCCTGCTCCTGCTTTTATTGTCTCGACACCTTCTACAGCTTCTACTAACAGACCCGTCTTATAATAAGAGGCAGTCGCGCCCTCTGATGCAATGGCATCGATGCGTTTGCGTGCAATCAGTCCCATCGTAATTGCGATGACCGCCGCTATTACTGGTACAACAGCGACTAATGGCGAGCCAATAAAAGCTATTAAGCTGATAAAAATAATGGTCATGGGCAAATCGACTAAACCAAAAAGCGTGCTCGCCGTAAAAAAGCTACGTACTTGCTCATAACCACGTAGCTGTGCTGCCATAGAGCCAACTGACCCCGGCATTTGGTCGATACGTACTTTGAGTAGACGTTGGAACACTTCTCGAGATAGGTACTGATCAAGACCGACAACGACCTTATCCATGATTCTTGAGCGAGAAAACTTCATAAACGCTTCAAACATGATCACCAAGAAGACGCCACTGGCTAAAATGATCAGCGTGTATTCACTACGCGTTGGTATGACACGGTCATAAACCTGCATAGAAAACAGAGAAACGGCTAATGCCAACATGTTAATCAGAAAAGTGGCAATAACGGCTTCAGCTAAAATACCTTTATAATTACCTAAATCGGACTTTAATAGATCAGAAAATGAGGCCTTTCGCTGCTTGATATGATCTTCTTTTAGACGAATACGCATGACCAAAGTCAATTCTTCGGCACGCGTATGTACCTGCTGGTTCGCTTGTCTAAAGTTCCAGCTTTTTTGCGGCGTTTGGCTATCAATCACGCCCCAACCTAAATCCGTTCGATACGCGAGTAAGGGTAAAAAAGCGGCATCAGGCTGCTCTAGTATTTCTGGTGTATCGGTTATGCCAATGCCTTGTAGTACTGCAATGACACCGCCTAACTCATGAATGCTCTGACCTTGTCTGTCCGACTGCTCACTATGACGTTTGACGACATCATGAAGCCGTATGTTATCTACTGGATAGCCTTGCTGTCCGAGTAAATGCTTAATCGCATCCGTCAGCGTTTCGGTCAGATCAACCTGCTCTGAGTGTTGCAGCTCATGATGGTCAACAGACTGAGACGATGTCTTTTGTAATTGTGCACTCATATTGATCGCTTATTTAATATTTTAGATGGTTGCGTATGTAGGATAATTTACGCCTATTTATATGACTTTTTGATTTAATTATTTGTCATATTCTCTTGTTCAGTTATCGGCGTAATACTGTAATCATCATTTAACATGAGATACTCACCATTGTTCAAGCTTTGCTCTGCCGTCGCGGGCAGCTTGATATCGATATATTCTTCTGTTGTGTTGTTTCCATAACCGAAATGACTACTAGCGCTGTTTTTGTCTTGTTTATTGAACCATTGCTTGACAGAGTTGGCTGGGCTAAATAAAGTCACTGGGTCACGATTATGAGAAAATTGCTGCCACTGCATAATGCCAAAATCTACTTGTAGTCTATAAAATGCACCCAACATTTCTGCACGAGTTTGTACCAGTTGGACTTGATAATCGTTATGCTCACGGACAGCATTTAGTACTTCTAGCCATGACTTGCGTCCTGCAATGAACTGTCGGCGATAAGAGCTGACCACAATCTGTGCCCCCGCTACAGCAGCAACTAACGAGGTTTCCCTGTCTTTGGCACTGACAAACTGCTGATACTGTACCTGAATGTTCTCGATGACATTACGGCGTGCAGCTTCTTGGTTTTGTACTAGGCTGTTGACCTCTGCTTGTGAAGCTCGTGCTAGCGCAAAATTGGAAAATCCAGCACCTGGTGCATAGCTCAATCCTACAGAGAATTTACCATCGTTTTCGTTATCCTCATGATAGTAAGCATGCTCATATTGGGCATAGATGGTTGGGTAACGAGCGGCTTGCTGTGCTTCGACACCTTGCTTAGCGGATTCAATTTGGAAGTGTTCTTTTACGACGGTAGGATTGTAAAAGCCAGCTCTATCAAACGCCATTCTTTCAAAGTCAACGGATTGCTGCTTGGCTTGATTTACCAATACCTTAAGATTCGGTATGCTCGTAACACTCATCTGGGACAATGGTTGACCAATGATTTGTTCTAGCCTAGCAGCGGCAATACGTTGCTGCTCAACTGCCGCTTGATAAGATGTTTGCTCTTGCAATATACGGTTAGTCACCAGATCAAGCTCAATACGAGCTGATACACCTTGACCAACGCGACGCTGCATCATGGCTTCAAAATCATTCAGCTCTTTTAAATTCTCTACATGGACGCTTTGTGTCGCGACGGCTTGGATATAGCTCTGCCAAGCATCAATCGTTGTTTTGGCCACTAAGTTTTGCTGCTCATAGATATACTCTACCGCAGCTTTATCATCGAATATGGCTTGATTGACATCTGCGGTGAGCTTACCCCCTGTCCATAGAGGCTGGCGAATAATCACCTCTGAGACAAAATCATTGTCTCTATCGTAACCTGAGCTCACGCTTGGCGTTGGTAAAAGGTTTAATTTGGCCGCATTAATTCCTTCGGTAGTTGCTTCTTGACTCGCTCGAGCCGACCCTACTAAAGGATGCGTTTGAATTGCCTGCGCCACTAGGCTATTGATTTGGAAATCTGCTACTGCTGCGTGGGAAGTCACTGTAAAACATATACCAGTCGCCAAAGCGGTCATAAAATGGCGCACTGAAATACTACGAAGTAACTGCTTACGATTTGACGAATTTTTCATATTATTTTAGTAATCGTCCTTGTTGATGTGCTCTCAAATATGTATTCAACACTTCTATGTTAAACCTTACTAAACCTAAGTTGGTAAGGCAACAACTTATATAGCCAATCAAGCTAACTAAGGTTATGTAACTTTATTAAAGCTCATATTCAAATATCAGTTGTCATCATATTACATATTACAAATAACTAGATTTAAGCAAAGCTATTCATGATTTTCTCAGACAGCTCATAGCATACCTCTCGACTCTCAGCCTCTAGCATAATACTTAGATAATGCACATCACCATTTATCCAATAGTTTATTAAGTTAGAGCCTATACCGACTAAGTTACCTGTCTTTAATCCTAGAATATTGGGGTAAGAGCGCATAAGCTTGTTGGTATTAAAAACCTTCTTACCATTGTATTCAAAATACTTGAAAGAACAGTAAGAAGCTATTGCCCCATACTGACTGATAAACACTTTGGCAAGCTTACTCATATCTTGAGCTGTCGTATGAGCCTTTCTGTCAAGACCCGAGCAACTGGTCCAATGAGTATTGGTTATGCTGAGCAAATGTGACTTACGAACCATTTGTGATACAAATGTCTTCTCATTACCGGAATGCCAATAGGCTAAAGCAAATACTGCTTCATTAGAGCTAGCGACTAAAGCAGACTCAATAAGTACTATTAGCGGTATTTGTTCGCCCTTTTTATAGAACTGATAGTACTCACTACTACCCCTCAATAAACTAACCGGCATCTCTATCGTAGTTGTAACAGGATCGATTCTATCCTGCATCACTTTATCCCAGACCAACATAACCGTCATTAATTTAGCCAATGATGCCATCATTTTTGGTATTGCTGACTTGTTTTCTATGATAAGACGCTGATCGGTTATCTCATTATTTCTTAATTTAAAACTCTCAAACAGTATGGCGGCGTCTGTATTAAAATCCTCCTTAACAGTAGTATCTTTTGTCTCAACTACTGCTAACTCTTGCTGATAAACAATAGATTTTTTACTCTCTATGAATAGCTTATTGAGCCCAATGCCATTAGAGGCTTTAATAAAAACATGGTCATGATCTTTAATGAACTCATATAATTGTAAGCTTACGGCTTGTACGTCTTCAAAGTGATAAAGTGTTATATCTAGACTTTTAAGCTTATCGACCAGCACCTTGCTTTGACTACCGACTAAAATCAAAGCTCTGAAATTCATCTTTTCAATGATAGGAGCCAACTGTAAATGGTACTTACTACTGTCACCCCCTAGCTCCAACATATCACCCAAAATCAATACTTTTTGATGGGTAGGTGCCTGCAACTGTTCAAAGGTTTCGAGTGCTGCCTGCATGGATAATGGGTTGGCATTGTAAGCTTCATCATAAAGTGTAATTGATCGGTTTTGATAAGTCGTTTCAAGTACTTGCCCTCGCCCAGTCACGGCTTTAAAACTTTCTAGTCGAGTAATGGCCGCACGGATAGGTAAATTATTATGGTTGACCACGGCCAAAATAGCCATCGCATTTAGCACCATGTGCTGACCACGGGTCTGTAAATTCAGCAAATAAGTCTGACCATCAACTGCTATCTGTGCTTGTGCCTCTTTTTGATGATAACTGAGTAGCTTAATTGTTGCATCGTCATGTTCACCATAGCTGACGACATGAATCCCCCACGTGGTTGCCAAACGCTCAATCAAATCATACTGTTCAATATCTCGGCAAACAATGGCGAGAGAACCTGGTGTCATACCCTCAAAAATACGTGATTTTTTGAGAGCAATAGTCTCAACATTATGATGATACTCAAGATGTGCGGGTGCAATATTGGTAATGAGCGCTATATCAGGGCGGACTAAATTGGTATTGGCAGACATAGAGCCAATCGCCATCTCTAATACCCAGTGACTTATAGAATGAGGCATAGAAGCCAAATTCCATGCAATGCCTACCGGTAGATTTGCACTAGATTGAGTGTAGCTCGCACCGCCGAAACCATTCAGTACATGTGCCAGCATATGCACTGTTGTAGTCTTCCCAGCACTACCAGTAATACCAATCACTTGACCATCAAAGACTTGCCGAGCATATCGTCCAATCGCAATAGTCGCTTGACGTATATCGCGCACGTACAACACAGGAATACTTGAGTCTTTATATGCTATGGCATCATCAGTGATAATGGCAGAAGCGCCTTTTTTCACTAAAGACTCAATCGATTTTTCAGACAAATAACCCACCGCCATATTTTTTCTTCGAGCCACGATTAACTGACCTGACTCAAAACTGGGTGACCAAATACATAATCCTGTTGCAGACCAATCTACTGGCGGTGTGACTAGCCACCTACCCTTAGTGGCAAGGACAAGCGAATTGGCCGCTAACACAGGTTGTTTCAAATGCTGACTATCGGATTCTACTGGCTGATTTTTGTTTTCATTACCTGTGTGGATTACATTATGAGTTGATTGATATTTCTTTGCAGCGAGCTTTGGATAATTGACTGTTTTTAAAAAATCAAAGTAACCAATAAGCCCTGATAAATAATGCTCTACATCATCAATTCGCACTCTGAACGAGTGATGACGGATAAAAAACCCATGCAAAATAGTTTGCGGAGATTTATAAAACATGGCCATTTCTGGAAAGAAAAAACCATTTATAAGATGATTGGCACGTGCATGTAATGCCTGATAAAACCCTTGAACATCAAAACCCGCTAACACATCATGAAACTCCGGATGCTCATCTAGCTTTAATAGCATTTTATGGAATGCCATGGATAGCTCAAGCAATGTCGGAAAAGTAGTGATACGGTTTTTGATAAAATCGGTATAGCCTGCAATATTATTGACTGCAAACTGAAAGTACTTTTTTTCAGATTTATATATAATCAACTCATTTGAGCAGTATGATAACCAGTGATCGTGTGCTTGATGATGCTTGGCTTCGATAAAATAGTCAAAAGCGCGAGTGACACAATTGATCCAGCGCTCATCTTTAGTCAGTCCATATAGACGCATTAAAGCAAATGCCGCCTCGCCATCATAATAGATGATGCGATTTTCGGCTTTGAGTGATAAATCCTTACTATGCAATACATGGACGAAGCTACCATCCTCTTGTTGCATCGCGATAACACCTAACGCTAACTTGGTTGCTAGCTCATGATATTTACCTGCAAAAGGCGTATCCTCAAATACTTGCAGATATTTAACCAAGGCCAGTATCGCAACCGCATTGGCACCCAGCTTAATCTCTCCACCAGTATCAATCACATATGCTTTGTCATCATAGGTTTGAATAAGCTCATCAATCAAATAGCTCATGGCATTATCAATACTAACTTTCATATTAGCCAAAGCAATTGTCGTACCATCGTTACGCGCGGTATTAAAACCACGGCAGGCTTCATAGCCTTCTATTAATGCATAAGTACTACTGGCATGGCGTAGGCTATTGTACGTATCAATGGTACGGTTAAAACAAGGGAAATAGCCATATACATATTTGCCTGATGGCGTGACCTGCTTTGCGAGGTAATGCGTGGCCTGCTCAATAATGGGTTGGGTGCTGCTTGCCAATAAGGGTCGTAATTTACGATGGCCCTTATGACGAGGTTTGGTTTCGAGAGTGTGGTACTCACCTGTCTCTATATTTATAAATACACCAGCGGTATTAAAGCTAACAACAGGCAGATCATCGTGAAAGTTGGGGATTTGGCTGCTGCCATGACGCGCCTTTAAATACACGTTCAAGTTGTTAGCATTGACCCCTGCATGAGAAACAGTATTACCCATATAAAGGCAAGCATTGGCATTCAATTCCATCTCAGTTAGTAATAACCATGGCTCACGTACACCTTCAAATGCGATACCAGAGCGATAATAATTACGCTTAAATCGTTTTAAGCTTTGCTGAAAATCCAACCAAGTGGTAAATGAGGCTTGATTTAACCATTCTAGCCTTAGCCACATAATAGGGGCATCAAATTTTGTGGATAGCTTTTCTAGCTTGTCTATAATTATGGGAAATATTTGTTCAAAGTCAGAGAAGTTGCTAATGCGATCTATTTTGTCTAGTTTTATTAAATCATCAATAATAAAAGTGACTACTTTGGCTTTTTTATGACTATCAGAGACTGATAAGATGAAGGTGATAGGCAACGTATCTAATGCAGCATCTTGAAAATTCCCAGTGCTATTTTCAGTGTGTACTTGGGTAGTATGTGTTTGTACCCAGTGTTCATAGATGGCTGGTAATTTATTTTTTAAGTGAGTCATTAAGCCATCAATGGTTGTATTTTCACTCATGTTTTTATCACCTTTTACGGTTTGCTATTTTTGAGTATTTTGATTAACTATACCAATTTTGTATTTTTAGGACTTTGAATGCTCATTAACTATATCTTAAAATAATTGAGTATACCCTGTAAAAAACGCCCCCATTGCGGGAGCGTTTTAGAAATTAGAACTCAATTAGTCAATGTTAAATAATATTTGTGATATCAACATCAATATTGACCTGTGTAGCCGGGTCGGTGCTCAGTGCCCACACGTTATATTGTTGTCCATCGGCATCTGATGTCGTGGTTTGGGTATTTACCCATGTTGTCGCATTACCAGATCCATATGTATCACTGAAATCAGCGCCAACATTACCTAAGTCTACGGAATCATCACTATCCCCTTTGACATAGATAGTCGAATCAATATCGTTAGCTGCGACATTCAGAGTATTTGCACCTATTCCACTGATATCGATGATGTCTAGCACCTCTGGCTGGATAAGATCAGACAAGCTAATGACTTGATTCGCCCCATCAAAGCTTAGGATATCGAGTCCTTCGGTTGAGGTAATCAGCGAGGTGTCAGGAAGCTCAATAGCGTCATCAGTATCGTCAGCAAGCGTGAAGCTCTCATCTACCGTCATACTACGTGCAGCGACTGGTTCTGGTGCTGGCCAGTCACTAGTGATGTTTATAGTCAGTGTGGCGGTATCTGTATTATTAAAATCATCAAGTATCGTGTATTCAAAAGTTTCTACTTGGTTGATAACGTTGAGGTCTGGATCAGGTCTGTAGAAATACGAACCATCTGGTTTTATTGTGAGTGTTCCGTAGATACCATCTATGACAGTGGTGCCAATAACACTCGTACCATCAACTGACGACACAACCGTAGATAGTGTGACGTCATCGTTGTCACTGATCACATTACCAACAGCCGCTTGCGAATCATAAGTGCCTGGCTCATCTGGATCAGTCTTCGTAACAAATCCATTAAGATTAACGCTAGAAAGTGCTCCAGATGCCTCAGCTATAACACGATAGTTACCTGCTTCCAGATTTTCTAACGTAATAATTAAGCGCTCCCCTAGAAGACCGCCAAGGTCGAGCAAACCAGCATCTGTCTGAGTAGCAACATTAACCCAGAAGAGACCATTCTGTTTTTGTACCACAAAGCTAGTACCACCTAAAAGGTCACTCGATTCAAGGGTAAGTAACGCTGATCCTATATCACCTGGGTCAATAGTGAACGTTCTTGTCACACTGGAAAGACCTAGCACGTTACTAGCTTGACCAGAGATAGGCTGCTCTATCGTTTCTGGATTTACAATCAGCTCTGTGGTTGCCACATCATCTACCGCATCAATTGGGAAATCGACCGCTGGGTAATCACTCTCGATACCTACTGTCAATGTGGCACTATCAGTACTGCCAGTAACTGTATCAACGATCGTGTAAGAGAAGGTGTCTGATTTACCAATACTACCAACATTTGAGTTTGGCGTATAAGTATAGGCACCATCAGCGTCTATAACCAAGATTCCGTGGTCACCTATGATATTTGTCGTACCACTACTGTTAATTGGTTCACCATTAACTGTAGTAACTACCGTATCAGCGGTTGCTACATCATTCTCGTCAATAACATTGCCCGTAGCATTTGCAGTTGCTACCGATGCTATCGCTGTTGAATCAGTCTCAACGATATTCGCCGTCAGGGTTCCAGTAGTAATCAGACCAATTGCTGGACTGACGTAACCTATCAATCGGTATTCACCGGTTGGTAAATCTGTTAATTGGTAACTCGCATTTCCACCTAAGAGACCGAGCACATCAATCAATCCAGTATTAGTACCAGAGTTCCCAATATCAACAAAGGTGCCATTCGCATCTTTTATTTGGAGAACCACACTACTATTATTTAGAAGATCTACCACCCCAGATGCCGCAAGACTTATTTCTACAGAGCCTGTACTATTTTCAGCAATATCAAAATCAAATTGCATTTCAATATTCCCTGCACCAAGCAGACTCAATACTGATGTTGCCGAGTCCGTTTTAATCTCAGTAGTCGTCACTGGTGTAACGATTATTTCAGCTGTAGTACTATCGTCGATGGCATCCACCTTGATAGGTACGATGACAGTAGTAGGCGCACTTACGTTACCTGCAGCATCAGTAGCCGTTGCGGTAACAGTCTCACCGTTGGTTAGTGGATCTTCACTGGTGTCAATAACATAGTCGCCAGCGCCATTTGTAGTACCGCTGTAGTCAGGTACGCCATCGCCATCAACATCGATTTCAACCAACGAGTTGGGTTCTGCTGTGCCACTTACTTCAGTGCCATCTGTATTCACTTCAACAACTGGGGCAGCTGGAGCAATTGTATCAACTTTGATAGTCACAGAAGGTGCATTACCACTGACATTGTTTATAGCGTCTTTGATGTTGTAACTTAGCTCATACTCGCCATCATCTAAAGGCGTCTGCGGTGTTAGCGTATAACTGCCATCCGCATTTTTGACGACTATAGCATCAACCACAATATCGTCAATTACCAACTGAGGTGTGTCTCCATCATCAACAATGTTGGCATCAATCACCAAACTTGGCGTGTTGTCATTTGTGAACCCATTATCGACAATGATTTCTTCAGGGTTCAGTACGTCACCGCTGCCATCATTGGCCACGTTATCAGTGACAGTAGCCACTGATATGGGCGTACTAGGAGCCGTAGAGCTGATATTAATCACCAGTTTTGCGGTGTCACTGTTACCTGCTGCACCGTTAGAGATAGTATATTCAAATACTTCTGTTTTACCTGACGATGCGTAGTCACCATTGGCCCTGTAAATGTAGTTACCAAGCTCATTGATGATTAAAATACCGTACTGACCCTGTATGGTAAATACGTTGAGACCGTCAACAATTTCAGAAGTCGGCTCTAATAAAGTATTTTCACTATTGATATCAGTCAGCTTAGTATTAGCGGTGACTATATCTTCACCCAACTCATCTTCTGCTAACCCATCAGGATTAATGACATTACCTGTGAGGATTGCATTTGAATCGAAATTATATTCCGTTAGTGTAGTCGTCACATTGGTCGTTTCTAGCAACGTTAGGGTATTGCTAAGTAATGCACCTGCAACAGCATCTAATACTGGATCAACTACGCCCCCAAGTAAATTGTTTAATACAGTATTGTTTTGGAGCAAAGTCACCAATTCATCGATGCTTAGCTCATTTGTCACACCTAAAGCAACTGTAAGAATACCTTTGACTGTGGTGCCCAGACCAACTGTGTCAGCATTTAGCGAAGCCTCTACTGCATTTAAGACAGCCGTTTGATTACTCAAGCCTAAAACGATGCCAGAGTCGCTTAAGTCTGCCAATTCTATATCTTCGACTAAAGTAGTTAATGCACTATCACTTTTACGCACTATTACTGTATAGTCTCCTGGCTCTAAACCAGATACAGTCGCTGTCAATGTGTCGTTGTCAGTAATGCCTAGTACCTCTAAACCGACTACATCACCTATTAGTGGTTCACCACCAGTAGTACCAACATAAACACGGTCGCCATTGCTATTGTAGACTTCTATATTAACGGCATCCGCTACTGCAACTAGCGCTATTTGTTGGACATCAATACTAACTGTACCAATCGCGCCATCACTTACAGTAAAGCCAAGAATACCATCTGAGTCTACATCCCTTGCAGTAATATCGCTTCTCGTAACGAAACTACTCCTTTGCACGAAACTACTTCTTTGGGCAATTCCATTTCCTTCAGCGATACCAAGTACGGCGACGTTATTGTCAGTTACTGGTGGGTTATTAGTGGCTTGTAACTCACCTAAATCTATATCGGCTGAGTCATCTTGAGCAACTATGGTAGTAGTATCAATCGTCACATTGGTGACTGACGAATCCTCACTCACGTTACCTGCCTCATCAATAAGGTTGTAACTGAGTGTATAAGGGCCATCAGTCAATGGCGTGGTTGGCGTTAAGGTCACGCTGCCATCATCATTAGGCGTAGAGGTTGAAGGTACGACGCTGCCATCAACCAACAGTTGCGGGATACCGTTAGCTACTTGCTCGGCAGGTACAACAACGCCTGGTGTGTTGTCGTTAGTCAGGCCACCATTAATGACAGTTTCTGCTGGAGTAAGCTCGCTACCATCAATGTCGACATTGTCAGTGACCACAGGGGCATCAGTTGGTGCCGTTGGTACAACCGTATCCACAATGATGTCTTTGGTCACAGGGGCACTGATATTACCAGCGGCGTCCGTGGCAGTGGCGGTTAGGGTTTCATCCCCTTCGCCCATGGCCGCCACGTCATCGGCATCAACTGCCACACTCCAGTTGCCAT
>NZ_JBNNGW010000001.1:451379-500290 GCF_050268505.1 Psychrobacter sp. NPDC078409
GTTAAGGTGATGATGTCACCTGCGGTACCAGTGCCGGTCACATTAAATCCAGCACCTGCTTCAATCGCATTGATGATGTCATCGCCTGTGACTGCATTGATGACGGGCTCTGTCGGTGCAATGGTGTCTACGACAATGTCAACTGTGCTGCTGGCGCTTGGTAGATTACCAGCGGCGTCCGTGGCAGTGGCGGTTAGGGTTTCATCCCCTTCGCCCATGGCCGCCACGTCATCGGCATCAACTGCCACACTCCAGTTGCCATCACCATCGACGGTCACAGGATCGCCAATCTGAATACCTGCTTCATTGGTTAAGGTGATGATGTCACCTGCGGTACCAGTGCCGGTCACATTAAATCCAGCACCTGCTTCAATCGCATTGATGATGTCATCGCCTGTGACTGCATCTATCTCAGGAGCATCAGCATCAGCATCAGCATCAGCATCAGCATCGGCATCAGCATCGGCATCAGCATCGGCATCGGCATCAGCATCGGCATCGGCATCGGCATCAGCATCGGCATCAGCATCGGCATCAGCATCAGCATCAGCATCGGCATCAGCATCAGCATCGGCATCAGCATCAGCATCAGCATCAGCATCGGCGTCAGCATCAGCATCGGCATCAGCATCGGCATCAGCATCGGCGTCAGCATCAGCATCAGCATCGGCATCAGCGTCGGCATCAGCGTCGGCGTCGGCATCGGCATCAGCATCGGCGTCAGCATCAGCATCGGCATCGGCGTCGGCATCGGCATCGGCATCGGCGTCGGCATCGGCATCGGCATCGGCGTCGGCGTCTGCATCGGCGTCTGCATCGGCGTCTGCATCAGCATCAGCATCAGCATCAGCATCAGCATCAGCATCGGCATCGGCGTCAGCATCGGCGTCAGCATCGGCGTCAGCATCGGCGTCTGCATCGGCGTCAGCATCAGCATCAGCATCAGCATCGGCATCGGCATCGGCGTCAGCATCAGCGTCTGCATCGGCATCAGCATCGGCATCAGCATCAGCATCAGCATCAGCATCAGCATCAGCATCAGCATCGGCATCAGCATCGGCATCAGCATCAGCATCAGCATCAGCATCAGCATCAGCATCGGCATCAGCATCGGCATCGGCATCAGCATCAGCATCAGCATCAGCATCGGCGTCAGCATCAGCATCAGCATCAGCATCAGCATCGGCGTCAGCATCAGCATCAGCATCAGCATCAGCATCAGCATCGGCGTCAGCATCAGCATCAGCATCAGCATCGGCGTCAGCATCAGCATCAGCATCGGCATCAGCATCAGCATCGGCGTCAGCATCAGCATCAGCATCGGCATCTGCATCTGCATCTGCATCTGCATCTGCATCTGCATCTGCATCACTATCATCACCACTGCTTGAGAAAGCAGCACCTGCAATACCAGCACCTGCTAGACCCAACAACCATGGTAGAGCTGCAAAACCTTCAGCTTCTGTGGCCCCAACCCACCAAGGACTTATTTGTGGATCTCCGCCTAATGATTGACTTTGTGCCTCACCTATTTGTAGTTCAGTGACATAGTCTGTCACTTCGCCTGTATCAGGAAGATAGTAGTAATAGTTACCATCTTCAGCAATACCTATTAATGCATTATCTGCATTATCATAAAACCCCTCAATAATAAGGTCTGGGCCCTGTCCATCATTTTCAAAAGAAATATGAAGGCTGTTATCTACTCTTTTAGTAATAACATTATTTGGTGCACGATTAACAGTTGTATCAAGCAGCTCGTAATTAGTCCTATTAACAGCTTTAATTACTGTAGGCGTTTCATTTTTCAAGACCACTGTATGCTCAGCGATTGTCTCAACTTTATTATTGATTTTCACAATTATAGTATTCATAAGACCGTCCTTGATTGACTAATTTTGACTAAATATAAACACAGCTGTTCGATAAGATATTAATATTCCATAAGGCGATAATGAAAATACCTCTAAATCATTTTTTCAAAGAACTTTGGATAACTACACTTATAAAGATATAATTATATATAAAATTAACTAAATCCTGACTAAACCGCCAGCTTTCTAACAGTGCTTTAAAAACCTTTCATTAAAAAAACTTTACTTTATATTTTATTATTTAAAATAACTTAACAAATTATTTATATTCTAAAAAACGAATATAAAAACAAAATATTTTTTAACTAATGATAGTAACGTAAGAGAAACATCAATTTTTCTTAGCGACGCATTCTATCAACAAATATCCAATTTATAAATAGTTTATAGAACTTTTGTTACTTATTATTATATTTTGTAAATATTCAATCCTTGTCATGAATTGCTTATATGCGTTTCATAGCAAGCTTCGGATATATTTTGTGTTGTTACTTTTATAATAATACGCTAGGTTTATAGGTCAACATAGTTTCTTTATCAAATTGTAAACAATATTCGATTTTACAAATACAATTTGTTTTTTAGAAGGGACATAATTCCTGAACCAACCTATATAGGTACGTTTCAGTAGTTAACATAATAGATAACGAGTAGGTTCGATAAAGAGAAAGTAACCATAATAAATTTTTTATAGATTAATATTTTTTAAGGATTAGATAGTAAATCAATCAATAGTAGTCATTCTCATTTCTTATAAAAATAAATAGAGTTTCTGATGGTAAAAAGATAAGACTAGCCAAAAGCGCTGTTTAAAATCACTTTATTTAATCGCTTAGGCTAATTTTCTATAAGAAGATACTTGGAAGGTTGTTATTTTTTGAAGGTAGATGAAAAAAGATGATACTTGGTATCTTTTTCTGATGAGGCTCACACAAAAGTGAGTATTGCTTATAATACATTAATTTTATGAAGTGATAATTTGGTACGTCATAATTAAGAATTAGAAGTACCAAATTATTTTTATATTTTGTCTATACAATTAATAAGTGCTATTTAAGTTTCTTCAATGTCTAAACCGATGACATGGTTAAGATGGCCAGTTTTTAGGTATATGGTTGCGCCCTCTACCCCTGCTTTTATTTGTACATTTGTATCTATCGGTAGGCGTATCCAACTATCCTGCTGATATACCTGTTCACCCTCTATTAGCTCGCCTGCTACAACTAATATTTCTGCACCGTCATGAACTGTCTCAGTGAATAGCAACTCTCCTGCATCGATACGCTGTAGACTGACGTGCTCTATCCCATCGGAAAAAAGCGGGCAGATAGTACGGTTGCCTTGTTGCTGCCAATTAGCATCTTTATAAGTGTCGATAGCTACGTACTGCGTTTCGTCAGACGACATTTGCCGTAACTTGACAAAAATGACAGCACCTTCGTCACTATAAGGCCGATGACCTGAAGACGGTGGATTACGTAGATACCAACCTGCTGGATAATGGGTGTCATCTGCAGAAAAAGTGCCTGATAATACCAATATCTCTTCGCCGCCTAGATGCATATGATGCGGAAAGTAAGAGTTTGGCGCGTAACGCACAAGACTGGTAGCGCGAGCCTTCTCCGCGCCCACACGATCAAGCATGACACGCTCTACACCATTTTGTGGTGACTTAATCCATTGATGTGCTTCGGGGGCCAGTAAAGCACGTTGTGAAAAATCTGCATTAATTAGCATAAAGTAGTCCGAAAGTATTAA
The DNA here is from genome assembly GCF_050268505.1 of Psychrobacter sp. NPDC078409. Taxonomy (NCBI): domain Bacteria; kingdom Pseudomonadati; phylum Pseudomonadota; class Gammaproteobacteria; order Moraxellales; family Moraxellaceae; genus Psychrobacter; species Psychrobacter sp. NPDC078409. The sequence goes on from NZ_JBNNGW010000001.1 coordinate 455,012, forward strand.
ATGATTAGGGCGTACCCACAATATAAAACTGAGGACACGCCCTAGACGATAAACACAAATATATGACGTTATTACCGCACTAGAATGACCGGCGATAACGTGCTAGCGATAATTTCTGTCGTTGTACTTCCGAGAAACAGTTGCTGCCATTTCGAATGTCCGTACGCACCCACCACCATAATGTCGACATTGTTCTCTACCTGAAACTTTAACAATCCGTCCACCGCATCAGAAGCAGATAAATGATGTGCTTCAACGACAAACCCAGCATCTTCTAACTGTGCGGCGGCGGCGCTCATACTTTGCTTGGCGGCATCGTTATGATTGCCTACCATCACGATATGGCCTTTTAGACCTTTTAATAGTGGACTTTTTGACACCATTCGTGCCGCTTTAATAGAAGTTTTGCTACCATCAAAGGCAATCATATACGAGCTTGGCTCTTCAAATTTCTCTGAGCAAATCAATATAGGAATATCTGACCCACGAGCGACCGTCTCGATTTGACTACCAATATTAATCCGACTGTTCTTATGATCTTCTCCGCGTCGTCCCATCACAATCGCACGATTTTCTTCTTTAAAATGCTCAATACTAGGAAGCAATTTGCCGTGGCGTTGATAAACGCGAACATTGACATCAGCGAAACTGCTTTGAATGTGGCTTTTTGCATCTTGTACCAATGCATTACTATAGCTGTTGACGACTTTTGCTCTTTGCTCATCCAATTGGGACAACTCTTCTAATAAAAACTGACGGCTATTGATGCCTATAGCACCTGATAAATCTCGTCTGGTCGATGCCGGTATGTCACTGACGTGCAACAACCCAACAGGTACGTTTAATTTACTGGCATACCACGCTGCATAGTCACAAACTGATTCAGTCACTGCTGAGCCGTCAATACAGGCCAAAATGTGCTGTGATGTTGTCATAATCTGTCCTTAAATTTAATTATTTAATCCTATACAGCTTGTTAGTTCTGACCAAGCTATGCTCTTTGGTTTATGTTCTCTGACTTATAATCTTTAACTTATACTCTTTGGCTTATGTACTCTGACTAGGGTATATTTCATTTACCTGATGATAGTTATCTTTTAAAAATTATCTTATTAAGTAAATTTACCCCTTCATTTGATAATAACCAATTTAAACGGCTTCATCCAGCAATGTGTGCAACCCTTTTGCAATAATTGTAATTTGTTACTGACAGCCTTGTGCATGGTTCATCGCAGACTGATATCTAGCTATATATAAAGTCTTATCATCGTCTGACCACATGCGCTAGCAAAGTTTGCTACAATGTATTTTTTAGCATTTATGATTTCGGTATCGTTATTTAGGTGATTGGATTATGGCAAAAAATGCCCTACAGGCTCAATTATTAAAGGCTGGCTTGGTTGATAGCAAAAAGGCCAAGAAGATCAGCAAGCAAACGCAACATGCCAAGCGTACTGGTGATTCAGAGAGCGTCGAAGCAAAAAAAGCATTAGCAGAGGCACAAGCCCAAAAGCTAGAAAAGGATCAAAAGCTTAATCAAGAAAAACAGCGCGTATTGGAAGAGAAAGCATTAAAGGCCAATATCGTCCAAATGATTAAGCAGCATCAGATTACTGAGACAGAAGGTGAGGTTAGCTATCAGTTTGTCGATGAGTCCAAAGTAAAGAAAATCGCTATTACTCAGAAACTGTACGATCAAATCGTGGCCGGTCACGTAGTCATCGCACGCTTGGAAGAAGGCTACGCACTATTGCCTCGTCCATTGGCTGATCGTATTGATTCAAAAATGGAAGGCTTTATGGTTGTGTCAAATGATACTGCTGAGGAAGCATTGGCAGAAGACGATCCATATGCCGCTTATGTGATTCCAGATGACTTGATGTGGTAAGGAATTATTCTACTGCTGTTGCCTTTACTATAGTGTTATAAGCATACCCTCAAAAGCCCTTTATAGAATTTATGTTCTATAAAGGGCTTTTTACATTTATACAAGTTAGGCAAATTTTTATAGCGCAAAATAAACGTTAAATGTGTCGACAGACTCAATCAAACGTACACAAATCGGGCTTCTTTAACCTAACATTGCTGGTTTGGTTAAAGAAAGTAACCTAGCGCTCTAATTGCCAGAACATGGATATAATCAACTTGAACAGTTATTCAATAACCACTACAATGCGTTTTTAGTACATTTTGTGGTAATACTTTGTTTATTTTTGAGTAATCACTCAACATTGTTCATATTTTACCTGTGTTTGTTACCTGATAGTTCGGTGCCATCGTGCCCGTTTTATTTGCTTAATTTGTTCCAATTCACTTTTACTTTTTCTCAAAAAGAGATAATCCATGCCAAAACATTTGCCACTCTCACTATTGTTTCTTCGCCTTGGTGTTTTCATCGTATTCTTCTTCTGGACACTCGACAAATTCGTAAATCCTGAACATGCCGCCAATGTGTTCGCTAAATTCTACGCTTTAGAAAACTTAGGCATCACCATTGTTTACCTGATTGGTAGCTTACAAATCATTCTTATCTTCTCGTTTGTCATGGGTTTATTCAAAAAGTGGACATACGGCATCATCTTATTACTACATGCCGCTTCTACTTTTACCTCCTTTGGTCTTTACCTAACGCCTTTTGATAACTTGTTGTTTTTTGCTGCATGGCCAATGCTGGCAGCCTGTTTGGCACTGTTCTTAATGAGAGACTATGACACCCTAACATTGGGTAAAAATACGTCTCCAGTATAAATGTTAGCGGCTGTGCTTATTGTTTAAGTAGTATAAATATCAGACAGCAAGATATAATTTATATACTATTAAGACTGCCGACTTAAATTTTTTATCGTAGTTAGGCGATTTAGATGATTCGATTTGATCGCCACGTTACTCAACTATAGTCACTTAAATATAGTCACTTAAATATAGTCACTTAAATATAGTCACTTAAGTATAGTTATTCAGACGATGAGTATTCTACAGTTTGTAGTAATAACTACGATTTTAGCCTTTGCTCCCTTATTTGGCCGGATTCTCCATGATTAAAAGAATATTTTTAATACTATTAATATTGATATTAGCGGCAAGCTTTTTTTATTTTGACCTAAATCAATTATTGACGCTTGATGGCTTAAAAGGGTCGATGGCGCAATTTAATGAATACAAAGCGCAGTCACCGCTATTGATTATCGGTGGGTTTTTCTTACTATATGTCGTCGTTACTGCCCTCTCCTTACCTGGCGCTGCGATTTTGACGCTAGCCGCTGGTGCGCTATTTGGTTTGGTTCAGGGCTTACTCGTTGCTTCATTTGCATCGAGTATTGGTGCTACCATTGCCTTCTTGGCATCGCGATATTTACTGCGTGATACCATCAAACAGCGCTTTCCTGAGCGGTTGGCAGCTATTGATGCAGGCGTTGAAAAAGAAGGTGGATTTTATTTATTTACCTTACGTCTGGTACCCATATTTCCATTCTTTTTAATTAACCTATTGATGGGCGTGACGTCTATTAAAACATGGACTTACTACTGGGTCAGTCAAATCGGTATGCTGGCTGGGACGTTTGTCTTTGTCAATGCAGGGACACAGCTGGCACAGATAGACAGCTTATCGGGTATTTTATCTTTCAACTTAATTGTCTCGTTTGCGTTATTAGGTTTCTTCCCATTAATAGCAAAAGGAGTGTTGAACATGTTTAAAAAACGCCGTGTTTATAAAAACCATACCAAACCTAAAAAGTTCGATCGCAATATGATTGTGATTGGCGCAGGCGCTGGCGGATTGGTTACAAGCTACATTGCCGCAGCGGTAAAGGCAAAAGTCACACTGATTGAAGCAGGTGAAATGGGCGGTGATTGTCTCAATTATGGCTGTGTACCTAGTAAGGCTATCATTAAGAGCGCAAAAATCGCTGATCAAATTCGTCATGGAGAAAACTACGGTCTAGAGAACACTGTACCGCAGTTTTCATTCAAAAAAGTGATGGCACGCGTACAGCAAGTCGTGGCTGATATCGCACCGCACGATAGCGTTGAACGTTATACCAATCTGGGCGTCGATGTGGTCAAAGGCTATGCCAAATTGATCGATCCTTGGACAGTAGAAATCCAGCTAAATGACGGCGGCATGCAGACCCTAACAGCACGTACCATTGTCATTGCCACTGGCGCTCGCCCATTTGTACCACCTCTGCCAGGTATAGAAGAAACAGGTTACGTAACCAGTGACACGCTATGGACTAAGTTTGCTGAGCTAGAAGAAGCTCCGAAAAAACTAGTAGTACTAGGCGGTGGTCCAATCGGTAGCGAGCTTGCGCAAAGCTTTGCTCGACTGGGTTCTAATGTGATGCAAATTGAGATGAGCGATCGCATTATGGGTAAAGAAGACCTTGAAGTGTCTACCTTTGCTCATCAGTCGCTCACTGATAGCGGTGTTAATATTTTGACCTCACATCAAGCAATGCGCTGCGAGATGCGTGATGGCAAAAAATACATTATCGTCAAACACAATGAAACAGAAATCGATATCGAGTATGATGAGCTTCTTTGTGCCGTTGGTCGTAGCGCACGCCTTGAAGGTTATGGTTTAGAGGCGCTAGGTATCGAAACCAATCGTACGATCGTGACCAACGAATATCTCGAGACGTTATATCCCAATATTTTTGCCGCAGGCGATATCGTTGGCCCATACCAGTTTACTCATGTCGCTGCCCATCAGGGTTGGTATGCAGCAGTGAATGGTTTATTTGGCAATCTGAAAAAGTTTAAAGTAGATTATCGTGTGATTCCTTGGGTTACATTTATCGACCCAGAAGTCGCTCGTGTTGGTATTAACGAGCAAGAAGCCATTGATAAAGGCATCGATTACGAGATTACTCGTTTTGAGTTTGAAGAGTTAGATCGTGCCATTACAGATAGCGCAGCTAAAGGCTTTATCAAAGTCATTACGCCAAAAGGTAAAGACAAAATATTGGGTGTGACGGTAGTGTCTGAACATGCAGGCGACCTAATCGCTGAGTTTGTACTGGCCATGAAACATGGTCTGGGTCTTAATAAAATATTGGGTACTATTCATAGCTACCCTACTTGGGCTGAAGGCAACAAATACGCCGCTGGTGAGTGGAAACGTGCTCACGCCCCTGAGACCGTATTGAGTTGGCTAGAAAAATACCATACTTGGCGTCGCGGTTAGTTAATGATGGTTAGTTAATATCAGTTAATTAAGGACAGTTTGCTGATCAACGTCATTAAATGACGCGATTGGTAGCAAAGTGTTAAAAGACTCCAATAAAGCTGGTTTAGATTTTGTGATATCTGTTTGGTTTGACATGGCAGGCTATGAAATCTTTACCAGCTTTACTAACATTTAAATCATAACGGAAACTTGAATGCGCGTTATTACCGCTTTACCGATGCTCAAACGTCTTACGCGATATAGCACCTACGCTATGGTGATGAGCATTTGTATTGGTATATCAGCAAGCACAGCATCGCCAACTACTGCCAATATTAACCAAGACTTATCACCTTGGCAGCAGATAGAAGCCCAAGGTAGCAATCAAGACGTTTATTTCTATGCATGGGGCGGTGACCCACAGATTAACGCTTATCTACAATGGGTCGCTGATCAAGTCGATGATAAATATAATATCAACTTAGTTCATGTCAAATTGAGCGACACCAGCGAAGCAGTCAGTCGGGTACTAGCAGAAAAGTCTGCCCATAATGATGATCAAGGTAGTGTCGATTTGGTCTGGATTAATGGTGCTAACTTTGCCACCATGAGTGAAAACTCGTTATTACTCAAACAATGGGCCAATAAACTGCCCAATTTTGCGCTGACGGACCCAGAGAATAATCCAACCGTAAATTTCGACTTTGGTGTGCCGACCAACGGCATGGAAGCACCGTGGGGACAAGCCTCTCTGACGTTCTATTATGACAGCTTGTCGACCAGTAAACCGCCAACAACGCTAACTGAACTGACCACTTGGACAGCACAAAACCCTGGCCGTTTTAGCTACCCCAAACCGCCTGACTTTTTGGGTATGAGTTTCTTAAAATACGTCTTAGTTATGCTGCATGAGCAACAAGACGCTCAAATGGGTAAGAACATTAGCGCACAGCTCAACTTGCCTGCCACCAAAGAAAACACCGTGCTCGTATTAGATCCACTATGGGCGTTTTTGGATGACTTTCATCCAACCTTATGGCGTAATGGCGAGCAGTTTGTACAGACAGGTGCGCAGATGCGGCGCTTGGTCGATGATACGGAGCTGAGTCTCGCGTTTACCTTTTCGGCACCAGAGGTTCCTGCGGCCGTACAGCGTTACGACTTACCCGAAAGCATTCGCAGCTATGCGATGAGTGATGGCAGCTTAAGCAATACCCATTTTGTTGCCATTCCTTATAATGCTAGCCATCCTCAAGCCGCGCAATTAGTAGCCAACTTTCTGATGAGTCCGGATGCACAAGCCAAAAAACAAACCCCTTCGGTATGGGGTGATAAAACCGTACTGGTCCAATCTACGCTTAGTCCTGCACAACAAGCATTATTCAAAACCAAACAGCCTCATCCAAGCGCCCTGCTCTTTGACAGTGTCAAGCGTACAGTAAGTGAACCACATCCAAGTTGGGTAGAAGCCATCCAGCAAGGCTGGCAAGTACGTTATGGGGTAAGTCCATGAGCCAAGGTTTTGATAAAATAGCGAAGAAAGGTGATAGCCCTAGACCTATTACGCTCGAGAAAAAAGACCTGTTTACGCGTATCGTGTCTTTTAGTCCTAAACTCTTAATTCTTATATTAATATTACCCGTACTCTGTGGCCTCATTTGTGTACTGTTGCCTGCTCTGAGCTGGGTGCCTGCTTTAGAGAAAACGACTCTGAATCTGCAAGGATTTACAGACCTGTGGCAAACGCCTGGCATCACGCAGATGGCTGCATTAAGTCTCGCTACGGGACTTATCAGCACCCTACTTGCTTTTGTCATTGCCCTGATGATATTGGCCGCGTTTTTTAACAGTGTTTGGTTGCAGCGTATTGAGCATTTATTAAGCCCCATCTTGGTCATTCCTCATGCAGCTGCAGCCATTGCCGTTGGATTTTTGATTGCACCTTCAGGCATGTTTGCACGGCTCATATCTCCTTGGCTAACTGGTTGGGAGATGGCACCCGATGGTATGTTTCCCCATGATCCATACGGTATCAGCATCATCTTGGGTTTAACCTTAAAAGAGCTGCCTTTTCTGTTATTAATGGCCTTAGGCGCGCTGGCTCAACCTGAGCTTGGCAAAAAACTGCGTCAGCAATATACCGTTGCGCTCAATTTAGGTTATTACCCGATTACTGCTTTTTTTAAGGCGGTCTTGCCTCTGTTATATCCTTTTCTACGTTTGCCGATTTTAGCAGTGCTTGCCTATGCCAGTGCGAGTGTCGAGATGCCATTGATATTAGGTCCTAATACACCGCCAACGCTTGCTGTCTCTATCATACAATGGTTCAACGATGTCGATCTTACCCTACGTATCAAAGCATCAGCAGGGGCATTATTACAACTTGTACTGACAGCAGGTTTAGTTGGCTTTTGGCTGGGCGGCGAAAAAGCTATCAAAGCCATGTTTAGTGTTTCGTCAATCAATGGCAAGCGTCATTATGCAGACGCTATCTGGCAAAAAATCACTGCTACTCTTACCGTAGGCGTGATTGGTTTTATAATATTGTCGCTCGCTGGGCTCGTACTGTGGGCATTTGCAGGATTTTGGCGGTTTCCGTCGATGCTGCCAGAGCAGTTCGTGCTATTACACTTTCAAAGTGCCTTTACCCAAATGAGCACACCACTGGTCAATACGCTCAGCATTGGTGCCGTCAGTACTGCCTTTGCTGTTTTTCTGACTTTGTTATGCTTGGAAGCTGAGCAACTGAGTGCTAAGCCACTATCACACTTCACCAGCTTTATTATTTACTTACCGCTCTTGGTGCCAAGTATTGCGTTTCTGTTTGGCTTGGTATGGTTACAGCAGTTGGCCAATCATCAGTCAGCATTTTTTAATGTGACATTTGCGCATCTTTTATTCGTGCTGCCGTACGTGTTTTTATCACTGGCCAGTAGCTATCGACGCTTAGATCCTCGTTTTGCTCATGTGGCCGCCAGCCTTGGCGCTGCACCCATTAAAGTGTTTTTTCAGATAAAACTGCCGCAGTTATTTGCCCCTATTTTGATTGCTATAGCACTCGGTCTAGCAATCAGCTTTGGTCAGTACTTGCCAACTCTATTGGCAGGTGGCGGACGTATTGCCACTATTACGACGGAAGCAGTGACACTGGCAAATGGTGCCAGTAGGCGTACCAGTGCTGTCTACGCAATTATGCAAATGGCGCTACCGCTCATCGGTTTTATATTGGCTTGGATGCTACCCAAATACTTTTTTAGAAGTGGCACTCGATAGCAGGCTGGTCATAAACGAAAGCAAACGTTATCAAACATTAAAATAATCAGTCTTAAAAAACGCAACCAAAGGGTTCCTGATGCCATCATCTTTACAGATAAAAGACTTACAACTGTTTCGTCAAAACGAGCAATTATTGAGTATCAATGAAGACATTGCTGGTGGTGACATCCTAACCGTGATGGGGCCTTCTGGTAGTGGTAAGTCCAGTCTACTAAACTGGCTGACAGGCACTTTGGCGAGCGATTTTACCGCGTCTGGTACTGTCTGGTTGAACGATGAAAACGTGACTCACCTGCCAGCACATTTGCGCCGTATTGGTGTGCTGTATCAAGATGCACTGCTGTTTTCGCACCTATCAGTCGCGGGCAATATTGCTTTTGCCATGCCCAAAAACAACAAAAGCAATAAAAAGCAGCGAGTTGAAAAGATAATACAGGCGTTAGCTCAAGTAGGCTTAGAAGGGATGGGAGATCGTCATCCTGATAACCTATCAGGTGGTCAACAAGCGCGTGTCGCCCTACTACGAACGCTACTGAGTGAGCCCAAAGCAATACTACTTGATGAGCCCTTTAGCAAACTTGATACTCAATTAAGGATGGATACACGGCAATTGGTATTTGATCAGATTCGTACTCATAAGTTGCCTGCTATTATGGTCACGCACGACCAAAGCGATGCTGAAGCAGCTAACGGTAAGGTTGTTCAGGTAGGACGATAGTTTCGAGTATCAAAGCCAAATATTAACGCTAAATACCCAATCAAAGTATCAAAATAAGCAAAATACAAAAGGCAGCTCGCATGTTAGATAAGTTTATCACGCCCGTTATCAAGCCGCTGCTAACCCCAATAGTAGCGACATTGCATAAGCTCGGCGTTACTGCTGATCAGCTGACGGTAGTGGGATTTTTGATTGGGATGCTGGCCCTGCCACTACTGGCATTTGAGCTATGGTATGGCGCATTGGCCGCGATTATATTGAATCGTATCTTTGATGGGCTGGACGGCGCAATGGCACGCTATGCACAGCAAAGCTCAAGCGCTGGCGGCTACTTAGATATCACCCTCGATTTTTTGTTTTATGCCGCTGTGCCGTTCGGGTTTATTTTGGCTAACCCTGAACAAAATGCTATTGCAGGCGCGTTGTTATTAGCGGCATTTATCGGTACAGGTTCGAGCTTTTTGGCTTTTGCGATTTCTGCAGAAAAGTTTCAATTAGACAAGCCTCAGTTTAAGTATAAAAGCTTTTATTATCTCAACGGCCTCACCGAAGGCACCGAGACCATTGCTCTTTTTATTGCTCTTTGTATTTGGCCGCAACATTTTGTGCTACTTGCTGGTATCTTTGCTACTGCTTGTGCTGTTACTATTTTTACTCGTATACATGGTGGGTATCATACCCTCAAGCAGCTTGAATCTACCAAGTAATCGTCTGAAGATATACGCCATATCAAAACCCAGCCATCATACCGCTAAGCATTTACCGAATCATCGAGTCGCAGTGCTTCTATAGATAAGGCCATATCTTCAGCAAGGGCGTGTACCGTCGAGCTCTCTATGTCACGCTGTGCAAAGGCACGCAGCCCCATGACTTCTGCCTGTAGGCGACGTCCAAGTCTAACCGGATCAAGCTCACTATCCATCTCACATACATTCTGCGCTTCCTTAAAGCATTCTATAAATCGCGTCTCCATGCCTGCCAACAGCATTTCCACCTTGGTTAACGCTGTTTGCTCACGCGCGCCCAGCTCTAGTAAGCTTTTGACCAACATACAGGCTCGGCTCGGTAACGCCTTATCACGAATCCCGCCAAGCTGACGTATATAAGCGGCAAGGCCTAATAAAGGCGTTTTATGATGGCTCAATACTCGCTCAAGCTCAGTCAATCCTAAACGCGCATAGTATTCTAGCGCTTCTTGAAACAGTCCTTCTTTATTACCAAAAGCGGCATAGATACTACCTGGGCGCATATCGAGTGCTTGTTCGATGTCTTTTAGAGACGTGGCATGAAAACCCTTTTGCCAAAAAAGCTGTAGCGCACGCTCCAAGGCGTCATGACGGTTGTAAAGTGCGGTGCGTGACATAATGTGCCCCATTTAAAAAGCCGTGACCTCATATAAAAATGGGCACGGCTATAAAACTTGAATGATTGCTCAATATTATCCTGAATGGGTGCGACAGTAAAGTTAATATAAGAAACGGTCTGGTAAACAAACGTAATGCTAGAGCGCGACCTAGCTATCAACAATCACTCTACAATCATTCAACAGTCATGCTGATAGCTAGTAAATGGTCTCTACAGTGGCTAGTGACAATCTAATTGAAATCCAATTAATCGGTCAACAATACATGTTTGCTCTTCTGATAAGCGGACAAACCATCACCGCCCAACTCACGGCCGATACCGCTGTGTTTGAACCCGCCCCAGCCTGCTTCTGGCAGTACGATTTGTTGCTCGTTAATCCAGATATGCCCAGCTTTGATTTGTAGCGCCATCTCAAGCGCAGCAGTCTCATCGGGGCTCACAATGGTTGCTGCTAGAGCAAACTTACTATCATTAGCTAGACGGATAGCCTCTGCACCGTCAGTAAAGGTTGCACAGACTAATACAGGGCCAAACACTTCTTCCATCCATAATTGACTGGTCGTTGGCACATTCGTATAGATAGTTGGCTTTACAAAATAGCCAGATGCTTCTAATAACTCACCACCGGTTAAGCAGTCCAGATTTTCAGCTGTCGCAATATCAAAGAATTTCTTAACTTGATTCAGTTGTTGCTTGCTAACCAATGGACCCATTTGCGTCCCTGTCGCAAAACCATCACCAATTTGCAAACTTTCCGTTTTGACTTTTAATACGTCAAACAGCTGTGTAGCGATATCTTGATGGACAACCAAACGCGAAGTGGCCGAGCATATCTGACCTGCATTGGTAAATATACCGCCAATGATTAAATCGCAAGCGTAATCAATATCAGTATCTGCGCATACCACGATGGGAGACTTACCGCCAAGCTCTAGGCTAATGTCTTTGATGCCTTTTGCTGCTTGAACCATCACCTTTTCGCCTACTATATTGCTGCCTGTAAACGATACTTTGTCAATCAGCGGATGACTGGTCATCGCAGTGCCCACTTCAGCAGCACCCGGTAAGATATTAATCACTCCTTTTGGCAAGCCAATCTCAGATAAGATATTACCTAGCATAAGCTCTGGTAATAATGTCACTTCAGACGGTTTTAATAGCACGGTACAACCTGCCGCTAGCGCAGGGGCCAACTTCCAAGAAGTCGTCACCATTGGGAAGTTCCAAGGGGTAATCAGCGCACAAATACCTACTGGCGAGTATGTCTTTAACAAACGAATACCCGACTCAGGCGTTGAGACCTTAGACCACGTTGCCTGATCTGTGATGAGATTGGCATAGTAGCGATAGCAAGCAATGGCGTCCCCGACGTCTATCTTCGCCTCTTCAATTGGTTTGCCGTTGTTTAATACAGACAGCCCAACCAACTTATCGAATTGCTGCTCCATAGAGTCTGCAATCGCATTTAGATAGCGGGCACGCTCACTTACACTAGTCTGTGACCAGCTAGCAAACGCTTCATCAGCCGCTTCAACTGCCTGCTCTACATGGGCACTGGTGCATAAGCGCGTCGTTGCAATTACCTCGCCTGAATTTGGATCATACAACGCTTGGATATTTGAATGATCAGGATAGGTCACAGCTGCTTCAATCGTAACCCAGTCACCATTGATATAAGCGGCATTGAGTACAACTTCGTTTTGAGCCGTTTGTATGGCAGTTTCTCTGGTTAAATCTGTAGAGTTCAGCATTTCCATAATGGTCAATCACCTTATATTTTTGATCAAATTTTCTTTATGTGCGTAACGTCCGTAACGTGATTGGCTAAATGGTCGGCTTAACTGACTACAGAAAAACCGACCATTTGCATATTATCGTCAGGCTCGATGTCCTGTTAATACTAGATGCGCCACTAATACAGTAGGTGCGCCACTGATGTGATAACTACCAAACTGATAAGCGTACGAAGGATAAAGATTAAAAATAGCTCTAACACATTTAGCTTAATATTTGATTTCAAAATCAGCGCACCTACTTCAGACATGTAGATAATCTGAGTAATTGAAGCAGCACCAACGATAAATCGTGTCATCTCACTTTCAATGCTTTTGCCGACTAGCGCTGGCAAGTACATATCTGCAAAGCCCATAATCATGGCAGGTGCAGCTTTTGCCGCCTCTGGAATCTGTAACCACTCAAGTAGTGGTACAAGTGGTGTCGCAAGCCAATTAAAGACTGGCGTGTACTCTGCTAAGCCAAGACCGATGGTACCAATCGCAAAAATAACCGGAATCAATCCAAAGTAGATATCAAACAGATTGTGTACGCTGCGTTTGAACACTTTACCTAAGCTAGGCATAGAATGCGCGCGAGTAACCGCACGATTAACTGCCCATTGGTACGTTGTGTATTCAGCAGGGATGCCTTCGTCTAGCATGCTTTTGCCCGAGTGATACGTATCAGGCTTGAGTGATAGCGGCGGAATACGCGGCATAATGATCGCAGCGATAAAACCGGTTAGCGCAATGGTCAGATAAAAGAAGACGAAGTTATTGTCTACACCGATGGTTTTGGCAACCACATAGGTAAAGGCAATAGAAGTGACGGAAAATGTGGTCGCGATAATGGCGGCTTCACGTTGACTGTAGAAGCTTTTGTCATACTCTTGCATGGTGACTAGCAAGCCGATAGACGCTGCACCAAACCAAGAAGACATTGCATCGACAGCAGAACGACCAGGCAGTTTAAAGAGTTTGATAAATACTTTACTGGCTAAGGTACCTAAAAACTCCATCAAGCCGAAATCAGTCAAAAATGGCAGCGATAAAATGGCAAAGAAAAACAACGGAATCAAAATAGGAATCAAATCTTCGAAAATGACGCCGCCCGTATTACGATTGATAATAAACTCGGGGCCGACTTGTAGGAAAATCATCCAAACAAACAACATACCTAAAAAACGCGTGGACAGCCAAAACCAATCAACATCAAAGAGCTTTTTTACCAGTGAATCTTCATGCAAATTGGGCTTTAACGCTTTGACTGCCAGTGCACCAAGAGCGGAGATAGTCACTATCGCCATCGCAATATAGGCCACAAATCCACCTAACACGGTTTGTAGCGTATCGGTCAATACACCTAATAAAATTGTGACTTTACCATCCCACTCAAACGGTATGATAAAAAGTGCAATACCCAGTGCTGAAAACAATAGGAACTTCCACATTGCTGCACGCCACTGTCCTGCTTTTGGCGTCTCTGGATCAACCGTATTATTCCCTAAAATCGGCTGCTGCGACTTATCCATATAACTCGTCATTTAATTTCTCCTTAATGGGCGATGATTGCCAGTTTTTCCATTTCTCTGTCTGACCAATACCTGGGTTAAGCGAATTGGTTGGATCCAGTTTTTTATAAAAATAATGTAGCTCAGTTTTAGCAGGATATACGTGCCCCACGTTGTGCTCAGCAGGGTACTCAATATGACGCTTATCATAAAATGCCAGCAGCTCATCCTTGAATTGCTTGACATTGGTCTTAGGTTTTAATAAATAGTCTTGGTGCATGACATGACAGAAAAAATGCCCCAGATAAAAGGTTTTACTGACTTGTTCTTGCAAGTGTTCAGGTAGAGTCTCGTCCCAATCTACGGCATTTCTAGGTAAGGCAATATCGGTCGATAGCAGCTCGCCAAATTTGTCTTGATTTAAATTATGATAACGGAACATGGCAGCGGTCGCGGCACTGCGAAATACCAATAACGATTGCGATTCAAGCTCTGTGCATACATGCAGCGCACCTTGATATTGCTGTAGATAGTCTTGCAAAAAATCCTGCGCAGCGGCGATATTGTTGCCGTCGTTTTTATTAGAATCTGGATCAAAACCATCTGCGACTTTTATAATCAAATGGTATTTATATGAGAGTGCCTGCGTGGTCAAAGTGGCTGGTAATGACGGCGGCATAAACCTAGATGTCATCTGTAATACCCGATCTGGCAGCGTCTTTGGGAGATGCCACTTATCCAGATAGTAGCCAATCTTTGCTTGCAGTCGATACAGCGACCCTATCTTACTAGCAGGAAGCTTACGCATGCTCAAGCAAGTGTCTCGGCCATAGTACATCGTGATGTCGTTATAGTTTTTATGCATATACTCAGCCAACACGGGCAATTTCAACTCTCTTTTTAACCATTGTTTTCTAAGTGTGGTTAAAGTATCAGCGTCGTTGGTCGAGATATAAAATGTTTTCTCTTGCTTAGGTCTGGCAAAGGTCGCTACCCTCACCGCAAATACGATGACCTTGCCAGCTGAACCAGAAGCTTCGTACAGGCCGCTGGGATCATTGTTAAATCGAGCAGGTGTCTCTGCCTCACAATCACGGACTTTGTGTTGATAATGATGGTTGGTACAGGCGTTACTGTTGCTCGTACTATTTGAGACCTTATTAAACGTGCCAGCTTGCAGGTTCTCTAGCATTTCCTCTGGCTGCATCCCCAACTCAATGCCTAGATGGTTGATTAACTCAAACGCTCCTGATGCATTGCGTCTGGCAAATAGAGACATCTCAGTATAGGCAGGTCCACGCTGCACCAACATCCCGCCCGAGCTATTACAGATTCCGCCTATCACCGATGCACCCACGCAACTAGAGCCCAATACTGAATGCGGCTCACGCCCTAATGGCGCAAGGGTGGACTCTAATTGCTGCAAAGTAGCGGCTGGCAAAGCAACCAGTTCTGCTGCATCATTAAGTAAATGCACACCGCCCAATAACTGCATAGAGATTACGACTAGCGGCCTGTCATAATCTCCATTCGGCGTTGAGCCACCTGTTAGGCCTGTATTGGCTGCTTGAGCAATGATAATCACATCGGCAGCGGCACAGATATTAATGACGCGCCATAGTGCCACAAGAGAGTGCGGTATCACAACTGCGACGGTAGCGTCTGTGATAGCCTCAATCGCACCTTGCACATAAGACTGCTGTTGGCTAGGTTTTGTCAATACATTGGTCGTACCAACGACAGCAGCAAGCTCCGTCAACAAACGCAGCATTTGCTCATGTCTACTTTTTGACATTTCTCTAGCATTTGGCGTCATGAACGTGCTTCCTTGCGTAATCAGCGTTTGTCATTTTTATGTCGTTTTTTAGAACTGTGACTATCGGTCTCGTGATTATCCGTGGCATTAGCGCCAGTATTACTTTAACTAAAATAAGTCACTGTCTCAGCCATTTCTTTTAGAAAGTCATCTGCTTCATCAATCTCATAAATAATCGGCTGTTTACCTTTCGTGTCTGTCTTTAATGCGTCTAGCAATTGCTGCTTATCGGTGATTCTACGATAGCCAGCGCCAAACCCTGCTGCTAATGGCTCAAAGTTTGGTGTTTTGATGTTGACGCCAATTAGTGGTAAACCGCCCTCTTCCATGTAACGACGAATCTCACCGTAGCCTTGGTTGTTCCATAGCAAAACAATCAATGGTAGCTCAAGCTCGGCGGCGCAGATGAGCTCGGCAATCGTGAACTGAATACCGCCATCACCCATTAGACTGACGACGGGTAGATTTGAGCCAACCATGGCCCCAATAGCAGCAGGCAAACCATAGCCTAATGTGCCAAAACCCGTCGATGAGTTGAACCATTTACGCGTCGCCAAGGCTTCAAGACCAAGATTGCCGCTATAGACAGGCTGCGTTGAATCACCAACGAAAATGACGTCTTCCACCTCATCTCTAATCAGCTTTAGTAAGGCATTTTGACCCGCAAAGTCTGTCGTTACATCCTTTAAGATGGCTTGTTTGGCCTCATTGACACGTGATAATGCATGATGTTCGAATGCCTGGCCTTCTAAGCGATCACATAAACCACTAATCGCCATCTGTGCGTCGGACAGTACCGCAATATCTGCTCTAAATGGACGCTGCAATTGCTGAGCATCACAGTCGATACGTACCAGCGTGCCGTTGATTTTAAACCCACCATTAAAGAACACATCATAGTCAGTCTCACCAAGCTCAGTACCAATCGCTAACACCCAGTCCGCCTCGGTAATCACGGCTCGGCCTGCGTCTAACGACTGGTTGCTACCCAAACTTAATGGATGGCCAGGTGGCAGCAAGCCTTTGGCATTAATCGTCAAAAACGTTGGCGCATCTATCAGCTCTGCCAATCGTTGTGCATCTTGATCGACATCGACACAGCCGCCTCCATAAAGTATTACAGGATTTTTCGCGGTTTTTAATGACTGTACGATTAGGTCTAATTGCGTAGGATTCGGCAATGGTCTTGTGACCTGCGGTAGGCTCACACTATTTGTACCAACTTCGCTATTTGCTACAGCATTTAAACTAGATGGCTTAGCAACATGGCTAGCATCAGCAGTGATGACATCAATAGGTAGCTGAATATGTACTGGCCCCGGACGTGCACCGTTAAATAAAGCAAAAGCTTCTGCAATGACTTTCGGTAGCGATTCAGGTTGCCAGATGGTTTTGCTCGTCAATGCTACTTTACTAATCATGCCTTGCTGATCATGCAACTCATGCAAATGCCCTTCGCCACTACCCGTGTCTTTGACTTTATTGACACTAGAAATCACTAGCATCGGTATCGAATCAGCCAGTGCTTGCGCCATCGCCGTCATGATATTGGTCATGCCAGGGCCAGTGATGATAAAACATACGCCAACCTTGCCAGAGGCACGGTAATAGCCATCCGCCATAAACCCAGCGCCTTGTTCATGACGCGGTGTCACATGACGGATATTGGTATTTGGCAGACCGCGATACAGCTCTACCGTGTGCACACCAGGGATACCAAAAACGGTCTCTACACCATAATACTCTAGCCACTGCACTAATAGCTCACCGCAGGTCAATGATGATGTGTCAGACAAAGAAGAAGGCGTTTGCGTCAATTGGGTCATGGGTCAGTCATCCTAAAAAATATAATTAGTATTAAGTTAAAATTTTTATATTGGCTAATGGTTTATTTTTAATCGTTATTGAGTGCTATTCATTACAAATCATGGTGCCGTAACCAATCATCAATCATGATGTTTAAGCGTTTACCTGAAAAGCTAGGGAAATGACCACCATGAACGACTCGCACTGGTAGTGCATTTAAGCGGCGCATGCTCTTAGCGTAGTCAGACATATTGCTGTGCCACGTATCTTCAATTAATGGGCCATCATAGATAAGGTCACCAGAAATCAGCGTTTCGCTAGCCGCTTCCCACAAGGCGATACCACCTGGAGAATGGCCAGGCGTATGAATTACTTCAAACTGACGATTGCCCAAATCAATCACGTCACCGTCTTCAAGCTGCATAATTTTCGCTGGTGCAGCAATTTTATAACCGCAATGGGCATAAGGTTCAGGCGGTAGCGCGTCAAACATCTCATCGTTGACAAACATATCTGCCAAAGTACGAGTATTGTCTGGTTCAGCTAGGATGTGTGCTTCAGCAGAATGGACATGACAGCAGTCAAACTCATTTGCTGCGCCAATGTGGTCAAAATGGGTGTGACTGGCTACACCAACGATATCGCGATCAGCGAGCAAAGCGACATGGCGGCGCAATGGTACAGCACCTAACCCAAAATCTACTAATAAATCACGTTCACCACCCCGTACGTGCCACAAATTACAGCGAAAAAACGGCTTAATCCATGGCTCATCGATAAGTGTGATTCCGTCACTGAGCGTGGTGGTTCGATACCAGTTTTCTGACTTGATTCGAGGTAATGACTGCTCACTCATAAGTCAGCTCCATTAACGACATGAGTATCTTTAAGAGCACGCAGATCCTTAAGATAATTTTGATGCGTGCGACTTTCATCAATACGGGCGAGATCGATATCTACTATCATCGTGCCAGCGGTCAAACCAAGCCTTCCGATTACCTCACCATCGGGACCAGCGACGATGCTATTGCCACAGTAATGAAGGGTATCTTCTACGCCTGAGCGGTTGATACAAGCAACAAAGCATTGATTGTCCATGGCACGAGCGCGAATTTGCAGTACTTGACGCTCTGCATTTGGCAACATATTTGCTGTAGGTGACAGGATGACCTCTGCGCCTGCTTGAGCTAGCTCTCTTGCCACCTCTGGGAACTCATTATCGTAGCAAATCATTAAACCTAATTTGCCAAATCGAGTATTAACCACACAAGATTTTTTACCTGCTGTAAAGAACTCGTTTTCACGCTCCCATAAATGACGCTTGTTATAAGTCGCAAGGTGCTGCCCATTGTCATCTAGCAGTATGGCAGAGTTGCTTAACTCACCATTAGACTGGCGCTCAGCGAGACCAAACAATAGATGCAAGTTATATTTATCAGCAAGTCTCGCTGCTTCAGTGACAATTGGACCATCGATAGTTTGCGCTAAGTGATCAAGATGCTCAAAGATGTTGTAGCCTGTGAATGCAAGCTCTGGCAACGCGAGCAGATCTACTTTTGCCTCTACTGCTAGGCGACAAAGCGACTCTAAAGCTTCTAGATTGGCCGTCGCTTCAGCCAGTAAAGGATTGGTTTGAGCAACCATCAATTTCATAATGACGGCTCCTTTTGAGCTGAAGTGACAGCGCTACTAGGACGAGTAAACAAAGTCGCACCTAACCAGTAAAGTCCACCAGTAATAATAAAGACAGGTAATGAAGCACCGAAAGATGGAGGCGCTATCAAAGTCCAGTATGCGGCAAGCGCTGCACCGATTAGATATGCTGCGATAGCAATCTTTGCCGTAGGACGGCCTAACTGTTTGGTAGAGTCAAGCAGTCTTGCGGTGTAGCCTTCTTGACCAACAAGATAATAATCGACAATCATGACTGAAAATGCTGGGATAAATAGTGCACCTACGATCAATAAGAAGTTTTGGAACTGGTCTAAAATACCTGGTATCAGCGCCCCAAAGATAGTGACCAAACCAATGATAAGTGCAGGTTTCCAAAAGCTCATGTTAGGAGCGATGTTCATGCAGGATAGCGTTGCGCTATAGACTGCCATTACATTGGTTGTCATGACTGAAAAGAAGATAACTAGCGCAGCTGGCAGGCCAAAACCAAAGTCAGCAAGTAGACGAGTCGGGTCGTAAGTCTGTTCCATACCGTTTAAGATAGAAAGCCCTGATATCGTCGCACCCAAACCCATAGCAACGATAGCCGCCATGATGTAGCCAAAGTAAGTACCCCATACGGCAATCTTTGAAGTTTTACAGTTACGGTTGTAATCAGCTGCTGAAGACATCCAAGAGAACGCAGTGGCAATGACGATATCAAACGCGATACCTAGCGTAATACCATTACGTGATTCAACTGGCATCTCAAACAGTGTCGATACATCATAATGTTGGTTTAGCTGATAAAGTACGACAACCGTAAGCGCGGCCATGGCTAGTGCCGCCCAACGTTCGACAAGCTCAATACCGAGGTGACCGCGTAGCACAATTAGCACCACGACGGTCTCGCACAAGATCACAAATAGTGGCAGGTTACTATAACCTGTGGTCGCTTCAATCGCATAGTTCAGACTCATGCCAGCGAGCAGCGCCTGAATACAGCTCCACGCAATGAGCACACCCATGTTTACCAGTGAAATCAACTGGCTACCAAGTGGTCCATAAGCTCTACGTGTCAGCGCCATCGATGGTAGGCCGGTACGCTGGCCCATCAAGCCAACCAAAAGCAGTGGAATTGCACCGATTAAAGAACCAATGAGTACGGTCGTAATAGCAGTGGTAAATCGTAGATCTGGTACCAATAGCATCCCGGTTAAAATGGTCGTGACGACGATATTGGCACCGAACCACAGCGCAAACGTACCAATTGAACCCAAACTGTGTCCAGCTTCATTTGGAGAAAGGGTATCTTGACCAAAAAATGAAGAAGGTTTACTCATTAGTGTCTTCCTTAACCGAGTTATATTAATACCAGTCATTGCACTGGTGCCGATAAAGCTACTTTATGCTCCACATCTAACCAATAAGAGATTGTCAATAACCCATTCCTTTTATGGTTATCATGTTAAGACATAACGACTAGTAAACCGCCTTAACCTTGTCGTCATAGCGTACGCCCGGCAGGATGCATAGCATTTCGAACAATAAGTTCGCTGCCAATACCGAGGTGTTACCAAATGGATCATACGGTGGTGACACTTCAACTAAGTCCCCACCCACCACATCTAGGCCGCGCATACCGCGAATGATTTCGATACCTTGAGTAGAGGTCAAGCCGCCGATTTCAGCGGTGCCCGTACCTGGGGCAAATGCAGGATCGATACCGTCGATATCGAAGCTCAAGTAAACAGGACCATCACCTAGCTTTTCACGTACTTCAGCCATAAGCGGTGTTAGCGATTTGTACCAGCACTCCTCAGCAGGTACCACACGGAATCCTTGCTCAGTTGACCAGTCAAACTCTTCAGCGCTATAGCCTGTACCACGTAGACCAATCTGCACCACACGATTACCATCGATAAGGTTTTCTTCAACAGCGCGGCGGAACGGCGTACCATGAGCGATTTTTTCGCCAAACATATCATCATTGATATCAGCATGAGCATCGATATGCACCATACCGACAGGGCCATGTTTTTTGGCAAGTGCACGCAGGATAGGCAACGCGATAGTATGATCACCGCCTAGTGTTAGAGGAATCGCGCCATGTTTGACAATTTTATCGGTATAGAATTTTTCGATGATATCAACGCTTTTTAGCAGGTTGAAGGTATTGATAGGCACATCGCCGATGTCAGCGACTTGTAATGACTCAAAAGGTGCAGCGCGAGTGGCCACATTGTAGGGACGAATCATTCTTGACTCATCACGAATCTGTCTAGGACCCAATCTTGCACCGCTACGGTTGGATGCACCAATATCCAAAGGTACGCCAACAAACGCCACATCTAACCCTTCAGCATCGGCTTGAGTTGGCAGACGCATCATAGAAGCGAAACCGCCAAATCTTGGCATATCGTTGCCGCTTAATGGTTGATTGAATGTCATAAGTTACTTCCTTGTTCTATTTGGTTTAAGTACACAATTTGCTACATGCCATTGACAATACATAAATATAAGAGAAGGAACCATGGTAAAATTTAGAAGTAAACTTCTATTTTTTCGTAGTAAAGTGCGCTTATAGGTCGCTATCAGAAGTTTATGAAAAGAAGTATCGATTAAAAGATGATATTGATTGATAAATGAGGAGCTGCTTTTGATATTGGATGAACTGATAAAGATAGACATCAAAACACTACGCAGCTTTATGGCTATCGTAGAGTGCCAAGGCGTGACGGCCGCCCAGTCGCGTTTGAATGTCACTACTTCTGTGATCAGTGGACACTTAACCCACTTAGAAGATCGCTTAGGAATGACGCTGTGTCACCGTGGTCGAGCAGGATTTAAGCTCACAGAGGACGGTGCCGCTGTTTACGAGGCATGTTTGGGCTTTACCGAATCAGTCGCCAGCTTTCAACATCAGCTGCATTACATTAAACAATTAGACTCAGTTCATGGCGGGCACATCAGACTTTGCTTGATTGATCAGATGCCCAAGTTTTTTTATGATGCGCTTAGACAACGTCTAGCCAACAGCTACCGTAATAACCCGTTAATACACTTTTCTATCGACGTACAAAGCCCTGAGAGCATGTTAGAAAAGCTCTTGAGTAACGAGAGTGACATTGGCGTGGGTTATTTTGGCAGCTTTCCACCTTTACTGACCTTTAAGCCAGCATTTGTTGAAAAACAAGTGGTCTGCTGTGGACGCGAGCATAGGCTATTTTACAACTCAGACGGATTAACTTTTGAAGATTTAGAACAGAACTATCCGTGGATAAAAAGAGGCTATGTGGTAGAACACCATATCAATCATATTCGCCCCAAGACATTAAGCGCGACTACTTATCATATGGAGGCGACAGCGCAGCTTATCCTTGCGGGTCACCATATTGGCTACTTGCCGCGTGATTTAGCGAAGCGTTATGAGGGTATGGGACTGATGAAAATACTACTGCCTGATGAGGCAAGCTATGATGTCGAGCACCATTGGGCATATAGAGAAAATCAGCCTAAACAAGCGGCTGACTTTTTGAATAAGATGATGAATTTGCTATAAGATACCACTAGGTTTATTACACTATTGCAGACGGTTGTTGGTACTTTAGACCAATGGTTCTTAGCTTCCCTTTGTCATCGACTTCCTTAATAACCAATGACCACTCGTCACTCACCACAACGGTATCGCCCGACACTGGCGCGGTACCTAAATGTGATTTAACGTACTCGGCCACCGTCTGCTCCCACATGTTTTTTGCGCTGTCTTCATCGGACGTTTTGAGTGTTTTTACCAGTGTCTCAGACGCCATAATTCCTGTAAAAAACGGCAAATCTCCAAGTTTGACACTCGGTGATAGCAACCAATCGCCATAGAAATCATCGATAGCTTTGCGATCTAGTGTCGTGTCATTAAAAATCTTGGCGATTTTGCTCGCGTGATTACCTCTCATCGCATACCAGACACTGTCGCCGAATTTTAGCTTTGTATTGTCATCGACTACTACGATTTGCTGATTACGGACTAGCGCAAAGACACTGATTTCATCTGGATTGATACCTTTGGAGATACCCATAGGATGACGCCCAATGGCAAATGCGCCCGACTTTGCCTCAAACTCATACAGCGTGATACTGGCCTTATCGGATACCCAGACTTCATGCTCCTCTTTTGGGTCTTTATTGGTTGGAATACGTACCTTAAACAGATTGGCCATCGTCGGGATGGTTGTGCCTTGCAAAATCAACGACAGAACCACGACGCCAAAGGCAATATCAAACAGCATAAAGGCGTTATCTATCCCAGCCATGACGGGTAAAATTGCCAAGGTAATAGGCACTGCACCGCGCAAACCAACCCAAGAGATAAACCCAATCTCTCTGTCTTTAAATTTGAAAGGTTTTACGCTGGTATAGACGGCAATAGGACGCGCGACAAAGATCATAAAGAGCGCGATTGCAACCGAATAATGCCAGACATTGAGGACGTTTGACGGAGTGACCAATAGTCCCAATACCACAAACAGCACGGCCTGCGACAGCCAAGCAAAGCTGTCCATCACTCGCATGACATGCTCTGTCGAGCGCACCTTGTGGTTGCCGATTAACACACCAGTGAGGTATACCGCCAAAAATCCACTGCCGCCAATGAGATTGGTCGCGGCGAACACAGCCAAGCCAGCAGAGAGAATCAAAATAGCGTACATGCCTTCTGCCAAATGTACCTTGGGCAATAATCGGGATAAGAAATAACCGAATAACAAGCCCATCCCTAGCCCAAAGCTCAGCTGCTGTAGCAATAAAACTAAAAAGCCGAATACTGTCTGACCATCAGGATCAACATTTAAGGCAATCAAACCAGTGACTAATAAAATAGCCAAGGGATCGTTGGCACCAGACTCAAGTTCAAGCGTGGCTTGCACACGGTCGTTAAGCTTGACGCCGCCATTACGTAATAGAGAAAATACCGCTGCTGCATCGGTTGAGCCGACAATCGCTGCCATCAGTAAACCAAAGCGCCAATCGACATCAAGTAGCCAAGTGACGAAGACCCCTAGCACCATGACCGTGACCAACACACCCCACGTGGCCAGCGTAATCGCAGGTTTTAGCCCTACTCGAAACGATTTAAAGGACGTACGTAAACCACCATCTAGCAAGATACAGGCTAAGGCTGCCTGCCCAACGAAATTGGCTAGCGCATATTGAGAGAACTCAATACCCAAGATACCCTGCTCGCCTGCCAACATACCCACTATCAAAAACAGCAACAACAATGGTACGCCTAAGCGCGCCGACAATGTACTCGCCATGATACTGGCGAAAATTAGTACTGCGCCTACGAGATACAGGATATTTAAGGTATCCATTTTTTTTGAGCCCTATTTTTTATTATTAAGAATAGTAATTGATTGCGATGGGGTTTTCGTTATCTTGCTGTTAGGAGATATTACACCAGTGAGCCTATCATAAGCGGCCATTATTCAAAATATGAATGACAATTATTTATGATGATATTAGCATCACCATCAGAACTAGCAGCCAATACTAAATCAATAAAAATACTTCAATAAAAAAAGTTCAAATATCAAAGTGAAGCTTGTAAAATACTATTACTGTGTTGAAAACCTCTATGTCTTAATATTACTTAACCTTGAATGTATTGCCATGTCAGTACCAGAATCGCAGCCGCAACTGTCCAAGCGACCACACCTAATAGCAGTGCCTTGTATAAACTCATATAACTGATGCTAAAAAACACCACAAAGGTATAAATCAAGTGCGGTATGACACCAAGCATACTGAATATCAGCGCGACCTTTAAATCAGCGGGACTGCGCTCAGTACCAACGATAAAGTGACTAATTAACGTAAAGGTGGGAAATAGTGGCGCAAGTGCCGCCAAATAGAAAAATCGGGTTTGGGCGAACATTTGAATCGCCAGTACCATCAATGCGCCGATAAGCATTTTTAACCAAATCACGACGGGTCTGTCTCCTGTTGACTATAAAGGCTGAACGTAGCCCAATCCGCCATGATACTAAAGTCTGTAAACTGACATAAGAGCAATCGCTGATTAATTAATCCGTATGATAAAAAAATGCAAAAACCCCATCTAGCTAAGTTGCTAAATGGGGCTGTTACTTCTATTCAGTACGCTTTTGCGAATGACTTAGTCCTTTTTTGGTTTTAGTGCCGCGCTGATGTCTGCTAGCAATGGTGGGATATCATGCTTGTCTGCAATCACCTCAATCATTATAAGCTTATCGGTAGTCGCAGCAGCTTTGTCAAAAGCAGATTTTAGCTCGCCTGCCGTCTTTGCTTTGAGTAGTACACTATTTTCTTCTGTCGCGCCGAACGCTCGCGGCATGATTTGCCAATCGCATTTAGGGATATCGTTATAGTATTGGTTTTCGCCATGAATTGCGCGCTCTACCGTATAGCCATCATTATTGATTAAGACGATTACAGGGTTGATGCGCTCTTGAATCATGACCGCTAGCTCTTGGATCGTTAGCAATGCTGAACCGTCCCCAATCAATAATACACTGCGCTTATCTGGCGATGCGATTGCGGCGCCCAAGCTGGCAGGCAACGTGTAGCCAATTGAGCCCCACATCGGCTGCCCATATGATGTCACCCCTTCTGGCAGACGCACATCACTAATACCAAAATAGGCCGTCCCTTGTTCAGAAAACACCAAGTTATTGTGATCTAAGCGGTCAGCGATAATATGCCATAAATCATCTTGGCGGATAGCCTCACTATCTTTGCCTTTTTGTTCGTGCGGCTTAACTTCTTCACAGAAAGGTTTTGGTACGATATCAATGTCAGAGGTCATCACTTCATGCAGGGCTTGCAACGCATCTTTTAGCGCAATCGGTGCAAAGTTCTTACCACTGATAGAAGCACGCTCATAGTGCAAGTCTACGACCACATCTTCATTGATATCTTGGCTAAACCCTGCGGTTGTAGTGTCAGTGTATTGCACCCCTACTTTGATAAGGCATTCGCAGTTTTCTACCGCATCTTTCACAATTGGACGTGAGGCAACACCCGCATAAGTGCCTGCCCAACGATCACTATTTTCATCAAGTAGCGTCTTGCCCCAAGATAGCGTGGTATAAGGAATATCTGTATCAGCGATCAATGCTTTGAGCTGTGACTGCAATCCCAAACGATGCACCATCAAATCTGCCATTAATGTCGTGGTCTTGTTTGGCAAAAACTCGGTTAGTGCTTGCTTAAAATCTGATAATGCCGCTTGGCTGGTAATATCTTCTTGGCTATCGATCAACTTGGTCGTTGGTGGATAGATAGGCTGGCGCGCAACGTCTGGTGATAATAGTAAGTAACCTGGGCGATGCTTTTTGAGAATCAAGCGAATTACTCTATCAATTTCTGAAGCAGCATTTTCAGGAGTAAGCTGCGCACGGGCTACCGTCACTGGCTCGACCATCTTAATAAAATGGTTGAATACGCCATCACCAAGCGAATGATGAATACGGCGCTTTGAGTCTTGTAGCGCTGTGCTTGGCGCACCTACGATATGCAATACCGGCGCGTACTCAGCAAAAGAACCTGCAGTTGCGTTAATCGCTGATAGTTCGCCTACACCAAAGGTCGTCACCATAGCGGCAAACCCACGCTCGCGTGCATAGCCATCGGCAGCATAGCCAGCATTTAGCTCATTGGTGTTACCTACCCAGCGCAATTTATCAGAGGCGAGAACGTTATCCAAAAAAGTTAAGTTAAAATCACCAGGTACGCCAAATATCTCAGATGCACCCGCTTCTGCGACACGATCAAACAAATAATCAGCGATGGTATATTGTTGACTCATTTTTTATCCTTATGACTTATCTTTGTAAGTATTGATAATTGTGAATGTGATTGAGGTTAAATTATAAAGTGCGTCCCAGCTTATTTATGTACTACAAAGCTTTTGGAATACATATTATAATAAACCGTTATAACATATATCTATGGCCAGAAGACATGCCTATTTTAATAACTTTAATTTTTTTCGTCATAGGTGTTGACACAATAAAAAAACTGCGTATAATACGCCTTCATCAACTGACGATAGTTAATTGATAATTAGCGGGAATAGCTCAGTGGTAGAGCATAACCTTGCCAAGGTTGGGGTCGAGAGTTCGAATCTCTTTTCCCGCTCCAAATACTTAAAAAGCCTCACTTAACAGTGAGGCTTTTTTTTGTCTAATTTTCAAGGGTTACAGCGTTTTTATATCTTATTTCCCAATCAAATTATTAAGTTAATCTAACGAGATATAGGTCTCGAAATCAGCACCGTGACCAAAACGTGACCATTTCGTGCCCACGCTATAAACACTGTTTTTGTAATTGACCCCAACTTACTATTCCTACCTTTATAAGAAGCGATGCTAAAAAATATTTTCTTAGTATCACTTTTCCTTTTCCACTGCTTTTTTACAATTAGCTCATAGCGTGACCAAAACGTGACCAAAACGTGACCAAATCATGAAAAAGTAAATATAAAAAATAACCCCAACCTTAATTTTATACTTTGAAGCGCCTTGTATATAAGGCTATACAGCTGTTTCTCTACTCATGTATTTCCAGTTTTATAAGTCTTCAGGACTGGTCACCCACATCTTTATTTGGCTTATAGATAAACAAGTCACCCACCTGCACGTCTAAAAACTCACATAACTGGTCGATAGTATTGAAATCAATTCTTGATGACTCTTCATTATATAGTTTATGAAGGGTTGATTTACTCATGCCTGTTGCTCTTACAACATCTGCTACACGCAATTTTTTCTCTGCCAAAATAACAGGAAGTTTAGACACGATCATAAAAATTACCTCTTTTCGGGTAAAAATGCTTTACATTGCAGTAAAAAGGTAATATATTACACAAATCGGTTATTAATTACCTCTAAGCGGGTAAATCTTAACTGATTCCTTCAAGATGCATTTTTACAGGTTGATAAAATAATTTTTATTCTATCACTTAATGCAATGACTTAATAACTGAAAAGAGGTAAATACTATGAGTAATACTTATTTAACAACTGATGAGTTAGCCGAACGCATCAAGTACGACGCACGTACTATCCGCAATCAAATGAAAGACACCGTTTTGATTGAAAACATTCACTACATACGCCCGTTTGGTGGTCGTAAGATTCTGTATGTATGGGAACGTATCGAAGAAGATATGTGCAAGCCGGTTATGAGCGCTATCAACGGTATGGCACTTCAATAAAAAATAAGGAGATTTACTATGGCTACTATGCGAGGACGGTTTGGTAAGCTGGTCGTTGACTTCCGCTACTTAGGTAAGCGCTGTCGAGAAAAGACCAGTTTAGAAGACAACCCAGCTAATCGTAAAAAATTAGCGCAAGTCATGAAAAAAATGGAAGCAGAAATAACTTTAGGCATCTTTGACTATGCTGCTTACTTTCCAAAAAGTGAACGAGCACAGGAGATGACGGCACTGGCTGATAGAGCAGAAGCTTGTATCAGTCGCAATCCGACCTTTAAGGAGTTTTCGAAAACGTTTTTTGAGGAGAGGAAGATTGAATGGCGACCGAGCTATCGGCAAAAAATAAAGATTATTCTAGATAAGTATCTCTTACCTGAGTTTGGTGGTAAAGCGGTACATGCCATAAAAAAATCAGACTTGCTGACCTTCCGTAGCTCCCTCGCCAAAGTTCGTTACGGTAAAGATGGTCAGTCAAGTCTGTCAGTAGCACGAATCAATCAGATTATGATACTACTTCGTATGATACTAGAAGAAGCATCAGATCGCCATGAGTTTGAGATGCCTTATAAAAATATTAAGAATCTTAAACAAGCTCGTCCGGATGTAAACCCTTTTACATTGGCTGAGGTATGGCTGATTTTAAAGCATGTTCGAGCTGACTATAAGCCCTACTACACTATTCGCTTCTTTACAGGAATGCGTACCAGTGAGATTGATGGGCTGAAATGGGACTGCATTAACTTTGATCGGCGTGAAATCAGCATCAGAGGAGCGTTAGTCAATGGTGAGATGGGTCCGACGAAGACATTAGGCTCACAGCGTGATATTGCAATATCACAGTTAGTGTATGACGCCTTACTGGAGCAAAAGACTCGTACCTTTGGTAAGTCAGAGTTTGTGTTTTGCAATTCACAAGGCAATCCAATGGAGTACCGTAATGTGAATAGACGGATATGGAAACCCACGCTTGCCCTACTCGGTCTTAAACATAGACGTGCTTATCAGACTCGGCATACCGCAGCGACGCTTTGGCTCGCTGCTGGTGAGAATCCCGAGTGGATAGCTCGTCAGATGGGTCATAGCAGTACGGAGATGCTGTTTCGGGTGTATAGCCGTTATGTGCCTGATATTACCCGTCAAGATGGCTCAGCGATGGATAACTTGCTGTTAGCTAGCAAGGAGAAGCTAATCAGCGCATCGAATAGCTCTGACAGTGAAGGGCTAATCACGAACATACAGGCTGCCAAGGAGACGTTGCAATGAAAATCATCAATTATGAGCATCTGTTTGGTGAGTTTAAACGGGATGGTGCAATCAGTGTAGATGCAAACCTTATCGCCAATGCATTGATGCGTGAGTTGTACGTTTCATCGGGTTATAACCTAGCACGCTTCTTGGGAGTGAAACACTGCTTTAATAACGATATGGCGATGCGTGTGTGGGTGCAGAAGCGCTTGGATGCTCAGGATGGGTACTTTGTAGAAGATATGCGCAGTCAGCTTCAAAGCGAGCTTTATGAGCTACTACCGCACTCTGACTATGGCAGCTACTGAGGAGAGTATTATGAGTATAAAACTTCAGCCTAATATGACGCAGAGCCCATATGATATCAAAATATGTGAGGATTACTGGGCATATGATAATCAGAGCGGCTTTATTAAACATGTGCAGACGCTTTGTGAAAAGTATGAGGTAAGTCCTCAAATACTGTTTGAGACAATCGCTCAGTGTTATGCCTACTTGGACGATGTTGTATGTGAATACTGCGGCTATGCTTGTCCAATTGAAGTACCTGCCGACATCCCTTATATGCGGGCAAAAAATAGTTGGTTATGCACAATATGTGAGCATGCTTTATGGCGGACAGATCAAGCAAACAAATGAGCATTAATTATCCAAAAAGCCAGACAGCTTTGAACTGACCCCCAAATCTTCGACGGTTTAAGTTTATTTCAAGGACTGAGTTCTGTATTGCAGAGGACTCAGTCCTTTTAGTATAATGAGAAATCTTTTACTTTTTCAGTTTATTATCTAACGAATTCAACATAGCATTTACCACTATACTTGATGATTTAATTTTTTTGATCTTACTAATCAAATCCATATCAAAATCTTTGGTAATCATACCCATGCTTAATAACGAATTGATAGAATCTAGTGCTGCTATTTGTACTTCAACATTATCTACGCTTAAAAAACTTAGTAATAAGTTCATAGATTTTGAATCGTTAAAGTCTCCTAAGACATCAGCACATCTGATCAACCAGAAAGAATCTCGATCTCTCCAATCGTTATTTATAGTCAACCAATCCTCGTTTGAGAACTCGCAAAGTTTGACTTCAGCAAAGCTAATGCCTTCATCGGACCAATAGTCTTCTGAGAAAGAAGACAATAAATAATTATCAAAATCTTTAAACATTTTATTTACCTCCAAATGATTCAGGAGAAGTACAGCCTCGACCACAAGGATATCCAGCCGTCACATTATCTCCTATTTTAATAACTTCAACTTTTTGAACCGCCCCGGGATTGTCGGAGACTCAACATTCTGAGAGAATACGACAATGAAAAGACAAACCTACAACCCCGAGATTAAAGAACGCGCCGTTCGCATGCCGATTGAAGCGTCGGGCGATTATCCATCCAATTGGTCAGCAATCCAAGCCATTGCCCCTAAGATTGGCTGCACGCCTGAAACCCTGCGCTCCTGGTATAAAAAGCACATCGATCAAACTATTCCGGCATCCGTACAAGCGCAAAGCTAAGAGCAACGCATTAAGGCGCTTGAACGTGAGAATAAAGAGCTCAAGCAAGCCAATGAGATTATACGTAAGGCTGCTACTTTTTTCGCCCAGGCGGAGCTCGGCCGCCCACTAAAGTGATGGTTCATTTCATTGATGATCACAAATATCAATACGGGATCGAGTCAATTTGTAGAGTACTACCGATTGCTCCATCAACCTATCACCCTGCTAAAGACTTGGAGGATTGCCCTGAGAAGCGTTCCCTTCGCAGTCAGCATGACGACTTTTACCTCAGTGAAATCAGACGCATCTGGACTGACAGTAAGTGCCGCTACGGTGCACGCAAAGTCTGGCAGCAGATGAAAGCGGATGGCATTCATCTAGCTCGCTGCACCGTAGAGCGCTTAATAAGCCAGCATGGCCTACAAGGGTTTTGGCGTGATAAGGGTAAGATAACCACCAACAGCCGTGATGACCAGAAGCGCGCTGATGACTTGGTCAATCGCAACTTTAGCACCCACCGCCCTAACCAGTTATGGGTTGCGGACTTTACCTATATCAAGACACTGAGTGGCTGGGTATATACCGCTTTTATCATTGATGTGTTTGCTCGCGTTATCGTGGGCTGGAAGGTATCTGATCGCATGAACACCGATATGGTGATGGCAGCATTAAACCAAGCAATAGCAGATAGAAACCATCCTAAAGATGTCATTCATCACAGCGATCGAGGGGTTCAGTATTTATCTATTCGTTATACTGATAAAATGTGTGACTCTGGTATCATCGCTTCTGTTGGCACAACTGGTGATTCATACGATAATGCACTGGCTGAAACGGTCAATGGGCCGTATAAGTCTGAGGTGATTGAATATCTAAAGGAAAGCTGGACTGGCGTCAACGACGTTGAATTAGCAACCCTTGAATGGGTAGACTGGTTTAATAAAACCCGTTTGCATAGTACGATTGGTTATGTGTCGCCTTTTGAGTTTGAAAAGCGGTATTATGATAATTTAACCCTGTCAGGCATTGCTGCCTGACTCAAGTAAATCACTCTCCGATATAGTCGGGGCGGTTCACAGTAGCAGTAGCCAAATTAATTTCATGATTTTTGATGCCACCTACTCTAAACTCACCAAGTGACACTCTATTATTTGCTAGTCATATCTTGATTGAAATTCTCAACTTTCAACATATTAGTTCCCCAGTTGAAATGTAAAATAGAAAAGATCAACGATATATGAGTTTATATCGCCGATCTTTTAACTACGTATTAGGTTATATAATCATGCGCTAAACAAACACAATATTACGCAACAGGTATATAGATCAGATTACCCTCAAAATAAGGATCTATCCCATCAGGTTTAGCAAGCGTTGGACCGTCAGTATTATTATTAAGTCCATGTGACATAATAAGTCCAGAGCCGTTCTCAAATTCAAACAACACCCCTCGCTCGCTTGGTAAGTCCAGTATTTTAGAGTAAGTCTCAGAAGTCTCTTTGATAATGGTCACTGATTTGACTACTTGATTGAGATAAATACTCCACTCATCAAAATCTTTAGCATAAAAAGGAACGGCGTCTTCATCTTCCTCTTGTAGCCAGTCACGGTGCTCACCATTTTCCTTTTTTTCGACCCACATTAGCACTGTATTTTTACGAGAGTCGCTAACACCACCTATGACCAATCCATCTTCAAAATAGAATAAGTACGGCCCTAGCGGATCACTAAAAAAGTCTTCAGGTTCTATAAAGTAGTTGTCGATAAGCTCTTGTTCAGGCACATCGTTAAATTTAATAATATTGATAAGTTTACGCCCCACTAAGCTAGCAAGCAATTCTGTAAGGTTACTAGGTAAATTCATATCATAAACTGATATTGTCATTTGTTTTTACTCGCTTCTTTAATTAATAGGTTTATCATAGTTATATTTTTCGGCGAAGGCTTAGTCTTAGGATGAATATATAATGGATCACTAATTACAACTTTGCCATCTTTGCCAATTAAAAACTGTAAATCATCAATTTTTACTTTTTGTTTTACCATTTTATCTCTGATGGCTTTTAAGTCTCTAGCACTACGGGCATTTAATAGGCTGGTATCTGCATTAGCTACTAACTTGATTTTTCCTGATTTACTATCTAGCGCAGCAATGTCTTTTGAGCTTTGCGCATAGCGATCCATTATCATCGCAGGTGCGCCATCATGTGTAGTGGTTCTAGCGTTGACCACTGGAAAGCCTAGGTCTTTAAGCTGTTGTAACTTAGCTGCTTCGTCTTGGAGGGCTGACAGTGGCTTACCAGACTTTAGCTTACCGATGACTGTTTTTTCGTCTATGGCATAGACGAGCTTGTTGCCACCTGTCCCGATAACGTTGGCTTGTTTGCCCTTCACTATGATAGATGCTAAGTCACAACAATTCGCATTATGAACCCAAATACCCATCTCACCGATATGATAGGTGCTAAAGTCTTGTACTTCAAAGTTATAAACCGTGTCTTTTTTGTCTAAAGCAGTTTGACTCACTACGGTAGCTGTCGCCCTTCCCTGCTTATCTAACAGCTTCATTCCAGCTTCTAAGATAGATGCTTTACGCCAGCCTTCACCGTCAATCCAGAAGGGATGCTCTGCTGTGGTATTGATAGTTTCTTTTAAGCCGTCATAGTGCTTTATCTTAACTTCAAAGATAGCAGCATTAGGCGTGACTTTGGTGGCAATGACAGGACGATAGTCATATTTGTCACCAAACTCCTCTCTCGACCAAACCAGTTCGCCACGCTCTATTGTTTCAATTGGTTTTAAACCGTGAATAGTGTGAATTAAGGTGCCTGCGGTGAAACATTCACCTGTGCTACAGGTTTGCGCAGCTTTTTTTATAGGCGTACCGGTCAATACCTCATTACCTGGTTTATAAGCAGGTATATCAGAAACAGCCTTCTTACTAGCATTTAATTTAGCAAGTTGTTTAGCAGTATAAGTTGTTACTTTTCCACCTTTTCCTATAATTCTAATACCACTACTACTTATTTTAACGGTTATTCCAGCAGCTGCGCCTACAGGACTGTCCATTAAAGGTCTAAAGATGTGTATCGCAGCATCTTCTACATCGAATCCTAATGTTTTGGACATATCTGATACGAAGTTATCGAAGTTTTTACGTGTTATAGGTTGAGCTTTAGTTCCCCATACTTCTTGTATATCATCCCACTCTCCCGGGTAACTAGCGATACAACCATCGTAAATTCCGCAATCATTTAAATTATCACCACTATCTTGCTGAGACTCTAGCTTTTCCTTGTTACTTGCTAATTGCTCCTGCTGTGCTTTTGCATCATTAGTGGTCGTGATTGGTTTAGGAGTAATGGTCGTGCGCTCTTCTGCAATCGCACCACTGTTTGCCCATGTGCCAAGGTTATAGGCACTGTTACCTGTTTCACCCATAACATGAGCAGCCGCTTCTCCTTGTCCATTTTGATGCGCGGCTTCATGGTTGATGATTTCTACTACATTACCCATACTATCCGTGTTGATGTAAGTATCCGTCCCATTCATGACGTTGGTCGTACCTAGAACATTATCGCCATTTACGTTACGTAAATCATCAACAAGACTGACTTGAGTACCATCCGCATCAGTCCCTGTCGTGATAGCGGTATTAAACTGATTTAGGGTATCATTATTGTCAACGGTATTAGTCAGCTCTCCTTCTACTATAGCCTCTACCGTCGCGTTAAGGTTGACCGTGTTATCACTCATACCTGTTTCTAGGTTATTAGTGAGCTGCTTGAAATTGTCTTTGGCTTTATCAATGCCTGATTTATTTTGACTGTCAGGGTTGCCATTCCCTTTATCAAATAGTCCCGCAGTAATGGCAGGTACAGCAAGCCCTGCCGTACCTGTAATAGCTGCAGTAGCTTTCAAGTTCTTCGGCAGATCCCTTTGCTCATCAATAATCTCAGCCCGACCCGCATTCGTCAGCACCCGAGTATCAATACCCGTATCGATAGCCAGTCCACCTGTTTGCACATCTTTGATAATCGTTTCAGTATTCAAGGCGTCACGGTTGACGCCTGCTAAGCTGTCCTTACCTGTGAGTGCGTCCCCTGTGACAATAGCGCCTTGGCCAACAGTGGCTTTGGTGAGAAACATAAAAAAAGCTACGATGCATGAAGTATCGTAGCTTTCTGATCTAATTGCGCTTAACTTTTATGTGTACGGCTCATCCCACACTACAATCAGTAATGTTAATGAGCGATTATCCAGCCATTTTTTAAAGCAACGCTTTGTGTATCTTGACGTAAGCTTTCAATGCCTGCTTCGTTTAATCCCTTTTCAAGTAATAAATCCAAACTACGCATGAGCATCTCGTAGATAAGCTGTTGCTGACGCTTGGCATCTCCATTGACAAACTCAGGATAGTCAATTTGTAGTTTAAAATCCATTTTTTTAGTCTTGGATGAGTATTTTATGACTTCACAATACCGCTCTTGGTCTACTTTGTCTTTCATTAAAATGGCTATGCAGCGCCATTTATCTAAGTCTATATCATAGTCTTTGTCTGCAATTTTCGCATTGATTTCATCTTCTAAATAAATTATAGCTAGTCTGAATGGCTCTAAAACATGTTTTTCTACTTCACCTGACATCCATAATTTCATAGCTGCTCCTTTAATCATTGATAGGTTTTATTTAGCTCTGGTTTTTTGCCATTCTCTTTTTCATATTGTTTAATCATTTCAGTTTGTTTTCTATGCATTTCTTTTTTAGTACCCTTTTCTAAAGGAGTATAAATCACACCCATTTTTTCAATTTCATCAGTAGAATAGCGCTTTTGGTTACCTACCCCGTAGCGGTCTTCACCATGAGTAGTTTCGCCATATTTTTTCGGTTCACCTGTACGGCGACAGGTCAGGCAGTATAGTTCAGCAGGCTGATCACCCAACGTATTACCATGCTCATTCGGCGAGCTAGTTGTCCGCTGAACCCCTTTATCATCAATCACATAGTAACCACCGCTCTCTCGTTGATAGATTTCATTACCATTATTATCAGGCTTGCCCGTGCTGGTTAATCTTCCACCATTTGGACCTGTGATACTACCATCAGAGTTGTTGGTATACGCGCCTTCTCTAGCATCACCGATAGCGCCTCTTTGACTATTACCCATACTTGGAATTGATGACCCGCCGTTTGTTCTAGTCCCAAGATAGGTGACACCAGCTGCACTTCCTAACGCTACCGTAGTAATAATCCCAACACCTTCTTTGGTCAAGGCAAGCTGCTCTGATAGCTGTTTGGTCGTCTGATTGCCTTGAACATAGGAGCCGTCTGTCAAATTATTAACGGTATCTACGTTTGAGTTATGTACCCAGCCTGTCGCCATATTCTGTACATAGTCTATTCCTTGTTCCAGTTTTTCACCAACCAAAGCATCCGTAATCACTGGTTGAACCAAAGCGACAGGACCTTTTAGCGCCAGCGTCACAGCGAGCATGGCATCATCAGGATTTATACCAGTCAGCGCAACGACTTTGTCTACCTTGCGTTTGATCTGTGCACTTTTAGAGAGCATGTCAATTGCTAAGTTGCTGTCATTACTAACCGCTATTGAATCATTGCCGATGACAGCAGTGTCTGATGATGCATCAGGTAGCAGTGTTACTCTATGAGCAGTTACGGTTACTGTATCTAAAGTTACAGACGGTACTTCATCATCATCATAATCTCCGTTACCTGCCTGTAAACTTGATGTATCAGGACCACTACCTGTATCATCATTGTTACTACTTAAGTCGCTAGTAGATGTATACTCGGCTGCCGTATCAGAGTTGACTTTAGTATCCTTGGTATCATTAATGGCTGCATAATTATTGAGAAGATAATTACTAGAAGCGATGTCTTTTTCTACCTCTTGGATGGCTTGTTCTTGAGTCAAGCCATCTTTATCCATATAGTCTAAAACGGCTTGTTGACGGTATGACTCTTGATAGGTAGCAGCTTCAGCCAGTAGATTATTGATTTCTTTTATCTCTCCGAGCACTTCGGTGTTGTTAAACATGGCCTCGAAGTCTTCAGGCTCTCCTCCTTGTTTGATATATTCAGGATACGCCTCTAATAAGTCACCGCCTACTTCCTTAAACGCTACAGGTACTTCAGCCAGACGAGCTTCCATATTATCTAGCACAGCTAGCGTTTTTTGTTTGAAGTTATTATCAGGTAAGCCTTTGACTAAATTCTCAGTAGTTTGTCTGACATTTTCAGGCAACTTCTTTTGCTCTTTGATAATCTCAGCCCGACCCGCATTCGTCAACACCCGAGTATCAATACCCGTATCGATAGCCAGTCCACCCGTTTGAACATCTTTAATAATCGTTTCGGTATTGAGACTGTCACGGTTGACGCCCGCTAAGCTGTCTTTACCTGTAACTGCGTCCCCTGTGATAATTGCGCCTTGGCCTATAGTGGCACGGGTTTCACTTTCAAAGTCGCGGCCTGTATTGCCTAGCTGGATGCCAACGTTATTCAGGCTCTTACCAGTTGGGGTACTACCAACGCTTAAGCTACCACCGATACTGCGCTGCTCTTCGGCTGCTGTGTTGATGAGATCTTTTGTGGTCAGGCTGCCTGTGGTGAAGTTAAGTGTGCCGTTGGTTTGATTACCGTCGTTATCGGTGTTTATCTTAGCAACGATACCACCGATATTAGTGGTACTGCCTGCGGTGAGGCTGTGGTTGTCACTGCTATAGACGATACCGCTTTGTTCAGCGGCCATCAGGCTTTGACTGCTACCTTTAGATTTATTGGCGCCAATACTACCACCGCTTGGTGCGCCACCTGCGAAGTTGATGCCAATATTACCGCCTGAGCTTTTGTCACTGCTGCTGGCACTGTTTTGAACTGTTTCGATATTCAGCGTGTCCGTGGCATAGCTGCCACCACTGGCATTGATACGACCACCTGTTAAGTTGGTCGTATCTGCGTAGCCGTTAAACTCTCCAACATTGAGCTCGCTGTTGGTGTAAGTGTTACCTTGGCTTTGAGCGCTGCTTTGCTGCTGGCTGATGCCAAGACTGGCACTGCCCGTGGTGCTGATGCTACCAGTTTGACTACTCGTTTTACTGGTGCTGCTACCACTACTCGTGTTGGTACCTGCATTGAGCGTAAAGCTGCCAAGGTTATCAATGTTGAGCTTACCAATATTGCCTTTGAGCCCGGTACCCGTAAAGTCATCGCCGACAAAGGTTGCATTAGCGCCATTGAGCTCTGTACCTTGCCACTCGCCTTTGCTTTGCGTATCGGTGCTAGTGGTTCGAGTGTGCTCAGCTTTCGCAGTGGCACTAAAGCCTGCGGTAGCATAGGTATTAGTGGCACTAGCTGCTGTGCTACCCAAATTAATCTGGGCATTAGCGAGGTTAAGGGTAGCGGCAGCAAGATTAATCTCGTAATCTTTCACAGCATCTGCACTGAGCTCACCGCGTGACACTCTATCCTTAGCATCGCTTAGCTCGTTTTTGGCAGCAGCGACCGCTGATCCAGCTTCTTTAACCTGTTCAGCGGCGCTAATGACATCAACTGAAGCATGATGCACGTCGACACTGATGCGAGTGGTATCCGTTTTATTGTTATTGGTAACGGTCTCTGTATTTTCGATACCACCTAAGTTTGTAGTCTTAGCTCCGACTAATAGGCTACCAGTTTCCTCATTAGCATTGAATTTAGCCGCTGTGGTGGTTAAGCTGCCATCTGTCATGTCTCCAAGGACAGTGATATAGTCACTGTCGATCTTGACGCCTTGATGAGTAACAGTTGTTGTTGTCTTAGTATCTTCACTATCGGTACGAACGACTGCGCCAAGCTGTAAGCTGTCGCTGTTTAGCTTGATACCTTCGCCACCGATGGTTTCTTCTTGTCGTCTTTGGGTGTTAGTACTCGTAGTAGTAGCCACACCAAAATCAATATCATCCCCAAGCACAAATGTACTGCCACCCACTTGAGTGGTTGTAAAGGTTGTGCCATTTGCTTGAACCGTTTTCCCGCCGACGTGGATGTTGTTACCTTCCAAATTAGAGGCAGCCTCGCTAGTACTGCTGCTAGTGTCTTCACTACTCTTACTAATCGTAATACCATCAGTAATGCCTAATGTACCACCGATAACACCCGCCACTTGCATACCAATTTTGGCAATACCTTTATAGGATTTTTGCTTGTTGTTCCACTCACTGTCTTCAAGCTCAATGGTGCCAAAGGTTAAATTATCAATCGATCCTGATTTGATAATAGGCTTACCGTTATCATCAAGCTGTAAGTTACCTTGCACATCAGTAGCAAGAGAAGCATCTCCAACTTGTAGGTTGCCATTTTTTGCTTGCAATCTTGCGGCATTTATATCGACATTTTTACCGTTTACGTAAACGCTGCTGCCGCTAATACCTGTCTCGTTCAAGGTCTCACGCTCATAACCTTTTTGTTGGCCAGTTCCCTTGTAAAAATTGCTGGTAGTGCGAACTGTACTTTTCGCTGCTTGGTCAACAGCAGACTGAACCGTAACGTTTCCTTGCATTGCGGTAACTTCTGCCACTTGTACGGCATCTACATTAGTACCAACCAAGCTGACATTACCTTGATTAGAACTGATAATGACATTACTACCAGTAATATCACTAGTAACCGCTGTATTGGTATAAATACTTTCATTTTCAGTGTATTTTTTCTTACCATAAAACTTCTTTTTCGACCAGCTGCGAGAAGTCTCGCTACTTGTTTCTTCTCTTCCTTCAGTAAAGGTCACATCATTATCAGCGATAACGATAGTATTACCCATCTCGTTATTTATCTGCGTGGCCGTACCTGTAATATTATTACCCGCTGTAATACGGATATCACCTAATTGGCTTTGAAGCTCTGTGCCTACATCAACTTTATGCGCGGAATTATCGATGCCAGTATGGTCTTTAAAATCATTGACATTGACATTTTTTACGGCGTTAAAGGCAATATTATTACCTGCTTCAAGCGCGATACCTGTCTCGGCATTGATACTAGCATTAGACAAGGCAATATTATTACCCGCTTGCATTCCAATTTGACCAGCATCTAAACGGCTACCTATACTGGTACTACGCTCAGAATGGCTATCTCTACTAGCAGATGAGCTATAAGAGTCATTTTTATGGCTTTCTGTGCCGTTTAGCAAGTTGATATCTTGTCTAGCATTAAGCAAGGCATCGCCACCGACCGTGATATCAGCTGCAACACCTCGAATAGTATTAGCCGAGAGAGTCAAGTTACCCGCCGTAGCCAACTTGCTGCCTATATCTTTTGAATAACTGGTATTTCGATAGTCACTATCACTA
Source organism: Psychrobacter sp. NPDC078409 (assembly GCF_050268505.1). Classification (NCBI taxonomy): domain Bacteria; kingdom Pseudomonadati; phylum Pseudomonadota; class Gammaproteobacteria; order Moraxellales; family Moraxellaceae; genus Psychrobacter; species Psychrobacter sp. NPDC078409. The sequence continues at coordinate 495,455 of NZ_JBNNGW010000001.1, forward strand.
AATTGATGGCTCTCACTACTACCTACATTTAGAGCATTCAAGTTTATATCATCGACCGCAGATAACGTGGTGTTACCTACATAATTTTGAATGTTAGCGCCAGTTGCATTGATATTTTTCCCAGCGGTGATACTTAGGGTGTCCTCACCAATGACAGATGAGTCTTTATTGCCTACGGTGATACTTGCTTGACGATCAATATAAGTCACACTATTACTATGACGTTCATTATTGGCTTGGCTAGTAGCCACTGTACTATTAATATTGACATCACCGCCAGCATCTAAGATCAGTTTGCGCTGCGCTACAATGTCACTATTGTTATTGATATCTTGCTTAGCTGTTAGATCAACGAAATCACCACTGAATCGATTGTTATTAGTGATGTTATTGGCATCGATAGACATATATCCTGAGGTAGCGATAGTAGCGTTATTAACGACATCACCACTAAACTCTCCATAGAAGTTATTACTCGCAATAAGAGAGCCATCGCCTTTTATACTGTCTACTTTTGCAGTGACGTAGAGCTGAGGTACAAGCACATTAAGATGTGTACCATCGTCCAAGGTGACAGACTTTTCAACCAGCCAAACAATATCTTGGGTAAGCTGTTGCATTTGTTCTGCAGACAAAGCCACACCAGGTATCAAGTTGTATTGCTGTGCAAATGCTACACCTTGATCCATTAGCTGCTGATATTCTCTGGTATCATCTCTATAATCGTTCAAAAACCTCTTACCAGTAAGTGCCATTACCTGATCACGAATCAGCTGTTGCTCGTAGTAACCATCACCTAGACGCTTGTGAATCTTATTAGGGTCCAAATGCAACTGTTGCAACATATAATCTGACGAAAGCCAATTAGATTGCTGTGTAAAATCTCTGTCGGTCTCCACAATATAGTTAGCATTTGAATCACTACTGACCCCATACAACGCATTAGCAGGGACAATATAGTCCTTGTTTAAAGTTCTAACTTCACTATCGCTATCTCCACTATCGACAGTTATAGAGATAGACTTTATAGTCGTTGTCTCATTAGATTGATCGATAGTGCTATTCGTACCATCTCCCACTAATGTATCGACTATTTTTTTGAGGGAATTTATATCGAAATCAGCTTGAGAATGCTCAATCGAGTTTTGATCCTCTGTTATTATTTGATCAGCAGTAGCAACATTGCTACTCAATAGTTTGAATAATAGCTGCTGTTGTTCGACAGGCAGTGCTGAAACATCGCCTGAATTATTTACAATGTTTATTATCAGTGTTTGAATATCTGTAGAGGCACTCTCATACGCTTTAACGGATGTTGTATTTACACTATCATTGATTTTTACGTTGTCTTTTGTATTACCAAGCTCTGCTGATGACGAACCTTTCGTTTGGCTTGAGGGTTGGTTGATTGCAGCACTTGATGATGAATCTACTATTGCACTGTTTTTTTCAAGTATTTGTAATATTAGCTGTTGCAAACCGTCGGTTCTAGTTTGACTTGAAGGTTGGTTGATTACAGCACTTGATGACGAATCTGCTATTGCACTGTTTTTGTCAAGTATTTGTAATATTAGCTGTTGCAAACCATTCGTTTTAGTTTGACTCGTTTTTATTTCAGCACCACTGGTGGCAGCAGTTACATTATTGCTGTTTTGAGTATTCCCTAATAATACTTTAACCGCTTGGCCAACGTCGTTTTCACTTTCGATGATAGTTGCATTAGATTGAACCCCTCTTACATTATCAGTCTGACCGAGCTCACTAGAGCTATTTACCTTTGAATGGTCATTGCTATTTTTTTCATCATAATCAGTATATGTCGCATTTTTAACTTGCTGGATAGTGATATTTGCAGAAGAAATATTTCCTTTAGCGATGTCTTCTGACTCGTTGTCTATATTCTGATTTTTAAGAGTTTGCGCTGTGAGTCCATTAGATAGGATCGCTAAATCGACAGCGTTTTTAAAGACTTCATCTTCTTTAGGATTGTCCTGTTCTGTTACCCATTTGCCCCCATTACCTTTTGCATAGTAGCGTATTTTACTATCTTCATAGCTAATATATCGATTCCCTAAGGCTTGATTAGGGTCTGTTACTAGATTTTTGCCGATAAAATCTATATCGCCACCAACAATAACCTGACTTTTATCATTACTAAAATTATCACCATTCACGATAAGGTTTCCACCTACAACTATACGTGAAGGATCACTACTTAGTGTTTGGTCTTCTTTTACAACCTTAGTGTAACTAGTTATATCAAACCATTTCGTCGTTCCAGTATTGTGATCCTCGTGCCATCTTTCAGGAGAATGAATAAGGAAAGCGTTTGTCTTTGAACTAGTATTACTAAAATCCTCGTTTTTCAATCTATCAATAGCTGATACAGAGAGGTATGCATCATAGAAGTTGTTTTCATCCCAACTAATACAAGCTTCTGTAGGGTTTCTATAATCTGTACAATAACCATCTCCACTGAGCTCATATGTCCCACTGTTACTAATTCGACTTCTAACTGCCTCCATTTTTTTATCTAGGCTAACCTCTTTTACTTGTGTGTCGATTTGGTAAGACGCATTGGCATTGTTGATATCTTTGACCAACAACTTCATATCACCTATAGACTCAATAGTAGCGCCAATATTATTTAAGGTATTGGCTTGACCAACTGCTTCTAGATCACTGTTAAGCTCTCCACCTATAGTCATACTACCTGCGCTAAATATTTTAGCCTGACCTTCGAAATCTGCAGCAAACTTATTATCGCGGCTAGCTCTTGGTAAGTTATTGATAACATTGGCACCGATATCAAGACTTTCACGTGCAGCGATAATAGGTGCTTTGGTGGTTGAATCTTGAGCATCTGAAGTAGGTGTATTGTTGAGCGTTCCTGTATTGATGGCCAAATGCGTTCCATAGATACGCCCTCCACTTTCGTTATCAATACGATCTTTAATATTTAACCAAGTCTCATCACCGTTGATCAGACCTTTATTAAGCAATGTATCCGCCTGAAGGTAGGTATTTAGATTCCCTTCAATACGAGAGGTTTCTCCGATATTCTCGATACTCTGAGCCGTAAGGTTGATGTTGTTAGCAGATAATGCACCTTTGTTGACGAAACTACCATCCGTTTTAAAGCTCAAAGTATTACCAGCTTCCAATACTGTCTCGTCGGTATGTATATACTGCTCAGTAGGGTTATGTAAGTTTATATCTAAATTATTGGCTGCTTTTATTTCTCCACCACTATTAGATAGCTCTTTTGAGTCTATAAATATATCGTTGCTTGCAAAAATTTGACCGCTTACACCCTTGATACTGCCATTAACCAATCGTAAACCAGTATTTTGCAAAGATTTATTAATATCAACGTTCTTAGCTTGGATCAAACCAGCAGAATTATCTATTTCAGTATTAGCATTTAAATTGACACTCTCTGTAGCACTTATGACACCTTGTTGATTGTCAATATTGTTAGCATTGACCACTACTTCTTTACCTTTCAGTACTGCATTACTATCTACTGCTTGATTAAAGCCATTGATAATATTATCGACCGTTATTGAAAGATTGTTTCCCGCTTCTATTAGTCCTCCCTGACCACTAGCGTTTTGGTTTATAAGCGTGGTTACTTTACCCTTATTATTAAGAGTAATATCAATATTATTGTTGGCATATATCGTTCCATTCACATTACTCACAGACTCTGAATCTATGCTTTTATTTATATAAATGTTGTTAGCTGATAATATTTGTCCACTATCATTTTTAATAATGGGAGCAGATAAGTTTATATCCTTGTTAGAAACAATATAGCCACTTGTATTGTCCAAAGAGTCAGTACTTAACTTAATATTTCCTTGTGCTTGAATTCCTGTCTTACCTAGTAGTGTTTGGGCATTTGCTATTTTTTTGGTATTAAGAATCAAGGTGTTTTCACTATTTTGCTGTATTAGTCCTTGAGTGTTATCTAAAACAGATTGATCAGCATTGACCGTTAAAGTATTACCACTAACTATTTTTCCTTTAGTATTGTCTAGAGTTTGGGCATTAGTCGTTAACGTTACATTTCCTTTTGAGTTAATCTGCCCATTAGAGTTATCAAAATTAACCCCACTTTTTATATTGACACTCTTTTCACCACTGACATAACTATTGTGATTAGAAAACTCTTCAGATTGGATATTTACTTCTTCATTGATTGAGGCAATATCACCTGATTGTCTATTGAGTAATTTATCATGAACATTAATTGTTACTGTCTGATTGGCTAATATTTCACCGCCATTATTAATTATATTGCTAGCTATAATTTTTACAGCTTTGTTAGCAGCAATTTTGGCATTTTCATTGTAAATATTGTTATTGGCATCTATTATTAAATTACCAGCAGCCAAAATACCTGTAGGTTTGGAATTATTTATAGTATTTGAGTTACTTAAATTACTGATCTCTTTAATAGACAAATCAGCATCATTTGTAGTTTTGATTAGTCCACTATTATTTGATACATTTTCAAACCCAGAAATTATCAGTTGATGATTGCTACTGATCTCACCTGAGTTATTGTTCAATGTCAATTGACCACTTAGTTTTGAAAGGCTATCAGTGTTGTCCTGTATTGAAAATATTTTACCGAGAGTATTGTCTATCGCTTGAGTATCAATTACGAAATTACCAGCCGTTAATACTTCTCCAGAAGCATTATTCAAAGAGCCACTAGAGTTAATATTCAATGCACCCGATCCTGAATGCTGAATCACTCCTTTGCTATTGTTTAGTCGCTCGGAGTTGATGGTCAGGGTTTGAGCGTTACTGCCAAGATAGCCACTT
>NZ_JBNNGW010000001.1:500388-824826 GCF_050268505.1 Psychrobacter sp. NPDC078409
GGTGGTATCGCCTTGGGCGGCAATACTGCCTGTGTTATTCATCGCGCCTTGGTTGACGATGTCCACATCAGCTTGGCTGTATAGGCTGCCGCTGTTATCTAGGCTACCGCTATCAAGATTTAGAGTGCCAATACTACTGATACTGCCACGATTATCCAGTTGGGCTTGACTACTAATGGTTGCAAGAGCATTACTTTGAATGTTTTGATCATTATTGATGCTGTTGGCACTGATGGTTAGATCACCTTGAGAGATGATTTCACTACTTACCCCTAGGTTGCTAAGCGTGCCGCTACTTTGGAGGTTTAGTGCGCCGTTGCTATTAATCTTACCTTGCTGGTTGTTGATGTCGCCATCAGCACTAATAAGGCTGTCAGTGTTGGCGATGATCTCACCAGTCTGGTTATTAATAAGTCCACGACTGGTTAAGGTAAATTGACTGCTAGCAGTGTCATTGCCCACGAATTGAATCTGACCACCTTGGTTATCCATACTTCCAGTATCAATGATGAGTTGCTTATTCTGTGAAGCAATGCGGCCATCAATATTGTTCAGCTGTTGTTGTACGTCAATTAGGCTTTCATGGGCTTTGTCGGTTAAGATGATTTCACCATCTTGATTGCTAAGGGTCTGGGCAGTTAGCTGAATGCTACCTGCTTGGGTACTGGCACCACTCAAGTCTATATCTTGTCCGCTTAAGGTTAAGATATTGCCAGTTATTAATTGCCCTTCTTGACCTTGTAGCTGCTCTGTGGCACTAATATTCAGCGCACCCGATCCTGAATGCTGAATCACTCCTTTGCTATTGTTTAGTCGCTCGGAGTTGATGGTCAGGGTTTGAGCGTTACTGCCAAGATAGCCACTTTGGTTGTTGATGTCAGCGATGGCTAGTGTCAGAGGTGATGCACCCAAATGACGGATGTCACCTGCTTGGTTGTTGAGCAGCTCGGTGTTAAGCGCCAGTCCTTCAGCAGCAACAATGAGACCTGTGCTGTTGTCTATTTGCTTGCTTGTTAAGGTGATGTTATCGCCATTGATAACGCCGTTCGTGTTGATCAGTGCGTCATCAGCTTGCATATCGATGCTGATACCTTGGCTACTGCCATCACTCAAGTCAAGGCTGCTGCCTTGCAGGTATATATCGCCAGTCGCAATGTTGGTACCCGCATTACGCTGGGTGCCTGTGCTGGTGACGCGCAATGTAGATGGGGTGTTGCTCAGAGTATTGTCGGTATTCAACCCTGCTATCAGCTGTCCATCAGCACTTTGCACCAGGCTGCCTGTATTCACGGTGGTATCGCCTTGGGCGGCAATACTGCCTGTGTTATTCATCGCGCCTTGGTTGACGATGTCCACATCAGCTTGGCTGTATAGGCTGCCGCTGTTGGTCAAAGTGCGAGTTTTAAGACTCAAATCATTGACGCTTGAAATTTGTCCTTCATTGTTGTCTATATCACTAGCAGTAACTGTAAGGCTACCCGTATCGCTCGCAACAATGCCTGTACCTGCATTGGTGAAATTTTCTTGTATCTGTAGCTGACTATTACTAGATGCTGTATTTTTTGCGGCAGTTTGGGTATTAACCGCAACAATACGCCCATCTATGTTATCGAAATTTTGTGCGCTGATAGTGAAGCGATTGGCTTGTACCACCCCTGATGTGTTATCGATATCTTTGGCGATTTGCCACGTTTGCTCACCTAAACTTAATATTTCACCAGCATTATTGTTCACACTATCTGCATTAATACTTAAACGACTGTCATCATTACTGCTTGTACCAGCGTGAATAATTTTTCCGCTACTATTATCGAGTGTCGTAGTACTCAGTGTTAGGTTGTCTGAATTACTCGCAATCTCACCACGTGTGTTGTCGATACCTTCTGCCAGTGCAAGCGTTAGGTCTTGTTTTTCCGTCTGTGTCAGTTTGCCATCGGTATTGTTTAAGCGTTTGGCATCAATCTCTAGCACACGACCACTTAGGACGCCTGATGTATTATCTAAAGTGCCATTCGTACTGCTTAAAGTAAGCGTGTCTGTCGCTCTTATCGAAGCATTTGTGGTATTGATGCTAGTACGGGCAGTTGTATTAATACTGCTACCTTGGGTGTTGCTGTCTAACAGATTAATGTCACCACCGCTTAAGCTCACATCGCCTGTAGCAATATGATTGCCTTGACTGGTGATATCACCGCTCGCTAGGACATTAAGATTTGCACTGTTGTTTAGCAATGTCCCATCAGCACTCATCCCTGCGACCAAGCTACCACTGTCTGTCTGTGTGAGACTACCAGTCGTCATATCAACATTACCGCCACTGGCAATCGTGCCACTGTTGTTGATGGTATCTGCCGCCGTTAGTTGTGTCTCAGTTTTACCATAGAGCTGGCCACTGTTATTGACGCTATCCGATCTTGTCGTCAGACTGCCTTGCGCGGTAATTTGGCCGCTGTCATTATCCAGAGATTTACTGGTAATGGCAGCATCTTTAGCACTATTGATCGCACCTTTAGTATTCGTTAAATCACCACGACTGTTGATCGTTAATTCTTCTTGCGAGATCAACTTACCATTGCTGTTATTAATATGATCACTGTCGGTAGTTAACTTGGCACTACTTTGAATAACACCTAAGTTATTATTGATATCACCATTTGCATTCAGCGTAATGTCACCATTACTGGCAAGCGTTCCTTTAGTATTATCGATATCGCTATTTGTGCTGATATTAATGCCAGCATTGGTGATAACCTGACCTGCAGTATTATCAAAGTCAGCTAATTGCCAATCTATCGACTCAAGTTGCAGGCGACTGTCCGTATTAGAAACGCTACCATCATCAGTGATATCAAGAGTGCTGACCGCTAAGCTGGATTTATCTTGGTTGGCCACGCTGTCAGCCGACACATTGATATCACCATTTGTATAAATACTGCCCGTGTTGGTCAGATCGCCCGTATCAATACGGCCGTTTTGAGTGATGATAGGTAATGGTTCAGGCGTCACCGTTGATTGCGAACTACCCTCTGTACTTGATTCAATACTGCTGCCATTAATAGCGGTGCTTGGTGGCGTGGTCGTTGGATCAGTAGGCGAGCTGGTGTTATCCGCATATAGATCTTGACCGATGACAGCACCTTGCTGATTGATAAGTTGCTGAGCTGTAATAGACAAGTTACCAGTACCCGTTTGTAGCAGTTTACCGCTATTTTTGAGTGCTGCAGACTGTATGTCAAAGCTACCAGTGGCTATCTCACCTGAGTTATCTATATTGCCAGTTTGCTGCAAACTTAAGGTGCCTCGGCTACTGATCACGCCACTGTTATTTAGGGTACTGCTCTTTAGCGCGGCGGCATCACGAGAACTTGCAATAGTCCCTGAGTTATCAATGCTGAAACCTTTAGTATTGATATCTACTTTGTCTTGATTGGCAACGAGACTACCTGAGTTAATCAAATTGCCATTACTATCTAACTGAAGACCGCCAGAGCTTGCGGTAATACTACCTGCGTTGGTGACACCCATGCCCTTTTCTGTACCGATCAGACGGATCTTACCTGCATACATCGCACCCAGTGACGAAACATCAAGCGCCACACCCATCGCTTGGTTGGTGCTATTGGTCGCATCGTTAGAAGTAACAATCGTATCTGCCGCATCCGATTCATAGCTAATTTTATTACTACCCGTAATCACATCTAAGTTTTTGGCATAGATACCTGCATTAATCTCAGCGGTCTTGGCAATGATTTGAGTGTAATCACTACTGCTAGTATCTAAGCCATCACCATCGATACGAACCTTACCACCTGTTACATCAAAGCCTGTCAAGCGGCCTTGATCCATGAGTGCTTGACCGGTCGTCAACGTGGTACGGGAGGCGTTGATAAAGCCGCAGCCAGCACAGCTGATGCCCGCAGGGTTGGCGATAATCAACTCAGCCTTGCCACCAGCAATCTCAGTATAGCCACCCAGACGGCTCGGATCGCTTGAATTGACTTCATTTAAGATAACGCGCGCTTCACCGCGTGCTAAATAAGGATTGCCTTCTACCCAACCAGCAATCTGAGTCTGAGCATTGGTACGGCTATTGTTAAGAATGGCACCATCAGAACCGACATCGAATTGACTAAAGACATTGCGTGATACGCCAGCTACACTTGGCGTCTGAATATTGACTTGGGTCTTGCCATTTGATGCTTTTAAGATGGCCGCTTGCTGGGCAGCGGCGGCATTACGATCAGCGACGATTTTGGTGCTATCGGCATGAGCATTTGTGCTAACACTCGTGCTAATGATAGTCGCCATACCAAGCGCTAGCAGTAGATGCGAGCGCAAACTATTCAGCTGACCACCTTGGTAATAACCGTTAGTGTGAGTCGTTGTTTGTGACCCAGCAGCAATTTGACTGATTGAACTGCCACCCTCGCTAGGGTTGCTGGTTTTACCTTGAGAGCGTGCTGCCTCTGACACCACCATGAGCATTCCGCGGGCTTTGTTAAAAATAACTCGGTAGCATTGAGCGTTCATTGTGATGTCCTTTGAGGGAGTATTTATTGAATAGATTATTCGATAGAATTTATTAAAGCGGGTTTATGACCAATCTTGGATACGGCATAAATGATAGTGCTAGTTAGTGAGGGTTAGTACTGCCACCCTAAACTAAAACCAGTGACCCACTCTTTGTCACTGAAACCGTCTGGCTGGGCTAGCGGATAGCCAGCAAACAAGTCATAGCTGGTGCGTAGCGGCGTGACGTAGCCTTTGACGCCTACAACCCCGCCAACGAGATGATTGCCGAGCAACAGATCATCTTGAGCATCATTATCAAGCTTCACATAGCCTGCATCGACACCAGCATAAACGGCATGAGGCTTATCACCTAAATAGGCACTCATTTCTTGCTTTAGAATCGCACCATGATCGCCGCTTAAACTGCGCTCACCATCGAACCCGCGTACACTATAACGTCCACCAATACTCAAACGTTCATTCGGCACCAATGCCTCAGTTGCATACTGCCCAGTAAAAGAGCCATGGTAATTCAACGCTTGATTGGCAATTTGCATAGGATGATTCACATCAACCCCTACTTTTACGATACCCGCACGCGCACTGCCTTCATTAAACAATGCTTCAGGTGGATCGATTGCATCAAAAGCACCTGTACCGCGCTGATACATGACATCACCTACCCATTGGGTTTTACCAATGATGGTCTCGTAGCCAATGCCTGCTTTATAGCCTGCCGTACGGCGACGCTGTACTTCCACTTCCGTATCATCAATAAAGTTACTTTGTTGCTTGGTGTAACCACCTGCCTTTAAATACGTTTTGCTGTGACTGTCACGATGGACCAAATGGCTGACGAGCGCTTCGGTGTTATAAGAGTCGCCGCTATAAACGTAGTCTTGATTGGCACCCGCAATGGTTTGATCATAGTTATAGCCGCTGTGGGTCAGTGTTAGTTGGGTATTGTTGATGGGCAGTACGTAGCCAATGTTATATCCCCAGCTACCATTATCTTCGCCATCACCGCCCCCATCTAAATTGTGGTTATAAGATAGGTATAACAAATCATTGTGCCAAGTGGGATTGTCTAGTGATAGCGTGACATTACCTTGATAGACACCTGTACTTTCCTGCCCTGAATCATCAACAGAAGCAGACAGACGCCAGCGTTTGTTTTGCTGCCATTTAACTTGGATATCACTATAACCAGGCTCGGTCATTCGACTGCTAGGTGCAATGGAGAAATCTGCGTCAGCGGTTGGTACGCGCTTAAAGTTTTCTAGTGACTGCTCGATATCACGAACATTAAGCAAATCACCAGACTGCATTGGCATGGCAGGGGCAAAGTTGGCAGGATTGCCGCTATTATCAATATACACAGGGCGACTGGCTTGAACATCGACAGCGGTAATTTGATCAATACGACCGGGGATGAGAGTAAGCGTTAAGTGACCAGATTTGAGGTTTTGGTTCTGCACCAATACCCGAGTGGTGACGTAACCTTTTTCGATAATCCGGTTCTGTACATTGGTGACCAGCTGGTTGATATCATTGACTGATAGACAGCTGCCCAGTAGGGATGATTTACCTTTGGTATAAGGCATGAGTGCGAAAGTAAATTTTTCGCTCAGCTCACCTATTAGGTAGATATGGTCAATATCGAAACAAGGGGTTGAAGCAGGATCAGTATTCTGAGAACTGGCGAGCACTATAGAAGTGGAAGGTGCTTGTTGATACGTATCAGTATTTATATTGACATTAGGCTTAACCAATTGTTGCTGTTTTAAGGCTTCACTACGCTGCTCTTGGTACTGCTCAGGCGTAAGCGCATTGGCATTGATACAAACGCTGATAATACTAACCGTTAAAAAGCTTAAAGTGTGGCCAGCTACATTGGTTCTCGAAATACTTGTATACATAAGTCCACCATTTTTATAGTAAAAGGATTATGTATAGAACAGGTACTTATTGCAAGTTTTTTTCTAAAATGTTTCTAGAATGTTATAAAAACAATACTCTCTATTTTGATTCAAACGTCACAATCAAATTTGAAGGAAAGTAAAGTTTGTAATAATGAAGCACAAGCTAAAACATCAATGAAAGAAAGTTTCCTGTGCTCGATCAATTAGCATTGCTATCTACTGCTATTACTCGATAAACCAAAAGAATAGAACAATCAGCATTTTTACCTGAACAGCAGCCTGCATCTAAAATTATTGCGATGCGCTTTCTGACTGGTAGTCGACTGGTAAATATATTATAGATATCCTGCGTCTTAACGTTTGCTATTTAAGTTACCACATCTTTTGTATGGCTTGAATTTAATGAAAATGAATAGGTTGGTATACATCCTATCTACATCATCTATCAACCCCTAAGCCTAGGCAGTAAACTAGGGTTAATAGTTCGTAATTTTATACTTGATTCTGGCGACCAAACTAAATCCCCATGTTCCACTGCTATTTGATAAGCCCACTGGCTGATCGTTTCAGAGCGAAGTTGATTGGTCGTAAAACCTATAATTTTTGCTTCCTGCTCAATCGTATGACCGTGTTGTTGATTGCGTTCTAGCCACTTTTCATAAAATAGCTCTTCAGCCAGATAATCACGCTTACTATTATTGCAGCTATGATCCGTAAGTACGAAGTTATGAGTCGTATCAATTGGATATTTCGACCAAGGAATAAAGTGATCAACTTCGATATTGTTTCTCAAGGGTTTATGACAATAGAAGCACTGTCCCCGCTGAGTATCAATCAGGATAGGTATTAATACTTTTAGACTTTGGCGCGATTGATTGAACAAGAACTGCTGCAAATCAATATCATCACTAAAATGTATTTGGTTACGACTGTTCTTACGTACGAACTCTGTCCAGTATTGCTGGCATAGCTTGTTAATTATTTTACTAAAGCGTGTAAAACAGTATGCAATACCAGGATTTAAAGTTATTACCTTTGATTTTGAGTCATAAACATATAAGAATTCACGACTAACTTTGTCCTCCGCACTTTGCAGATATCTTGCGGGGTACTTTTTGATAGTTGAAGCAATATCTTTTACAGTCGATTGCCATAGTTTGATATTTTGTGTGCAAGCCATAGTCAGACTGGTTGTCTTAGTTTTATGCTGCAAATCTAGAATGCTATTAATAACACTAGCCTGCCCTGTTGTACTGCTTTGTCTGAGTACAGAATCACTACTTTGATCTGAGTATGGTAATGCTTGTGTCCAGTAAAGCTGTATAAACTGCTCTGCTAACTGCTCATAAGAAATACTGTGTTCACTGTCATCATTAATTCCAGACTCTATAGACAGATTAACTATTGCCATTAACAAGGCAAATTTATAGGTCGAGGTATAGGAACTAGATTCAAGCAGCCACTGAATACGTCTTAAAAAGTTGAGCTGGAATTCCGCCGTGGGCACTATAACAATCCTCTAAAACACAGTAGCTCATTCTAATAAAATTATTAATACAATTGTCGTATATTCATCGGAAAAAAGTTTTTTTGTATTTTATAGCCTAATTCATTTAAGCCCTGTTTTTTTTATTTTATAAATAAATCAGTTACTTTTTATTAGTCATATTGACAGACAGTTTAATCACAACATGTCATTTCAATGAGGTTAGATCCTGAACCCATATATTGTGTGTTGATTGATCATAACTTTGCATTGAGGCAATAACATTGATTGTAGAACACTACGGTTGAGTGTATAGAAATCGACTTATGAAGCTTCGGTACTACTAAGGCGGGTGTTGTACCCTTTAAAGGTCTTGAGTCTATTTAAGCAATTAAAGTCAGGGTGCATCAAATATGGGTCATACAAGCAATAGCGATTCTATTCTTCTCAAAAAATCGTCTTTTTGTTCTGTTAATTGGTGATGTGAGTCTTTTAAACATATTCCATCTACTTTAAACCAAGTGTTACTCGTAGAGTCACCATAAAGATTTTTAGCAAAGTTCTTATCTAGTTCTTCTTTGTCGAAGCGCTCACTTAGTGGATAAATCAGCCCCAAACCTATTAGCTTTTTATTATGTGATTCCATATAAGAGCCGTAAGTATGTAATTGGAAAAAATCAGCTCTATCATAGTCTCTGAAATGACCGGTCATGCGCTTATATTTAGCATCTAGCACAACTATATGACTATCTTTTTCTAAAATAATATCTGGAATAATACTTCGTTTAAAACCTGTGTTTTGGTAGATTCTATACTGCTGTGAGTAAACATGCCATCCTCTAGGCGCAAAGCATTTTTTTAAGATAGTGAATAGATATTTTTCCCATATCTCTGCCATGTCTAAAAATAAGGCATTACCCATTATATCTGCCATTTCATGCATTGATGATTGTTTCTTATACTGAATAATATGCCAAGAGAAATCTACTATCTCTTTATAGTTAGCATAAATAGCGCCATATTTTATTTTTTGGAATTGGGTCGTGGTAATAACCTGCTTGTTATGGCACGGTACTCTTATTACCTCTTTTACCGCATCATTTAACATATTTTCTGTTAAATAATAATCTTTGCATAAGATAGTGTATGCTTTCTTTAAAATCGCCAAAATTGTGCTGTCTACTTCTTTTTCTATCCGCTTTGAGACTACATAATTTTCTTTATAAATCGGTAACACACTTTTCTTTATAGCCATCTTACCTCTTACAGTACTACTTTTATTTAGCTTTTCCACTTTATGCTTCGGCAAACCGTGTATATTAATTTTGCTCAGGGTTTTAACCCATATTATGCTTATAATTTTTTTTAAAAGCTCATTATCACTGTTATCATATAGCTTGTACTCGGAAGTGCTATGTGCAAGTTTAATATTAAATATTTCTTCTAATAATATTAAGATATTGGCATTACCAAAACGAGGCTGCACTTCAAAACAATGAGGTCTACCATTGTATTCGAAATATAATTTTCCAATATATCTACCTGTCAGCCACTTTTTATGAGTATAACTATAACTTAACAATGGTGTTTCATCGCCCACTGAGTCAGTGTTAATTCTAAATACATTGGTGCTTGTAAAGCAGTTGTTAATAACAACTGCCATATTTGCCTCTATATCAATATACGAGCAATCCCTGACTTTTATAGTGCAAATATCACTTTGCATGAGTAAAAACTTTCTCAGCATTAGTTAAATGTTTCTGTACCATCTTTTTGTCCGTATTGCCTAAAAAAGCCTCTAACATAGGTTCTATTGAAAACCTCCATAAAATATCTCGCGCTTCTTTGTATAATTTCAACTTGCTTCTGTTTTTACCTGTTAAATTGGCATTTTGTTCATAAATCTTAGGTAACTCAGCAAAAAAAGTATGCCCAATTTGGTAATCTACGCCCAGCTCATCGATTTTTGTACTTATATATTCATTTAATGAAGTGCAGTCATTTACAAATCCTTCAATATGTTCTGATAGCTTGTCATGTGAATTCTGACTGAGCATATTAAATAAAATGTCTTTATCATAGCCTTTAAACTTCCACAAAAATCGTCTGCGTAAAGCAAAGTCCATACGCTCTACGGAAAAATCAATTTCATTCATGGTTCCAATAATGTATAAATTATCAGGAATAATAAGTGTAATACCTTTAATTGCAGTTTCGATAGGTTTGTTCCGATACTCCATAGCAGAGAATAACTCCCCAAACACACGTGATAAATCCACCCTATTTATCTCATCTAAAATGAGTACATGAGGTAGCTTTATTTTGTTATCTTTGTCAGTAGTTTCAGTTTCTTGGTTTGCTTTTTCGATAATATTGAACAATTGGCCTTCGACAGGAACTGTTTCCGAACCATCAGGGGTTGATTTTAGTTGGTAGCCTGCTATGAAATCTTCATAAGAGGTATTTGGATTAAATTGAAGATGATGTATTCGGCCATCTACAACAGTTTTTTTATCTTTAAGGAAGCGCTGTAAGTTTTCTTTTTTATGCAAAAAATGAATAGCAATTAAAGACTCAGCTAAGGCGTTTGCAGAGTGTGTTTTTCCTGTACCTGGAGGACCATAATATACGATCGCTTTTTTATACTGCAATGCCATCAGGTCATCTGATAGATTATGTATGCCCTTGTTCCAAATATGCCAAAGCTGGTCATTATAGAAGCTAAACCCATTTTTGAAGTCTAACTGTAGCTCTTGCTGCGATATAACTAACTGCTCTTTGATCAGTGAAATCTCTTCATCAAGATTAATATCGTCTTTTAATCCTGGTAAATCTTTTATCAAAGCATCAAAGTGTTGCTTAATCGCTAGCTTATCTTGCTTTGAAGCTATAGGCTCATATTTGTCAGGATTTGCTAAATGAAGCATTAAGCTTTGCATAGCGATTGTTTTGTTTTTTAGTTGCCGATACTCTGCTTCATCAATGCCGTAAGCATTTTCCTCAAAAAGTATGTCAGCGTTTTCAATAATGAAAGCATTTATGGCTTCTTTATCAAACCCTCCATTATCTACCTCCTCTTTAAGTGTCATGCAGAGAATCAATAAGTAGTTTAACTCTACAGGTTTATTGGTTTTATGATACTGACCTGTTGAGCCTACACCATACTTAGGGAAGAAATTTTCTCGCCTACATTCATTAAAGCGATGAATATCTGCTTCTTTATCCAATATCCAGATAGGTGTTTTCTCTTTGGTATCAGCGGTTATATCATGAGCAGGTAAGCTCCAGAGCCAATTGAGATGAGCAAAGCAAAGCTTTGTTTTGTAATCTGCATCCTCAAACTGCTGTTTAATTTTTTGCCAAAAATCTTGATTGCTACCTTCTATAGGTGAGTCCAAAAAACATATTTTTACTTTCTTCAAATTTTCTAATGTAAATATGTCTTCTTCATTAGTGAGGACTGAATTATCCTTCAATAAGCATTCTTCAATAAATGTATTATATAGCTGGTGAACTGGGTGAATAATGTCATTTGTCATTATTTTCCTTATTATTTAAATTATTTAGCGAGTTATTGACAGTAGTTGAACTGTAGTGGTCAACTAATTTTAGATACATGACAAGAGTTTTTAGTTCAAGTAACAGTAGGTATTTATCAGCTTACCTTCTATATACTTTGCCATTTCTATTTGGCAGATAGAGCCAAAGTTTGAGTTGGCAGTTTTCACATCGATAGCGACAAAATTTACTATCTATCCTTGTGCAACTAACGCGTAATATATCAATTATGAATAATAATAAACTAAAATTGATGTTTTTATCTATCTGATTGATGAATAGCCACATAATTTTAATCGCAATAATTCCTTATCAAAAGTCTCATTTAGACACGCGGCTAAGGTGCAGACTCTCTGATTAAGCATTGAAAGTAAGCACATCTTCATAATCAAAAAATATGATGCCAACCATATATAGTACGCAGCGTTAGCACCATATTTAGTGCTTAGTACTTTGGTTTTTACTTAGATGCTGTTATTAATATTAGGGTTTATTAAGAATATGACAATACTTGCAAGTGCTCGCCCACTATGACTCTGGCTAAGATAAAGAGAATTGTATACTATAGTTCGTTTATTTACCTACTACTTAGAAGCTGAAAACATGTCAGACCTACCCAATTTTATCCAGCCTACTTCTTTTTCACCTTCTAGAATATCTGGGCAGATAAGTCCTCAAAACAGTCATAACGATATTTCTGATCCCATAAATAGCGCACTTCCATCTACAGCAGATATCCAAACATCAAAACCTAGCAGCTTACCGGAGTTTCTACGTCTCAATGCAGCGAAGTATATAGAGAAATTAACAGCCGTTCAGAGTGCATCTGAACTATTCTCAAAGTTGAACCCACAACAAACTCTATGGCTTGATTTGGAAATCAACCCTAAAAATGAGACGCTGATAGATGGTGCTTTCTTAATCAACGACTACTATTGGCATTTTAGTGCTAAGCAATTTCGACAGCAGTCGGATGTTGTTTATGAGCTATTGAATAAAGCTGATTTTTTAGGTGGCCATCATCTAATTGAGTTTGATTTACCTCACCTATATTCGCTATTAAACGACGCATTATCGACCACTAGCTATAAACACACACTATTAACAAACCAGCCTGACGGTTCTGAAAAACTGCGTGGCTGGCAAGCGAAAGCTTGGGATACACTGATACTGAGCTGCCTATTTATTCCGCACCAGCCTAGCCACGCCTTAGCTAAGCTCTACAAAGCCAATGTCGATTATAATAACCCAGTCCTTGACTGCTTAGAAAGTCGCTGTGTATTTGGGCTTTGCACACAAGCGTGGCAAATCCTACCTACCAATATGCAAATACTACTGTACAAGCTCTTACCACAACTTTTGCATTTACATACGCTCAGCCGTCAAAGCTACTTTGCTATAGATGAAAATAATACCTTTGATATAGAAGCTATCTTTAATGACTTACCAGCAGGAAATCGAACTGATCTTATCAACCTATTAGAAAGTTGTATGGGCAATACTCATATAAGCAATGATGATAAAGAGCACTCAACATTATGGCAACATCTTGGTTTAGCCACCTTTATTAACTGGCTAAGATATTTTGATAAGCCACAAGCACGCCGTCCAGTATGGCTTATCAAGCATCCTTTCCACAGACATAGTTTTAGCCAAGCTGAAAATACTTTTTGGCATTTGCATGAGCCGAGTGAAGATTGGATTAATCAACAGTGTCATCACTTTTTTGGATTTGAGCATTTGCGCGAAGGACAGATGTCTATTGTCAAAGCAGTGCTGATGAATAAAGACATTCCTCTTGGCATATTACCAACAGGTGGCGGTAAAAGCTTGACCTTCCAGCTACCCGCACTGATATTAAGTAGGTACCAACGTCAGCTGACCGTAGTGATATCGCCTTTAAAGGCATTAATCGAAGACCAAGTTGTCAACTTGCATACTGATTTGCCAGACTACGCCAACCGTATTGCTTATCTGACTTCAGGGCAGTCCATAGAAACCCAAAAAGACATCTTAGACGGTATTTGGCAAGGCGATATTGATATTATTTATATGAGTCCAGAGCGGCTACGTACACATAGTATTCGTCAACTACTCAAAAATCGCCCACCAGCATTTTGGGTGTTAGATGAGGCGCATACGCTTAGCCAATGGGGCACTGATTTTCGGCCAGACTTTTTGCGTATCGCCGATCACATGATGGCGTGTTATAGCGACGAGCTTCGAGAACACTTTACAAAGCAGCTTGAGCGCCAAAAAGACATTAAAGAGGGTAAACTTCAGCTTGATATATTAGAAGTGATATCTGATCAGGACAATACTAACGCATCTAGAACAAATATTAGCAGTAACGCGTCGGAATTCTTACCACCCACCATAAGCTTAGTGACCGCCACAGCCTCCACACGTGTCAAAGATGATTTAGAGAGTGAGCTGGTAGATAAGCTTACTGCCTTAACTGACAATAAAACTTTGGTGCAATATGGCACCCCTATCGAAAGCCTTAAGATTTGGCGTGACGATATTACTGCGCATTTTATAGAAGCAGCCAAGGACGAGCGTGAAGCGCATATCTATAACATTATAAATGAGCGCAAAGTTTGGTACGAGAACCAATATCCAGAACATCCTGAAAAAGGCGTGGTTATAGTTTATCTGCGTAACCGTAAAGGCTGTGATCAATATGCTGACGATTTCGCCCAAAAAGGCTTAGTGTCCGCCGCCTATCATTCTAAATTAAATGAGGGGCAAAAAAAGAGTGTACTTGAAAAATTCAAAAATGATGAACTAGACGTGGTGGTCTGTACCAATGCTTTTGGCATGGGCATCGATAAAGAAGGCATCCATACCGTTATTCATAGTGGGCCGCCGAATAATCTTGAGTCTTATATTCAGGAGATTGGCCGTGCAGCACGTAAGTCCTACGAGGTCGGCGCAGCATATATGCTATGGGGTCAAAGAGATATTGAAGCTTTATTTTTCCAAGAGCGTGAGTCACGCATACCAAATACAAATACCTTGAGAGACTGTTGGACAGCCATACGTCCAGCTCTCAGCAAACCCATACAAGATCAATGGTTCCCTAGCAGTGTACTAGCGCCCATACTTGCACCAGATGACGAGACTGAACAACTTAATACCCAGGTAAGAGTGGCTTTATTGGCGCTCGAGCGTTACGGGTTGCTGACTGAAAAAGACCAGCAACCGGCTTGGATCAGTATCAAACTCTCAAGCCAACCGCCTGCTAGCCAACATACTAATATGTCTAATCTCTATGCTCAATTACAGCAGCTTGCGGATGACACCTTAAGCAAGGTGACAACAAATATAGTTAATGCTAAGAATAGTAGTGACGAAGGCTCTAACAATAACAACAATACTGGCCTGACTCGCTATCATTTACCTGAATTGGCACTAGCACTTGGCTATTCTGTTAAATCACTATTAAAAGGGTTACGTGAGTTGGTCAATCAAGGTCATGCTCAGTGGCAAGTTGTGGTGCGTGTACGACTAAAATATACACACCGCTATTTAAAGGGTGAATTTAATCGCTTAAGCCGTATTATTACTGCTTTAGAAGAATGTCTAAATAGCAGCTATGGAGCGCTAAGTGGCACTGAAGCGATAGAAATGCAAGGCGCTACCCAGCTCAATACCAAAGCACTCGACAACTGGCTGATTCAGCAGCGCCATAATCTATCTAGTAAACGTCATATTCTACCTATGTTTCGAGCATTAGGTATCTTAAAAACACGCAATCATGGTACGACCCAAGTATTTGTTTCCTCCACAAATAGGACTAAGTTATGGCAAATTGATGAGGATCTACCAGACAATTGGGAGAGCTGGGTTCGCTATGCAAAAGTGCTCGTAGCAAATTTGACACCTTTATATGAAGAGTATCTGCTACCTGCCCTACCTGATAAAAAAGATGGTGATGGTAAAGCATTTCATCTCGATAACTTAGCCCAGAAACTAAAGCGCGATCCTGATACTATCTTGACCCAACTTGAGCAGTTACAGCGCTTAGAGCTGATTGAGCTTAGCCGCTTAGACGACACGCAAGATGCTATTTTCTTTATTGGCAAACACCGAAAATCCACTTCAAAGTATCATGAAAACGCCTATCAGTATTTGCAAACCCATTATCAAGATCGCTGCGCTCGCATCCATATGCTGAGCTTTTGGCTACAGGCAGACTCTGATGTCCAAAAAGCGTTGATTGAGGACTACTTTACCCAGCCTCTATCGGAAGTCATTAAAACCTATATTAACAACGACATCGATGTGCATAAACCTTATATCAAAGATTATGAAAAAGAGATTTTGCCTAAATATTTTAGTGACACTCAAGTACAAATTATCAAAGAAACAAGCCGTGCGGCCATGGTACTGGCTGGTCCAGGATCTGGAAAAACCACTGTGGTGGTACATAGAGTCGCTTATCTATTAATGATAGAGGAAATAAAACCTGAGAAGATTTTGATATTGGCTTATAACCGTTTGGCAGTAGCTGAATTAAGATCGCGCTTACTGGCTTTGATTGGTTATCATGCGATCAATGTTACCATTCAGACCTTCCATGGTCTGGCACGGCAAATCACAGGACTGAGTGAAAAAGACGCACCCGATGCCGCGCTTGATGAGATTGCCACGCGCATTGAGCATTTAAGCCAAGAGAAAAATTTACAAAAGCGCCGTGATAATGCTCGCTATCAGTGGATGATTGAGCAGGCCATCAGTCAACTACAAGAGCGGCCGCAACACTTTCAGTACATTATGGTCGATGAGTTTCAAGATATCGATGAATATCAGTATCAAATGATTGGACTATTAGCAGATCTACAAACACAAGATGACAATAATAGCGACACCAATGATAGCTACATTGCCATAGACGCTGATAGTGATGCTACTGATGATAACTTTGAGCAGCGCGGCTATTTGATGGTGGTTGGTGACGACGACCAGAACCTATACGCCTTTCGTGGCGCTAGCATTCAATATATCCAGCAGTTTGCAGATAACTACCATGTTAATACTGAGCAAAAATACTATCTGCTCAATAACTATCGTAGTGCTAATAATATAGTCGAGCTTGCCAATGAATTTATAGCTACTACATTGCCAAGTAGTGAGCGTCTAAAGCAGGCTGAGCATAGCATCAAGGCGACTAAACCCTATCCTAGTAGTCCTATTCGCTATGGGTACTACCAGCAGACCAAAGGCGTTGACATGGCAGCATGGGTTGCGTCTGATATTGAACAGCACTTAGCAGGTAATGAACAAAAAAATGGACCGCCAGAAACCATAGCAGTGCTCGCTCCTAAATGGTCATATTTCGATGCCATACAGCATTACCTTGAAGCTCTAAATATCAGTAGTCAGCGGTATAATGAAAATGAGCAAGTTACTCCCATCAATAGCTTTATAGGACAAGCGCTATTTAAAGATTTGAGTGCGAAACGTTTAGACTTTATTGAAGAGAATGTTGCTGAATTTTTGGAATGCTGGCGGGTCAAGCGAGGCTTAAACCATTTAGATAAAGCTTGGGAGGCAATTATCAGTTGCACTCAAGATATGGAAAATGTCACTTATGAACAGGTATTACAAGCGTTAGAGTCTATTTTATACGACGATAAAACACAGGTTATATTAATCACTTATCATAGTGCGAAAGGGATGGAGTTTGATCATGTTTATGTCATTGATGATCAACTCTCAAACTCATCTTCAAACGCTCAGGCAGACCATAGTCATGATAGACCGTTATATGTAGCACTGACACGAGCAAAGCAAACTTTGAGCTTACTACTCCATCATAAAAAGCATCATCCTACTTTAGCTAAAATATTGCTTACTCATGCTGAGCAAATTGACTTGCCTGTGTTTAGTCCGCCTTCAATGCTGACTTTTCATCGCTTTATGCGTTTAGATGAGCTGGTATTGACGCCGCGCACACTGGTTAATGACGAAGGTCGCAAGTTTTTAGAACATACGTTTTGCCGTGATAGCTGGACGAAAGCGAGAAATGATATTCTAGGATTATTTGATGTCGCCTGCTATAAACGAGAGAGGAAAAGCGATGGCTTTTACTCAGCTAAAGGCCAACAAGTTGCTCAATTTTCAACTGCTTTTTCTAAAGAATATTCTTCTCAAGGGCAAGGTAATAAGCATCTATTGATGGCTGGCTTTACAACTACCCTGTTTTATCAACAGGATATCTCTTGGTATGAAAAATCGGGTTATCATGGCAGCGAAGGTAGCCATTATCTAATTGTGCCTTATGTTCAATTTAATATTCAGTGTAGGTGAATATAAATTTGAACAAGTAATTTACTTTATATTGGCTGACTGATTTTAAAAACTAGTTATCTCTTAACTTTACACAGCAAGGCTAACTCCATTTTTTTAACACCCTACAAAAGAGCGTTTGCAAGAAGGAGCTATGTTGAATAAACTGTAGAGATGGACTTGGTTTATGTTACGAATTAACTCTTCTACTATGAGTATGAAGGTGAATTACACACCTCATTAGTGCAGAGGCATAATTTCAACCAGAAATAGGCACAAGCTAGAGTCATTGTATTTTCATGACTCTAGCTTGTGCCTACTTTTTGCGACCGCGCTGTAATTTTTTAGATTAGCGAAAGTATTTTTCTCTAGATAGCGATCTTTGTACAAGTACTATTCTATATGGTTGTTAGTAGACTGAATATCATATTTACGAAGATAGCAGACTAACCATATCAAATAATAATCTGATTTTATCAATTTGGCTTAGCTACTTTTTAAAATCAATTCACTAATAAACAGCTGATCTTTATAACTTAACCAGCTGCCCCAATCCTTCTTCTTTGGCTTTCTGCGCAATCTTTAGCGCGACTGCTGCATCAAAACTTGCTGCACCAACGGACTTAAATAATGTGATGCCTTTATTCTCATTCGTATCAATCCTAACTTTTTCAGTGACCAGATCACTTAATGTGCCCGTTAGCTGCTCCCATGTCCAACTACAATTCATATCATTATGAGCTTGTATCAAGTCGCCCGCTTCGTGTAAGCCACCTTTAACATCATCAATAATCACAGAAGCACTAGCCTCTATTACCGAATTACTAACTTCCTTCATCGTTGCTTGATAAGCACCGACTGCATTGATATGAGTATTCGGCTTTATCTGTGACGCTTCAAACAATCCTGTCTTTGCTCTTGTTGCGAGGTTGATAATATCGGCATCTTTGATAGCATCTGCAATATTCTCATAGACCTTGAAATCAACTTGCCATTGTGGGTATTCTTGTCTAAATTTATTCTCAAACTTATGCGCCACCTGTAGAGTTCTGTTCCAAATATTCACCTGTTTGATATTTGGACGCACAGTAAGTATGGCGTTGAGCTGCTCATACGCCATTCCCCCAGTTCCTACTACAGCCATGACACGACTATCTTGCTTTGCTAAATATTTAGTCGCAATCCCCGACAGTGCGGCCGTGCGTACCTGAGTGATATATATACCATCTAAAAAAGCTAGTATCTCCCCTGTCGCATTGTCGGATACAGTAATCGTTGCCATCGTCGTTGGCTTACCACGCTTGGGATTGTCTGGACAGATACTGACCAACTTGACCACGGTATATTCGTTCTCACCATCAAAAACCACGGACGGCATGGATAAATGTGAGCCATTGGCATGGTTATTACTTTCCTCAAAAGTAGGAATCACTAAGCGCTCAGGTGTTTTAACCCACTTTGGATGATCACTTTGCACTTTAAGCAGCGCTTCAATAGCATTTATTGCCATTGACATTGTCAGTTGTTCTTTTACCGTATCAATATCCAAAACGTACATAGTAACTCCTAAAATATTCTGTGAGGGTACTATCCCCAGTCTATGAGAATACAAAAACAAACTGCATGATTCATCCATGCTTAGAGCAAGACAATGACAAATATAAAAACGACTGACTACATCAGCTTTTTTATCTACATATCAAAAATCTTGCCACGATTCATAATGTTGTTTGGATCAAACACCTTCTTGACCTCACGCAGATAATTAATCTCAGTCTCACTACGGCTGTATTGCAGATACGGCTTCTTGGTCATACCTACCCCATGCTCAGCAGACACTGATCCGCCATATTTTTGCACTGTCTCAAACACGTGCTTATTCACAACCTGACACTCGGCAAAGAAATCATCTTTGCTCATATTCTCAGGCTTCAAGATATTAAGATGTAGATTGCCATCACCAATATGACCAAACCAGCACACCTCAAAGTCAGGATAGTTGCTGCTGACGATGTCATCAATCTCTTTAATAAACTCAGGCACATGACTGATCAGCACAGACACATCATTCTTATAAGGGGTAAAGACAGAGATGGTCTCTGAGATGTATTCGCGTAGCTTCCACAGCTCAGCCGCTTGCGATAGGCTCTGACTCATCACCCCATCAACAACCCAGCCCTCTTCCATACAATGCTCAAAGATGGCCATGGCTTTTTCCATGATTGGCTCATAAGGCGCTTCAAACTCTAATAACGTATAAAACTTGGTACGTGACTCAAACGGCTCTTGTACTTGACCATGGGCCATCAACTTATCAATCGCCACCTCATCAAAGAATTCAAAGGCAGTCAAATCAATCTGGGCTTGAAAGGCAGAGAGTACATTCATAACATCACTAAAGTTGTCCATACCCAGCACCATGACATTTAAGTCTTGTGGCTGACGCTCAAGCTTGATTTGCGCATGAGTGACAAGGCCAAGCGTGCCTTCACTACCGATGAATAGTTGGCGCAGGTCATAACCCGTGGCATTCTTTACCATACCGCGATTCAGTTGCAAGATATCGCCTTTACCTGTGACGACAGTCAGACCCATGATCCATTGACGGGTCATGCCATAACGGATGACTTTGATGCCGCCAGCATTGGTGCCGATGTTACCACCCATTTGACTAGAGCCTGCTGAGGCAAAGTCGACGGGATAGTAGAGGTCTTTTGATTCGGCAAACTGTTGCAGCTGTTCTGTAATGACACCTGCTTCAATCTCAACGATGCGATCAGCAGGATAAAAGGTGCCAATCTGGTTCATTTTATCCATGCTGACGACGATTTCGCCATTGGCAGCAACTGCGCCAGCAGAGAGTCCAGTACGGCCACCACTAGGGGTGAGAACGACATTATACTCATTAGCAAGCAGGACAATCGATTGAACTTGTTCGGTGGTCTTTGGAAAGACGATGGCGGCAGCAGCTGGAGCGAAGTGTTTGGTCCAGTCTTTGCCCCAATGCTCTAGACTCTCAGCGTCGGTTTTGATTTGGCTGGGGTCGAAATTATGATTGTCTTGTAGCGTAGAGATAAGGCTATCGATGGTAGGCGCTGAGATACTAATAAGATCACTCACTAAATAGGTTCCTTCATTTAATAAAATATAAGCTGCACCATGAGCAGATAGCACCTTATTGGCGTGTCTATCAACCACCATGGAGCGACTATAATTGAGGAGGAAAGCTCATTATCTGATAATTCTGAGACATTGACCCGCGTGGTACAACGTCAACCCAAGCTCAGTCAATCCAGACCTAATTCCGCTAAAGGCGATTTTTTCTTCTTCTAAGCGTTTAAAGGGTAAAGGGATGCTGTCACTATTACCTGTCAAGATATAATCTGCAAAACACTTACCCATGAGCGTCCCTGTGGTAATGCCGCGGCCATTGTATGCCGTCGCCGTCATGATACCTTCAGCAGGCTCAAGTACACGAAAGATATGATCCTGTGTAAAACCAAAACTACCGCCCCATTCATACTGCCAGTTAAATGCAGGCAAATCTGGGTAATAGCTTTTTTGAATGGTATTGGCCCATGACTGGTAAAAGGATTTTGGTTTGAGCTGCATACCGCCAACTGTGCCCAATAATAGACGATCATCTTTATCACGGCGAAAGCTAGAGAGCGCCAAACGGGTATCCCACGCCCCTGTCTTATATGGCAAAATACGATCTGCAACAGACCCGCTCAGTGGTTCGGAGGCAACCTGATAGTAGTCAACCAAATAAAACGTCTTCGCAAGTTCAGTCCACTCACCTTCAGTATAAGCGTTAGTAGCAATAATCACCCGCTCGGATTTTACATGTGCTTGCGGGGTTTTGGTGTACCAATGACCGTCTGCTTTTTCTATCGCTGCAACGGTTGAGTGCTCATAAATCGTGACGCCCAGACTGGTAGCGACCTTAGCCAGTCCTCTGACATAAGCCAACGGATTTATCGTGCCTGCTCGATGATCAAGCAAGGCTTTATTGATACTCGTCGTGCCACAATACTCATGACACTTCCTGCCAGTCAACACTTCCACATTCGCGCCGCGGCGGGTCAACTGCTCATAGCGGATATCGACATCGGTCTCGCCTTTGGCATTATGCGCCATATGAATGTTACCCGCATTGACCGCCTGCGCATCGATGTTATAACGCTCAATCAGATCAAACACCAAACGGGGCGCTTGTCCGAGCGCTTCGGTCAAGCGCTCTCCTGCAGTGTCACCTAGCGCAATGTTTAAATCCTCAGGACGCGACCAAGTGCCTGCATTGACTAGTCCCACGCTTTTTCCTGAGCCGCCATCACCAATGGTATGACCCTCTAACAGGACAACCTCAACCCCTTTTTCTGCTAAGTGAATAGCCGCTGACAACCCTGTATAACCGCCACCGATGATGCAGACGGTCGTTTGCGTGTCACTACTGATCTGGCTATAGGCATCAATCGTAGGCGCGGTCACATCCCATAAACACTGCTCTTGCAACATAACATACTCCTCTGGTATCAGACTTCATTGATAGAAGCAGTGGTGCCGAGCTTATTTGCGCTAGGCTCTTCACGTGGTATAAATTTATTTAGGAACGCCCATAGCAAACCAAACAAAGGAGACAACCAACAGGCAAAAGCAAACGGGGCATACGTCAGTGTGGCGATACCGAGGGTTGCCGCGACAAAGCTACCACCCATGTTCCATGGAATGAGCGGTGATAACAACGTACCGCTGTCTTCGATAGAGCGTGTCAAAGTCGTGCGCTTGTAGCCCATCTCTTGATATTTGTCTTTTAATAGACGGCCCGGTAGTACCAAAGTGGTATATACGTCACCGATAATCGTACCTACACCCAAAACGCTAGCATACGTGGTCAGAATCAAGCCGATACGCGACTTCACCGCCTGATCGATTTTTGCCATGATGGCTTTTAGCGTGCCGTAATGCTCAAGGGAGCCGACAAAACCGAGCGCAAATATGGTTAAGGTAATGACCCACGTCATCGACATAACGCCGCCTTTCGATAGCAGTTTATCCACCACTTCAAAACCTGTCTCACTAACATAACCATTTTGTAAAACACTAAAGATCTCACTAACCCCAACGCCTTGCATAAAAAAAGCGATCAATGAAGCCACAACCACACCGCCGAGCACCGTCGGTATGGCTGGCATTTTCATCACAGCGGCCGCCACGACCACAAGCGCAGGCAATAGGGTAATCACGCTCAGATTGTAGTTATCTGCTAGGCTAGTCTGTAACGCTTGAATAGAAGACAGATCGATACTGTCATCCCCGTAGCCCATCCCGATCCACGCATAGATAGCCAAAGCGGTCACCATAGCTGGCACTGTCGTTGGCAACATACCTCTAATATGCTCCCACAGCTCAACACCTGCCGCTGCTGGCGTAAGGTTCGTGGTATCTGATAATGGCGACATTTTGTCCCCAAAGAACGCACCAGACACAATAGCGCCACCTGTGAAATGTGCTGGAATACCTAATCCCATACCGATACCCATCATCGCAAGACCAACGGTACCAACCGTACCCCATGACGTGCCTGTCGCAACAGAGATAATGGCGCAGATAATACAGACAGAAAACAAAAACGAGGAAGGAGAAAAAATACTAAAACCGTAATAAAGAATGGTCGGCACGGTGCCTGCAATAATCCATGAACCAATAAGCATACCCACGCCCATCAAAATGATCATGGCTGGCAGACCAATTTTGATGACCTTTAAAAATCGATCTTCCATACCCTGCCAGTCGCGACCACGCAGCTTCATAAACAAGCCAGTAATCAAAATACCGCAAGCCAAAGGTATATGGGGGGTAAAGTCTTTGAATATAAAAAACTGCACCATCAGAATAATGGCAGTCAATACGAGGGGGGCAATATCAAGTAAAAAATTAGAAGATGGACCATAGCCATCAACATCAGGGTTATGCAGTTTGTCATCAATCATGATAGTGCTACCTTCCTTAGTAGTAATTGATAATAATGGCAACCTCGTCCGTCGTTGCTCAATCCTTTAAAAAATTGCTGCTTACAAAAAATTCTCGCTCAAAAGACACAGATGTGTTGTGGGTTGCTGGTCAAATATGCCCAGCAACCGGTTTAATAATGAATAGTCAAAAAGGATAAAAGAAAGTAAGCGTGTTGTTATTAGCCGAAACTAATGCCCTGTGCCAGCGGCAGCTCTTTTGAATAGTTGATGGTGTTAGTTTGACGACGCATATAGGCTTTCCAAGCATCAGAACCCGATTCACGGCCACCACCTGTTTCTTTTTCACCGCCAAATGATCCGCCGATCTCAGCGCCACTGGTACCGATGTTGACATTGGCAATACCGCAGTCACTGCCGCGATCGCTCAAGAAAATCTCCGCTTCACGCAAGTCATTGGTAAATATACAAGAGGATAGACCTTGAGGGACGTCATTTTGCATCTCGATGGCATCATCGAAATCTTGGTAAGTCATGACATATAAGATGGGCGCAAACGTCTCACTTCTAGCAACGTCATTTTGCTCATCAAACTCTACAATCGCAGGTTTGACATAGTAAGCATCAGGATATTTGTCAGCCAGTACACGCTCGCCGCCTGTTACCTTACCGCCCGCCGCGCGCGCTTTTTCCAAAGCGTCTTGCATGTTGTTAAAACTGTCTTTATCAATCAGTGGACCTACTAAGTTACCCTCTAATGGATGACCGATAGTGACGGTTTCGTAAGCAGATTTAACTCTTGGCAAGATGTCGTCTTTGATAGACTCATGGACAAACAAACGGCGTAGTGTGGTGCAGCGCTGACCTGCCGTACCGACCGCTGAGAAGAGAATACCGCGTAGCGCCAAATCCAAATCTGCACTTGGCGTCAAAATCATGGCGTTGTTACCACCAAGCTCAAGTAAGGATTTACCAAAACGATTGGCTACCTTTGGCCCCACTTCACGGCCCATACGCGTACTACCCGTGGCACTGACTAACGCCACATCTTTGTGCTCAACTAAGGCATTACCCACCTCTGTTTTGCCAAGTAGCAATTGCGACAAGTGCGCGGGTGCATCGCCAAACTTAGCAAGCGCTTTTTCAAACATCGCTTGACAAGCTAAGGCCACCAATGGGGTTTTCTCTGATGGCTTCCAGATCACAGGATTACCACAAGCAATGGCAAGTGCTGTGTTCCAAGACCATACCGCGACAGGGAAGTTGAAGGCAGAGATCACGCCAATCACACCAAGCGGATGCCACGTCTCACGCATATGGTGACCTGGGCGCTCTGAGGCGATAGTTAGGCCATATAGCTGACGCGATACGCCAACGGCGAAATCACAGATATCGATCATTTCTTGTACTTCGCCCAGACCTTCTTGTTTGATCTTGCCAGCCTCAAATGACACCAGCATACCTAGGTCTTCTTTGTGCTCGCGCAATACCTCACCAAGCAAGCGAATCAGCTCACCACGTCTTGGGGCAGGTACGGTGCGCCATGCTTTGAATGCTGCTTTGGCATTAGCTACTTTGATATCGACATCATTAACGCTATCCAAAGTAATGTTGCCAATAACAGCGCCATCAATGGGGCTGTTAACCTCAAAATCGCCATCTTGATACTGTGCTTCCTCGACACCCATGGCGGACATATATTGCTTGATCATACTCAATCCTCTTATAGTGGTTTATGCTTCCTTGAAACACTTATTAAATTAACTGCTGACAAGATAAGTTGCAAAATAATTAATTTCTTACTGCCATTCCTTTTTGGAATGGCGTGTCAATATCGTGCTCAGGCTTAGTCTCATCAAGCATTCAGCGCTAAGCTTTACTATCCAAAGCCAGCAAACATAGCTCTAAACTCTGAGATTGTAGGCGTTGATAAAGCGCCAGCTCATCATAAACAGCCGCCCCTAACGCCTGCTCAAACTCCTGCTGATTGGACAGGCCTTGATAATCGCTTTGCTTCTCATCATGCAGATTGGACTGAAAAATGCCCGCCGCACTGACTGGCAAAAAATCCTCATAGACGATAGGATCAATCCGAACAGCCCCTTGCTCGATCAAATCGGCAATGGCTTGTTTTGCTGTCTCTGTTTGCGACGCACTGGTGTCTAGATCAGATATGGCAGTACTCATATCGACGCCATCATCAACTGCCCGATAATAAAAGTAGGCCAACCCCTCATCATGCAGCGCTTGATAATCATCTGGAAACGCCTCAAATGCGCTGTCTAACAGTTGATAATATTTTGCAGCATTGTGTTCATTCGGTGTCCCGCCAAGCTGCTCGCGCGCTTGATTGAGTAGTTTGTCGTACAACGCACGACCTTTAGGTGTCAAGGCCACGCCGCGCTGTTCAATCTCACCGAAGCGCGCGCTATGGTGACCAGTGTCGTAGCCGCCCTCTGCGTTTTGAAAACTGACGGCCTCTTCTAGCGCTTTAAAGCTCGTTTGTCGTAACAAGATAGGGCAATCACGTTTAGGGGGTCCTTCTATGATGGCTTTTGGTGCAATGCCTTTACCTTGCATGCGAGCTTGTACGGTATCGATATCGAGCGTTCTGGGCGTCAGATGGTTGATGTGTGGCCCCTTAAAACCGACCACATCCGCTATGAGACCATGCTGTGCTAGTAGGCTTTGGTACAGTGTTTTTGAGACGGGTGTGTTGTCATGCCAACGAAACGTCTCTAACGCTTCTTTGACAAACTGCTGACTCTCATCCTTGGTGAGTCCGCCTTGCTGCTCACACCGCTCAATTAAGTCGATAACGTTATCAGTAAATATCTGGCGTTGGTCCAATGCCGCTCTTGCCTCTTGTCTGAGCTGCTCATCAGCAATCAAATCCAAGCGCAGCAAAGAGGTAAAGACTCGAAATGGACTTCTGTTCAATGACTCCGTTTCAATCGCTCGAAAGGCAGTCGAGTGTACAGGCACCCCTGCAGGCGCCAAGTCATAGTAACCAACAGGGTACATACCCATCACCGCAAACAGTCGACGCATCATGCTCAGCTCAGCCGCTGTGCCCAATCTAATTGCCCCATGACGCTCCATATTGAGTCGATCCAGCTCGCCACTGTGCTCAAGCTGTTGTCTGATTTCAGGATGCTGCGCCAGCGTCTCTGTATTGACGTCGCTTACTAAGTCAATCAAGTCGCCGTATAACGGCACTTCTTTCTTGTACATCTCGGACATCGCAATAGAAAATTCGTG
The DNA here is from genome assembly GCF_050268505.1 of Psychrobacter sp. NPDC078409. Taxonomy (NCBI): domain Bacteria; kingdom Pseudomonadati; phylum Pseudomonadota; class Gammaproteobacteria; order Moraxellales; family Moraxellaceae; genus Psychrobacter; species Psychrobacter sp. NPDC078409. The sequence continues at coordinate 527,394 of NZ_JBNNGW010000001.1, forward strand.
GCGAATATCATCGCTGTTTATCAAAGTAGATTTCACAAGTCATTATCCTTTTTAAAAAGCTGTGGCAGTTTTGGTTTATAAAGTATGTCGATACAGCACAGTAACAATGTATTCATCATCAAGGTTGGCGTTCAAAATCGCATTAAGACACATTGAGACCGTATCGAAAGTGGTTATGTTTATAGTCAGGCATTAGGTTTCTGGTAGCTCATCAGGCAAGGCCATGAGCACCTCTTTTAAGATGTCGAGTCCAGCGGTTAGCGTCTCAGGCTCTATGGTGAGCGGTGGCAACAGGCGAATAATATGTCGGTATTTACCGCTAGGCATCAATAGCAACCCATGCTCTCGGGCGTGTTTTAACACATGGGTCATGATGATAGGATGCGTGCCATGCATCGGATGACGCAGCTCGATACCGCGCATGGCACCCACGCCTGTGAGTCCGTGCAACCACGGAGAGATGTTTTCTTGCTGCCACGCGGTAACCGTCTCTTCGATGGTCTTGGCATAGTGCTTGGCAGACTGCCATACCTCCTCTTTTTGCATAATGTCTAAAGTAGCATTTGCCGCCGCGCAAGCGACAGGATTGCCCGAGTACGTACCGCCCAAGCTACCCTTGGGACGTCCATTCATCACGCTCGCCTTACCGACCACCGCGCCCAGCGGTAAGCCCCCAGCGATACTCTTACCGAGCAGTACCATGTCGGGCTCAATGTCTAGGTGGGTAAAAGCGAAGGGCGTACCTGTACGACCATAGCCTGACTGAATCTCATCCATAATGAGCAAAATACTATGCTCGTTGCAAAAGTCGCGTAGGTATCGAGCAAAAGTTGCCGACATTATCTGAAACCCACCTTCACCCTGTACAGGCTCTGCGATGATGGCGCCAATGTTGTTGACATCAGTTTCGACCGCAAAGAGCCTATCTAACGCATCGATGGCTTGCTGATCGCTAATGTCATTGTCTGGACTGGGAAAAGGAATGTGATAGACGCCGCCTGCCAATGGCCCAAGTCCTCGCTTATAAGGCGCAACTTTACCATTCAAATTGACAGCAGCAAGTGTGCGCCCATGAAACCCACCATCAAAAGCGATAACGCCTGTGCGACCTGTTGCCATACGAGCAATTTTTATAGCGTTTTCGGTGGCTTCTGCACCGCAGTTGGTGAGCATACCGGCAAGCTCGCCCTCAATAGGCACCAGCTGGCACAGTCTGGGCATAAAAGTCTGATACGGCGCGTGCGCCGCCGCATTGTAAGCGTAGTGAATAAGCGACTGTGCTTGCGTGACAATGGCACTCACGATATGAGGATGACAATGGCCAAAGTTTAAAACCCCAATCCCTCCGACAAAATCAATATAACGTCGATCATTGTCATCCCACACCGTTGCATTTATGCCTTTGGTGAGTGTTATTGGATGTACCATCGTAAAGGCATCGGTAACGTTGTGCAGCTGATCCATATCAATCTCTCATCTTCCTTGAATAAGAGCTTTATTTCAGCAAAACCTACTATCATCAGCAAACGAATATTAGTTGTGGTGCCATTCCTTTTTGTCATTGCCAAAAAAAGCCAGCATAAAGCTGGCTTGTCTACTGTCAATTATACGGTTTGCGGTCGCGATATTTTCCGTAATGATTGTTCATTGATACATCAATGTCTACTTTCTGTGACACGATAATGTCTAAATGAATTGCACCATATCAAACGCCTATCAGACAATACTATCTAAATCCTGCTGGTTTGACTTGGCAAGATACGCGGATACCCACTCTAAAATAACCTTTACCTTATGCGAGTTGCCAAGCGATAAAGGATACGACATGTAATACGCTCCCCTGCCCTTGGCTTTATAATCCCATACCGATACCAGAGCGCCTGATTGCAACTCTGTCGCAATTAACCGTATCGGCACAAGCGCGATACCATAGCCCAGCAAAGCTGCAGAAATAATGGCATTAAATGTATCAAAACGCGGACCAACAAAAGTACCATCAATACTGATATCTTGCTGCCTAAAATATTCATACCATGCGCTCGGGCGTGAGCTAAGTTGTAACAAGGCGTACTGATCGATATGATTTATGCAGGGCGGTTTATCTGTCAGATACTCAGGGTGACAGACCGCGACTGTATACTCATCAAACAGCTTTATCGACTCCATACCGCCCCAGATGCCATCCCCATACATAAAAGCCACGTCGACATTTTGGTCTTCGGCAAAAAACGGCATAGCCAGCTCTTTGATATTTAAATTGAGCAGTGGATGTGCTTGGCTAAATCCTTTTAGTGCTGGTATCAACCAACGTGCGCAAAAAGTGGGATGGGTAACAATTTTAATTACCTCTGAGTTGTCACTGTTTGACATCAGACTGGTGGTCGCCGCTTCGATATGTTTGAGAATGTCCAACACTTCCAAATAATACGTTTTGCCTGCAGGCGTGAGCGAGATGCGATGCGGTGTCCGATAAAAAAGCGATAGGTTGAGCATCTCCTCTAGCTGCGCCACTTGTTTACTGATTGCGCTTTGCGTCATATGCATTTCTTGCGCGGCATTAGTAAAACTCAAATGTCGCGCTGCTGTTTCAAAACACTGCATAGCCGTGGTTGAGGGATATCTTCTAAAAGCAAGTGGGGTTTGAGTCTCAGTTTTCATAATTTGTTCATTCTTTTATATCTTATAAATTAGAGTTTAAAAATAAATTCCGTTTACTCGTGCTGGCCTCTATTGTCAATTTCATAAAAATTAACTTAGGTAATCCTATTTACGCAGCTTAACAATTATAGTCTAAACCCTTCTTATTATTAGCCCAAATGCGAGCATAGCTTTGGCCTTGCGGTGCTGCAAAGCAGTTCTCCACTAATCACCCAATTACATTAAAACTCACTCTTCAACACATATTAAAAGCTCTCTATGAGCGCATTATCAAAGCTGTTTGATCGTATTAGGTAATATCAATCAATGTCACTAACACCTCTCCCAAAAACTTCAAGACGCCGGACGACTCATAAGTAGTTTGTTTTTCAGATTTAGTGTTCATTTTTCTAACAATTCTAACTTCAAAGCCTACACAGCTTTGCCTAGCTTCTACTCTAATGGTACTATCTAATTTATACTTTTTCTTAAAGTCCCTAACCTCTTTTATACTACTAGAAGTCAGTTGCCAATGTTGAGGGGCAATAATTTCACAGCCTATCTTCAAAAATTCAGCCAATAGCTCATGTTGAGACTGTTTAATGCCAAACTTTAAGTACGATCTAGAGGTGATATGCTTTTGCTTATAGGTTCTGACAAACTGGTTTAATTTATCAGGGTTATGTACTGACATCTGATACGCTATATCTAATGCTGTTGTAACAATCGCTTGAGCAGTTTGACCTTTAACTTGAGTGATGAGCTTGTCGTTATTATTTAAGCTACTAGCATTTTTATATAACTTTCGTGCATTGAGTAAATGAATACCTTTTTTTATCGCGATGTGTTCCAATTCTTTTTCACGCAACTCTGATTTGAAGTTGTCCAATGCTCTTATAAAGCTAATCACCGCGTTGTATCTGGCATCAATAAAAATAGAACAAGCCCTCGCCTCTTCTCCGCTATTATTCTGATGCATAAACGGGTTGTCTGTATCAAGCGCTGTGAATAAAGGAGCATGATGCGCCTTTAGTTTTTTGGCAAAATAAGGTCTCAACTCTTTTAGTGCTACCATCTTAGAAGCTTTATCATAAGCGATTTTACTATGATAATTTACCTTTTGATAATCTATACCTGTTATATTCTGAAAAACAGTGAAAGGTATTTTGATGTTTGCTTGGCTTAACTGCTCTCCCGCTAATAAATGCGCCGTATGGATGTAATGCTCAAAGGTCGTATCACAAGTCAGATGACCTACGAAGCTCGCTAACCCAAACCAAGCACCTTGATTTTGATGGTAACCAGCAAGACTGTCAGCAATATTTTGGCAGTCCTCGACGGTATAGTCAGTCATTACCTGTGCTAATGCAGACTTATTGATAGCTAAAGCTAGTTGACTGATCGTAGTATGCCTGAAACTATGAAAAGTATAATCATAATTATTTTGCCCAAGCACCTCATCCCATAATATCCTCATTAAATTACTAAAGAAGTACGTTGGCAGTGGCTGTCTACTCGCCCCTTGTGAAAACAAATAGGCCGCACTTATTCTTTCTTGCTGAGCAATAAACAACGTCAATATTTTTAACTCATCTTTTTTTAAAAGCGCCGTTAATAATACTCTTCTTTTAGCACTACTACTTTTAAGACGTAGATAAGGGTTTGGCGTCAGTACAACGCTAATATCCGAGATACTTTTTACATTCTTGAGTTTTATACCTGCAATCTCATTAATGCGCATGCCAGTACGATACGCTAGAATCAGTATCGTCTGGCATAAAAGCTTTTGGCTATGGTTTAATTCAGATGCTTGTATAGCGCTATGCATGGCGCTATACACTCGAGGCGATACCATACTTGCTTTGACGACCTGCTTATTTTCTCCCCATGCAAAAATCACGTCAGGAGCATCGAAATACTGCATCTGATATCGATGAAAAGCGCGTAATCGCCCATAGGTATAAGACTGAGTGTTTTTGAGCTCATCTAAGCTGATTGATTGTTGACTCACATTTTTTGCGTCGTTACTTTCATCTAGCGCCTGTGCTACATTAGATTTTGGATCATTTAAATCATCATTTTCAATATTCTTGATATCATTCTCATCAAGCTCAATATCGTCTCGATCATCAATTGGGTCTTTCTGTAAAACATCCTTTTTGCGCGCATCCTTGACTTTGCTTAAGATAATTTGCTCATATATGTCTTCATAATCATTGCTACCCCATCCCTCTAATTTTTCATCTATCGTCAGCATAAGCCATTCACGTCCAATACAACCAACGTATTTACTAACTGAGTTTAGATTGGTTTGGTTACTTTCTAATAAAGACAGCACCCAACCGTGCAGACGTATGGCATTAGGCTGAGGAAAATCATTTTTTAGGTGACTTATTTTTTCTTTGGCAGATGATCGAGTTCCTTTCAGGCTCTCTTGAATGAGCTGGATGATATTTTTACTAAAAGCAGGATAGCTAGTATTGGACTTAGGATTATCATTCGATGATATGCTTTGAACAAATAGCTGTTGCCAACTAATAGCGGATTGAGTATTTTGAATGTCTTCTTGGTTATAAGTGAGTAACTGCTCTGTAGGCAATGACGTGCTTTTAAGCTGTCCTTGCATGACTAAACTACCGGCCCCATCAATAGCGCTACCAGGCCATTGGCGCCAGTGAAAATTAGCATATTTGATAAGATGCGATAAATGAATTTTTTGCGGATCGCGGCAAGTGAGCCCAAACTTATTATTGAGCTCTTTAACGATTGTCTCGAACTGACTTATTTTACACTTGTTTAGATCAGTGCCCTCTAAAGCATGTAAAAATATGAGACTGAGGTCGTCAGGAACGTAAGACACATAGCGAGTCAATACATCATCGTTGCCATCAATTCTACAACCATATCTATCATCTCTGATCTCTAAAGGAATCACGAGTAAAATAGTATCAGCATCTAATTTATGATGAGGTTCAGACTGTTTTTTTAGATTCACAAGATATAGTTTTCGCTCGCTAAACAGCCATTGGTATAGCGCTCTTAATGCGTCGATATCATTTAAACCACCGAACATGATACTACTATACAAAAAATAATAGACATAATCATTAGCGCTGAACTTGAGCTTACGTTGCCAAGTTAGTTGCATGGCTTGCCACGTCTCTGAAACTTTTGAACCTTCAACGAACCATTCATAGCTTATAGTGAGTTTGTCCCGTTCGGCTACAATAGGAACAACAGGTTCATCTAGCGCGCAATTGTTATCTTTATTATAATTTCTGACAGCTTTTAAGAACCCTACTCTTGCACAGCGGTATTGATTGAATGTTTTGAAAATGTTCGATAACTCATTATCAATAGCACAATAATGCTCTTCCATATCGGATTCATCAAAGGGTTGATGTTCATATAAATACTCAGTGACTATCTCTCTAGCTTTGTTAATGAACGCTAGCTTCTGCCGCTGTAAGTTGGCCGCTCTTTTCTCATGCGATGATAACTCTGACGATTTAGACATGGGGCTTGATCTCCACCTGTTTAAGATCAAGCTTTTTTGCCACACGATCTAACTGCGGCAATAGCTCTCTTCTATATTGATTGATACATTCAGAAGACATAGGATGAAATATCTCTTGGTCAGCATGTTCATGACCAAATAAAGCACAGATGTATAATTCGTTGACTTCATTGGTCAGCATGGAGCGTAATTGATGCCGCAGCCAATTGTCTTGATGAGGAAGAGCCTTGCCTACTATACTTCTAATACGTCTTGGTGTGATAGGCATAAACTTTTTTGGATTTAAGCTAAATATCTGTAAAAAAGGCACTTTTGAATGCAAAATTTGGTCGATTTCAAGTTTATGTTCCGGATACAAAGGATTATGCACACTAGCAAAGTGTTCTATATAACTAATGTAGTTTTTTATCGCCGTTTTTAGAAAAGAGCTGATAGGAATAAGGCGACCATAATCTTTGCCTTGTCGTATGGATTTATCGGAAACCCAATAGATATCATGATTAAAATTAAATTGATTTAGAAGTCCAGGTGCGTCATTCACAGGTCTTATGCCTGCTTGTATCTGAATAATGTGCCAGAGCCATAAACTATAAGCATTGAATTGTTTGAGATATTCATCTTCGCGATCGTTTACGCCATGATTTAATTGTTGTTTATCGCCATGCACTTGTTCTGCAAGCAGTGCGAAAAACTGACCACATACTTTATCAGTCAGTGCCATCTCACTACCAATGTAGATTTTATTAATGTTACTAGCGACAATTGGCATATCCACCAAATAAGGGTATCTGTGAGCTTGCCATAATTTATGGTTTTTTGGATTTAGTAAATGTGAAATTTTTTTAGATTTATTGGGTCTATAGAAATCGATAGTCTTCAAGCTTTTAAAACATCGATTACTCAATATTTTAATTGCCGCTTGATAGGTACTGACTAAATACGATGTTTTTATACTAGTATAGTAGAGCGGTGCTGAATGCTCCACTTCGACACCTGTTATGATGTCTGAGTGCAATGGTTCTCTGATATGATGAGTAATAATAAATGCTAGCGCTGATTCAACATGCTGATTTGATAATAAAGATAAAGATAAAGATAGAGATTCTTTAAGTATTTTTAAAAACTGATTGACTTCGGCTGGTTCTATTTCAAATTTATACTGTAATACCACATCTAAGGGTTCTGGCAGCGGTAAACTAAAATGATTACTATGACTTTTAGTAAGTGGCTTAACCTTATCGCGCCGATTGCCAGTGACATTAATATTATTTCGAATAACTGTGACACCACCCTCTTCTTCCACCAAAAACTGTCTTTGGCTTTTGTTAGCGGCTACCTCCTTGATCACGGTCTGAATTGACCTACCGGTTATCATTGATAGTAGCAAGATAGCAGCGACCCGATTAACACGCTGCTCTTGATCAGATATCATGTCCCATAGTTTTCCAAAAACCGACTGATAATCAGATACTGTTAATAGCCTGGTATTACTGGGAAACATAAATCGATTACGTTTACTGTGTAGGTAACTGGTTTTGACTTGGTACTGCTGTAGTTGCGATGATTTAGCTGTTTTCTTAGTTGGGTTATATTTGTTGTCTAAAAGTGCTGGCGGGTCATCGTCAGCTATGTTTTCTGATTTAACAACATTGTTGTCTGAGTACTCTTTAGGGAAACGCATTCGTCGAGTTTCTTCATCCGTAAGAAGTACATCTTGGTCTTCTCTCACTTTTTTTATAATTAAAGAGTTTCCATCTCCGCTACGCTGCCTTTCAATATAACTCTTATCTTTAATAACAACTTCATAAGCAAGTCTTATCTCACCTATCTTCTTAGCTAGATTGTGAGTCTTAACTAAACCTGTCTCCTCCCTATGCCGCATATCTTGTTCATATAATTCGATATCAGCGAAGTTTTGAAAGACATTGGCAGATGAGTCATGTATGTCTATCAACTCATCAATAATTGCTGTTTGAGATGAGTTCTTTTTTAACGACATTCTTATGCGAACGCCAAGCTTGTTAACTTTATTAAAATGCTTATCCTGACGCTTTACTATGAGTAATATAAGTTGCAAATACTTGCTCATAAAAAGCCAAGATTTGTCAGTGAACGGTTTTTGCCTATAGTAAGCAGTAAATATGGCTAACATATAAGAAACGGACCAAACATCAGTATTTTTATGATGATTTACTGCTTCTATAATAGTATTGCATTCGTCGTACGTTAGCTCCGTCAAACTCAAACCGGCACTCTGATCACTAATTGTCATCAAGTAGTTTGGAGACAGAATTATCAGCCCAAAAATAACTCTCTGCACTTGAACTGACAATGGTGAATCATGTGGCACAATCTGTCTGATCAAAGCATGAGCCTTTTCGGCCTTGATGGTGCTAACAGGCCATCTCTTTACTTCATCCATTGGTCCAGTCCATGTTTTGTGGTAAATCAAACGCTTGTTTCTCTTGCTTCAAAGACCTTTGTGCATACAAATACTGGTCGATGTTGATGCCGGCGAAGTTACAGTAATCTTCATTAAATAAACTATCACACCCCATTAGCTCTTTCAGCGTTGTTTGAGCACAATGCTTCTGAAGATGCTGCCATAAAGAGACATGGTCGACATCCCGATGGAAGCATAATCTCAATACATCTGCCCAGGCCATCTTAGTAATTTGCTCATCATTACCCGTAATGATTATAAATGGCTGACTTACATCAGACTCGTGATGAATAATATTCGTCATGCGCTCAAAATTATCAAAATATAGATAACCTTGCTTATCGCAAAATATAATTCTTGTCGGAGGCTTATGGTACTTATTGATACTAGCAAGATGAATAGGTGAGGTTTTAGGACGAAACTTCAGCCACGTTTTATAGGCTAGGGCCGCTTTGGGATGCACGGTCAACGGAGTATAACTAGGAGTGAAAAAATGATTACGAGCTACAGGTTTTTCTGTCATTGAACACCTCTGCTCTTTAGAAAAATAAATTAGCTGAGAAATATGAATGATAGGGTAGAAGTAATCCTAGCGTATCTTAAAAATAATTAGGTGTCAATATGCGTATTTTTACGGTGACTAAAATATGAATAACTTGTTACTTACTACACTAACATGATAAAACACAATGATATTTTATATAAAATAAATCATCTTATATCATATAGTTATAGTTAAAAGCTAGTTATGTAAAATAGTTCTACGTCCTTGCCAAGGTTGGGGTCGAGAGTTCGAATCTCTTTTCCCGCTCCAAACATGGCTTGAAAAAGCACTAAAAGCCTCACTCCTTAAATAGGAAGTGAGGCTTTTTTTTGTTTGTTTTTTGAGGGCTACTCCACTTAAGCTTATGTGTTACGACACTTACTCACAGACTCATTCGCTTATCTTTCAACTCTTCACAAAACCCGGTGTAAAGCTTATAAGTAATTAAATAACTTCTTCCTTTTGACAAACAGTAAAACATATCTTTTTTTAAGTAATATGCCATATCAGAATCATTCACATCTAAAAGATATAATTTATTAGACTGCTTAAAGTCAGTAATCCAGCTATTTGCAACTTTACTGTAATGAGACAGTTTTATCGAAATTTTTTCTAAACAATACAACGATGCCATGAATAAAAAGTTTTTAATATCACACCAAATGAGCTCGTTTAAAACTGGATTGCCTATTTCGTCAACTTCCTCACGGTAAATGATACCTGTGGACTGTTAGATACATAAAAGGCCTGATTTATTTTTACTGTCAGGGTTGCTGTTACCTTTATCAAATATTCCCGCTGCGATAGCAGGTACAGCAAGCCCTGCCGTACCTGTAATAGCTGCAATAGCTTTCAAATTCTTAGGTAAGTTCCTTTTGCTCATCAACAATCTCAGCCCGACCAGCATTCGTCAACACCCGAGTATCGATACCCGTATCGACAGCCAGTCCACCCGTTTGCACATCTTTAATAATTGTTTCAGTATTCAAGGCATCACGGTTGACGCCTGCTAAGCTGTCCTTACCTGTAACTGCGTCCCCTGTGACAATAGCGCCTTGACCAACAGTGGCTTTGTGAGAAACATAAAAAAAGCTACGATGCATGAAGTATCGTAGCTTTCTGATCTAATTGCGCTTAACTTTTATGTGTACGGCTCATCCCACACTACAATCAGTAATGTTAATGAGCAATTATCCAGCCGTTTTTTAAAGCAACGCTTTGTGTATCTTGACGTAAGCTTTCAATGCCTGCTTCGTTTAGTCCCTTTTCAATTAATAAATCTAGACTTCGCATCAGCATCTCGTAGATAAACTGTTGCTGACGCTTGGCATCTCCATTTACAAATTCAGGGTAGTCAATTTGTAATTTAAAATCCATTTTCTTAGTCTTAGACGAGTATTTTATGATTTCACAATATCGCTCTTGATCTACTTTATCTTTCATTAAAATTGCTATGCAGCGCCATTTGTCTAAGTCGATATCATAATCTTTATCGTTGATTTTTACGTTTATTTCATCTTCTACGAAGTTTCTTGTGGTTCTCATCTCATGACCAATATCACCACTATATTCCGAACTTATCCATAATTTCATGTTACCTACCTTTAAGCTCAGGGAGTGACAAAGTCATAAACTGCGTCATGCCATACTCAAAATCACGCTCTAACTTATCTTCATCTATGACTTCACCAAGTTCTATAGCTTTTTGTTTTAATAAATCAAAACAGGATCTGACCCCTTCGGCAATGTATGAGCGTAACTCTACATCGGTTTTATTCTGCCAGCGCTCTTGTGGAATGGTGAAATCAATAGTGTAAACATTCCTACTTGCTGACTTTTGTAGAAATTCTGCTCCTTCGGACTCAAAGTTTTGATGTTTACCACTAACTCTAAAAACAATGGATAGGAAGAGCAATGTTTTAAAATAATCACTTTCGTCCTGTTTCTGATAAAATATTTTGTTTAACAAAAGATGATAAGAACCTATTATTTTGTCAGCTTGAGTACTGCCACTTTGAGCACCAAATTGAATCATATACATTGTTATACTCCTTAATCGTCAGTATTGTTTTTTATATGTGGTGGTATATAGTTGGGGTCGTATTTAGGGTGAGAGGGATCGCGTTTGCCCGCCCATGACTCCTTATTATCTGGTCCTGGATGGCGTTCGGTTATATTACGCTCTATCTGGACAGCTTTATTTCGCGGACGCTCGCCGATTACTCTAATTCTTCCACCGTCAATTTCAGCATCTGTGTATCTAGTATTGGCATTTTGTGAAATGCCTGTTTTTAGGTAATTTCCCTCGGCATCATACTTTTGGTAAATTTCGGTAGGCTGGTTTCCTAAAGTATTACCATGCTCATTAGGCGAGTTGGTTGTCCGTTGAACCCCATTATCATCAATCACATAGTAACCACCACTGTCTCTTTTATAGATTTCATTACCACTATCGTCACGCTTACCCGTACTGGTTAATCTTCCACCACTTGGGCCTGTGATACTACCATCAGGATTGTAAGTGTATGCTCCTTCTTTCGCATCACCAATAGCGCCTCTTTGACCATTACCCATTCTTGAAGTCGAGAGTTCGAATCTTTTTTCCCACTACAAATACTTACAAAGCCTAAAAGTCAGCACCGTGACCAAAACGTGACCATTTCGAACTAACCCTCTAAAGCGGAAATATCATTTCAATTGTCAAAGTTATAGTACTATTAGAGTGGACTATCACCACAGTCCATTCTAATCAACGACATAGTTGCGCAATATTTATATCGTTAGTATCATTTCAGTTTTGAAATGACTCAATTATAACTAGGAAAATATCATGGCAAAATTAGAATCAAACATCGAATTAGAAGCCGCGGCATTTCGTCGCTTACTAGCTCATTTAGACGAGCGTAACGATGTACAAAATATTGAACTGATGAACCTTGCCGATTTTTGTCGTAACTGCTTATCCAAATGGTATAAAGCGGCTGGTGAAGAACGTGGTATAGAAATCGAATACGAGGATGCGCGCGAGCTTGTTTATGGCATGCCTTATGCTGAGTGGAAAGAGAAGTATCAACAGAAAGCAACGCCAGAGCAGTTAGCGCGTTTTAACGAGATTGAAGCAGCTAAGAATAAAATGGATTAAAACTGATAGTGATAGCGTAAATAAAGTAAGCCACCACTAGAGAGTAATATCAAAAAAACCCAACATTGCCGCTAAATTAGCGGCTTTCGATAGATTTGAGTATGCTACTAAACCCTATAGTTCCTTGTTTCTGCATTTGACGGTCAAATAGGCGACCGACTAATGGCAATGGTACCATCAATCGACCCTCAGATACCCAAGTCACGTGTGTGGTGCCATCGCCCAAGTCTTTTAAGTCAATGATGCCTTTATCATGTTGCATTTTTATAGGTTTAGATTTTTCGATTTGGTATTGCATATGAGTAGGATGCTCAAACGCCGTAATCCGCTCCCAGAACTTAACGGGTCCCGTTTGAATGCTACGTAAAGCCCCAACGCCATTGCGCTCTTCATTACCTTCAGCTACTAACTTAGCAACCCCCACCGCTTTAAATGAGCCATAACTGGCATGGTCACTCAGTGCTTCAAAAACTTCATCAATCGGTTTTTTGACAATGCGCTCTACTTTTATTTTAAACATAATATGATCTCGTTAAGATTAAAGTTATTTAGCTTACGGCTATTTTAGAAATAAATATAGCCGTCACATTGTGAAAAATTATTACCGCGAAGAGCCTCGTCCCTTTGAAGGACGCCTGCCATTGGTAGTAGGTTTGCCATTGCCTCCGGACTTACCATTACCCCCTGATGGCTTACCACGACCAGTAGGACGTCCATCCCTACCTTTAGAACCTGCTGGTTTTCTAGCATCATCTTTGGCGTATTTGCTACGCCCCTTTGCTGCACCTGCTGATTTGGTCGATGGTTTTGACTTTGACGAAGCATCAGCACGAGGTTTTTTTCGTGGCGAATTGCGAGATTTCTTATTTGAGTGATTGTCTTGCGACGATGAATCTTCTACAGATTTAAGCAACACAGACAGCTCTTTTGGAGTCAAGTCTCGCCAGTCACCAACAGGAAGCCCTTTGAGACTTACATTCATAATCCGCGTACGTTCAAGCTTGACGACTTCGTAGCCAAAGTGCTCACACATACGGCGAATTTGACGGTTTAGACCTTGAACGAGCGTGATATTAAACACATTAGGAGCTACTCTAGTCACTGGGCATTTTTTGGTCATCTTGCCGAGCATAGGCACACCGCCCGCCAGACCTTCGATAACACTATCCGTTAACGGCTTATTTACGGTAACTAGATACTCTTTCTCGTGATTATTACCAGCACGTAGTACCTTATTGACCAAATCACCATTATTAGTCAAAAAGATCAAACCTTGAGAATCTTTGTCCAAACGGCCAATCGGAAAAATACGCAAACTATGTCGCACGAAATCGACAATATTATTTTTCTCAGAGCTTTCTGTAGTACTCACAATGCCTACTGGCTTATTTAATGCAATAAAAATAAAATCATCGGGCTCTCGCGGCTCAATAAGCTGCCCGTTGACTTTTACCGCATCTCCAGCAACCACTTGATCACCGACCGACGCACGTTTGCCATTGATGTATACATTACCTTGTTCAATAAAGCGGTCAGCATCTCGCCTAGAGCAAATACCACTTTCGCTGATGTATTTATTTAAACGAGTCGAGGAAGCGTTGAACATAAAGCACCGTTTTACCTGATAAGAAGCGTTTTTTACTAAAAAAAGCCTAAATTGAATGGATCAACAATAACGAAATAGCTCACATTATATAGGAAATCGCCTGACCCTTTGAGGGGATATGGGTAAAAACCTAGAAATGTATAGCGTCATGTAATTTTGGATGATGTTGAAAGAACTTGTTTATGAGGTTAGGAATTTAAAAAGCCTCACCATGCATCATACGAGCAGTGAGGCTTTTTTCTAGTTTTTCAGCTATATAATTTTTCAAATCTGTTCTTTTGCTGATCACTCTACTAACTTATCTTCCACACTATTCAGCATCATCCAAAAGTTTATTAAGCTCGTCCACCATTGGATCGTCAATGATGCTACCTTCTACATAGCTGATTATCTCATCCACAGTCGTCAGATCCATTTCACGAATACCTAAACTGGCTAGTTGCGCACTAATAGATTCTAAGCTGTCGTTATCTTCAGCGTCATCTAATAAATCCTCTTCAAATCTACCTCTGACAAACCAGTACATTTTTTCTAGTACGGTTTCTTTTTTGGTCAAAGTAGAATAACCATCGCCATAAATGAACAGGTTGAAATGATAAGGTATCTCTACATCATTGATGAAAAATGTACGTTGGCACTCTAATGTATAGGCTTGAATCTCTTCACTCTCAGCGCTTTCATCACTTTTGTTATCTTCATCATATTCAATCGCCTCTTCTATCAACTCACCTAATATCTGATAGTCGCCGACTTTGATTTTATGATTATAAATGATAGCAGAGTCTGCGATTGCATCAAAAATAATGGCACTGACATCTAAGGTATGGTTGTCAATATCATAGAATGCTTTTAACGCTGGCAAAAACTTGGTCAGCTCTTCTTCAGGCACTTGAATGAGAAACTGCTGCTCGTATATTTTAATCATATCTTCAGGAGCATAAGTATTAGCAGTATTGGTCTCGTTTCTACCTGTTGGCTGCAAAGGTAAAAAATTATACGGGTTATGTTTGGTCATTCAGAACTGCCTTTTTGCTTGAGTTAAATTTATTAAATGTCTGTGTTGCTCCATCTCTAAGAGCTTTTGAACGTGCTACTATTTTTCAGTACCGTAAGACTTTAGGATTTATGGGCGTATTGTCTCTTATTCAGGCAATTTTAGATAGACAGTTATAAATATACAAGTTCAATCACTCTGGTTTATACAGACAGTCAGAATAATACAGACTAAAAAGACGACACTAGCCAGCAGCGGCTTGGTATCGCCTTCAAGTGCTAATCCAACTTTCACTTTTCTCCAGAGCTACTTACATATCAATTATTAATTCACTTGCTGCCATCCTGATGTTGCATGATGTTCATCTTGACATGCAAATAAAGGGTGAGCTTTGGCTTCATGCAAACTCAGCACAGGAGTCACACAGACATCCGTTGCTGCAAATACACGTTGCCAATGCTCAAGCGTTTGGCTGGCGAACTTTTCCGCTATTATGTTGATCGCTGTTTGGCTCTCAAGTCTATTGGGCATAATACCAAGTTGCCAATGTATTGCTTTAAGCGCGGGCAACTCCAATACCTCACATAGACCTTGCCAAAATTTTAACTCCAAGGAACCAACTGCCATATAACGATGGTCTGCGGTTTGGTACAGTCGATAGCATGGTAATGCACCACCCAAAAAGTCATTCTGCGGCATGAGAGTGTCGTTTAAGCCATTTCCTGAAAAGCTATTAATCAGTTTGCCTGTGACCTTTGGCATAATCATATGGTTGTAGAGGCTGTGCGTCATGCTAATAGCAATGTGTCGTCCTCTGCCAGTACGCTGGGCGGCAAATACGGCAGCCAACAGTGCTATCACTGCTGTATCACTACCACCTGCCAAATCCGCAAACTGAATATTGGGCATGGCCTGCTCACCCTGCGCCGTTCTTAGCTGATCTAGTACACCACTCATGGCCATAAAGTTGATATCATGACCTGCTTTGTTGGCCCAGTCATGATTCACTTGAGATCCATCTATTGAGTAAGCACCTTTTTTTGCGTAATTGTCTGCTACGCCATAACCAGTAATAGATACCATTACTAGCTTTGGGTTAATAGCATGGAGTGTCTTAGCATCTAGCCCCATTTCTGCCAAGACACCTGGGCGAAAGCTATCAAGCATTACATCAGCTTCTTTAAGATGTGCTTTTATAGCTTCAATGGCTTTGGGATCATGAAAGTCATATTTTTCGGTCGTCTTACCGTGGTTTAGAGCTGCGAAGAGCTCACCAAATACCCGAGCAGGATCACCTTGTTTGGGCTCGATTTTAAGGACGTCCGCGCCCAAATCCGCAAGCAGGCGCGTGGCAAATGGCCCAGGTAGATTACGAGTCAGATCGACCACTCGTAACCCTTGTAGACAGTCTCCCATTTGATCATGATTTGATAAATGCACATCAGTCATCAGAGAACGCCTCACCTTTGGCTGCCATATCTAACAGGATTTGAGCTGGCCCAAAACGCTCACCATATTTCGCAGCCAGCTCACGGCTACGCTCAACAAACGCACTCACGCCCATTGCATTGATAAACTGTAGTGTACCACCGTGCTGCGGTGCAAACCCCCAACCAAAGATAGCGCCTATATTGGTATCGGCCACTGAGCGCACGACATTCTCCTGATAGCATTTAGCAGATTCATTGGCTTGAATAAACATCAGGCGATCCACCAAATCTTGCTGCGATGGTTGCTCAGATTTTGGCGGATATAAATTTACCAACTCAGGCCATAGATGCTTATCACCTTCTTTTGGATAGTCGTAAAAGCCCTTGCCATTTTTCTTACCTTCACGCCCATGCTCATTGACCAGCGTCTTTAGTATCTCGTAAGAAGGGCGCACAGCAACGGACTTGCCTTCGGCTGCCATATCTGCCTGCTGTTGCTCGCTGACATGCAATGCGAGACTCAATGACACTTCATCTTGTAGTGCTAAGGGCGGCATAGGCATACCTGTTTTCATACCGGCGACTTCGATACTACGCGGATGGACACCCTCTGTTAGCATCGCAATGCCCTCTGATACATAGGTGCCAAATACCCGCGAGGTATAAAATCCGTGGCTATCATTGACAACGATAGGCGTCTTGCCTATTTGGAGCACATAATCGAACGCTTTGGCGAGCGTTGCATCATCAGTGTGCTCACCTACGATAATCTCAACCAGCGGCATCTTATCTACTGGAGAGAAAAAGTGCAGACCGATAAACTGGTTTGGACGAGTGCTGGCTTTTGCCAGTCCTGTAATGGGTAACGTTGAGGTATTAGACGCATAAATAGCCGTGTTTGAAATCACCGCCTCACTTTGCCGGGTACATTTGGCTTTGATTTCTCGGTTTTCAAATACCGCCTCGATGACGAGATCGCAATCTGCCAAATCATCGTAAGAAACTGTTGGCGTAATGCGTTCTAGGAGGGCTTGTTTTTTCTCTTCGGTAGCGCGCTTTCGGCTGATGGCTTTATCTAAAATATTAGCAGAATACGCTTTGCCTTTTTCAGCATTGGCAATATCTGTGTCCAATAAAACGACATCTATTCCTGCTTTGGCAGTGACATAAGCGATGCCTGCACCCATCATGCCAGCGCCCAAGATACCAACTTTTTTAGTGGTTGTCCGTTCAAACCCTTGAGGGCGAGACTGACCTTTTTTGATGTTGTTGAGCTGAGTCCACAGAGTGTTGATCATGTTTTTTGATTCAGTCGACAGCACACAAGCGGCAAAATAACGCGACTCAATCTCAAGCCCTGTATCTATGTCTACTAAGCACCCTTCAAACACACAGGACATAATGTGAGTAATTGCTGGATAGTTGCCGTGTGACTTTTGGTTGGCCATGGCTGGTGCGATAGAAAATATAGGCACTACCTTTGGATGCTTACTATCACCGCCAGGAATTTTAAAACCTTTCTTATCCCATGGCTGCTGGGCACTTGGATTATTTTGAATCCAGTCTTTAGCTTGCTCCAGCATATCTGCTCGATCAGTAGCTGTTGCATCAATAAGTCCAATGTCTTTTGCGGCAGATGGTCGTAATTCTTTGCCTTGAGTCATCAGCTCCAGTGCCATTTGAATACCGACCAACCTTGGTAAGCGCTGAGTACCACCGCCACCAGGTAGCAAGCCCAGTTTCACCTCAGGCAAACCTAGTTTAGTCTTGGGCGTGTCAATGGCAATACGATAATGACATACCAGTGCAAGCTCTAAACCGCCGCCTAATGCGGTTCCTGTCATAGCAGCGACCACAGGTTTGCCTGAGGTCTCAAGCTTACGCAAACTACCTTTTAATTCTTCAGTCAGTGCAAATGCTTGCTCGGCTGTTTTTATCTGGTTCAATTGATCGATATCTGCGCCAACCACGAAGGTTTCTTTAGCCGATGTGAGAATCAAGCCTGTGGCGGCGTCATCATTGATGAAACTATCGACTATCGTGGCAAACGCCTCTGCAAAACCATCACCGATGATATTCATTTTGCGGTTACTTTGATCTATCATCACAGTGATGATACCTGCATCGTCACGCTGGGCTGAAAAACCTTCTTGCTCGTTAATCATGTTTACGCTATCTGCTGTCTGATTGTTTGTCATCATTTTTATCCCTTAAATGATTCTGTATATATTATTTTTTGGTCTATTTTTTTGGTCTAGTTGAGACAGAGGTTAAACGCGCTCGATAATGGTCGCAATACCCATACCACCGCCCACGCATAGCGTAATCATGGCCGTTTTTAAGTCGCGGCGCTCTAGCTCATCGAGGACGGTCGTCATCAGCATCGCGCCCGTTGCACCCAGCGGATGACCCATGGAGATTGCACCGCCATTGACATTGACGATATCGAGCGAGAGTCCAAAATCATCAGCAGTATTAAGCGGTACGGCAGCGAATGCTTCATTAATCTCCCAAAGATCTATATCAGAGGCTTGCATGCCCGCTTTGGTAAGGGCTTTTTGGCAGGCAGGCGTTGGGCCGGTCAGCATGATGGCAGGTTCTGAGCCAGTAACTGAAGCCATCGTGATTTTGGCGCGTGGTTTTAACCCTGCTTTTTGACCAGCTGCCGCGCTACCGATCAGGCAAATTGCTGCGCCATCGACGATGCCAGAGGAGTTACCCGCATGGTGGACATGATTGACCGTTTCAATTGTGGTATATCTGTCCAAGATAACGCTATCAAAGCCCATCTTGCCCGGCATGATAAAGGAAGGCTTTAGGCCAGCTAAGGTCTCGACATTGGTATTGGGCCGGATGGTTTCATCTTTGTCCAATAACATCATGCCATTGATATCGGTGACAGGGACGACCGATTTGTCATAATAGCTGTTCTCCCAAGCCTGTGCCGCGCGGCGATGCGACTCAGTGGCAAAGGCATCAACATCTGTACGACTAAAGCCTTTGAGCGTCGCGATGGTATCCGCACCCACCCCTTGTGGTACAAAGTGCGTAGCTTCATTGACACGTGGATCCATGTACCAAGCACCGCCATCGGAGCCCATCGGCACACGGCTCATAGACTCCACACCGCCTGCCAAGACCATGTCTTCCATACCTGACATGATCTTGGCCGCTGCTAAGTTAATAGACTCCAGACCAGAGGCACAAAAGCGCGACAAGGTAAGCCCTGCCACACTTTGCGCCCAGCCAGCATCAATAGTGGCAATGCGGGCAATATCAGAGCCTTGCTCGCCCACTGGCGTCACGCAGCCAAGCACCACATCATCGACCAAACTGGTGTCCAAATTATGGCGCCGCTGCATCTCTTTTAACAAAGTTCGCGTCAGCCAGATCGGTGATGCCTGATACAACGAGCCATCCTTTTTACCTTTACCACGTGGCGTGCGGATGGCGTCATAAATGTAAGCGGTCTCAGTCATAAAAAATCCTTTTTTTATTTTGTAAATTTTGTGCTGATGTCCTATTTAACTTGCTAGATAGGACGTGGGCTTGTGACCAATCAATAAGCTACGCGGCTACATAAAGCGTGATGCCAACTCTTTCATAATCTCATTGGTACCGCCATAGATTTTTTGCACGCGCGCATCGGCATATAAACGTGCGATAGGATACTCTGTCATATAGCCATAGCCACCAAACAGCTGCACGCATTCGTCGATGACTTCACACTGTTTTTCGGTGACCCAATATTTGATCAATGAGGCATGCGGTACAGAGAGTTTGCCATCTAACATCGCATCCACTGCCGCATCACACATGGTGCTGGCAGCGAGATAATCGGCATAGCACTCCGCCATCTTAAAGCGGGTATTTTGAAACTTCCAAATAGGTTTGCCAAAGGCTTCGCGCTCTTTTACATAATCTAAGGTTAAATTGATCGCCAGCTTCATCGAGCCAACCCCTGATAGCGCAATGATGAGGCGCTCACGTGGCAGCTCCTGCATCATCTGGATAAAGCCCATACCTTCCACCGTGCCAAGCAGGTTGGTTTGTGGCACACGTACATTGCTAAAGAACAGCTCTGAGGTATCCTGCGATGTCAGACCAATTTTATCCAGATTGCGTCCACGCTCAAACCCTTCTACTTTGTCCGTTTCTACAATGATAAGTGAGACACCTTGTGCGCCTTTTTCACGGTCTGTTTTGCATGCTAATAGGATAAGATTGGCATGCTGACCATTGGTGATAAAAGTCTTAGAACCATTGATAATGTAGTCATCACCATCTTTTACCGCATAGGTTTTGATGTTTTGTAGGTCGGAGCCAGTACCAGGCTCGGTCATGGCGATAGCGCCGATATATTCGCCCGTTGCCATTTTGGGTAGCCACGCTTGTTTTTGCTCTTCAGTACCGTGGTCTAAAATATAAGGCGCGACAATACCTGAATGCACCATACCGCCAAATCCTGATTGATTGGCCTCAGTCTGTGCGTAGATAAGTGCCGCTTCATGACCAAAATCCCCGCCGCCGCCGCCATACTCGCTTGGTATCGCTGCACACAAGAACCCCATCTCGCCTGCCTCTTCCCACGCAGCGCGATCGATCATGCCATTTTTGCGCCATTGCTCATCTTTAGGATCCCAAGATTGAAACATTTTTAAGGCGCTGTCGTACACCATCTGATGCTCTTCGGTCATCCAGTTTGGGGTGAACTTTTCGATACTCATGATGTCTATCCTTGACAAGGTGGAGTGAATAACAACTATATAGTCAAGTCTATATAAATCCGCTACATCGTCATCCTCGCTAAGCATACTAATGTATAACTTGCACTCGGTTTCCTTGTATCGAAATTATATTGAACTGACTATAACTAAGTCGTTTTAAAAAATTTATGGTAATTTATATTACCGTTATAGATATACGATGAATTCTTTGTATTTATTAATATACGAGTCTTATACTAGGACAGGGAAAACCACTTCGCAATCAATTAAATAAAAATGGTAATTTACATTACTTATTAATTTAATCACGTTAAATTATCGAGCAAATCATTTAACTGGTAGGACGTATCAAATAGCCAATACTTTAAGAAGCGATAAATATGAAAACCTTTAGTCAGTCAGATAGCCTCACGCAAACTCGATCTCTAGCGCCCCTATCCGATATGCGGCCCGCAACTTTGGATAAAATTGAGCAAGCCGTTCGTAAGGTCTTTGCAGGATTTGACGCTAATGAGGTGACGATGGCACAGATTGCAAAGTCTGCAAACGTCTCTTTGCAAACGCTCTACAAGTACTTCGGGGATAAGCAAACGCTGTTTTATACCATTATGGATATTGTGCTCGGCAGATTAGCCGCTAGAATTATGGATCATCTGCAAGGGATTGATAGCGTACAAGATCGTCTACGTAAGACGTTGTGGGTCTGCTTTGACTTTGTGGATTCGCATCCAGATGCGGTGATGGTGCTATCTTCTGTCTCGGCCTCGCGTATACGTAATATCGCGATCTATGAAAACAAAGAGTTAATTGGCGCGTTTTTAGCGGTATTAGAAGATGGACAAAATCGCGGTGTGCTAAATGATACTGTACCGCTACACATACTCTTCGATGTGTTTATGGGCTTTATCAGCCGACTTGGTTTAATGCATACCATTCGCCAAACAGAGACGCCATTAAATGCAGAGTTTGACGCGCTATTTGTGATTTTGTGGCGCGCCATCTCTAAACCTGAATCCTGAAGCTTAAAATGAATTTTATAAAATTGATATTTAGCAGTGTTTGACTCTTACAAGAAAACATAACGTAAAAAACCAAAAAGCCCCACGAGAAAGTGAGGCTTTTTTATATTTTTTTTCGGTCAATGTGATTATTCAATCAATGTAATTAACAGCTCGTGCTGCTTATACATTCAAAACTTTTTAGATACTGCTAGATTTTGGTACGCCATACTCTGCATGGTCGACCACATGGTTGTTTTGTTCAATAGTCAGTCGATAGCCTTTAATAATACCGTCATATGGCAAACTGCCCTCATACTGCTGATAATGCTCACAGATGCTGTCTTGAATTACTAATTTACGTGTAGCATCGTCTAGTTTGGCAAAACCGCTAGGCAGATGTACTTGCGCAAAACGTGAAGCCGCGCCACGAGACATCCAGTTATCAGCACTCGTAAATGTAAAATCTACTTCCGCTCGTAAGCTATATCTGGGTAGCGTATTAGAGTAATTCGCCAAGTCATATTTAATTTGAGCAATATCTTCTGCGAATGGCTGATACGGTATTTCAAGTACGGCAAACAGTTTTGCTAAAAACTCATCAGCGGTAAAGTGCTTGTCCATATAGCTACCATCAAGCCCGAGGAATTTGCTCGACAGTACATGGCGCAGGCGGTCATAGGCAGGTATGGTGTGTTTAAGAGGATAGCCCATTTGCTTGACGATATCTTGCGGACGCAGCTCAAGCGACTCTATTTGGTTGATGATATATTGCGCTAGAGAATGGCGTGGGTGATAACGACGGGTATATTTAGATGGGTTAGCAATGTGGCTCATGATATTGAACACCTTAGACTCCTGTTACTCCGACGAAAAAGTATGATATACGCCCAAATAGGCAAAAAATCAGGCACAAATGAGGTTGTCGGAGTACAGGCTCATGCGCTTTACCAGAGTTGTTTTATATCGTGCTGGAAGTTGCAAGGTTTGTCATGCCGCCATGAGACTATTGTCATGGTCGGAAATAACAAAACTGTTAAACCCACGATAGATCGTTCAACGATGATAGCACATCAGATGACAAAAAATAAATACCGATATTTGTGACCGTTTGTGAATAATTCTTTTTCACTTTGCGCATTCAATCTTAGACGTTTCGATGCACCATTTATTCATGTATTAAAAAGAGGCTCAACATCGAAATGTTAAGGTTGAAGTATTAAAAATTAACGCTTAACGATTGACATCAACGACTATTCGACCACGAACCTTGCCATCCAACAATTCACTTGCTGTCGGAATGACTTCGCTTAGACCAATCTCTCTGGTGATTGCATCCAATTGCGTCATATCCAAACTTGTACTCAAACGCTGCCATGCTTCTACACGCTCATCATAAGGTCGTGTCACACTATTGATACCAAGCAAACTGACACCGCGTAAAATAAATGGCGCAACAGTAGCAGGGAAATCCATGCCTTGAGCCAGTCCACAAGTAGCGACTAAACCATCTTCACACGTGCTAGCACAAACGTTGGCCAGCGTATGACTACCAACAGAATCAATTGCTGCGGCCCATTTCTCTTTACCGAGTGCGCGTCCTGGACTACTTAATTCCGCTCGATCAATGATCGTCGTTGCACCAAGGCTCTTTAAGTATTCGGTTTCTTCCAGACGTCCCGTAGAGGCTGTGACAGAGTAACCTTGGTTGGCTAAAAGTGCGATAGCAAAGCTACCAACGCCGCCATTAGCACCCGTCACCAATACTTCTCCACGCTCTGGTGTGAGTCCATGACGCTCTAACGCAATTACACAAAGCATTGCGGTATATCCTGCTGTACCTATCGCCATCGCCTGACGTTCAGTCATCGACTCAGGGAGCGGGATGAGCCAGTCACCGTTTAATCGCGCTTTTTGTGATAGACCGCCCCAATACTTCTCACCCACACTCCAACCATTTAACAATACCTTGTCACCAGCTTTGTAGCGGGGATGGCTGCTTATTTCAATGGTACCCGCTAAATCAATCCCTGGAACCATGGGAAATGTGCGTACCACAGGGCTACGACCCGTGATGGCCAATCCATCTTTGTAATTGAGTGTGCTATATGCCACACGAACCGTCACATCACCCTCAGGCAATTGCGCGTCCTGTATCTCAGTCAGATTGGACTGATAAACATCGTCATTTTTTTCAATTAATATTGCTTTAAACATAGTAGCTCCTATTTAGACCAATCGTCTATAAATAAGTAAAAAATAATTTAGACCGGTCGTCTAAAAATATAAATAAAAAAATTACTTCTGTATTCCTGCTACAAAACCTCGGAAAAAAGTATCTAATGGACTGACATCTTGCGTCAACTTAGCACGCAAAACCGCACCTTCCCAACCAATCCAAAAGAAAGCAGCCAGCTCATCACAATCACTATTAGCAGGTATTTGTCCTTGTTGTACTGCCAGACGCAAGCAAACCGCTAAACGCTCCTGCCAATCAAGCAATATGTTTTCTAACTCACAACGAAAACTCTCAGGCAACACTACGACCTCTTGGCCTAAGTTACCTACCAAGCAGCCGCGTCGAAATTCGTGCTTGATCATTCCCGACTTAGCATCTTCAACGAAATCACTGATACGCTGCATAGGAGATACTTGCTCATTTAAAAAACAATGATCTAGCTTGCGAACAAAATATAACGCGTATTGCCTCAATACTTCCTGTCCAAACGCTTCCTTGTTTTTGAAGTAATTGTAGAAAGAGCCTTTAGGCACATTGATACGTTTGAGTATGGCATCGATACCAGTGGTCGCAAAGCCTTGCTCTGTCAGCATCTCCATCCCAGATCTCAAAAGAGCTTCACGGGTATCCGTAAACTCTCGTTCAACATTGGGTGGACGCCCTCGACGGGCTTTTGGCTTAGTAATCGTCATGCATGAATATTATGACCGATCGTCTTTAATGTCAATCGATTATTTTTAGCGGTTTATTTATCCATTGGCTGCTCTAGTTTTTTGACTGTCCTTACTATTAGTCCTCACCATGATATGTTGCCTCATCCATCCAAACAATGGGATCTTCGCACAGATGAGTTAAGTGATACCAAATATCACTACTACGAGCGATACGGTGATGACCGCCTGCAAAATAATCGACGTCCCAGATATCAGGCAGATTCACTAAGGTTCTTCTAGCCACTGCCACATCAAGACTTTCATCATCGACTTCTACCATGACTCGTACCATCTCGGTATTGGTTGTGGGAAAAGATAGCTTCATATCAGCCACGTCAGGGATACGGTCAGCCAATACCTCACTTGGATAGACACAAGGCGCAATCAACAGTGCCCGCAAGTTGTATTTATGGGCAAAATGATTGGCAAACCAGCCACCCAGAGAATGCCCCGCCAACACCACACGTGGATACTGTGTCATCTTCTCACGAATCAAAGCATCATAAATCTCAAATATTTCTGCAAAACTCTCTCGATAATTGACCGTTTGGCAATATTTAGGCTCACGTGTGATACAGGTATATTTACTGGTCTCATTGCTTGAATCAAAGCCATGAAAAAACAATAAAAACGTATCATTATTTTCGATAGGACACATCATAAGGTTCTCCTTTTTTAATTATTATTTAGGTTTTTTCTTGATAATTTGGCTTATAAATTAAACTGGTTTCTGGCTAGCAACCTGCGCTTGATACAGGCTCAAAAGCTCCTCACAAGCCAGCATTGAGATATTTTTTGAAAAACCTTCGTTAAACCAAAAGTCATAAACCGCTTGGACAATAGCTTTCACCACTCCCACATTTTCTGGCTTTTGTGCTGTTAGTTTCATCGCAATGTCTTGCGCCTGTATATCCGACTCGCTATAAGGCGCGCTCCAGCCCACGCCATAACGATAAAGCACATCATTTATCGCTAATATGAATATGGCATTTGATATGCCAAATGACCCGATAAGCCTGTCAAGCATTGCACAGCGCTCTTCATAAATACTGGCCTCTATCGGCATATCAGCCCGCTCAGACAGACAGTCACAACTCACCATGTGCGAGGGTTTACTAAAATCATCCCACAACAATGGATAAGTTCCTCGAATCCCGCCCTTTTCCACTACATTAAAACGCCAAATCGCATAATGCATATCTGGCCCTTTATATGGCACATGTATAAACCACTGCATCATCGCATCACTGTCGTACATGATATGATTACTACCAATCCGCACGCCCTGCTCAGGCAGTACATCCTGATATACGCTGTTCATGTCATCACTATAGAGCGTCACTTTGCGTAAGTTTTCATCACTGCTATCGCCCAATTTCGCTCTGGCTTCAGTTATATTTCGATAGGGTTTAAAAGGCGCTACCCATCTGAGCGTCTCATTAGTATTGTTCACGAAGTAAATGTCATCTTCATAACTGTCTATAGAAACCGTTTCGAAGTAAAACAATGGCTGTTTGCGTACTCGGCCTTTCTCATCATTTGTTAATGCCGTTATACCAGATAGCTTTGAGCCAACCGACCATTGCATATTGTCTAACCGTTTTTGTTCAAACTGATACGTTAATCTCGTCATCGTTATATCCTTATTATTTTGATTTTGGTTTGCATGTCGCTTTATTTTTATTTTCTGGTCTGAGTGCCAATTTCAAGCCAGCCGAGCCTATTCGCCATTATCTAAATGACGTCATTATCTATAAAGTTAAGTAAATTAATCGACTTGGTAAGGTAGTAGCTTTTAATTCTGATAGGCTTTTTAGACACAGTTTTTCGCTGTCACATCGCTAATATTTTTGCAATGTTAACGAGTTTCTTTCTACTAAGTTTTTTGTTTATTAATAAATATAATTTTTTAGGTTTGTACAGGCACAGAAGTTTAGGATTAAACGTAAATAACACTACTAGAAAGACTTCGCTAAGATAGCGTTTAAAAACTCAGTTAAAAAGTGAAGCGTTGCGCTCCGAGGGTTAACTGGTTTTTATCTCATGTCATTTTGCCTGACCTAATAACTATAATATAGGCTCACATAAAAATAAAGCCGTTTAAAACTTCTACGACAACTGATGTCGCTTTTCTTTAAATGAATTGTAGTTTAGTCGTTAGCAAGGACCCCAACACAATAATTATCATTAGCGACAGTTTCATATTACTCAAGCATCTTCAATAAACGTCTAATTAACAATCCTTATCAAAAAACACCTTTCACGATCGACGTGGGCTTGCTATCTTGCCCCGCAAACCTTGTATTCTAATTAAACCTACCCCACTTTGACCTATCACACGTAGTATTCGCATCTGTATTGGACTTTATGACACATAACCTTGAGGCCAGCTCAAACGCTCGCCGAACTCAGTATTTTCAAGTATTTTTGATGGGCGTTAGTGCCTTTATTATGAACACCACAGAGTTTGTCCCTGTGGCGCTGTTGAGCGACATTGCCCAAGACTTCTCTATTACGACGGCCGAGACTGGCTGGATGTTGACACTCTATGCTTGGATTGTCGCAGCGATGTCATTGCCACTAATGCTACTAACCAGTCGATTTGAGCGCAAACGTTTACTCTTGGGCCTTTTTGCCGTATTTATTGCCAGTCACGTACTGTCCGTATTTGCATGGAGCTTTGACGTGCTACTCATTAGTCGAGTTGGGATTGCGTTATCGCATGCGATATTTTGGTCGATCACAGCTGCAATCGCGATACGCGTCGCGCCTGAAGGCAAAAAAGCCATGGCGCTTAGCGTACTGGCGACGGGTACGTCGTTAGCAATGGTACTGGGTGTACCGCTAGGACGTTTAGTCGGACAATGGTTTGGTTGGCGTGCGACCTTTGGCGGTATTGGCGTCATCGCCTTAATTGTATTTATTCTACAAGCGAGACTCTTACCAACGCTACCTAGTATGTTTGAAGGGTCTTTTAGAAAGATTCCAGAGCTACTCAAAAACCCATTGTTAGTCTGTCTGTACCTGCTTATTTTATTGGTCTTTACAGCGCACTATACGGCTTATTCTTATATAGAACCATTCATGCGCCAAGTCGGTAATATCAGTGAAAACGCTGCAACTTTTGTACTGTTATTATTCGGTGCAGCAGGAATTGTGGGCAGTGTGATTTTTAGTCGTTGGGGCGATCGGTTCAATACCAGATTGATGCTGATATCGACCATACTGATGCTCGTGTCTATGCTTGCGCTGTTGCTAGCAGTGACCTCTGTATGGGCGCTCAGCTTTATCGCCTTACTTTGGGGCGCGGCACTCATGCTACTGATTATCTCCATGCAGGCCAAAGTCATCATGGTCGATGTCAATGCGCAAGACATGCTAATGTCGATGTTCTCAGGTATTATTAATTTGGGGATTGGTACGGGTGCGCTATTCGGCGGTTATGCCGTGACGCATATCTCACTATCTAGCGTAGGGTACACCGGTGCGGCTATCGCAGTTGTGGCGTTACTCTTGATGCTATTTATGATCAAGCGTTTTCCTGAACTGAGTAAACGACTTGGCTAAATAATAAGTCGATATTAAAGGATAGCCAAAAATAGCAGTCGGGAAGGAACCGTCAGAGAACAATAAGCAGAATGCCAGCCATCTAAATGGGCTGGCATTTTTTGTTATGGTCTATGAAAGCATTACGAGGATTGCTTATATATTCATTGAACGAACGTTCAGGTGCAGTTATACTAATTTTATTGGACATGAGTATGCTTAGGCTATAAGTATACTTAATAAAGGACTGATAAGGATTAAGCACAAAAGGATGAGTGTGAGATGGATACTATTCAAAACAAGGAAGTCATTACCTACGATCTAAATTTAGTAACGATATATATTGCGAATTTTCAACTTGTTGGAGATTCGTGATGCCTGATGGAATGACTCAACAAGACAGTCCAGAGCAAGGAAATCAAGATAACACTGCGCCCCTTAGGTTGGGTAAATTGCATTATGCTTGGATCGTTGCTGCTACAGGCTCTGTAGCAATGTTCTGCGGACTTGGGTTAGGACGATTCGCATTTGGCATGTTACTGCCATCCATGTCATCTTCTCTAGGATTAAATTATACCCAAAGCGGTATATTGGGATTCACCAACCTAATAGGATATCTCGTTGCTGTGCTTCTAAGCCCGCTTATTCTACCTCGGTTGGGTACTCGAACGACTGCGACGGCAAGTCTCCTCCTCATTGCTGTCTCTATGCTCGGTATGGCTTTTACCACCAGTTTTCCAATACTCTGCGCACTCTATGTGCTGACTGGTATCGGTAGCGGCGGCGTGGTCTTACCAATGATGAGCGTCATGTCGCATTGGTTTTTTCCTTCGCACCGCGGGCTCGCTTTAGGATTAGTCATGGCAGGACCCGGCTTTGGTATCATTTTATCAGGCTTCGTCGTACCCAAACTCTTACCCTTCTCTACTCTATTGTCTTGGCAAACAGGTTGGCTAATTTTCGCCGTGATTAATATTGCGGTAGCTTGGCTTACTTTTACTTTGATTCGCAATCATCCAGACGATGTCAGACAAAGCCCTTTTGGGCACGCACCTACCTTACCTGTTAAAAATAAGAAAAAGCTAG
This sequence comes from Psychrobacter sp. NPDC078409, assembly GCF_050268505.1. Classification (NCBI taxonomy): domain Bacteria; kingdom Pseudomonadati; phylum Pseudomonadota; class Gammaproteobacteria; order Moraxellales; family Moraxellaceae; genus Psychrobacter; species Psychrobacter sp. NPDC078409. The sequence continues at coordinate 557,016 of NZ_JBNNGW010000001.1, forward strand.
AACGTAGCAATATTAAGCTACTCGTACATTTAGGTGTTATCTTTGCCATTTATGGCGCTACTTATATGGTTTACGTTACCTTCATCGTGACCAGTATGGTTGGCTCGTATCAACTGAGTGAAGCGACTGCTGGTGGTGTTTGGGCATGGATTGGACTGCTTAGCATGTCCTCAGGCATGTTGTTTGGCTGGATTTCTGACCATATTGGTAGACGCCTTGGTCTGGCGCTGGCTTTTTTCTTCCTTGCCATCGCTTATCTGTTGGTCGGACTTACTGATTGGAGTTTAGGGCTTTACTTGTCAATTATACTGTTTGGTTTAGTAGTGTGGAGTGTGCCTGTCATTATGGCAGCTTCTGCAGGCGATTATTTCGGGCCTGCGGCGGCGGCAAGTGCGCTCGCAGCGCTGACCTTTGCTTTTTCAGGTGGGCAAGCTCTTGGGCCAGTAGCCGCAGGTTATCTTGCAGAAGTCACTGGTGACTTTAGTATCAGTTATATGATATCTGGTATCGCCGCTTTTGTAGCGCTTGGACTTGCCTTATTATTGCGTCCACAGAAACAAGCTTAATTCCAGTCTCTATAGTATTGATACTGCTAACTATACTTTGCTCTTGCTACCAGTGACATCTGTATGCGCATTTGGCCTGATTATCTTATTATGGAGTGCTGAGTTTATACTAAATATAATTGGGCAGTTACTTGGATTAAAAAAGCAATATCAATAGATAAGCCTTATACTTTCAATAAAAATAACTGAATAAAAATTAGGTGCTTACAGCATAATTACATAGAAGGAAACAAAATATTATGTGAGCGAGACAGTATGATTGTTTAATACTTGAATACCCCTTTTTTATGCTCTAAAAACTTATTCAAATAAGGAGATATTCTTGCAATTTTGCAATCAAAACGATTGCTAGCTTTCTAAAAAGTGGTTACACTCGGTTGACAAACTATTACATTGATGACAAGGAAGTCGCTATGCCTCGTAATACCTCACGTTCTAAAATTAGCCATACCACTCTCAAAACTTTTACCAAAAGCATGCTGGCTGTCAGCCTATCTATCGCTGGTATTTCTCACGCAAATGCTTATGACAGTGTCACCTTTTTCGGTGATAGCTTGACCGATGGTGGCTATTTTAGTCAAGTTGTACCAGGTCCTGCTCAGTTTACTACTAACCCTGACAACACATGGGCGACCTCATTCGCTGAGCAGCTAGGTACCACGGCTGTTCCCGTTGTATTCGGTAGTCCTCAAATTGGTAATAACTACGCTATCGGTGGTGCAAGAGCAGGCGAAGAAGCGGTCTTCCCTGGCGGTATTCCTATTGCTTCTGCCAATAGCCAAGTCGATAGTTATCTCGCCAATAACACAGTAGATCCTAATGGATTATATGTGGTGTGGGCAGGTGCAAATGACTTGCTTGCGGCGGCTGAAAATCCTGCTAATGCTCAGGCGACCATACTTGGAGCAGTAGCTAGCCAAACCGAAACGATTAATGCATTAAAAAACAATGGTGCCAAATATATCTTGGTACCTAATATTCCCGATGTCGGTCTAACCCCTAGAGTTATTGATCAAGGGCCTGTAGCACAGGCGCAAAGTACTGGTGCTACTAGTCTATACAATCAATTCATGCTTAGTGCCGCAGCAAATACTGGCGCTAATATCATACCGCTAGATATGTTTAGCTTAACTCAAGAGATCATTGCATCGCCTGCTCAGTATGGTTTCACTAATGTCACCGATGAAGCTTGCGGTGACAACAATAGCTCTCTAACTTGTGGACCTGATACGCTTGTAGAAGCAAATGCCAACGAAACCTACTTCTTCGCTGATGGCATACATCCAACAGGTGCTACTCATCAACTGATCGCTGACTATGCAAATGCTGTTGTCACAGCACCTAGCCTAATCGGTGTATTGCCTCATATTGCAACGACAACTGGACTTGCAACCAATGAGCGCTTACAGTCACACGTCAATCAAATCCAAAGCAGTGAGCAAAAACCTGCCCGTACACTATGGGCCGTCGGTGAAGTCGCTAATCAAGAAATTGCTGGGTTTGATGGTGATAATAATACCCAAGTATTGCTTGGCGTAGATTTTGCTCATCCTAACTCAGCCAATGCCGTGACAGGCTTGTATGGCAATATCACCCAAAAAGACTTTGAAAACTCAGACGTTGGCACAGGTTTAAGTGATGTTGATCTAGGAGAGGTCGGTTTTGGTGTCTATCACAGCAACAAGTTTGGTGGTTTACAGATCAATGGTGCTGCAGGATTTGGCAACATGGATGTCGATGTCACACGTGCTGTGACACTAGGCAGTAACCAACAGCAGTTTAAGTCAAATGCTGATGGCAAGCGCTTTTATGCCAACCTGCAGGCAGGCTACCCAATGCAAGTGAGCAATATTGCCGTTACGCCTTATATCGGTGCCACAGCGAGCCGCGTAAAAATTGACGGACTCAAAGAAAAAGAGATGTCTGGCATTGCTATGCAGTTCGATGAGCAGAAATACTCTACGACATATGGCAAGCTTGGTCTCAAAGCCAATCATAGCTTGATGGAGAACCTCAACCTATTTGGTGATATTCATTACCAAAAGCAGCTGAGTGACAATCGCGAAGCAGTAACCGCACGTTTGAATACGCTACCAAATATCAGCTTTGAGACGCCTATGGTCGAAACTGATGATGATAATGTTGCTATGACACTTGGCCTATCTAGAAGCTTTGGCCTATTGAATGCCAATGCTGGTATTACCCATTCACAAGGTAATGACGACGACTCAACCAGCTTATTCGTTGGACTTAATGGTGCATTCTAAATAAGTCGTTAATCTAAAAGAATGGTATAGGTGATAATTAATCGCCTATACCATTCTAAATTCAAAAAACCTCATAGCCTACTACAGCTTTTGCTCTATAAGTTTTCCGCTTCTCAACGACAAAACCTAATATCACAAACTCTCTAAAAATCTACTTTACCGCGCAAAGCCTTTGTCTTACCGCGCTGTGTCTTTTTATCCACCCGTTTACGTTTGGCATTTCTGCTTGGCTTGGTCGGCCTTCTCGTTTTATTAACGTAAGTGGCTTTGGTGATAAAGCTTTGCAAACGCTCAAGCGCATCTATTTTATTGCGCTCTTGGGTTCGAAATTGCTGCGCCTTGATAATTAGTACGCCTTCCTTTGTTATTCGGCTATCTTTGCTATTTAGCAGTCGCTGCTTGTACTCATCACTCAGACTTGAGTTGTTAATATCAAAACGCAAGTGAATGGCAGAAGATACTTTGTTGACATTCTGGCCACCTGCGCCTTGCGCTCGTATGGCGCTGATCTCTACCTCATTATCATTGAGGCTGATATTATTATTAATGAAAATCATAGTTTGCTTTTATCGAATGTGAATGGATATGGTTTATGATAAAGCATTATATAGTCAATCCTCTATAAATTAGGTACGGTGTCAGTCTCGCTTAGTATACTGCTTGTAATACTTTCACTCAGCTTCCTGGTAACCAAATTATATTGAACCGACTACTTATATTTAACTAAATATGGATTGACCTGCTACTTTGCCAACAGTTGACGACAACGTTCAATCACTGGCGCATCGACCATCTCGCCATCTATTTTAAATACTGCCTGCCCGCTCCGCTCGTACTCCTCAATCACACGCTGTGCGAATAACAAAGTCTCATTTGTTGGTTGCAATGCTTGTTGGACGACCGCCACTTGTTTGGGATGAATACACAGCATTCCAGACATACCCATTTGTGACCATAGCTGTACTCGGGCGCTTAGGCCTACTTTATCATTGAAATCAGGATAAATAGTATCGATGGGTGGCGATAATTGGTGCACTTTTGACGTCAGGATTAGTTGATAGCGGATTTGGTTGGCGATGATATCAGCAGCAGGCGTTCCTACTTGTACTTGCAAATCATTGCACAGATCTAAAAATCCATAACTAAACGCGGCCAACCCGACCGCTTTTGCCATACTATCGATTTGATACAATCCTATCGCACTCTCAATCAATGCAATCACGGGTAAATTGGTAAGCTGATGTACGCTATTAATATCTTCTTCTTGCTCAGCTTTGGCCAATAACACGCCAGCTAAATTAGGCATCTTCTGACAAAGCACTATGTCTTTGAAAAATTCTTCGCTACCTGACTTATTAATACGTACCCAAATTGGCTGATAACCTGCACTGTCGTGATATTGCTGTAATGCTTCGCGTGCGGACGCTTTATCTTCTAGCGCAACGGCATCCTCTAAATCTACAATAACCGCATCTGCACCACTAGCAAAGGCTTTCGCTACTCTATCGATGCGAGTCGCTGGCACAAACAGCCATGTTTTATTTTGAGAAATCGTTTTTATTTTATTGTTGATAACTGAATTCATGCGTGACTCCATCATATTGTCCAAGTAGCTATTAGCATATTTATTATGCCACTATACAGCTGATCCCCATTCAAGATTCGCCATTCTATAGCATAAAGCCAAGGCTACTTAGATATTCAATCGAAAATCAAATCAAAAAAACCGCATGAAAATGAATCTCATGCGGCTCTTCATAGTAAATTGTTCTTGAACTTATATGCTGTATTTTGCTAATTAAGCTAACATACCGCCGTCGACAACGATAGTCGCACCTGTGGTATAGCTTGAGGCATCCGACACTAGATACAATACGGTACCAGCCATTTCATCAGGCTCAGCCACACGTCCTAGCGGAATTGAGTGTAGTGCCATTTTTAAGACTTTATCATTAGTAGTCAATGCAGAGGCAAACTTAGTATCGGTCAAACCTGGCAATAGCGCATTAACACGGATATTAAGTGGGCCACATTCTTTAGCAAAGGCTTTGGTCATGCTGATGACTGCCGCTTTGGTGATTGAGTAGATGCCTTGTTTATCGCCTGCTACTAAGCCATTGACCGATGCGGTATTTAAGATGACACCGCCACCCTGCTCTTTCATCATTTTGCCAGCGGCCGTCGACATAAAGAAGTAACCACGGATATTAACTTCAACCGTTTTATCAAAGGCGGCTAAATCCGTATCTAAAATGTGACCATAGTAAGGGTTGGCTGCAGCGTTATTAACTAAGATATCAATTTGACCAAATTCACTTTTGATATGCTCAAAAATTGCGTCAATTTGCTCCATGTCTCCTACATGACAAGCAAAAGCGCTGGCTTTGTGACCGTCAGCTTTGATGCTATCAGCGACTGCTTGGCAGGCATCGATTTTGCGGCTTGAGACAATCACATGTGCGCCTCTTGATGCCAATAGACGGGCAATAGACTCACCAATACCACGACTCGCACCAGTTACTAGAGCCACCTTACCGGTTAAATCAAATAAATCTTTCATCGTTATTCCTTATATTTTTATAAACTTTATATTTTCGATAGTTTTTGAGCGCTAAATTCATGTATCTAAAACGTGTATCTAAAATCAGATAACTAAATGCAGATAATCGCTGTCAAAACTAACAGCGATTATCGAGCACTAATGAACTGAACAAAGAGCGCTCAACGATCACGGTTACGCTAGCATACCACCATCTAAGGTGAAGGCATGACCATTCATAAAGCTGCTTTCATCGCTGGCAAGCCACGCAATCGCACTAGAGATTTCACTGACGTTTCCTAGGCGGCGCAGTGGACTGGCCTTAATCGTTGCTTGCTGCGTACGCTCATCCATCGTTGCCATAGTATTGCGAACCATTGGCGTATCAATGAAGCTTGGGCATACTGCGTTAAAACGAATGTTGGCGCGCGCGTACTCATGGGCAGCAGACTTAGTCAAACCCATAACCCCATGTTTAGCTGCACTGTAGGCTGAAATCATAGGCGCTGAACGCAGACCAGCAATAGAGGCGACGTTGATCACATGACCACCGCCATTAGGTATCATACAATTGACCGCAGCACGCATACAGTGCCAAACGCCTTTTAAATTCACTGCGATATTGCGATCAAAGTCGTCATCACTTAGCTCATGCATTGGTGAAGGCTTGTGGTCGATACCAGCGTTGTTTACCACAACATCTAGGCCACCAAGCGTTTCTACTGCGAAGTCAAATAACGCACGCACTTCATCACCACTGGTCACGTCCACTTTTTTGAAGACGATACTGTTGCCAGCATCTTGACCTTGTTTGGCAACTGCTTCGCCCATTTCTTCTGCCATATCACCAATGACGACTTTTGCGCCGCGACTGGCTAGCAACAACGCACTTGCTGCACCGATGCCTGATGCACCGCCCGTGATCAAAATTCGTTTGCCAGCTACATCTGATGCAATTCCATTTGTATTCAGTGTCATGATCTATCCCTCTACCTTAAGTACTAGTTTGCCGAAATTTTCACCGTTAAAGAGCATCATCAAAGTATCAGGGAACGTCTCGATACCTTCAACGATATGGTCTTTTACTTTCATATCACCTGACTGAATCCAGCCAGCAATCTCTTTCATAGCGATTGGATATTCTTTGATATTATCGAATACTACGATGCCTTCCATGCGAGCACGATTGACCAATAGTGATAGATAGTTCGATGGGCCTTTTACTGCTGTGGTGTTGTTATATTGGCTGATAGCCCCGCAAATAACGATACGCGCATGTAGATTAATCTGGGTAAGCACGTCATTTAAGATATCACCGCCTACGTTGTCAAAGTACACATCGACGCCGTCTGGGCAGGTTTTCTTTAGTGCTTTTTTCACATCTTCGTTTTTGTAATCAATCGTCGCATCAAACCCAAGCTCATCGACCAAGAACTTGCATTTCTCAGCACCGCCCGCGATACCAACGACACGGCAGCCTTTAATCTTGGCAATCTGACCAACCAAGCTACCAACCGCACCAGCAGCGCCAGAGACGACCACGGTCTCACCCGCTTTTGGTTGACCTGTTTTTAGCAACCCAAAATATCCTGTCATACCTGGCATACCGAGGACGCCTAAGTAGTAAGACAGCGGCGCTAGACTTGGATCAACTTTATGTAGACCTGTACCATCACTGACCGCATATGACTGTACGCCATCGTGACCTGCGACATAGTCACCTACTGCAAATTTCTCATGCTTACTTTCAATCACTTCACCCACAGTACCGGCGCGCATAACTTCACCAATTTGTACTGGCGCGATATAAGATTTGGCATCGTTCAACCAACCACGCATCGCCGGATCGATAGAGATGTATTCAACCTTAATCAGTAGCTGACCATCGGTAATCGTCGGTATTTCTGTCTCGGTATAATCCCAAGTTTCAGCGCTTGGCTCGCCTACTGGTCTTGCTTTTAGGCGCCATTGTTTATTAATTTTTGTCATGTCTCTTTCCTTAGAGTTGTCCTTAGAACCAGTCCGCTTGCATATCAGTGCAAACCGAGTTGGTGTTGGTTAATAATTCGATGTCGCGTTTAACTAATGGTAGTTCCCAATCGATGAAGTATTTGGCTGCTTGTATCTTGCCTTTGTAAAAGTTTTGCTGCTCGACATCTTGCGTCGTACTTAGTAGCTGCTCGGCTTTACTGGCTTGGCGAATCCAAATCCAGCTCAGTACAATTGAGGCAAAAATATTCATCAGTGCTTGCGCGTTGCCAGTAAGGGTTAGTGCTTCTTCTGTCTGCAACACTTTGCCCAAATGCACGAGCACTTCATGCAACTGACCCATATAAGGCATCAGCTTGCCTGCAAGTTGCGCACTCTCAGGGGTAGTGATGCTTTCTAAATCTTGTGTAATCTCACGTTTTAGGATTTGAATGCCTAACCCGCCTTTTTGCCATAACTTGCGGAATGACAAATCTAGCGCCTGCACACCGTTTGTGCCTTCATGGATAGGATTTAGACGATTATCACGCCAAAACTGCTCAGCTTGATATTCACGCGTATAGCCTGCGCCGCCCAATACTTGAATACCTAAGTCATTGGCTTTTGGGCCATATTCAGATGGCCATGCTTTTAGCACTGGGGTTAGCAAATCTAATAGTTCGGTTAGCTCATTTTTTAGCGTTTCGTCTTCACAGGTATTGATACGGTCAATTAGGTTTGAGCCATATAGACATAATGAGATGCCACCTTCAGAGTAGGCTTTTTGTGCCAATAGCATGCGCTTTACGTCACCATGCTGAATAATGGCCGTTGCATCATCTTCAGGCTTATTGTTTGGCGCAATGCGACCTTGTGTACGGTCTTTGGCATAATCTAGCGAATACTGATAGCCGCGATAACCAATCATAGAAGCACCAAAACCGACAGCGATACGTGCCTCATTCATCATCTTGAACATATAACGCAAGCCAAAATGCTCTTCGCCGATCAAATAACCATGACAATCGCCTTCATCGCCGAAGCTCAATGCCGTAGAAGTCGCACCTCTATAACCAAGCTTATGAATCAGTCCAGTCAAATGTACATCGTTACGCTCGCCAACAGACAAGTCAGCGTTCAAGCGATACTTAGGCACGGCAAATAAAGAGATACCTTTAACACCGCCTGGACCACCTGGTACTTTGGCCAATACCAAATGTACAATATTGTCAGACAGCTCATGATCACCTGCTGAGATATAAATCTTGCTGCCTTTAACGCGGTACGAGCCATCATCCTGTTTTACAGCGATGGTTTTGATATCGGCAAGCGACGAACCTGCGTGCGGTTCGGTCAGTGCCATGGTGCCAGTAAATTCACCTGTCAGCATGCGCGGCATAAAGGCTGCTTTAATCTCGTCACTAGCAAAATGCGAGATGACGTTGATTGCCGCAGTGGTCAAAAATGGATAGGCAGTCGTTGATGGATTGGCTGCCATAAAGTAGCCTGCCACAGCAGTCATAACCGTCTCAGGTAACTGCATGCCGCCGTCTTCAAAACTATAACGACCTGCGATAAAGCCAGACTCTCGGAACGCATCAAAAGCAACTTTCACATCGTTTATCATGCTGACTTTTTTACCATCGAACTGTGGCTCGTTCTTATCTGCGATATGGTTGTGTGGCAAAAATAAATCTGTCGCAATCTTATTTGCAGTCTCTAACACAGCGTCAAATGTCTCACGGCTATGTTCTGAGAACTTTGCGTGCTCGGTGAGTGATTCTGTGCCTAGTACATCATACAATTGGAAAGGTAATTCGAAATCGTTTAGGAGGGTATCTGCAGCCATAGTATTCTCGTTAACTGATTAAATGTAGTTATCAATTGATATTAGTCTAATTTGATACCTGTCCGTATTGTCATTTATGACATAATTATGGTCAAATAAGACATAAACAGAGTGTCTAACTGGTTAAAATCAACCAAATAATGGCTATTTTGGTAAGTACAGCAAAGGAAACGAGTGACTTATGCCCTATTTCAAACCTTTTAAAATGATTATTCTTGGCTTCGATGGTGTACTTGGCAGTGTGCTCTCTGGCGCATTGGACTTATTTTCATTCACAGGGGTTAGCTGGCAACGCTTTTCGAATGAGTCTGTAGAGCCACGATTTAATGTGCAGATCGCAAGCTTAGGTGGCGGTGATATTAGGTGCAGCAATCGGTTAATCATGCAAGCCCACTGTGATATCCGAGACGTGACAGAGTGCGATTTATTGCTTGTGCCAACCATTGGCGATTCTATTGATAAGGTATTGAAGCAAAATAGTGAGCTGCTGCCACATTTAGTACGGCTTGCGAATACCAAGGCCGATATAGCAAGCAACTGTAGCGGTGCATTTTTTTTGGCAAAGGCAGGATTATTGGATCATAAGATAGCCACCACACACTGGGGCTATGCCAATAAGTTTAAGGTAGATTTTCCATTGGTGGACTTACAAGAGAATCAATTTGTTACCCATTCAAGAAGCGACTCAACAAACCAGTCAGGCAATATATTTTGTGCAGCTGGCGGCAGCGCCTTTTATGATTTGGGGCTATTATTAATAGAGCGCTACTGCGGACGTGAAATCTCTACACAAGTGGCAAAAACCCAAATTATTGATAGCAAAAGAGGCAGTCAAAATAGCTATACCAATGTGACCTTACACAAGCCGCATTCCGACCATTTGATTAAACAAGTCCAAGAATATATCGAAGAGAACTTTCAGCATTCTTTGCAGGTCAGTAGTTTAGCCGCTATGATAAATATTACCCCGCGCACTTTAAACAGGCGCTTCCAGTCCTGCGTGGCGATGCGACCGATTGAGTATATTCAGGCCGTTAGAATTGAACAAGCCAAACGCTTACTTGAGTTGGGCGATGTATCGATAAAGTCGCTTGCCGATCAAGTAGGTTATGATGATATCTCTTCATTCACGCGTCTATTTAAACGCGCGACAGAGCTGACGCCTAAAGAGTATCAAGATAAGTTTTCGCGGTTGGCTATTTAGTCATGGCAGCGAATAATAGTTAGAGATTAGTATTTAAAAACTATTGCTTAGCAATTAAGCAGTCTGCCACAACCCTTCTACTTGGATAGCATCAGCCTTGATGGTTGGATAATCGGTAAATGCCAACTGATAGCCGCCAACGGTATCGGCGCTAATTTGACAGGTTGCCCCCAGCGGAAAACTGTATTTTTTGCCGATATGACCAAAAGGCATACCACTATATATCGGCAATCCTGTCAATTCATGCAATTGGCGAATGACTGTGGCGACATCATAACGTTTGTCATAGCTGTCCTCGCCCGTACCAGACAATGCCCCAAATACAATCGCTTGCTGACCTTTAAATATGCCTGCGAGATATAAGTCATATAACATGCGCTCAATACGATACGCCTGCTCACCGACATCTTCTAAAAACACAATACCACCATCGATACGCGGTAAATACTCACTACCTGCTAGCGCTGACACGACACTTAGGTTACCTCCCCAAATCGTACCAGTTAATGGTTTTGGCTCACCTTTTGTCAGTATGGTAGGTAGCTGCTGACTGGTTAAGGTAGCGTCTTGTATGCTGATAGTTAGATTGGGGTTGGTTAGTGCTTCAACAAACTGCTGACAGCTGATCTTATCAGGCACAGTTTTACCAAACTCGCTATAGAGCATTGGCGCGGCAAGCGAGCTCATTGACCCTTTTGCCAATAGCGCACATTGGATAGCTGTCACATCGCTAAAGCCTGCGAGTATCGTGCCGCGCTCTTTCATAATCCGTCCTAGCATCGCCCAATCCACCATAGGCAATATGCGCATGGCACCGTAACCACCGCGCACACCTAGCAGCAGCTTTGGCGCGGCTATTGCCCCAGTAGCAAGGTTTTGAAAATCGCTAGCACGCTGTGAGTCCGTTCCCGCAAAGCGTAAATACTGACGATTGGTAATAGCAGGATTTTCTACTTTAAACCCAGCACAAGCCACACGATCTAATGCCAACTGATTACGCTCATCACTACCACCAACGTTAGAGCTAGCAAAAAGTCGTGTCTCAATCGTAGCCGTGATACAACCTGCCTGTGTCAGTGATTCCTGTGACGTTTGTGCTAATGAGCTATCATCCAACAACGAAGTTGGCAGTTCATCCTTGGTCAGCTGCGTACTATGACCAGACTCGATAGGGCTGGCTGCAAGCGCTTGAGACATACCTTGGCTCGCTAGTACTGCTGTGCCTGCACTCACCCCGATTCGACGTAGAAACTGCCGACGGTTTAGCCCAGATGTTGTTTCAGTTGCACGACTATTTTTATTATCTGTCCATGCCTGACGCTTAATCCTCATATCTTACTGCTACCTTATCGCTTTTATTTTTATGACTTGTGTTTTTAGACCTTGTGGCAGCATATTGTAGACGCTTTTCTGACACTGATGGTTGCCTAATCTTTACCGATATTTACTTTTTCGCTACTGAGACACACAATATAGGTCGATCAGATTTGTTACTGTAAATACAAATTCATCGCAAAAAACAAAAGGTAATAATTATGTTTAATAAAAAAACGGATAAAAACAAGTCACTTGACTCTAATTTAGAATACTTGCTGGGCAAAGAAGATAAGCTGAAAGAAAAATTAGAGGATAGCGGCTATCTTGAGCCGTTTAGTGATGACTTAATGCTATTTATGAGTCTTGTCAAAGACTATTACAAAGGTGACTACCGTAAGATTCCTTTTAAGACTATTTCAGCTGGTGTTATTGGTGCACTCTATGTACTAAATCCAATTGACCTCATTCCTGATTCTATTCCGTTTATCGGCCATATCGATGATGCGCTAGTACTTAAGTTCTGTCTAAAGCAGGCCAGAAAAGATCTGCAAAAATATAAAGAATGGAAGCAAGAACAATCAGCTACTAAGGATAAGTTAGAAGCTAAGAGCGACACGGATAAGACTGATAACGATAAAACTAGTAGTGATGAGAAAGACAGCGACGAGGCTGGTACGAATCTGAAGAAAGCCTCATAAATATTAATACTTTCAGCGATTAAAAAAAGTGGTTCATAATCACAGTATTAAAAAAGCCACGACCGCGAATTAATATTTCGGTCGTGGCTTTTGTTATTTATAGTTTATTTAATACTATATTTTAATCAGGCACTTCATAATTAGCTTTTTCTGGATTAAGACCAAACGAGTAGACGAAGGTCGCAACGAGACTATTGATAATAATGAAAGGCAAATCAATGGCAGCATGACCAAGTGCATAGCGACCAAGCAGCCACGAGACGATTAACATGATAATAAAGAATGCACCCAAATATGCCAAAATCGCAGGATGTTTTAAATTATAAGGCTGTTCAGGCGTCGGTTGTTTGTCTAGTACATACGTCCTTACCGCCCAACCAGCTGCATAAGAGAATCCGCCTAACACCACGTAACTGAAAAAATTCATATCGCTTAACTCTAATGGTATGACTGTTTATAACAAAATACTACCTATGCAAATATCATCGACAAACAATGGTATTTATAGTCGATACTTATCCAAGTACTATAGTCAACGCTTATTTAAATACTATCATCAACATTATCGATAACAAGATTGGCATGTGGATTGGCTAAAATATCAGTATTCACTTCATCACATTCCACGCGATAGATCGTGTTGGCACCTCGGTAGATATACGACAAGTACTCACTATCTAAGAGCGGATCAATATTTGCATAGGCTGGTTTGACATGAGCCAGTACAAGCACTCGATCAGGACGACCAATAACCGCATCGACATTATCTGGATCGATAGAGAAAAACTGCGGTATGTCGCTATTCTCGATCACTTCTAACGGCTCTGGAGTATCCCAAACGCGCTTAGCAGTGACGGGCTCTTTCATCTGCATTACCCAAGTGTCATCTTGCTGGCTGACCTTTATCTGTGCAGGTTCATCTTGACTCACCGTATAACAACCCTCAAAGACAGACAGATCTGCTGCAACTTCGGTATCTGCTTGAGGGCTAGTATCATCACAAGCGCTCAGAAAAATCGCGCTGCTGGCAGTCACACTGAGCATCAAATACGTCAGTCTCTTATTAAATAAATTCGAGCGTAAGGACATAATGGGGTTATCCTGCAATCATGCATTAAAAACTTTTATTAAGTGTACTATTGTCAAAAAACCATCAAATAGCAGATATAAAAAATGCGCTTGGGCATTTTTGTAGCAAAAACGATTCTTTTACTAAAAACTAGAGCCTTTCAGCGAGCTTCACTATTTTAACAGAAAACCAAGACGTTACTATTATGTTATAAGTTACCGTAACGGTTTTCTGACTTTGTGCGTCACGACTGCCCATATTTATGATAGATTTGCTATACTCACAACGTCATCATCATCGTTCGAATAACGTAAACGAGATGCTCTAGTACTACCCTATGCTTACCACTTATCAGGTCCATACTCTTTTATGTCAGACAACCGTAATTCAATGCCAAACACTCATAAAGACAACGCGATTGATCCATTGGCTGCTAAAACAAACACCACTGTGGCCTATACTGATGGTGCTTGCAAAGGCAATCCTGGCGCTGGCGGCTGGGGCGCACATCTTATATTTAGTGATGGCAGCACACAAGATTTATACGGCGGCGACAAAGAAACCACCAATAACCGTATGGAACTAATGGGTGCGATACAAGCCCTGACGCATAGCCCGCATGAGCATACTCTTGAGATTTGGACTGACTCCAGTTATGTCAAAAAAGGCATAACTGAATGGATTGAAGGTTGGAAGAAAAAGGGCTGGAAAACTGCCAGTAAAAAGCCCGTCGCCAATCAAGACCTATGGCAACAATTGGATAAGCTCTGCCAACAGCGTGATGTTAGCTGGCATTGGGTCAAGGGTCACGCTGGACATGCTGGTAACGAAAAAGCAGATGAGCTGGCAAACTTAGGTGTCACCTCAAACAGCGGCCATTCAGCTATAGTCAGTAAAGCAGATACGGCTAAAAAAAAAGACCACATAGCGACTGATATTGATACTAACATTGATACTAATACTGACGCTAACACTGATACCTTGCAAAAATCGTCTAGCGCTGACTGGCTAAGTTTCGATCCATTGGGTCTAGATATGATGGACGATGAGTTTGATGAAGAGCCATTAGAACCTGAGCCGCTAAAGGAAGATAGTCAGAGTACAGCTAACACCCTTAAGATGAATGAAAACATTGCTGTAGAATCTAGCAACCATCAAGATAATACATACAACCCGACGAGTACCAAAGCTATGCCAGATATTCAAACGCACCTAGATGATACCGTCGACAATAATATGTTGCCAAGTGTAGAATCTGACGCCCCTAAGTTCGATGGGGATACTAGCCGTGCCAACCCACATTTTAAGCCGCTACTACCAAAGCCGATACATCGTCATGAAGCAGATCGCCAGCTTATCATGGATACAGAAACCACAGGGCTTGATGCTCTAAAAGGCGATCGTATTATCGAGGTCGGTATTGTGGAGCTGGTCGGACGTAAGTTTACTGGTGAAAAGCTGCACGTTTATATCAATCCACAGCGTGGCATGGATGACGAAGTCATTCGTATTCATGGTATCTCTGAAGCATTTTTGACTGACAAACCGACCTTTGATCAAGTGGCTCAGTCTTTGTATGACTTTATGGACGGCGCTGAAATTATCGCTCATAACGCTACTTTTGATATGAACTTCCTAAATATGGAGTTTGCAAAAGTTGGTCTGAATGACTTTGCTAATCGAGTACAAGTAACCGATTCACTGGCGATGGCCAAGCAGCAATACCCTGGGCAAAAAAACACGCTAGATGCCCTCGTGCGTCGCCTAGATGTTGGTAAGCAAGACCGTACTTTTCACGGAGCATTACTTGACTCAGAGATTCTAGCCGAAGTTTATTTGGCGATGACTGGTGGACAGGTCACGCTTGCCATCGAAGAGGATACAGATACCGATGGCGGACAAACTGCTCATGCAAGTTTCGCTAATTTAGCGACTTTACTACTGGCATCAACGGCGGATGAAACTGCTGACCAAAGCTGGTATACCGCTTTGGCAGAAGATTATCCTGCCTTAAAAGCTAGCATGTAATTGTCGTTCGAATTTTTATTGAACCGACATTTGTATAATTTAGTCTTGATTATTATGATAGAAAGCGTTAAAACATCACTAGCTAATACTTTCTAAATCAAATTTATCATATTGCTATTCTCATCAGTACATTATGGAAAAATACTTATGGACCAGTCTGCGCAAATGAAGCTAACCGCCCCAACGCTTAGTGTTACTGATTTTAACCTACCATCACTCCATTTACTGCATGATGAGGTTATAGCAACGCTTAAAGATACTGAAATTCATCTAGGTGAGTTCAATGATGATAGTAGTCAGGCACCTTTGTTGTCAGACTCTATCGAAGTATTAAAGCAGCTGTCTTGTATTTTCAAACTCATTTCTTTGGTCGGTGCAGAGGCTCTGAATGATGCCATTGTTGGTGGTTTACAGAGACTTTATGACAATGGTGATAATAACGATACTGATTTGATCATGGATCTATCAGAAGCCATCATGACCTTGGATCGTTATGTTGAGTTTGTCCTATTGACTGAATCGGTAGAGCCTACTCTACTCATACCTGTCATCAACAAGCTTAATGCACATAGTCAAGAAGCTCCTATTACAGCAGACTATTTTGCAGCTTTTGGTAGCAGTAGTGTCATCATCGCTAATCCTGAACAAAACTTTGAATCTCTAAGCACACTCAATCTAGACACAGAGCTGCTGACCAACGCTTATCGTAGTGGCCTTGCGGTTGCACTACTCAATCAAGATGGCAAAATTGACTCAGCAGATCAGCAAAAGCTTGATGCTATGAGTGCAGCTTGTGCATTAATTGCCTCAAATACTGATAGCTTATTTTGGCAAGCGGCGACTGCTGCCGTGACTGATATCGCAGCAGTATTACCATTAAATCTGAGTCAAAAACACACACTTATTTATTTAGAGCAGCAATTTCAAAGCTATTTGCCAGTAATGGATACCCGTTTTGCAGATTTAGTGAGCTTTGCCTGTCAACGTGATAACGAGCAAGCGCAGCAATTACGTGAACAGTATGCAAGCAATCATTTAGAAGGTGCTCAGTTAGAACAAATGAAGCGCTTTTTATTCGGTCCTAACCGCGAACTTACTGATACGTTAAACACAATTATTCAAAATCAGATCAATAACATTAAAGAACACGTCGATAGCTATGCACGTGGCGATTCAATCAACCCTGTTGACATGCAGACAGCGCAGATTATTAAAGAGCTGACTGAACTGAGTTCGGCATTGCGTTTATTAGGTCTGTCCAACGCGGCCAATAGTCTTAGCGAAGCAGCAGAAGCTGTGAGCCATTGGCAAGCACCTTCTCCTGAAGATTTCGATCATTTGCTACTAGCGCTAATGCATGCAGAGAACGCCACCATTGCTATGGCAGAGATGCATACACCAGGGGCAATCTATCTACCACTGAATAACCCGCATATCTCATTGCATCAGCTTAATACGGCCAATGATACCTTGATACAAGAAAGCCGAACTGCGATTGCTAGTGCTGAGCAAGCCATCAATGATTATTTGGCGGAGCCTGAGCGCGACATGCTTAACATCCAAAATATACCTGGGATGATGCGTCAAGTAGCAGGCGCGGTACGTTTCTTACAGTTGGCCACACCTGCCAGCATGCTGAGTCAGCTAGCCAACTACATTGAAAAGCGTATCGAAGGCGGACGACGTATCGAAGACAGTACGTTAGCCTGCATCGCTGATGTTATCATGGCGGTTGATCATCACTTAGATGGTTTTGAGAATAATCGTCCTGTCAGCAAGCAAGCGCTTGATGTTGGTCAACAGAGCTTAAGCCATCTACTGGCTGCTTAACTTTTCTTATTATCATGTCATGGTCATCATCTCTTAGCCATGACATCTCATTTACGTATAGATAATTCAAGATAATGTAGGTACAAGTCAGGCATGTGAAAGCGCTACAGTCATTAGGTTAAACTAGCCTAGTCATTAGGCTGAACCAGCCTGACAACATATCTGGATATCTGGTTTACATAGAATTGATGATATTTTACTCTAAAACAGTCTGTGTCTACGTCGATGCGGACTTACTTTATAATGTTTGGAATTTTATATGGCCCATGCTTTTGTATTAAGTGATGACAGTATCTTATGCCGTCAAATGCCAGATGGTTGGTGGCCTTTGCAAGTTCAGCTATCGCCCGATAGTAATGACTCAAATGAGCAAGCTTATCAAGTTGGTCATGTAACGCTGCATGAGAGCCTAGCACCAAATCATTGGATATCAGACGATAACAATAGCACTGGCAACCATGCAGATAATACGGTTGATGCCAATATGGCTCATAGCTTTACTGCTCAAGCTACGAGCGCCATGACTTATGACTATGCAGTTGCTCATAACGTAACGCTACCAATTATTGCTGAAAGCAGTGGCAACACTTTTGTTCCTTATCGAAAACTGATGACTCATTTGCCAGTCGCCTTGTCAGATCAGATTAGCCAAGCGATACAGCTATTAAGCTGGCAAGCAGATACACAGTTTTGTAGTCGCTGTGCTAGCCCTACTGTAAATGCTGACCAAGGCGAACGTGCCATGGTTTGTCCAGTATGTCGGTTGCGCCAGTATCCCCGCGTACAACCATGCGTCATTACTGCTATTACTCGTCCAAATCCAGCGACGGGTGAGATGCAAATTTTACTGGCTCACCATCATCGTCATGGACAGCAAAACCTACCGCCAATGTATGGTTTGATCGCAGGGTTTGTAGAAGTTGGAGAGAGTCTGGAGCATGCCGTAGTACGTGAAGTCGCAGAAGAGGTCAATATCAGCGTATCAGATATCCGCTATGTCAGTAGTCAGCCATGGCCATTCCCCTCTAATTTGATGCTTGGTTTTCGTGCATCGTATGCCAGTGGCGATATTATCTTGCAAGAAGATGAGCTAGCACATGCTAATTTCTTTGATCTCTCAAACCTGCCCAGAATTCCACCAAAGGGTAGTATCGCTCGTGATTTGATTGATAAAGTGGCTAAAGAACAAAATATAGATTTATAATCAGTACTTATCTATAAACACCACATTACGCTATAGTGTTGTATTTTCAATCTCATCTCTTTAAAATCGCTGCTCCTGTGATAAGCGTTTTACTTTAAACTTTATTTTTTAATAAGTAACACGTTAACCTGAGCAGTAAAACGCTGACAGAGCAGATGCTCTTATAGACACTGTTTTACAAAGACCGCTTTCTCCACCTTTTATCTCTATTTATACTAATACCTATTCTTACGACTGGTATTAAGGTCCTTAATTAAATGCAAAGTAGCACCAATATACGCTTAGTTAATCTACCTATCTTATTCGATGCATTACACATTGATACCTTGCCCGCTGACATACAAGCAAAAATTGCACGTGTGGATGCTTGTTTGCCACAGACGCAATGCGGACTATGTGAGCATCCAGATGGTTGCCTACCATATGCCGCTGCGATTGTATTAGATGGCGAGCCGTATAACAAATGTGTGCCTGGTGGTCAGCCTGTCACCAATGCGATTGCTCAGACTCTCGATATAGATACTCCTGACACTACGCTGACGGCAGTGCCTTCACAGTGGCCAATAGATGCCACCTCTGAACGTCCGACCGAGGTTCGTGCGGTTATCCGTGAAGATGACTGTATCGGCTGCACCAAATGCATTCCTGCTTGTCCAGTCGATGCTATCGTTGGTACTGGCAAGCATATGCATACGATTTTTACAGATTTGTGCACGGGCTGCGAGCTCTGTATCGCGCCCTGCCCTGTTGATTGCATTGACTTAGTTGCGATTGAGCGAGAAATATCTGAGCCTGAGCGAATAGCAGAGCAAGAGGATTTGAGACAACGCTACCATACCCATTTGAAACGTGTCACAGAACAGCTTGCCGATACGAGCAATAGTAGACCTGTCGTTAGTATGGTAGAGGCTAAGCTCAATAATGCAGCAAGCCAGTCTCTAAACATCAGTGAATCGCAAGCGAAAAACACCATTGCAGCTGCCAAGCTCCGTACCAAAATCAAAAAACTGGAAAAGCAACTGAGTGTTCGTGCAAACGACAAGAAACAAGCAGAGCTCGAATCCTTACAAGCCGAGCTTGAATCATTACAAGTAGCGCTATAACAGTAATAGCAGCTTGCGCCGTTAATGCGTTAATAAAATGCGTTAATAAATTGATACTTTAATCATTAACATGAATGCTAGCGCTAGCATATAATTTGGCACCACCATTCATCAAAATAATAGTCAAAATCCCATGAGTAAAACGGTCAAACATAAAACAGCTGACACGCCGCCCTCTAGACGAATGCCCAATCGTGACGTGCGTCCGTTCTTTGAAAAGCTGGCAGCGACTATTGATGAACCTGTCACCGAACTCAATTATGACAGTAATTTTGAGTTACTTATCGCGGTAATTTTGTCCGCACAAGCGACTGATGTCAGTGTCAATATTGCTACCAAGCAATTGTACCCAATAGCTAACACGCCTGAAGCAATACTGGCACTAGGCGAAGACGGTCTAAAATCCTATATCAAAAACATTGGTTTATATAATGCCAAAGCAAAAAACGTCATCAAAACCTGCCATGATTTGATTGAGAAATTTGATAGCACCGTTCCTGATAATCGCAAAGACTTAGAATCACTGGCAGGTGTCGGCCGTAAAACTGCCAACGTTGTATTAAATACTGCTTTTGGCCAGCCTACCATGGCCGTTGACACGCATATCTTTCGTGTGGGCAATCGTACTGGGCTTGCCACTGGCAAAACCGTACTCATCGTCGAAAAAAAGCTGGTCGAGCGCATCCCAGAAGACTTCATCGTAGACGCTCATCATTATCTTATCTTACACGGCCGCTATACTTGCCAGGCACGTACACCCAAATGTGGCGCTTGCCCTGTTTATGAAGAATGTATGTTCAAAGATAAAGCTGCATTTTTAGAGTTGTAACGTATTGTTTATTTTAAGCAGATGCTGCTGCTAGCTAATCACTCAGCCAGATAAACCGCTATCCAGTAACCACCTTTGATTGCAGTGAACTGCTTGATGAGCATTTCTTATAGTAGAGCAAGTGTTGCTCACTAGAGTTTTATAACGTTTCAAGGTAGAATAACCCTATTTTGCGTTAAGAGATTTTGGCCATTACCCTGCTTCTGATAAGGCAATCTGCACATTAGCGTTGTCTATTAGGGCAAGTACTGACCCAACTCGTTACCGCCAAGACCATATTAGAGCGAGGCAGTATCATTTTATATATTGATTGAATGATAGTCCGCTCACCCTTTGGTCATATTTATCAGCAAAGATTTTAGTCAAAACCGATTTTAAATTGAGAAATACCGATTATCTGCCGCGTAAATGCGTGGTCAAAATTAATTAGAGCAGCACCCAGATGTACTGCTTTTCCTACCCTTATTGATTCAATTAAGCGATCCCATTATGCGTGAATACAACTTATTTACCTCAGAATCTGTGAGCGAAGGCCATCCTGACAAAATGGCTGACCAAATATCAGACGCTATCCTTGACGCTATCTTACGTGAAGATCTACACGCACGTGTGGCATGCGAAACCTTAGTAAAAACAGGCGCAGTCATACTTGCAGGTGAAATTACTACAACCGCAAATATCGATTTAGAGCGTCTGGTCCGTGACACCGTAAATGGCATCGGCTATCACCATTCAGACCTAGGCTTTGATGGCGAGACTTGTGCAGTCATCAACATGTTAGGCAAACAATCTCCTGAAATCGCGCAAGGTGTCGATCGTAGCGACCCTGAAGAGCAAGGTGCAGGCGACCAAGGCTTAATGTTTGGTTATGCCAGTAATGAAACCGAAGTATTGATGCCAGCACCTATCGAGTATGCCCATCGTTTGATGGAGCGTCAGTCGGAGCTGCGCCGTGCAGGCGAGCTGCCATGGTTGCGTCCAGATGCCAAAGCGCAGGTGACCTTGAAGTATGACGGCAATCGTCCTGTTGCCATCGATGCTGTTGTATTATCAACACAGCATGATCCAAGCATCTCGCAGTCAGACCTACAAGAAGCCGTGATGGAATCTATCATCAAGCAAGTGCTACCAGCTGACTTATTGCACGCTGGCACACGCTATCATATCAACCCAACTGGTAAGTTCGTGATTGGTGGTCCTGTCGGTGATGCTGGTTTAACTGGTCGTAAAATTATTGTTGATACTTACGGCGGCATGGCACGTCATGGTGGCGGTGCGTTCAGTGGTAAAGATCCTTCAAAAGTGGATCGCAGTGCTGCTTACGCGGTACGTTATGTGGCCAAAAACATCGTAGCAGCAGGTCTTGCTGAGCGCTGTGAAGTACAGGTCAGCTATGCGATTGGTGTCGCTGAACCTACTTCTATTTCTGTCAATACCTTTGGTACTAGCAAAATCAGTAACGATGAGATCATTCGCTTGATTCGTACTCACTTTGACCTACGTCCTTACGGCATTACCCGTATGTTGAATTTACTACAACCAATGTATCAGCAGACTGCTACCTTTGGACACTTTGGTCGTCCAGGTTCAGAGACTGCCTTTACGTGGGAAAAAACAGACAAAGCTGATATCTTAAAAGCAGACGCTGGTTTATAAGAGTCACTATTTTAAAACGTTTACCAACCATTTTTATATACTAAAAACTACTGACACTTATTATTAGGAGTTGCTTATGTCTCAAGACAATATTCAAGACCAAAACGCTGATGCTAACATCGAAATTACCCCTGAAATGCAGGCATTCTATCAACGTGCTGACGCTATCATCGGTATTGCCAACAGTCAGCTAGGCCCTGAAGCACATTCAGGTCAAGTAGGTGCTTCTTTATTGTATGCTGCAGCACGCTATAGCGCGTCAGTTGCCTCTATCGGTTTTGTCAAAGGTGATGATTTCGCCAAAGAAAAAGACGATATCGTCGAGTTTTATGTCAAACAGTATCGCCAAATGCTGAGCGACAATTTGACTGATTATGCTCAAAACTTTGACAAATACGTGCAGCTAAACCAAGACGATAAACCAGCTGAATAAGCGAATGTTGTCAGTCTAGATGTCTTTAATTTAGACATACTGTCGTAAAATCAGTATTCGATTGCAGAAAATAAAACCCCAGGCTTAACTAAGCTTGGGGTTTTTTGTATGGTGTTTAAGTAGATAGCTACTGACAAATGAGCTACCATAAACGACTAAGTATTTATAATCAGTAGACAAATTCATCAGTGATAACAGGACGCTATCGAATATTATTAATAAGGACATTTCTTATGAAACAAACTATATCTACTCGTCGATTTTCCACAATTAATCAATCTTCGTTCAAACCATCATCACTTATATTGATATTAGTTCTAGCTTTAACTGGCTGTAGCTCTATGTCTGATGTAGGCACGTCTGGTCAAACACCTACCTCATCCAGTCCTGATATCAGTCAACAATTTGAAGGTAATCTTACTCAATGCCCACCCGCTAACCCTGCCAATAATATCTGTACGGCACAATATGAACCCGTCTGTGTAAAAACGAAAGTTGGATCAATTGTTATCTACCGAACGGCTAGCAATGCTTGCTCAGCCTGTAATATTCCTGAAGCCATTGGTTATACAAAAGGCGAATGCAATTAATCTATAAAGCGATTATATCGAGATCTGCTGTGCTGAAAGCTGCTGTATTGGAAGACTTTCTATTAAAAATATTGAACATCCATAAAAATACCCAGCTTATGACAAGCTGGGTATTTTTGTAGCTGAGAAATAAACTCTAAATCTTAAGCATCTTTCTCAAGTGCTGGTGGGCCTTTTAGCAACTCTTCATCACGGAACTCATTGGCCGAGTTATGCTCTGCTGACTCTTCTGTGGTGAACCATTGCTGATTACGATACAGTATCAAGCGATCTCGACTGAGACCACGCAATAGAGAATACATCATCACGACGATCACAATAGCAAAAGGAAAACCTGAGACAATTGATGCCGCTTGTAATGCACTTAAGCCGCCTGCTGCCAATAATACAGCAGCGATAACACCTTCAGAACCAGCCCAAAATAAGCGCTGAATCTTTGGTGGATTGGTATCACCACCTGATGTCAGCATATCGATGACAAAACTGGCTGAATCTGATGAGGTGACAAACCACAGGACAATCATCACCACGATGAGCAAGTTGACCGCACCTGTTAATGGATAAGACTCCATCAATTTAAAGATAGCGCTACCTGTATCGGCTTTGACTGCTTCGATCAGACCTGGGCTAACTATGTTAGGGTCTGCTGCTGCCACCAGCTCCATATTTACCGCAGAACCACCAAAAGCAGTAAACCACAGAAACAATATCGTGATAGGAATTAATAATACGCCTAATATAAACTCACGGATGGTACGACCACGAGAGATACGTGCAACGAATACCCCAACGAATGGTGACCAGCTAATCCACCATGCCCAATAGAAAATCGTCCAAGAGGCTTGCCAATTTTCTTCGCCTCTATAAGACTCTGTCCATAGACCTAACGGCACGATTTGATGCAAATAGTTGCCGATGTTTTCTACGAAGCTATTAAAAATAAACTGCGTAGGCCCAAAGATAATCACAAAACTTAGCAATATCACAGTGAACAATATATTGGTATCACTTAGACGCTTGATGCCTTTATCCAATCCCATAAACAGAGATAACCCTGCTAGCATGGTGATAAGGCCAATCAAAATAATCTGCACCGTAATATTATTGGGTATACCAAATAACGTCTCAAGGCCTGAGTTAATCTGTAAGACGCCAAGACCTAACGTGGTCACTACCCCAAACATCGTACCAAATACGGCAAGCGTATCTACCGTATGCCCCCAACCGCCGTAGATCTTTTTACCCAATATTGGATAAAGTGTCGAACGGATAGCCAGTGGTAAACCTACTCGATAATGAAAATATGCGAGCGATAGCGCAACCATGCCATATAGCGCCCATACATGTAGACCATAATGTAGGAACGAGATATTCATCGCTTGCTTGGCAGCGGCAACTGTCTCCGCCTCGCCTAATGGTGGTGCCATGAAGTGATACAACGGCTCAGCGGTGCCCCAATAAAGCAGCCCAATACCGATACCTGCTGAAAACAGCATACCAATCCAAGAAACCATATTGTACTCTGGTCTCTCATTCTGATGACCGAGTCTGATATCGCCGTAGCGGCTAAATATCATATAAATACTCATGACCAATGTTAAATTGACCACGACAATAAAGAACCAGCCAAAGCGTAAAGAGACAAATGCTTTTGCTTGGTTAAATACTACTTCTGCTTGTTCGTTAAATAAAGCGCCAAAAATAATGAACGCCAGTATCAAGATTGCTGAAGTCAAAAATACAGGTTTACTTACCCGCGGAAAAGGGCCTAATCGGCCAACTTTTACATGATCCATAGGTATATCCCCAAAAAAGTGCGTAACCATACCAAGGTATGAACGAATTATCAAATATAACACCTTGTAAATACTGCCGAATGTATAAAAATCGTAGTAACATTTCGGTAATAATTTTCAACAATACGAATTTATCCTGAATAAATTTAAGTATCTTTACCCAATAAAAAAGCCCCAACTTAAAAATAAATTGGGGCTTCTTCTATCAAAAGCTTGAGTAGCTATCTTACTTTTACCTACTTTTAGTCACCTTTAACAATCTTAGGTGGCCCTTTTAGTAGGTGCTCGTCAGCAAATTCATCTGCCGAGTTATGATCTGCTGATTCTTCAGTAATATAATGCTGCTGTGCTCTATATAGTATCAGTCGATCGCGGCTCAAACCACGCAGTAGCGCATACATCATGGCAAATATAACCAAGGCAAATGGCAATCCTGCTACGATAGCGGCTGCTTGTAACGCGCTCAATCCACCAGCAGCTAACAAAACAGCAGCAATAACGCCTTCAGTGCTTGCCCAAAATAAACGTTGAATCTTTGGCGGATTAGTATCACCACCTGCGGTCAGCATATCAATGACAAAACTTGCTGAATCTGATGAGGTCACAAACCACAATACAATCATAATCACAATCATAAATGTGATGGGTTGCGCCAATGGATAGTACTCAACCAATTTAAAAATGGCACTACCAAAATCTGTTTGTACCGCCTTAACCAGTCCAGGACTAACCAACGCTGGATCAATAGCAGCGAGCAGCTCCATATGGATAGCAACGCCGCCGAAAGTTGAAAACCAAAAGAACAATATGGTCATAGGGATAAGCAATACCCCAAGTACGAACTCTCTAATCGTACGACCACGGCTGATACGAGCAATAAACACGCCGACAAATGGTGCCCAACTTACCCACCATGCCCAATAAAATATCGTCCATGCTGACTGCCAGTTTGCCTCACCTTCATAAGACTCACCCCACAGACCTAATGGCACAACCACTGAAAGATAGTTGCCGATATTTTCTAGGAAGCTATCAAAAATGAAAAGCGTCGGCCCTAAGACGACCATAAAACCAAGCAAAATAGCCGTTAGACCAATGTTCACATCGCTTAGACGCTTGATACCCTTATCCAAACCCATCATGACAGAACAGGCGGCTAAAGCAGTAACAAAAGCAATCAGAGCGATTTGTATTGTAAGGTTATTAGGAATACCAAATAATTTCTCAAGCCCTGAATTAATTTGCATAACCCCAAGACCAAGTGACGTCACCACACCAAACATCGTACCGAATACGGCTAAGATATCAACGGCATGACCCCACGAGCCATATATTTTTTTACCCAATATAGGATAAAGGGTTGAGCGAATCGATAGTGGCAAGCCACGGCGAAAATGGAAATAGGCTAAAGATAGCGCTACAATCGCGTACAATGCCCAAGCATGTAAGCCCCAATGTAAAAAGGTAATATTCATCGCCTGCTTGGCGGCTTCTATCGTTTCCTTTTCACCAAGTGGCGGTGCCATAAAATGATATAAGGGCTCTGCTGTACCCCAGTAGACAAGTCCAATACCAATACCAGCAGAGAACAGCATGCCGATCCACGAGAATAGACTGTACTGTGGTGTCTCAGTTTGAGCACCAAGGCGAATATCGCCATAACGGCTCATAGACAAATAAACACAAAGTCCTAAGGCCACATTAACGAGAATAATGAAAAACCAACCAAATTTATCGGTAATAAAGCCTTGTAAAAAACTGAACAACGTACCGGCAGATTCAGTAAAAAAAACACCAAGAACAATAAATGTAATAATCAGTAATGCTGAAGTTAAAAAAACAGGTTTACTTACCCGCGGGAAAGGGCCTAACCTGCCAACTTTTACATGATCCATAGGTATATCCCCAAAAAAGAGCGTAACCATACCAAGGTATGAACGAATCACTAAATATAACACCATGTAAATACTGCCGAATGTATAGAAATCGTAGTAACATTGCAGCAATAATATTTCAACAATCTGAATTTTCCCTGAATAAATTCAAATATCTTTACCCAATAAAGAAGCCCCAATTTAAAAATAAATTGGGGCTTCTTCTATCAAAAGCTTAAGTAGCTGTCTTAATGCTATCTACTTCTTAGTCACCTTTAACAATCTTAGGTGGCCCTTTTAACAGATGCTCATCGACGAACTCATTCGCTGAGTTATGGTCTGCTGATTCATCTGTAATAAAGCCTTGCTGCGCTCTGTATAGAATCAGACGATCACGACTCAAACCACGAAGTAGCGCATACATCATGACAAAGACTACTAGGGCAAACGGTAGTCCTGCTACGATCGCTGCCGCCTGTAGAGCAGACAGTCCACCAGCCGCTAGCAAGATAGCCGCGATAACACCTTCTGTCGTCGCCCAAAATAAGCGTTGGATTTTCGGTGGGTTGGTATCGCCACCAGCAGTCAACATATCGATGACAAAGCTAGCAGAATCTGACGAGGTCACAAACCATAGCATAATCATAACGACAATCAGTAGCGTAATCGGTTTTGCCAATGGGTAGTATTCAACCAGTTTAAAGATGGCGCTACCAGAATCCGCTTGTACTGCTTCTACCAATCCTGGGCTAACACCTGACACAGCAGAAGCAAGCTCCATATGAACAGCAACGCCGCCAAAGGTGGTAAACCAAAAGAACAAAATCAGCATGGGAATCAGTAGTACACCAAGCGTAAACTCACGAATAGTACGGCCACGAGAGATACGAGCGATAAAGATACCAACGAATGGTGCCCAGCTAACCCACCATGCCCAATAAAATATCGTCCAACTACTTTGCCAATCTGTACCGCTATAAGACTCACCCCATGTACCTAGAGGTACAATCACAGTCAGATAGTTGCCGATGTTTTCGATAAAACTATCAAAGATAAATAGCGTTGGTCCTAAGATGACCATAAACGCTAATAAGACGATAGTGAAACCAATATTGATATCACTTAAACGCTTAATACCTTTATCCAAACCCATCAAGACTGAAGCTGCCGCTAGCGCTGTGATGAAAGCGATCAAGCCAAACTGTACGGTAAGACTGTTAGGCGTACCAAACAGCTTTTCGAGTCCAGAGTTGATCTGCATAACCCCAAGTCCAAGCGAGGTAACCACACCAAACATCGTACCAAACACAGCTAAGATATCGACCGTGTGTCCCCAACGACCATAGATCTTTTTACCAAGTAAAGGATACAAAGTAGATCGAATCGATAATGGTAGCCCGCGACGGAAATGGAAGTACGCTAAAGATAGCGCTACAATCGTATAAATCGCCCAAGCGTGTAGACCCCAATGCATAAATGAGATATTCATCGCTTGCTTGGCGGCTTCTACTGTCTCTGCATCGCCCATTGGTGGTGCCATAAAGTGATACAGCGGCTCTGCTGTACCCCAATAAACCAGACCAATACCAATACCTGCAGAGAAGAGCATGCCAATCCAAGAGAACAGATTGTACTGCGGTCGTTCTGTTTGGTTACCTAGTCGAATGTCACCATAGCGACTCATTGCCAAGTAGATACAAAGCGCGAGCGCGGTATTAACTAGAATAATGAATAGCCAACCAAACTTATCGGTAATAAAATTTTGTAAAAAACTAAAAACAGCCCCTGCTGTTTCGGTGAAAAACGCACCGAAAATAATAAAGCCAATAATCAGCAGTGATGATGTAATAAACACAGGTTTACTTACCCGCGGAAAAGGTCCTAATCTGCCTACTTTTACTTCTTCCATGTGCAAGTCTCAAATTTCAAGGAACGTTACCTTAACAAAATAGGTCTTAACTATCAATCTATTACAAAATAAAACTTGATAAAACTATTAATTTACTCTAAAAGAATTGAATAGTTTTATTAAAATAATTAAATATATAGGCAGGTAAATACGTCCTTAATTCGATGCTGTTTCGATGTTTTTTCAATATTGTTTCGATGTTATTTGGGCAATAATCTGAGTAATTGTGCATCATTACCGTCTTCAAGTGTCCACACTTGCCCGTCTACTGCTAGCACACTGCGTACACGCTCACCCATGTCATAGCGGTAACGCTCAGCCGCGGTATTGTCTTCACTTATGCCCACTACGACAAGCGCTTTAGATGACAAGCCACTGATAAGCGCATTGCCCTGCCAGCTAGGAAAGTCATTGTGAGTACCAGCCGCATAAATGCTCACAGCAGATGGTGATATGACAGGTGTCCAAGTAATTTTGGGTGCCGCAAACTCTGGCTTTGTGTCATGGTCAGGAATATCTAAACCTGAATAATTGCGTCCATTGGATACCACTGGCCAGCCATAGTTGTTACCCTTCTCAATAATATTAAATTCATCGCCGCCTTTTGGTCCCATTTCGTGCGCCCAAAGCTGTCCACTATCGTCAAATGCCATACCAAGCACATTGCGATGTCCGATGGTCCAAAACTGTTTGGTTAACTCATTATCAGTAAACGGATTGTCTGTCGGGGTGTTACCATCAGGACTCAACCGTATTATCTTACCCAAATTACCATTCATGTCTTGTGCTGGGTCTTTGTCTTGACGCTCGCCTGAGCTGATATATAGATAGCGGCCGTCGGGCGAAAACAGCAGGCGATGACTATAATGTCCTTGCCCCGTAACTTTCGGAGTCTGTTGCCAGATGGGCGTGATATCTTGCAACGTAGGTGTGGCTGTCTCTAATCCTGAGAGTGTCGCCTTGATTACTTTAGCGCCAAATTTATTACTATCATTTCCTGTTCCTGCTTCCGCATAACTAAGATAGATGGTATTGGACGTCGCAAAATCCGGAGCCACGATGATATCTCCTAAGCCGCCTTGACCACCGTAAGCGACTGTAGGAACGCCTTCAATTTTGGTCTTATTGCCAGTCGCTGTACCTACGATAAATAGCTCACCTGTTTTTTGTGTCACCAGTAATTTTGGCGCTTTGCTATCTGCAATAGGTAACGCTGTCATAGCCCAGGGCTCATCAAAGGTAGCGATTGCTTTAGTGGTAAAGTCAGGCTTGCTAGTCTCTGTTTGTGTGGTGGTTTGAGCATCGTTATCTGAACTGGAAACTTCCTTAGACTCTGTTGCAGTGCTTTTATTATTACTAGGACTTACTGTAGAAGGGTTAGAGCATGCGGCAGTGCTAAATAGCAATGCTGCAATAATTAGCGGCGAGGCTAAAGGTATATTTATACGTTCAATATGGGCTGTCATCGTTCTGTTTCTCCGTTCAGTTGATACTGATACTATTAGTCTTTGATTTAGTTATAGCATAGTCCTGAGACTTAAGAGATATTGAAATGGTAAAAAAACAGTAACGTAAAACGCGCCTTATAAATAAAAACCCCTTACCTACGATTGTAGATAAGGGGTTTATTTTAAGCGTACAGTTGGGTTATAAAGACGTCAAAGCCAATACGATTAGCTCATTCTAAGCTTATCAAAAGTTAGCTTGTCATCGACACCTACATCGACTTTGATAATATCACCAGCGACAAAATCACCTGCCAATAGCTTCAATGACAATGGGTTTTCGATCTCTTGTTGAATGGCACGCTTTAAAGGACGGGCACCATAAACAGGGTCATAACCTACAGCAACCAATTTATTCATCGCATCTGCTGACAGCTCAATATCCATCTCACGCTCTTGGATACGCTGACGCAAGCGATCCAATTGAATATCTGCAATACCTGCCATCTGCGACATACCAAGCGGATGGAAGACTACGATTTCGTCAATACGGTTGACGAACTCTGGACGGAAATGCTGCCCAACAGAATCCATTACTTCCGCTTTGATATCCTCGTAGCTTTCGCCAACCATTTCTTGAATCTTATGCGAACCCAAGTTACTGGTCATGATAATCACAGTATTCTTGAAATCAACGACACGACCTTGTGAGTCGGTTAGACGACCATCGTCCAATACTTGCAGCAAGATGTTGAACACATCAGGATGCGCCTTCTCTACTTCATCGAACAATATGACGCTATACGGCTTACGACGTACCGCTTCAGTCAACGTACCGCCTTCTTCATAGCCAACATACCCTGGAGGTGCCCCGACGAGACGGCTGACACTGTGTTTTTCCATATATTCACTCATGTCGATACGTACAATCGCATCTTCAGAGTCAAACAAGAAGTTTGCTAGTGATTTGGTCAGCTCGGTCTTACCAACACCAGTAGGTCCTAAGAATAAAAACGAACCAGAAGGACGATTGGGATCAGATAAGCCTGCACGGCTACGACGTACCGCATTGGCCACCGATTCGACCGCTTCGTTTTGACCGATGACACGCTCATGGAGCTTTTCTTCCATTGCGATCATCTTATCACGCTCGCCTTGCATCATTTTGCTGACTGGAATACCAGTCGCGGCCGCAACCACTTCGGCGATTTCATTGTCTGTCACCTTATTACGCAGCAATTTCACACCGCTACCTTCACCTGTCTGCTCTTTTTGCTCAGCCAAGTCAGACTCATGAATACGTCGTTCTAACTGCGGAATGGTTTCGTATTGCAGCTTACTCATGGTCTCATAATCGCCTTCACGGCTAGCTTTGTCATACGCAATACGTGCTTTATCTAGCTCGTCTTTTAGCTGTTGACTGCCTTTGACCAGTGCTTTCTCTGCCTGCCAAACCTCATTGAGATCAGCATATTCTTTTTCTAATTCTGCTATTTGTGCATCGAGCACTTTACGCTCGGCTTGCGCGCCAGCGTCTTCTTCATTTTTGAGCACTTCACGCTGCATTTTTAGCTGAATCAAGCGACTATCGAGCTTACCTAATGATTCAGGTTTACTGTCCATCTCCATGCGCAGACGACTGGCCGCTTCATCAATTAAATCAATCGCCTTATCTGGTAACTTACGATCAGTGATGTAGCGATGACTCATACGCGCAGCAGCGATAATAGCACTGTCTTGAATATCGACACCATGATGCAGCTCGTAACGCTCTTTTAGACCCCGTAATATCGCAATGGTGTCTTCGACCGTTGGTTCATCGACCAGTACTTTCTGGAAACGACGCTCAAGTGCGGCATCTTTTTCGATGTATTTACGGTACTCATCCAGCGTCGTCGCTCCGACACAATGCAGTTCACCGCGTGCCAATGCAGGTTTTAGCATATTGCCTGCATCCATCGCACCTTCAGATTTACCCGCACCAACCATGGTGTGCAGCTCATCTATGAACAATATAACGTTGCCTTCTTGTTTGGCCAAATCACTCAATACGCTTTTGAGACGCTCTTCAAACTCACCGCGGAATTTCGCCCCTGCAATCAGTGCGCCTAAGTCTAACGACAGCACTTCTTTACGGCGCAGACCTTCTGGCACGTCACCATTGATGATTTTTTGCGCCAAGCCTTCAACGATAGCCGTCTTACCAACGCCCGGCTCGCCGATGAGTACAGGGTTGTTTTTGGTACGGCGTGATAGCACCTGAATGGTACGGCGAATCTCTTCATCACGGCCAATGACTGGATCTAGCTTGCCAAGCTCCGCTTGTTCAGTCAGGTTGATCGTATATTTGTTGAGTGCATCACGCTGACCTTCTGCGTTTTGGTTATTCACCGTATCATCGCCACGCAGCTGCTCAATTACAGCTTTTAACTTGCTTGCCGTTACGCCGGCACTTTCAAATATCTTTTTGGTTTCGCCCTGCTCAGCAAGTGCCAATATGACCCATTCCGTCGCAATAAAATCATCGCCTTCTTTTTGCGCCTGACGATCTGCCAAGTTCAAGATTTTGACCGAATTTGGGTTTAGATTGACGTCACCTGTCGGCTCCGAAATCGTTGCTTGATTATCCAATGCTTTAGCAACGCCATTTTTTAGCGCTGGAATAGAAGCACCTGCTTGTTGGCAGATGGATAAATTAGATTCATCTTGTAGCAACACGGCAAGCAAATGCACAGGATCGATACCTGTATGATCGCGACCTAACGCTAGGCTCTGTGCTTCTTGAATGGCGGACTGCAATTTTTGAGTAAACTTCTCAAATCTCATGTCTATATCCTTTTATAATTGGTATTCTCAGTAGCACCTCTAAGGGTTATCTTAGTCTAGTGCCTACTGTTATCTGTCACTTATATAAGGTATATATACACCTATTTCAAGACGATCACCAAATAAAACCTTACTTAAAACAATGATATTAATTATTAATAATATTTAAATCACCTATTAATATCAATTAAAGGTAGTTAGTAGATAAGTTACGCCATTTTATTGATGTAAGTTAAAGAGAAGTCTCTGTTGAATACGGTAATAAGCAATGCACTTATTGAGCATAGACCCAATCATAATACGACTATGCTACTCCACGATTTCGATAAAAGTACCAAGTATCACCGCTGCCATAATTTCATCCATCTCATCATTGGCAACAGCGATACAGCCATCTGTCCAATCACGTCGTTGATTAAACAATGCCAAATACCCAAAGCCGTTCATTTGCCCGTGAATCATGATATTACCGCCTGCACTGACTCCTAGTTTTTTAGCATATGCTTTGTCAGCAGTATTGGGATAGCTGATATGAATAGAACGATGGGCAATGGAATTTTCATTCTTATAATCTAATGTATAGACCCCAACGGGCGTACGCTGGTCGCCTTCTTGTTGCTTGTGACCTGATGGACTGTCCCCTAGCGCAATACGATACGACTTAATGGCTTTACCATCGCTCATCAGTTTTAAGATACGGTCTGATTTATCGACGAAGACTCGATCAATCACTATAGAAGGAGGAATGGGATTCTTGGGTTTTGAGGTGCTTTTGACATAAGCAATAGCGCTGGTGCTGACAATGGCAGCAAGACTAAGAACAATAGTAATAGGCAGCCAAGGCATACGCTGCTCATTTGATGGGTAAGATTTTTTATAAAAAAATAGCATAGGCTTTGATTCCCATAATTAATTTTTTGTCATTAATCATATGTATCAAAGTACTATGCCAGATTCTGTAGATACGTTTTGTGCTAAAGTGATGAATCACTCACGAGACTGTTACACCATGCGAATCGCACCATCTAAGCGAATAACTTCACCATTTAGATAAGCATTATCGATGATATGAGTCACCAATTTGGCAAACTCATTGGGATCGCCCAAACGTTTAGGATATGGCACGCCTGCTTCTAACTGTTCGCGTGCCTTTTCAGGAATACTGTCCATCATCGGCGTAGCAAAGACACCTGGTGCGATAGTCATCACGCGGATGCCATGACGTGCCAGCTCGCGAGCAAGTGGCAAGGTCAGACCAACCACGCCTGCCTTGGACGAAGAATAGCTGGCTTGACCTACTTGACCGTCAAAGGCGGCGATAGAGGCTGTATTAATAATAACACCTTGATCTACATTCTTCTCTACATGGTCGCCTGCATTGCTATCATTCGCTATGCGCTTGGCAATGCTAGCAGCGACCAAACGAGCGACGTTAAATGAACCGACCAGATTGATATTGACCCCGCGGCTAAATGCCTCAAGGTCTGCCGGATTGTTATCACGATCTAGCAGTTTTTGTACCACTACGATACCAGCACAGTTGATTGAACCTTGTAGGCCGCCAAAAGCTGATTCTGCCATTTCAACCGCTGATTGCACTTCATCACCGTTAGTAATATCACAGCGCACAAAACGTGCGCCATCACCCAACTCAGCGACCAATGCTTGCCCAGCAGATTCATTTAAATCAGCGATGACGACGTTGCCACCTTGACCCACAATCGCCCGAGCCACTGACTCTCCCAAACCTGATGCACCACCTGTAACCAAAAAGCTGCTTTCTTTAACTTGCATGATTATTCCTTTAAATTTTTGCTTCTTATTAGATATTTTTCTACTGAATTTATGAATGCTTTACCAAATTATTTATGCAGCAGACAGACTACGCAGCAAAAAGCGTTGAATCTTACCACTCGGCGTTTTTGGTAATTCTGTCACAAACTCGACCTCACGCGGATACGCATGAGTGGATAGCCGTTTGCGTACCAGCTCTTGGATTTCTTTGGCGATTTGCTCACTGCCTTCGATACCATCTTTTAGTACCACATAAGACTTAATAGTGTGACCGCGCACTTCGTCTGGCACGCCTACTGCCGCAGACTCTGCCACTGCGTCATGCTCTAACACAGTGTTTTCGACATCAGTAGGCCCTACGCGATAACCTGCGGTAATAATGATGTCATCATCACGGCCTGAGAACCAGTAGCTGCCGTCACTATGACGCTCAACCACGTCGCCTGTCAGATAGTAGTCATCTACAAAGGCTTGTTTTTCATTCCAGCTATAGCCACGGAAATAAAACGCAGGTGACTGACTGACCACGACTGCTAGCTGCCCTTGCTCACCATCCGGCAGTACATTCATATCATCATCTAGTACAACTAGCGTATGACCTGGGAGCGCCATACCCATCGAGCCAACAGGACAGTCATGCGCCAGTGCATGATGTGCACAGCAAGTCATGCCAGTCTCTGTTTGGCCATATTGGTCTTTGACTTGGCACGCCAAATAGGTTTCAACCCAGTTGACCACTTCTGTATTCAATGTCTCGCCTGCCGAGTTGGCACAGCGTAAAGACAGCTTAGTATTAGTATCGTTATGAGCGCCTTCATTAACACTATCAAATACGCCGCTAGATTTCATCATTCGAAATGCCGTCGGTGAAGAGGCCAAATTGGTAATCTTGTGACGCACCATAAACTCACGCGTATTATTCGCATCAAATCCTGCTTCATTAAAATAAGTGGTGATACCCAGTAGCAGCGGCCCTGTGATGGCATAGTACAAGCCATACGCCCAGCCTGGATCTGCCATGTTCCAGTACTGATCATCTTCGCGTAGGTCGATGGCATAACGCATATATAAATAGAAAGCAGGTAACGCAGCCAATGGAACGCTGACGCCTTTTGATTTACCAACCGTACCTGAGGTAAACATTTGCAAGAATGGCGCGTCCGTATCAAGCATCATAGGTTCAAACGTTTGCAGCTGTGCTGCCATAGACTGGCTATAATGATCGTCACCCCATGTCTGAGCATCTTTTATACTGCCGACCAATACCATTTTGGTTTGCTCAGCCAAATCTTCAAACTTGCTGCGATTTTCTAGGTTAGTAAAAACGACTTTGGTATCGGCTTTGTCCATCCGATATTTGATTGAATCATAGCCAAAAGCAGTAAATAGCGGCTGATATACCGCGCCGATGCGCCACGTCGCCAATACAACAGTAAGAAGCTCTGGCGTGCGCGGTAGCATGGTCGCTACCTTGTCGCCCGCTTGTACCCCATACGACTGTAATAAGTTAGCAATTTGTGCACTCGCTTTGTCAAGCTCACCAAAAGTCATGCGCGTTACATTGCCTGTCGTGTCTTCGTGTACTAACGCAGTATTGTCAGCCCGACCGTCACGTACATGACGACCACAGCAAGCCATATAAGCATTTAGTCGATCATCCACATGCTCGCCAAATATTTCTGACAGCAGTGTATTCATATCAAAATTATTATAGTAATCGGTATAGTTTTTTGGTGTGACGGTAGTATCTGTATCAATATTCGTAGGAGTTTGAGAGACGGTGTTCATAAGCTAATCCTTTAGCAATAGCAGGTAACTGGCAAAATGGTATTTATGATTGAAAAAACGGTCACATCCTATAGACCGTTTCATAGGTTCGTATTTATCATGCTCTATTAGTAACGCATTTTTACGTTTATTTCAATACATAACGTATCATTTTTATTTTATAGAAGTAGAGATAATCTATAACTAATTATCATTAGTTCACCATAAATCTGCAAAGACACCTACAATAGCCAAAGTACTGCCACATATTTTCAATTTCCTATTAAAGAATTAACACCTCAATATTATTATCTACAACCTCACACTTAAACATCAGCTCTTAAAAACCCTAATAATGCTTTTTCTTCACAGCTTTGGTATTTTTTGGTTCGACCACGGCGCGCTTGTTTGTAAGCCTCAAAAAATTGCCCTGCCAAAAAACGCTCAATGACAATGGGATGAATATAAGAGGCACGGCATACGGTCGGCGTGTTGCCTAGCTCTGCTGCCACACTTTCTACCATATCAGTGACTAATTGCTGTCGCTCAGCGCTTTCTGGCGCACTGGCTAGTATGTTAGCGCCTGCCGTCGTTTGTAGTTCGTCATAAAGGTAGCTTGCTGCGAGTACACTTGCCATCCATGTACGAAAATCCTTTGCGCTATATAGCTTGCTTTCACAGTCCATACCGCACGTATGCATGCGTAAGTAGTCATTGATATCGCTACTGTCGACGACTTGTTTGTGCCCATTGTCATCTAGATATTTGAATATCTGATAGCCAGGTAATTCAGAACACGCTTGTACGATGTCAATCAAGCGCTCGTCTTGTAGCTCAATATGATGCTCTTTTGCACTTTTGCCGACGAAATCAAACGCCAGTCCATTGTCGGTTTCACTGACATGCTTGCTGCGTAGCGTACTCAGACCATAGCTTTTATTTTGCTTGGCGTAGCGGCTATTACCAATACGAATCAATGTTGTTTCTAGCAATTTAACGACGGCAGCAAGCACATTGGTGCGTGACAACGACTCTGCTTCCAAATCTATCTCCACCTGCGCGCGTAGATTGGGCAATGCCTCTGCAAACCCTATCATCGCATCAAACTTTGCTTGGTCACGGATGTTGTTCCATGACGGATGATACAAGTACTGTTTGCGAGATTTTTCGTCTCGCCCTGTTGATTGCAGATGACCTCTTTCATCTTGACATATCCAGACCTCTGACCACATGGGCGGTATCACCAATGCATCAAAACGCTGACGCAATGCTTTGTCTTTGACCGTGTTGCCCGTTGCATCACGATAAGTAAAGCCGCGACCCCAACGTCTACGCTCGTAGCCTGGCTCATCGTCACTCACATAACGCAAATTAGCACGGCGTGCGAGATGCTCGTAATCATGACGCACATCTTTGGTCATTGTCTGCTGGCTAGTCTGTAATTTTGCCTTTGTCATAAACCTGTATACCTTTGAGAATTCATGGTTTTAGCATAATTAATGACGGTAGTTTTTGCTGTTTATTTGGCACAGACAAAGTGTAATGCTGTGTAAAAGTAAGCGAATGGCAGGGTTCTCAACCATTGAATTTTAGGTCATAATTTAATGGCTATCAAAACTTAAGTTGAGTAAAACACAATGAAAAACACTTCTATCACAATAGCACCACTCTCTAAAGCCGACTATGACTTTTGGTTGATATTGTGGCAAGACTATCTAACATTTTATGAGACCAGTTTGCCAATGAGCACGATTGATACAACATGGCGCAACTTGATAAATAATGACGTCGCTACCTATGGAATTGGGGCGTGGAAGGATGATATTTTGGTAGGTTTTACTCATGTAGTAATACATCCAACGACTTGGAGTAGTACGGCATGTTGTTATCTACAAGATCTCTATGTCAATGAGTCTGTACGTGGAAAGGGTATCGGACGGGCATTAATTGAAGCGGTATACAACTTTGCTGATGAAAAAGGCTGTAATCACGTTTATTGGAAAACTCAAGAAAGTAATGCTGATGCACGCCAACTGTATGACAAAGTCGCAAGCTTAACGGACATGGTGCAGTACCGTAAAAACTTATAGTTTTTTATAGTTCAGAAATAAAAAACGCCAAGCATAAAATACTTGGCGTTTTTCGTTTTGATACTGCTATAACTTAGAAGTCGTTATTTACCATATACACATAGATAAGCGGTTTCGACGTCTACTTTTACTTGGAACTTTTGATTGGCTTCAACGGTAAACTGCTCGCCAGCGTTAAACGTTTGCCACTCATCACTCTCTGGTAATTTTACGGTCAATGCGCCACTTACCACACTCATGGTTTCGAATTCACTAGTGCCAAACTCATATTCACCAATTTCCATGACGCCGACAGTTGCAGGCTTGGTTGCCGTTTGAAAAGCAATAGAAGTCACTTTATCATCAAAATAATTATTAACGCTTGGCATAATTTTCCTTAATTAAATATTGGTTACTATTTTAAAACGGCTGCTTGTTTAAAACTGCTGCTTACAATCCTGCTTTTAGACTCGCTTCAATAAACTGATCAAGGTCACCATCTAGCACAGCACCCGTGTTAAAGGTCTCAACACCGGTACGCAAGTCTTTGATACGTGAGTCATCAAGCACGTACGAGCGAATTTGACTGCCCCAGCCGACATCAGATTTACCATCTTCAACTGCTTGCTGTGATTCCATACGTTTTTGCATTTCTAGCTCATAGAGCTTAGCACGTAGCATCTTCATCGCCGTGGCCTTGTTACCATGTTGACTACGCTCATTCTGACAGGTCACTACTACGCCCGATGGTTCATGAGTAATACGTACCGCAGAATCTGTCGTGTTTACGTGCTGACCACCAGCCCCAGATGAGCGATAGGTATCGATACGCAAATCTGCTGGATTGATATCAATCTCGACGTTGTCATCGATTTCAGGCGAGACAAACACCGCAGCAAACGAGGTATGACGACCATTATTACTATCAAATGGTGATTTACGCACTAAACGGTGAACGCCAATCTCGGTACGCAACCAACCAAACGCATAGTCGCCTTTGATCTCAATCGTTGCCGACTTAATACCAGCCACACTACCAGACGACACTTCAATCACGTCTACTTTGAAGCCATGTGCTTCTGCCCAGCGTGTATACATGCGAAGTAGCATCTCTGCCCAATCTTGCGCTTCAGTACCACCACTACCCGACTGAATATCTAAGTAGCAGTTGTTTGGATCCATCTCACCGCTGAACATACGGCGGAACTCTAGGTCAGCCACACGTTTTTCAGCATTGTCCAGCTCAGTCTGCACATCGGCGAGCAATGACTCATCGTCTTCCTCTACCGCCAGCTCTAGCATAGCAGATGCATCTTCTAGCGTAGTTTCAAGAGAGACCACTACATCAATGACACCATCAAGATGGCTTTTTTCTTTGTTAATCTTGGTCGCACGCTCTGGATCGTTCCATAGCTCTGGGTTTTCTAACTCCAAATTGACTTCTTCTAAGCGTTCTTGCTTACCATCGAAGTCAAAGATACCTCCGCAAGTCCTGCCCACGCTCTGATAAATCTTTAATTTGCTCTTGATACGGATTGATTTCCATAAATATTCCTGTTTTTCTAATAAAATAAATAACGCATGTGGCGCTATTTTAAATGAGATTGATACTAAATGGTTCGCTAATTATCGCTGATGCCAATGTTGCTACTATTACTGGATTAAATAATCTAGATCGACCAATCTTCTACTGCCCAGCGATGGGCCAAGGCATGTGCGTGTAGCGCATCGTCAGGTGATACGCAAACGGCCACATCAGCCCATTCGAGTAACGGAATATCATTTTTGGAATCTGAATACGCGTACGTCTTTTCAAACGTGATGCCAGAGGCTTGCTGTTTATTCAGCCATTTATCCAAATGGTATATTTTGCCCGCTTGGAAGTTTGGTCTATCAGTTAGCTTGCCTGTATAGCGATTGTCTTTGATCTCGAGCGGCGTTGCCAATACATTGGCAGCTTCAATACCAAAACGCTTGGCAATGGCGGATACTACAAAATCATTGGTCGCAGAAATAATCACCACATCGTGCCCTTGCTCAATGTGCTGACACAATGCTTCCATCGCTTTTGGGCGAATATGTGGCTCGATTTCGCTTTTGATATAGTCTTCTCTTAGCTCATCAAGTCTATCAAGCGGCAGACTGCTTAAAAACTGCGCAACGAATTCATTATACTCTGTCGCGTCTAGCGTGCCTTCGATATAGTCATTATAAAATTTCTGGTTGGCAGTGCGGTACTGCGCCTCATCGACAAGGTCATGCTTTACGATATACTCACCCCAGAGATAATCGCTATCGACATCAAGTAAGGTATGATCTAAATCAAATAATGCCAGTTGTTTTTGTTGTGTTTTTGCTTGATTTGCCTGCATGGTGAGACCTTATCGTTGGTTGCGAAAAAATATGAATCGTTTAATAAAATTGGGTACAGTTATCTACTAAGGCTGAGCGTGCCACCTAAATAGCACATCAATTAGATATAGCTCGTACCTTATAATTTAACCATTTGGAATTGCTTAGACTATTTACCTTTAGTCAGGCATCGCTATTTCTGTTAAGCCTGTTTTGAATTTCTGGCAACGCTCAGCATAATGTAGCGCTGACATTTTTAGCATCGCTGCTTGCTCATCGGTCAGCGTCTTGACCACTTTTGCAGGCGCGCCCATCACTAGCGAGTTATCAGGAATAACCTGACCTTCAGTAATCAAGGCTTTCGCCCCTATCAGACAGTTTTTACCGATTTTGACATTATTGAGCACCACAGCGCCAATGCCAATCAAGCTATTATCACCGACTTCACAGCCATGTAGCATAGCCAGATGACCGATAGTCACGTAATTACCAATAGTAACTTTGATACCTGCATCAGTATGAATCACACTGTTTTCTTGCACATTACTATAGTCACCGATATGAATACGATCGTTGTCACCGCGTATCACTGCACCGAACCAAATATTGGCTTGATGGCCTAAATATACATCACCCATCACTTGCGCTGAGTCTGCTACCCAACCGTTGAACGGTGCGGCAAACTCTGGGGTTTTATCTAAATACTGATAAATCATAACGACTCCTTGTCATCTTCATTATTGTTATAACAAATGATCATAAAAATTGGGTCTAGCGCTGCGCTGTCCATTGTGGCAAAGCCAACTGCGAAAATCCAGCGCTATTAATATACGCTCGATGTCGAATCTGACAAAAGAAAAGGCAGCTTATATCTGCTTAGGCTATTTCATAAAGTGAATATATTTATAAAGTCCTTGTTATTAGCCATGAAATGACTATTAATCCAGTAAATCGGCTAGCTATAACCGTCTATTTTGTATATAATACGCAAAATCTGTGCCTAAGCGAGCGGACATGATGCAAGTTACCTATTCACTATCTAGTGGGTTTTGTAGTTTTCATCAATAATGTCTTCTCGCTTTTTTGTGGAAAATTTTTGTGTATCGCCCTTTTTTTACTTTTATATGACAACAGTCAAATGCCGTAAATAAAAGGATACGGAGCAATTTTAGTCCAACAAAACATGATGGCACTCACCAATAACAGCGGAGGCAATCCTTGAATTCATCGGCAGAAATACAAGCAATTTTGGCACTAGCAGACGGTACAATCTTTCGCGGTGTCAGTATCGGCAGCCTAGGTCATCGTATTGGTGAAGTGGTATTTAACACAGCCATGACAGGGTATCAAGAAATCCTAACCGATCCAAGTTATGCCCGCCAGCTGGTGACTTTGACTTACCCTCATATCGGTAATACAGGCACCAATAGCGAGGACACAGAATCTGGTAATGGCCACAAAGTATGGGCAGACGGTCTTATCATCCGTGATGCCACCATGGCAACCTCTAACTTCCGTAACTCTGAGTCACTCAGCGACTATTTACAGCGTAATGAGACAGTGGCTATCGCTGAAATTGATACCCGTCAGCTAACACGTCTATTACGTGATAAAGGTGCACAGAACGGCTGTATCATGACTGCCTCAAACGGCGAGACTATCAGCAACGACGATGAGCAAAAAGCGATTGAGTTAGCGAAAGGCTTTGCAGGTCTAAAGGGCATGGACTTGGCAAAAGAATGCTGTACTAAAGAGAACTTCGAATGGACAGCAGGCACTTGGGACTTATCAGACACCCTACTCAACCGTGATATCCTTGGTAGTCATGATAGCGGTACTGGCGGCTTCTTTAAACAACTCGGCACTCATATCGATTCTAAATACAACGTCGTCGCTTATGACTTCGGTAGCAAAACCAACATCCTGCGCATGCTCGTCGACCGCGGTTGTCACGTGACGGTTGTACCAGCACAGACCCCTATCGCAGACGTGCTAGCAATGAACCCAGATGGCATCTTCTTATCAAACGGCCCTGGCGATCCTGCAGCTTGTGATTATGCTATCGATGCGGTACGTCATATCATTGAGCAAACTGACGTGCCAACGTTTGGCATCTGCTTAGGCCATCAGCTGATTGGTTTGGCTAGCGGTGCAAATACTATCAAGATGAAAACTGGCCATCATGGTGCCAACCATCCAGTACAAGATTTGGCGACTGGCACGGTTATGATTACCAGTCAGAACCATGGTTTTGCGGTTGATGAAGACACGTTACCTGACAACGTTAAATCTACTCATCGCTCACTATTTGATGGTACCAACCAAGGTATCGAGCTGACCAACAAGCCTGTATTTAGCTTCCAAGGTCACCCAGAAGCCAGCCCTGGTCCACATGACTGCGCGCCATTGTTTGATAAGTTTGCGGATATGATGGAGCAGTCTAAAACGGCCCAAGCGTAAACGGTTGTTTATAACTACATAATAAGTAAACGCTTTAATCGTCCATAGCGGTTCAAGCGTCGCTAAATAAAGCACTGCAAGTATAAAACGCCATAAGCGTTATCAAAAATAAAGATTACTCAAATTATCACCCAAACGAAGGTAGCTCTAACTATGCCAAAACGTACCGACATAAAAAGCATTCTTATCATTGGCGCAGGCCCTATCGTCATCGGCCAAGCATGTGAGTTTGACTATTCAGGCGCACAGGCGTGTAAAGCACTAAAAGAAGAAGGCTACCGCGTCATCTTGGTCAACTCAAACCCTGCGACCATCATGACTGACCCTGTCATGGCTGACGCGACCTATATCGAGCCGATTACTTGGCAAACCGTTGAGCAAATCATTGCCAAAGAACGTCCAGATGCAATCTTGCCAACGATGGGCGGACAGACAGCACTAAACTGTGCGCTAGAGCTAGACAAGCACGGCGTATTGACCAAGTATAACTGTGAATTGATTGGCGCGACCAAAGACTCAATCGAGATGGCAGAAGATCGCAACTTGTTTGATAAAGCCATGAAGCGTATCGGCCTTGAGTGCCCTCGCGCTGAAACGGCTGAAACCATGGAAGAAGCGTTTGCTACTCAAGAAAAAATGGGCTATCCATGTATCATTCGTCCATCATTCACGATGGGTGGTTCAGGCGGTGGTATCGCTTATAACCGCGATGAGTTCATTGAAATCTGCGAGCGCGGTTTTGACTTGTCTCCTAACCATCAATTGCTTATCGATGAGTCATTGATTGGTTGGAAAGAATACGAGATGGAAGTGGTTCGTGACAAAAACGACAACTGCATCATCATCTGCGCCATCGAAAACTTTGATCCAATGGGTGTGCATACAGGCGACTCAATCACGGTTGCACCTGCGCAGACTTTGACGGACAAAGA
Source organism: Psychrobacter sp. NPDC078409 (assembly GCF_050268505.1). Lineage (NCBI taxonomy): Bacteria > Pseudomonadati > Pseudomonadota > Gammaproteobacteria > Moraxellales > Moraxellaceae > Psychrobacter > Psychrobacter sp. NPDC078409. Next base: position 601,390 of record NZ_JBNNGW010000001.1, read on the forward strand.
ATACCAAATCATGCGTAATGCTTCATTGGCAGTACTGCGTGAAATTGGTGTAGAAACTGGCGGCTCAAACGTACAGTTCGGTATCAACCCTGATACAGGTCGCATGGTCGTCATCGAGATGAACCCACGCGTATCACGCTCGTCTGCCCTAGCCTCAAAAGCCACTGGCTTCCCGATTGCCAAAATCGCAGCAAAACTGGCGATTGGTTATACCCTAGATGAATTGCAAAATGACATCACTGGTGGCAAAACGCCAGCCAGCTTTGAGCCTGCGCTTGATTATGTCGTGACTAAGATACCTCGTTTCAACTTCGAAAAATTCCCGCAAGCAGACAATATCCTGTCGACTCAGATGAAATCGGTCGGTGAAGTGATGGCGATTGGTCGTAACTTCCAAGAGTCGATGCAAAAAGCATTGCGCGGCATGGAAACAGGTGCAGATGGTTTTGATGAGCAAATTGACTTGTCAAAAGTGAGCGCCGAAAAAGCGCGTAGCGAAATCATTAACCGCCTAACCATTCCAACACCTGAGCGTATCTACTACGTTGCTGATGCATTCCGCGTCGGTATGAGTGTCGATGAAGTGTTTAACTTTACCAAGATTGACCCATGGTTCTTGGTACAGATCGAAGACATCGTTAAAACAGAAGCTACCGTAAAATCACTTGGCTTTGGTGGATTGAACGAGAAAAATCTACGTAGCTTTAAACGTAAAGGTTTGTCAGATTTGCGTTTGGCTAAACTGCTTGGTATTTCACAAAAGCAACTTCGCAAAAAGCGTTGGGATCTAAACGTCTATCCAGTCTATAAGCGTGTCGATACCTGTGCCGCAGAGTTTGCTACTAGTACGGCCTATATGTACTCGACGTACGATAGCGAATGTGAAGCAAACCCAACAGACAAAAAGAAAATCATGGTTATCGGTGGCGGTCCTAACCGTATCGGCCAAGGTATTGAATTTGATTACTGCTGTGTGCATGCAGCGCTTGCCATGCGTGAAGATGGTTACGAGACCATCATGGTCAACTGTAACCCTGAAACGGTTTCAACCGATTATGACACTTCTGACCGTCTATACTTTGAGCCAATCACGTTAGAAGACGTGCTAGAGATCGTTCGTATCGAAAACCCTGATGGCGTGATCGTACAGTTCGGTGGTCAAACGCCATTGAAACTTGCTCGTGCACTAGAGTCAGCAGGCGTTAAAATCATCGGTACTAGCCCAGATGCAATTGACCGTGCCGAAGATCGTGAACGCTTCCAGCATATGATTCAGCAGCTAAACCTAGTACAGCCATCAAACGCACTAGCAACTAGCTTAGAAGACGGCTTGGTGAAAGCAAAAGATGTAGGCTATCCATTGGTTGTACGTCCATCTTATGTATTAGGTGGCCGCGCGATGGAAATCGTCTATAACGAAGACGAGCTAAGACATTACCTACGTACTGCGGTACAAGCATCGAACGAAGCGCCTGTCCTACTAGATCGTTTCTTAGATGATGCTATCGAAGTCGACGTAGACTGTGTATGTGATGGTACTGATGTCGTTATCGGCGGTATCATGCAACATATCGAACAGGCTGGCGTTCACTCAGGTGACTCAGCATGCTCACTACCACCATACTCACTGTCTAAAGAGCTATGTGACGTGATGCGCGCACAGACGGTCGCTATGGCAAAAGAGCTAGGCGTTATCGGTCTAATGAACGTACAGTTCGCGGTAAAAGGCGAAACCGTATATATCCTAGAAGTGAACCCACGTGCTGCACGTACAGTACCGTTCGTCTCTAAGTGTATCGGTACTTCGTTAGCACAGGTTGCGGCTCGCTGTATGGCTGGCACTTCGCTTAAAGACCAAGGCTTTACTACTGAGATTGTCCCAGCATTCTATGCGGTCAAAGAAGCGGTATTCCCATTTGCTAAGTTCCCAGGTGTTGACCCAATCTTGAGCCCTGAGATGAAATCAACGGGCGAAGTTATGGGCGTGGGCAAAACCTTTGGCGAAGCATTCTACAAGGCCATTATCGGTAGTAATGAGCGTCTGCCAGGCTTGCCTACTGAAGGCGAGACAAAAACCGTCTTTATCTCAGTTCGTGACAGCGACAAAGCCCAAATCGCTCCGATTGCTCGTCAACTTGCAGACTTTGGCTTTAAGATTGTCTCGACCACTGGCACGCAAAAAGTACTGAGCGACGCTGGTATCGAAAGTCAACAAATCAACAAGGTTACTGAGGGTCGTCCGCATATCGTTGATGCCTTGAAAAATGGCAAAATCGACCTTATCATCAATACGACTGAAGGTAAGCAAGCACAAGAGGATTCGTTCTCTATTCGCCGCAGTGCGCTACAAGGAAAAGTATTCTACGTCACCACGTTAGGTGCCGCTGATGCCGTCTGCAAATCTTACGCGATTGACTTACCGTTTGATGTCTATAAGTTACAAGATTTGCATGAGCAAGCAAAGTCTATTGACGTGGCTGAATAATTTCAGTAGATTAAGCATAACCGTTAGGCTTGCCTAAAAGCTCACTCAAGTATCGTTGTTTGCTTTAAATATAGCCAACCATGCTTGAGGAACGATACCTTTACCGTGATAGACCTAAAAAGCATAGTGGCTAAATTGCGACTATGCTTTTTATTACGTAAGCTTAAGTGCGCCTATGCTTGAATTGAGATGATATACACTCATAAATGATGGCCAACTTATTCATTACATCGTCTTAATTATCACTCTTTTATATTTTATATCCATTGCAACAACACTGACACCATCTCATTATGAGGTGGTGTGGTGTTATTGGTTTAAGGAAAAAACATGCAACGTTACCCAATGACTCCGCAAGGACACGCGGCTCTAGAAGCCGAATTAAAACAGCTAAAAAGTGTCGACCGTCCACGCATCACAGCATCGATTGCTGAAGCACGCGAACACGGCGATTTGAAAGAAAATGCTGAATACCATGCTGCCCGCGAGCAACAAGGTTTTTGTGAAGCACGTATCCGTGATATCGAAGCCAAGCTTGGTGGCGCTCAAGTCATCGATCCTTCGACACTGCCAAAAGAAGGCCGTATCGTGTTTGGCGTCAGCGTCGTGATTGAAAACATGGACACCGAAGAAGAAAAACAGTACAAAATCGTTGGCGACGATGAAGCTGACTTTAAAGCTGGCAAAATCTCAGTCAACTCACCAATCGCTCGTGGTTTGATTGGTAAATTCGAAGGTGACGAAGTACGCATCGAAACGCCAAAAGGCGTGGTTGAATATGAAGTCATGAAAGTTATATACGACTAATAGCGACACTTAATAGCTACACTGCGTTCTAATCTATAAATTTGATGTTCTCAAAGATAGACAGTTTGAGAAATGACTTTTAGATAGTAGCTTCTATGACAATGATTGCGACTGACTACTTAGCCGTTCAATTTCATAGATGAAAGCTGTACTACACATAGATAGCATTTATACCGTTTCGGTTACACAATGCTGCTTTTATCCATGATTTGTTTTGGCGCATAATTATTTGAGTTTGAGTGCACAACAGCTTCAATATTAAGTTTATTCAATAAGAAATAGTTAAGATTGAATAGCTTTTATCCAAGTTAGTATTGCGGCGCCTTTACTAAAAATAATGATGGTCTAATCGCACACATAGGCTAATATCAGCACTACTACCCTCGTTATTTGGCATATTTTTCGGTGTCATTTAGCGGGGGTTTTGTTTATCTAAGCATTATCTATTGTTGTATTACTTACTATTATTTTTGAGGAGTCTTTTATGATTACGAACAATGGTTTTCAAGCATTAACTACTAAAACGACTATGGCAAAAAATTCAGCTATGTCTGCATTGCTAGCAGGTATCGTATTGGCCACATCATCAGCCAATGCTGCCCCTGAGATTTCCATTAGCTCATCTGCGAGCGGTAGCACCACGGTGGTCGAGCAATACTCTGATGGCAAAACTGCTACGATTACTGCGACGCCAAACGGTATCACCATGCAAGATGGCATGCCGTACGCGGTAACTCAGGTGACCACTGTGCCACACTATGTCGTGCGCCAGTCTCCTGTTGTCCAAGGTACGACGACCGTTACTAGCGTACCAGTGACTAACTCTATTACCAATAAAGTCACTAAAGTAGATGTGATTACCACGCCTGCCAGCAGCGTGACGCAAGTACTACCTGTTGCAACCAATGTCACCCCGCCAGTGATTATGCAGCAGCCAGTGACCAATCAAGTAACGACCACGACCACAACTTTGGATACGTTGCAACTGACCCCGACTTTTAGTACGCCTGGCGTGGTCAATGCCAACACCAAAGTCATGAAAATTCTAAAAAATGCTGATGGACGTGAAGTTGCCGTTCCTGCCAATCATATTGCCCCTGGTGATGTGATCGAGTATCACACCACTTATACCAATACCACGGCACAGCCAGTCAATGATATCAATGCAATGATCTCATTACCAAGTGGCGTCCAGTTAGTCTCGTTGAATAGTCCTCTGCCGACGCTTGCTACCACTGGCGGTGACAGCTATCAAACCATTCAGCAGGTTGGCAATACGGTGGTTGTCCAAGAAAACTACTCTGGTCTAAAATGGAACTTGGTGAACTTTGACGCCAATGCGGCCAAGACTGTCGTCATACGTGCCAAGGTTCAGTAAAAATAATTCTGAGTTTGAAACTTAAAAACTATTGAATTTGATAAAAGGTCTTATGGACTAAGTATTTAGTCCATAAGACCTTTTTTGGAAAATAGCTAACTTATTATGATATAAATAAGCTTTTGTTAATCTGAAAAATGAGCCTTGTAGTTGTATTGGCTGTAACACGTTATTATTAAGCTCTATATCACTAAGGAAGATGAATAATGAGCATCCTGTCCATTAGAATATTTCTATTCATCCTTGTTCTTATTGGCATATTTATTATTTTTAAAGCAATAAAACTGTTTAGCAATGCATTTAATGGCATCATATTATTGACGCTACCATATAACGATAATGCAGGTAGTTTCACTGTCTCAAAATCAGGCATTTATGCAATCTGGCACAAGGGCCCTCTCTTCAAAAAAACGCCGCTGACCCAGTTTAGAACACATATTCTCAATACCGCTACTGATAAAGAAATTAAGCTTAATCGCTCGATACTGTCTCCGCGCTCAAACAATTTTGATACTGGAAGAATGGAGCTTTTTACTTTTAAGGCGGAAGCGGGTCACTACGAATTAAAGCTAGTACCAGGTTCAAGTACCTCAAGATTTCAAGCAATGATAGGAGGCGCTATCCCATTGGCAGATATTGATTTAAACCACTACTCTATTGAGATTCAAAAAAGCCAAGCACAGATACTCACGATACTAGCCATTCCTCTCCTATTGCTTGGTATTGCAGGTATCGTTGGCGGATTGGTGGTTGGATTATTAGCTGAAAAAATTTTTATATAAACTCAAATCACATCTAAAAATCTAGACTTTCTTGACGACAACCGTTGTCGTATATCATTCTAACTTCACCTATAAATACAATGACTTAGCGATAATTTTGGTAAAATAGTCCTTCATCAATTAATTGGTAAAACGCGACTTATGGCAAACATCAATTATGAAAGATTACAGGGCAAACTCAATATCTTGGCCGATGCTGCCAAGTATGATGTCTCCTGCTCATCCTCCGCTGGTACTCGCAAAAACCAAGGCGGCGGACTAGGTGATGCCTCTGCAACAGGTATCTGTCACAGCTATACCGAAGATGGTCGCTGCGTCAGCCTGTTAAAGATTCTTTTGACTAATCACTGCATTTACGACTGTGCTTATTGCACCTCGCGCAAGAGCAATGACACGCCGCGCGCTGCTTTTAGTGTCGAAGAAGTCGTCGACTTAACCATGCAGTTTTATCGCCGTAACTATATCGAAGGGTTATTTCTTAGCTCTGGTATCTTTAAAAGTGGCGACTATACAATGGAGCGACTAGTCGAAGTCGCCAAACTCTTGCGTACTCGCGAGCGCTTTAATGGGTATATTCATCTAAAGACCATCCCTGGCGCGTCAAAGGAACTATTGCTCGAAGCAGGACTATATGCAGATCGCTTGAGTGTCAATATTGAAATCCCAACCAAATCAGGACTGGCTTTACTTGCACCAGAAAAATCACACGAGCAACTAAAAGCGCCGATGGAAACAGTAAAAGAAGAAATCATCACTATCCGTGAGAGTCGCAAAACCCACAAAAAAGCGCCTAAGTTCACGCCAGCAGGTCAGACCAGCCAAATGATCGTTGGTGCGAGTAACGAGACTGACTTGCAGGTGATTCAGCTGTCGAGTCACTTTTACAAAACGTATGATCTCAAGCGGGTCTATTACTCAGGTTATGTACCTATGCTCTCTGATAATCGCTTGCCTGCGATTGGAACGCCTGTACCGATGGTACGAGAGAATCGTCTGTATCAGGCAGATTGGTTAATGCGCTTTTATGGTTTTGGTGCACATGAAATTGTGGAGCCAGAATCGCCATTTTTAGATTTAGACTGCGACCCAAAGCTTGCTTGGGCCATACGCCATCGCGAGCATTTCCCAGTCAATATTCAAACAGCGACTTATGAGATGATTGTGCGTATCCCAGGTATCGGTACAAAGACTGCTAAAAAAATCGTCAAAGCACGTAAATTCAATCAATTGACGCTATACCATCTAAAAAAGATGGGTGCTGCAGTCAACCGTGCTAAATACTTCATCGCAACCACTGGCAAAAACGAACACCTTGCTCATTTAACGCGCGATAATTTTCGTCAGTATGTATTGGCTCAAACGCAGACCAAGTTTAACGATCAACGTACTGGGCAGTTGGTTTTATTTTAGAATGGCTCTAGATAGTGTGTGCTAGAGAAGGTTGCCATCTGGCTACTGTATTTATGATAGAAATGTAGGATAAAACATGTCAGCACTTATGCAAAATGACTCTTACGCTGTCGGTCAATTGACGCCTAGCATTGTACTGTATGAGCCTAGCTTTGAAGGTTGGCTGAGTGCTGTGTTTTATGTTTATGCCAATCGTCTACAAAACGATGTGGCACTAAAGCTAACGGCGCAAGATTGCTATGTGCCATCACTTATCGCTCAGGCAACTAGCGTGGCAACTGACGAGGACAAAGCCGAGCGTGTGTTGGTTAAATTAAATACATTATTGGGTCGCTCAGGTATGCGAAATATCTTGTGGGGATTTTTATCAGAAAAGGATGATATCGGTACGACATTGTTCCGCGTGGTCAAATACGCCATCGACTACCCTAACCGTCAGATCATGCAGGATTTGGGTAATTTAGACGTTCTCGAATTAGTCCAAACAGTCAAATCGGTTGGCCGTGAGAAACACCGTATGGAGGCGTTTGTACGTTTTGAGCATACGACTGATGATATTTATTTTGCACGTGTAGAGCCTGATTTTAATGTACTGCCACTGATCGGAGAGCACTTTCGTCAGCGCTATCAAGATCAACACTGGGCGATTTACGATCTAACGCGAGGCTATGGCATCTATTATGATAAAAGTAATAGCATACCATCACGGCCAGCGAAGCTGCAAACCATCACCGACCTCGATGATGCGGTACTACGCAATCCTGCCAGCATCCATAGTCCTGATGAGCAGCGCTATCAAAAATTCTGGCAAGGCTACTTTACCAACGTCAATATCAAAGAGCGCAAAAACCCTAAGCTGCATAAACAATATCTCCCGCAGCGCTACTGGAAATACTTGAGTGAAAAACAAGTACTGCCCAATGCTGAGCATTTACAAAAACGACGCTAATGGCTTTTGGTGTTTATTAATCCATGCCTTACGCTTATATAGTCTAAAAACTACCTATCTGACCTTATCTTTTTATCTTGATGGTTGAGTTTTAATCGCTTTTAACTGACAATAGCAAATTGATATTACTAACCGGTGACCAACGCTATTATGAAAGTTATGCGCTTACTGTCGTCTCTAAAGCATGATGAATCCGAGCGCGGCATTTTTCATCTTGGGCGAGCATTGGTCAAAAATGAGCATACCTCTATCATTGTCTCTAGTGCCGATGAAGACAATGACTTGGTCAGACGTCTCAAGCGCGATGGCAATATATACCATCAGCTGCACGTGAATAAAAAGTCTTGGCTATCGCTATTGCAAGTCTCTGCACTGCGGCATTTGATAGAAAAGTACGAACCCGATGTCATCCATGTACACTCGCGTACCCCTGCATGGATATTGCATTTGGCATTGCGCCGTGCGCGCGTCAGACGTTTTCCCAAACTGGTCTCGACCATGTATGGTTTTTATCCTATTAACAAGTACTCTCAGGCTCTACTCAATGTTGATACGATAATCACCGTATCTGATAGTGTCACTCAATACTTAAAAAAAGGACTGCGCATCGAAGACGTAGATCCTAAAGTCATCACGCGTATTTATCGCGGTATCGACACTCGGCGCTACCCTTATCGTCATAATCCTTCGGTCTATTGGTTACGTCATACCTTTGCTGAATACCCTGAGCTTGAGCACAAAAAATGGCTCGTATTCCCAACCGTCATCGGTAATGAGTACGGGCAAGAGTGGCTGATAGATATCTTGGGTAACCTGCAAGAACAGTTCCCCAATATTCACGTCATTATTATGGATGAAGACTATAAAGACGGCGATGTCGCTCATGAAGATTTTCGCCAACGTACTAATAGCTTGGGACTGGCTGAGCGCATTACCTATGTGGGTAGCAAGCGTAATGATATGCGAGAATGGCTATCGGCGGCCAACATTGTCATGGCACTTGCCAATGAGCCCGAGTCAATCGGTATCAATGCCCTACAAGCCATACATTTAGGTACGCCAGTTATTGGTTGGGATCAAGCTGCCTTTAGCGAGATTTTACAACCGCTCTACCCGCAAGGCTTGGTAAAAAAGTACAATGCCAATGCGCTGTGTAAAGCGGTTAGAAACCAGCTAGAGAGCGTGACGCGTCCTGAAATGACCAACAAATTCACCATGCGTGAGATGATTGAAAAGACGCTTGAAGTGTATCAAAGTTTACATGATGCGGCGCTTGCCGAAGAACAAGCAGAAGCAGATGCTATCGCAGTTCGACGCATCAAACGCAGTCTAAAAAAAGCGTCTAAACCTGCCCTTAACGTCGCTGTAAAAAACATCGAACCTGTTGCTAAAAATCCAAAAATAAAGCTAACCAAAGAAAAGTCGAAGACAACGGATAATGTAGATACGGTAGAAACCACTGAAGACAATTAACAGCTGTAAATACTTTCCAGTCGGGCGATGTCTGTATCGCCTCATATGCCAACTTTTTGATTTGTAATGACGCGGTCATAGTACCGCAATATGATGATATAAATGATGCACTCGCCATCGAGCAGCTTGAAAAAGTCTTTCCTCAGCATCAGGTAGTGGGAGTACGAACAAGAGAGATTGTTTTTGGTGGCGGTAATATTCACTGTATTACGCAGCAGCAACCAAAACCATCCATCAAAAGCAGTAACTAGAAGCTTTAATTAAAAGCACCCGCATAAAAATATAGACCCAAATGGATTTTGAACCCAATAATATTTTAAAATAAAGGACATAATATGAGCGATTATCAAGTTAATAACCCAGCCACTGGTGAAGTAGAAGCCACTTACCCTACCGCCACTGAACAAGATATCCAGCAAGTCATTGAACAAGCAGATACCGCTTATCAAGACTGGCGTAAAGTGCCATTAAATGAGCGCAGTGCACTACTGCATAAAATCGCTGATATCTATCTTGAGCGTCAAGATGAGCTATCACGCATCGTCGCCAACGAAATGGGCAAACCTGTTGCCCAAGCCAAAGGCGAGATCGGTCTGGTTGCTGATATCTATCGCTACTATGCAGACAACGCTGAGCAGCTACTAGCGCCAAGCACTATTGATGTAGACTCAGGGTCAGCGTCGGTAGAAAAACACCCTGTAGGCGCGCTATTAGGCATCATGCCGTGGAACTATCCACATTACCAAGTAGCCCGTTTTGTCGCGCCGAACTTTATGGCAGGTAACACGATTATTCTAAAACACGCACCGCAGTGTCCAAACACCGCAGAAATTATTGTCGATATCTTTAAAGATGCAGGCGTACCTGAAGGTGTTTATAACAATATTTTTGCGACCAATGAGCAATCAGCGACCATTATCAATGACACACGCGTACAAGGTGTCTCGTTAACAGGTTCTGAACGCGCAGGACAAGCCGTGGCAAAAGAAGCTGGTGGCGCACTCAAAAAGGTCGTTTTAGAATTGGGCGGTTCAGATGCCTTTATCGTCGCAGCCGATGCCGATATTGAGCAAGCGATACAAGGCGCTATCTCTGGTCGTTTTGGTAATACTGGACAAGCCTGTAATGCAGCCAAGCGTTTGATCGTCATTGAATCAGTCTACGACAAATTCGTTGAAGGCTTTACCAATGCAGTCAGCAGCATGACTTTGGCCGACCCGCTTAAAGAAGATACGTTTATTGGCCCAATGTCATCAAAAGCCGCTGCGGTCAACTTGCAAGCGCAGCTAGACAGCGCTATCCAAGCAGGGGCGACAGTATTGGTAGAAGGCGGCATGGACAAAGACAAGCCTGGCGCTTGGTTTAAGCCTGCAGTACTGACAGATGTGACTGAATCCATGGATGTGTATCGTGAGGAGCTGTTTGGTCCTGTAGCAGTCGTCTATAAAGCAAATGATATCGACCATGCTATCAAGATTGCCAACGACGTGCCTTTCGGTCTGGCCGCGTCTATCCAAACGCAAGATGCGGCACTGGCTGCTGAAATTGCTGACAAACTAGAAGTGGGCATGGTCACTATCAATGCGCCTTCTGGTTCTGAGGCCAATACACCATTTGGCGGCGTCAAACGTTCAGGTTTTGGCCGTGAGCTTGGCACCCTTGGCATCACTGAGTTCTTAAACTATAAGCTGATTCGTGATAAGTCTTAATAGATTAAAATCTTAGTTAAATAAAAAAAGCCTAACGTTTGACGTTAGGCTTTTTTATGAAAGGTAGTTTAAGTAAGTCTACTTTTTATATGGATTTTCTTATTTTTAGTTGACGATATCGAACATCAAAGTCTTGGTTAATCTCATTGATCATACTCATTTCACGAAATCTAGAGTTTAGACGTAGTTATTTTTCTATGCATGTTTAAGAGTATTATGATTGCACGTATTTCAGAACGTCAAAAAAGGCCTCATGTCAAGTATTAGGTCTTTTCGTTGGGATATTTTTATTCATTATTTTTATGTTAAATTGTCTCCACATAGTTAGATGATGCGATGTCGAGTACACTGCCAAAAACTAGAAAAATGTCGTTCTGTTTATTGAGCATACTATCGGGCAGTAGCAGCACCTCAATCTATTGCCTGACACTCGAAACCCACAGCTTTCTCAATGAGACGCTAATACTATTATTTTTCTAAAGCAAAAAAGGCGTCATTGACTAAGTGGTCCTCTTGATTAAAACGAACATATATCCCTTCACTGTCCTTTGTTGCATACCAATACTCATCATTTGCACTAATATTTATTTGGAAAAACTTATTGCTTATAATATTACCGACAGTGTAGACCGAGCCTTCTACAAAAAAATCGTTGCCACAGATACATTTTAGTTTATCTCCACTTCTGATCATATAGCTAACCTTCACGACAACGATAATAGTAAACAAGAGTGAGCTATTTTACTTTTTTATCGTTAAATGTCAATATGCGAATATTATGCTAGTTGATTATTTAACAAAAATAATTAAGACTCTCATCTAATCAAGAAAGGATAGAAAACGACTTTAAGTAAATTATTACTGTTCTGAATGTATAAACTCATTTTTGAACAGAACAAAGACAACAAAAAAAGCCTAACGTTTGACGTTAGGCTTTTTTATTAACGATAAGTAAGTCTACTTTTTATATGGATTTTCTTTTAACCACTGCTGGTTAGCCGTTTTTAGCTCACGCAGCTCATGATCCATAATGTCTTTACTCTTACCAGGATTCTTCATCGTAGCATAACCGTACAATACCCCACCAAGTACGATCCAGCCAAGGAAAATCCACCACTCAATAGCGACAAGTGCTGATGGCATACCTGGTAGATATAGTGCCAACATACCAAGACTCAAGATAATAGTGATAATACCAACCAATTTACCTGCTGGTACTCTAAACGGACGTACCATATCAGGCTCACGGTAGCGCAGCACTAAGAATGAAAGAGCCACACAAGTATAGGCAATAACAATACCGAACCCGCCAGCATCTACAATCCACACCAGCATTTTACGACCAAATAATGGCGCAAGTGTCGCGAGACCACCGATTAATAAAATCGCATTGACGGGCGTATTATATTTCGGATGCAGTTTGCATAAAAACTGTGGCAACATGTGCGTTTTGCCCATAGCATATAGCAGACGACTACCACCGATAAGAAACGCATTCCAGCTCGATAAAATACCTAGCACGCCGCCAATAACCAGTAACGTACCAGCCCATTTACCATTCCAAGCATTGGTCATCGCATCAGCCGTTGCCAATGTTGAGTCTTGCGCTTGTAATAGCGGTAAAGTCTTGCCCACACTCCAAGCGACTGCTACATACCACAGCACGGCAATAATAATAGAGACAATCAAAAACTTACCGATGTTCGGACGAGATAGATTGATTTCTTCTGCAGCTTGGGGAATGACATCGAAGCCAACGAACAAGAACGGTACCATCACCATCACCGTCATGATGCCACCCATACCACCAATAAAGTTAGGCGCTTGTACGGTATTAGAGGTCTCAGGACTAAACATCAACGCCCCAACGAACAGCAGTATACCTACACAGAAAATACCCACGACTGCCAGCTTTTGAAACCAAGCACTGACTTCCATACCGCGTATGTTCAGCCATGTAACAATGATTGAACCAAGCATCCCCACAGCGACCCATGTGGCATATACGTCCCAGCCAGCGATATTCCAAAGATACCCTTGGCTGTAATTAGGAATGACATATTCAACAACGGTGGGCAGTGCTACTGCTTCAAAAGCAACGACGGAAAAATAACCAAACAAAATACTCCATGAGCAAATAAAGGAGACATTGACTCCTAACGCTCGATGGGTATAAGTATGCTCACCGCCAGTAATTGGCATGGAGGCCGCAAGTTCAGCATACGTCACACCAATCAATACGACGACTAGACCGCCTATCAAAAAGGCGCTAATTGCGCCCCATATACCTGCTGAGATGATCCAACTACCTGCTAGTACAACCCAGCCCCAACCAACCATTGCACCGAATGCCAGTGCAATAATATCAAAAACACCTAATGTTTTCTTTAATTCAGACATAACCTACTCCTTGTCTGTGTGTCATCCGTGTAGACCTTTCACAGTTACACTAATTTTGTTTAGTGGGATAGCACCCATTATATTTACTGTGTATGCCGTTTGGTCTTTTGTACTATTTGTCTATTATCCAAATAATATAAATAAAAAAACGGCGTCTTGACTTGCAAGGCGCCGTTCAAAAGCTCACTCAAAATGAGTGCCATGATGGCAGCCTTGCCGTTATCTTAAATACAACCTTTTAACCAAAATCATTGCTTGATTAAAAGTGGTCCATCGCTACAGTAAATGACACTCAATATTGATTAAACAGTTAGAATACCTTTGATAATATCAAGACCTTCTTGTAATACTTCATCTTCGACCGTCAATGGCACCATCACACGAATGGCATTGCCATACATACCACAAGATGCTAATAGCAATCCTTGCTCAAATGATTTTGCTTTTAGATTGGCGGCGGCGGCGGCATCAGGTTTGCCTTCGCTATCGATTAGCTCAAACGCTAGCATCGCGCCTTTATGACGGATATGACCAATGCTGCTTAGGTTCAAGCCTTTTAAGAACGCGGCGATGGTGTCACCAATCACCACACTACGCTCAAGTAAGTTTTCTTCTTCGATAACTTCCATGACCGCAAGTGCGGCCACACAAGCCAGTGGGTTACCAGAGTAAGTACCGCCTAGGCCACCGACTTGCGGCGCATCCATAATGTCAGCACGCCCAATGACCGCAGAGATAGGATAGCCACCAGCCAAACTCTTCGCAGCAGTCATTAGATCAGGCTCAACGCCTAATTGCTCAGTGGCAAACAACGTACCGGTTCTCGCGAAACCACACTGTACTTCATCAAAAATGAGCACGATGCCATGCTCATCACAGATCTCGCGCAACGCTTTGGCAAATGAAGGCGTCACCTGATGGAAACCACCCTCACCTTGGACTGGCTCAATAATCATTGCAGCGACTTCACTAGGATCGATGTCTGCTTGGAAAATCATGTCAAGGCTATGTAGTGCTTGCGCTTCTGTTACGTTCAACTCTTCTGCAGGGAACAACGCATGGAATACTGGTCCTGGCATCGGGCCAAAGTTCTTTTTGTATGGCAACACTTTGCCTGTTAGGCTCATACACATCATGGTACGACCATGCCAGCCACCAACAAAAGAAATCACGCCTGGACGACGGGTTTTAGCACGAGCAATCTTGATGCAGTTTTCAACCGCTTCTGCACCAGTGGTCAAAAAGAATGCTTTAGTATCGCCGCTGATTGGCGCTTTTTCACACAGCTTTTCAGCCAAGTCTACATAGCATTCATAGTTGATCATTTGCGCCGCAGTGTGTGTAAATTTGTCTAGCTGCTCATGGACACGTTGAGTGATTTTTGGATGGCTATGACCCGTGTTCAATACTGAGATACCACCGACAAAGTCGATATAACGCTTGCCTTCGATGTCCCAGATTTCTGAGTTCTTTGCTTTTTCTGCAAAGATAGGAAAGGCAACCCCAAGTCCTGTTGGTAAAACAGCTTTGCGGCGCTCAAGTAATGATTGATTGGTAGTCGTCATGGGAATGTCCTTTTCTGTGTTCGTAACATAAGTGCCATCTAAAGATTGGCGGTTTATTTGATGTCTGTTTTTGTACTCAGTAGATATCAAATGGTGTTTGTTTGACCCAAAACACCACAGATATCCAAAAATTTGCGCTAGTTGATGCTTTGCTAATTGTTACTTTGCTGACCATTAAGCCAACTCATTAGGTTATGGCTATTAGGTAATATCAGAGCACCAGTATTTGGTCGTGATATAGTCTTCGATACCGTATTTTGAACCTTCACGGCCAAAGCCAGACTGCTTCACACCACCAAATGGGGCAACTTCTGTAGAAATTAAACCCGTGTTATGACCGATGATTCCGTACTCAAGACCTTCGGTAACGCGCCATGAGCGGGCATAGTCGCTACTATAGAAGTAAGCGGCCAAGCCATAGATCGTATCGTTAGCAGCACGGATAACTTCTGCTTCGTCTTTGAAAGTAAATATGGTCGCAATCGGTCCGAAGATTTCTTCAGAAGCGATGTCCATATCACTGCTAATATCTGTGATAACCGTTGGATTATAAGTCAGTTCTGAAGCGTCATTGACACTACCACCAGTGACCAGTTTTGCGCCTTTATCTAGCGCGTCTTTTAGCAAGGCTTGAACTTTATCTAACGCTTTTTTGTTGACTAGAGGGCCAATATCTACGCCTTCTTCCAAACCGTTACCCACTTTTAGCTCAGCGACTTTCTTGACAAAGATATCTAAAAACTCATCTTTAATGCTGTCTTGAACGTATACGCGGTTGGCACAGACACAAGTCTGACCAGCGTTACGATATTTAGAAGCGATTAAGCCAGTAGCGGCTTTTTCTAGATCGGCGTCATCAAAGACGATAAATGGTGCGTTGCCACCCAACTCTAACGATAGTTTTTTAACAGTCGGTGCACATTGTGCCATCAACATACGACCTACTTCTGTAGAACCTGTAAATGACAGCTTATGAATACGGGCATCGCCAGTCAGGATTTTACCAATAACAGAGGACTCACCCGTTACCACTTGAATAACGCCTGCAGGAATACCTGCTTGCTCTGCCAAAGCGCCTAATGCCAATGCTGAGAACGGTGTCTCGGTGGCAGGTTTGACGATAATCGTGCAGCCTGCCGCTAGTGCAGGAGCAACTTTGCGCGTGATCATCGCAGCTGGAAAATTCCAAGGCGTGATAGCGGCGCAAACACCAACTGGCTGCTTGAGAACAACGTGACGTAGCTGCGTGCTATTAGCAGGAATCACATCACCATAGACGCGCTTGCCTTCTTCAGCAAACCAGCGGATAAAGCTGTTGGCATAGCCTACTTCACCACGTGATTCCGTCAGCGGCTTACCTTGCTCAGCGGTCATGATAATAGCCAAATCTTCTTTATTAGCATCAATGAGATCTGCCCATTTCTGTAATAGGTCTGCACGCTCTTTGGCTGTCTTGGCTGCCCAAGTAACTTGAGCTTCATGAGCGAACGCGACTGCTTTATTGACATCTTCCGTCGTGAGGCTTGGTACAGTACCAATGAGCTCGCCGTTAAAAGGATTGTCCACATCGAGGGCTTCATTGTCACTGGAGACATGCCAGCCGTCTGTGATAAGACAAGATTGTTTGAGTAGATCTGGATTTGATAACTGTAGCGTATGTGACATGTAAACGCTCCTTGTCATTTAGAGTGTATGTTTATAAGAGTGGATATAATGGTAACTATTAAATAATTATTGATAATTCATTTATTGTTCAATATACTGAACATTAATTCTATATACGAGACATCATTATAAGAACGATATGATGGGATTTGCAACCCTTAATCTCATTATTTTGAAAATTATCTTGTATTTTCTTATTTTCTTTTATTTTTATAGGTTACTTATGAGCTCGACTGCCGTGCCTGCGCTAGACAAAACATTTCAGATTTTGGACTTGATTACTGATAGTTCACAGCCTCTGACCGCGGCTCATATCGCTAAGGAACTGGGGCTTCCGCGTAGCTCTACTCACAACATATTGCAAAGTCTATTGACCAAACATGTCATTTACAAAGACCCTGAAAGTCGCTTTTATTTGGGTTCATATTTGATGTATTGGGCTGGGAAATATGAGCAACAACAAGGCGTCACCCAGTTGTTTAAAGATTTGATTGTGCAGTATCCGGTGCTTCTTCAGCACACAGTTACCTTATCCAAACTGGATTTGGGAGAGGTGGTATTTTTGGCATGCCATGAGTCGCCTGCTCCGCTTGGCTTTACCTTTCGTGCAGGTGTTCGTGTGCCTGCCGTGTTTTCTGCAACTGGCAAGGCTATGCTATCCACGTTATCTATGGACAACATCAAATCGTTATATAAAAATGAGTTTCCGACACCTATGACCCAGCATGGGGTCAAGAACTTTACGGATTTATCCGCTGAGCTTGTAGCGACTCAAAAAAGTAGGTTGTCACTCGATGATGGACAGTTGCGCGATGGGATGTATTGCTTGGGCACTTATATCCGTAATGCATCAGGCAATGCGGTCGCTGGTATGGCAGTAAGTTTTTTACAAGGAGAGTATGAATCTAAACGGGCTGAGGTCAGTGCGGTATTGATTGAATTGGCGGAGCAAATCGAGCAGCATTTAGGCTTCAATCCTAACGCTGAAAGATAGCGTTAGGATTGAATATCGGTGCAGGTCTAAAAAATATAAACCAAAAAATTCTGCTAAACAATTCCATCGGCTTTTAGCTTAGCGATCATCTCACTGTCATAACCCAAATCAGTAAGCGTACTATCAGTATGCTCGCTTAACTGCGGTGGCGGCATACGATAGCTGACTGGTGATGCGGATAACTTGATAGGGTTACCAAGTGCGCGTACTGGACTGCCTTGTGCCGCAAAATTAACAATCATGTTCCTTGCTTGCGCTTGCGGTATGGCCAAGGCTTCAGCCACGTTATGAATCGCGCCGCATGGAATACCTGCCTGATCTAGCACTTCTAGCCAATAGGCGCGTGGCTGATTAGCAAAATGCTTAGTCAGCTCACCGCACAACAATTCTCGATTGGTCACACGTGCTGGATTGGTCGTAAAACGCTCATCGGTATGCCAATCGACTGCGAGCACGGTGCAAAGTTTGGCAAACTGACTGTCATTGCCGCAAGCTAAAATAAAGTGCTGCTCGCCCGCGCCAGCAAACACTTGATACGGCACAATATTAGGATGCTGATTGCCCAACCTTGGCGGTATCTTATCGGATGCCAAATGATTCATGCCGACATTGGCCAGCATAGCGAGCGCACTATCAAGCAACGCTACATCGACGTGTTGTCCAACACCCGTATTTTGACGCGCCAATAGTGCCGCTTGAATACCAATCGTTAGCTGCAAACCTGCAAACAAATCGACCACTGCCACGCCAACTTTGTGCGGTTCGCCATCACTAGGGCCTGTGATACTCATCAGACCTGACAACCCTTGGATAATATAATCATAACCGGGGCGCGCAGCATCTGGACCTGTCTGCCCAAACCCTGTCAATGACGCATAGATCAGCCGCGGATTGGACTGTTTTAGACTGTCATAATCCAAGCCGTATTTTTTCAGACCACCGACTTTGAAGTTTTCGACCAAAATATCACTCTCAGCGATCAGCTGCTTAATGATGTCTTGCCCTGTCGGCGTAGTGATATCTACCGTCAGCGATTTTTTATTGCGGTTAATCGTAGCGTAATAAGCAGAGGTGTCATCGCTGAATGTTGGCGGTGCCCAATGACGAGTCTCATCACCGATATGTGGACGCTCAACTTTGATAACTTCGGCACCAAGATCAGCAAGTACTTGTGTGCAAGAAGGGCCAGCAAGCACTCTCGATAAATCGAGCACCTTGATACCATGCAATGCGCCCTTTGGCATATTAGCCATATCAATCATATCTGTCATGAGATTCCCTTACTCTGTGGCGTATTCTTCGATTTTCTGATTAGAAAATTGTTATTCAGGATGTAATTACAAAGTAGTTAAATCATGAATAACAACTGAAAAACGTACGCTACTGTTAATGCTCTTTTGATAAAAAGCCAAGCAGTAACGTACGTCATAAAATACAGCTGTACCAAAAATTATTAGCTAAAAACGCTTAAAAGAACGCTTGAATGCCTGTCTGTGCACGGCCTAGGATAAGCGCATGAATATCATGTGTACCCTCGTAAGTGTTGACGGCTTCCAAATTCATCACGTGACGGATGATGTGGAACTCATCAGAGATACCGTTACCGCCATGCATGTCACGAGCGATGCGAGCGATATCCAGTGCCTTACCGCAGTTATTACGTTTAATGAGTGAGATCATTTCAGGCGCTGCGTTGTCTTCATCCATCAGACGACCGACACGTAGCGCTGCTTGTAAGCCCAAGGTAATTTCTGTCTGCATATTGGCAAGCTTCAACTGCACGAGCTGCGTTGCCGCTAGCGGACGACCAAACTGCTTACGATCGAGCGTGTATTGACGGGCGGCTTTCCAGCAGAATTCAGCCGCACCCATCGAACCCCAAGCAATACCGTAACGGGCTTTATTTAAGCAGCCAAATGGTCCTTTTAGACCACGGATATCTGGGAAAGCATTGGCTTCAGGAACGAATACTTTGTCCATCACAATCTCACCCGTGACTGACGCACGTAATGAGAACTTGCCTTCGATTTTCGGCGCAGACAATCCTTTCATGCCTTTGTCTAAAACAAAACCTCGAATCTCACCCGCATCGTCTTTTGCCCACACGACAAACACGTCTGCGATCGGACTGTTGGTGATCCACATTTTATTGCCCGTCAACTCGTAACCACCATCGACGGCGCGCGCACGCGTTGACATCGATGACGGATCTGATCCTGAATCCGGCTCAGTCAGACCGAAGCAGCCAACATACTCACCTGTGGCAAGTTTAGGCAAATAACGCTCTCTTTGCTCTTCTGTACCATACGCCCAAATAGGATGCATAACCAAGCTTGACTGCACGCTCATCGCTGAACGGTAGCCCGAATCAACGGCTTCCACTTCTTTGGCAATCAGACCATAGGCGACACTTGATAGACCTGCACAGCCATAACCTTCAATCGTGACGCCTAGCAGACCCATTTCACCCATTTGACGCATGATATTACGGTCAAAATTCTCATTGCGATTGGCCTCGATAATGCCAGGCATCAGCTCTTTTTGAAAAAACTGACGCGCGCTGTCGGTGACCATACGCTCTTCTTCAGTGAGCTGGTCACGTAGTAAAAAAGGATCTTCCCAATCAAAGCGTGGGCTAGTAGATGTTGCCATGTGGATCTCCTTGGTATCAGTCATCCTGACTGACGAATAGTGTTTAATACATCATTTGGTCTAACAAGTCATTGACTTCATTATTCCGCTGTGCGAAACTTAGTTTCATAATTTAAAACCATTTAACCAAACTTTCACTGCGCTGTAAACCTTTATCAAAAAAAGATGAGTATAAAATGACAAAACCCTTATCAACAGCTACTCCACTACTCGAACGCATGCATGCAACAATGAGTCAAAACAAGGAAGAGAATGACCGACAGTTTGTGACGGCATTGGGACGGGGACTGATCATACTGGCGGCTTTTGAGCATCATGAGCGGCTCACCCATCAGCAGCTATGTCAGATGACCGAACTGCCAAAAGCAACCATTACTCGCCTTATCCATACTTTGACCACGCTTGGGTTTTTACGTGTCACTGAGTACGGACAGTATCAATTGGGCAGTAGTGCGGTACGCCTAAGCGCGACCGCATGGAGTCGTCACGATATGGTAGCAGCAGCTGAACCACTATTACGTCAGTTCGCTAGTGAAAACGAAGTATCTGTGAATTTGGCAACCGAAGTCGAAGGAGAAATGCGCTATCATGCCTGCTGCCGTAGTCCTGCTCGTCTATCGGTCAACTTACAGGTTGGCTCCGCTGTACCTGTCGCACGCACTGCTATCGGACGTGCTTTTTATGCGGCAAGCTCACAAGCAAGACAAGCGGTCATCATTAATAATCTCCAAGATAATTTGTCTGTTGAAGAATATAACGATGCGCAAACCGCCCTAGCCAGCGCGGCAGAGCATTATGAAAAGTATGGCTATACCGTGTCTGATGGGGAGTTTTCTACTGACATATTGGCAGTCGCGGTTGGGGTCTATGATGTCGCAACAGGACAATATGCTTATTCGCTTAATGCCAGTGTACCAAGCGCTAATTGGGAGGCGGACGACTATGCGGAAATGATAGTGCCGAAATTGCAAACGTTGGCGGAGCAGATTGGTGGTGGGATTTAAAGCAGTAATATGGTGAAGATATAAGCCTTCTAGCCAGTCATAATTTTTCTATTGATATAGACTAAAGGACTGGTTAATTGGCTGGCTCTTTAGCGTCCAGTACCCACACCGCATCATGCCCGACAAAATACGTATGATGGTCCGCCACTTCTATGTTATAGACATGGTCTTCATAAGGATTGGGGCAGACATCGTTATAGCGTCGCATCTGCTCGTGAATACTATCTTCTGATAATCCTGTTGCATCACCATATTTATCAATAGTATATAGCGCTATTTCATGAGACTTTTTATTGGTAATCTTATTTTCTCTTACTATCCTACCTTCATACATTAACGGAGCGTTTACAAACTCAATATAACGCTCTAAAGAATGAGCGGACGGAGTCATATCTTGAACTAAGCGGACATTCAATGTTTTATAAAGATCAGAGTCTATAATAAAGGGTGCCTTTTCATTGATGAGCAACTTGGCATCAGAAGTTTGCAGATTGACGGTTTTGATTTCTTCTTTGAACGCTTCTTCTGTATTGGCTAAACTAACAAACTGATAGCCATCATCCGTAAATTTCACAAACTGAATCAGGCCATCTGTTTCCCACATATCATGCTCTTCGATACTTTGAGTATAAGCACAGCCTTCAGGAAAATTGGGTAAGGTGCGTACAGGGATAAACGAATAATCATCAAGCGCAATCGTATCACCATGAGCAGACGTTAGATATCCAGATGGCAAACGCGCCGCCGATAGCCATTCACCTTCCTTATCTTCAGGCTGGCGAGTTACCCAAAATGGATGATTACTGGTACATAAGATATAGTTTCTACCTTTTTCACCTTGCTCGGCTACCGTTTCGTTAAAGTATTCAACTTTAAAGATGCTTTCCTTTTTCGGGGATGTAAACGTACTTATGACAGGCTGATACTCTATGTCACCACGACCACTTTCAAACTTGGAGAGCACAGGCTTTGATAAAACTAAGTCGCCCACTTTAATATCCTGAATCGGTACTAACCCTTTATCCGTATGTACCAATGTACCTGCGACAAACCCTGAATTGGTCATTATTTTTCCTTTTTATTATTATAGGTTGGCTTGTGTCAAATCATGTACCCAAACGCCATGCTTGCCTACGAAGTAGGTATACGTGTCTGCGACTTCGATATTATAAATCGTGGTTTCATAGTAGGTATATGCTTCACCTTTTTCATCGTCAATAGCTTGCTCTTCTTCTGTCATTGCATTATAGTCGTCCCAATTTTCATTTATGTAGCTTCCATTTTCGTTAAGCTCAAAGCGTCCCATAGCATGATTATATATATCGCTTTCTATAAGAAGCTTGTCTTCACATAACATACTCATCGTAGGGTCGGCAGGATCGAATATATAGTGCTCTTCGTTATCAAGATACATGCTACTATCAATAGCTCTCGGATGTTTACCCACTATTAATGGTATATCTCCCCTAAAATCGACTATTTGACGATAACCCGATCTTCTTCTTGACCAATAATCTGCACATACGGCTACATTGGGCACATTAGTTCTTAAAAGGGGTGTCGGTACGCCAAAATCAACACTTTCCATAGGTATGTTTAAGAAGTTAACTAATCCAGTATCTATCCATGCGCCACATTTCGATAAATCGTGTATACTCAATATATCTTTAGCGGGCATCCATCCATACTGTTCTGTCCAGAAAGGGTGGTCTTCTGAACAATATAAAGCAGCCTCATGTGTTGAAGGTCTCGCTTCTCCTTGTGGATATTCATCACGTAAACCATACTCTTTTAGCGCATCCTCAAAAAACCCTTTAATAGCTAAGGCATCATTGATATTTGGATTGTCCGCAATAGCTTTGTTAATGTTGTCTAAACTTAAAATGCGTGGTGGAGAAAAACTCATACGCACTACCTTCTTCTTCTCTGGTGACTCAAATGTACTGGTAACAGGTTTATACACCAGCTCACCGTTCGGGTTATGCTCATCACGAGACAATACCCTATCGCCCACTTTAATATCCTGAATGGGCACTAGACCTTTATCCGTATGAACGAGCCTACCTGCGACAAACCCCGAATTGGTCATTAGCTTTCCTTTTACTGTTTTTATTATTGATGCAATTAGTTATTTGAACTGGCATCATGCACCCATAGTCCTGCTCGACCAATGAAGTAGGTATGGTTGTCTGCCACCTCAAAATTATAGACAGTTGCCTGATATAAAATATGTTCACCTTGCGCGTTGGTCAATTGATTGAACATACGCATGGTGCCTCCATTATCTTCAATATGTTGACCCAAATAGCCTTTCTCCTGATAAAAGCTAATGTCATTAACATATCCCATACCCTTATATTCTACTTCGCTGTAGTCGAGCATGTGCGCTTCGGCATCTTGTACATAATCATCGTAGTAGTCTTCATGATAATGCTTTTGATACCAGTAATAATTTGGATTGAATTCTAGATTATCATTAGCGACTTGATAGGTAGGTTGCACACGCTCAACGGTATACATTACCCCATCGGTATTCACAGCAATCTCATACTGCTGTAGTTCATCCACACGTTTAAAGTGAGGCTGGTCATAGAACTCAATGTCCGCCTGTGGATTCTCCATAGCACCGACTACCCAAACAGGGTGATTGGGCGTCG
Source organism: Psychrobacter sp. NPDC078409 (assembly GCF_050268505.1). Lineage (NCBI taxonomy): Bacteria > Pseudomonadati > Pseudomonadota > Gammaproteobacteria > Moraxellales > Moraxellaceae > Psychrobacter > Psychrobacter sp. NPDC078409. The sequence continues at coordinate 625,320 of NZ_JBNNGW010000001.1, forward strand.
CTAGAAAATGACTAATGGGACTAGCTGACTTGTATGTTTGATAATCAACCATCTCTCGATCTTTATTAAACTTCTCAAGATTTTTCTCTAAACGCACGATCCACATCTCTTTGTCTTCATGCACAAAGGTCTTAACCACCGGCTTATACTCTATGTCACCACTACCGTCTTCAGGCTTGGAGAGTACAGGCTTTGATAAAATGAGGTCGCCGACTTTAATATCCTGAATCGGTAATAACCCTTTATCCTTATGAACGAGCGTTCCCGCGACAAATCCTGAATTATTCATATCCTCTCCTTTTTAATATTATTGCTTTAACCCATCAAACCTCAGCCCAAACTTTAGCAGATACTTACGCAGTCGGTCGCTGTCGTTATTGCTTTTTAGCTGATTTCTGGAGTTGGCATACAGATAGCGCCCAGCCGCCGCTTGGTTTTTATGGTTGATACAAACCTCAATCACATATGCCAATTGCACCGCATCAAACGGATCAATAGTTGTCAGCATGTCTTCATTAAGATATTTTATTAAAATATTATGGCTACGCTGCTCGATGGTTTTGCTGTTTAAAGTAACATATGGGCTATTTTTAATCACTTTATTGCATATACTGTCATTACTTATTTCCGTAATCGAACTAATGCCGCTCTCAACAAAAATGATTCTGACCACACTGTTACCCATTGATACCGACGTGATGACGTCATGCGTGTATGATGTACGCGACAAATGTAAGCATTTTATTTATATCAATCATTACTATTGAGCCTCGCTATGCCTGAATCTCGTACCAATCTGAACCCTGAACCCAAAACCAGCTCGCCGTATTTTATCGGATTATTACTTCGCTATAGCACGTTTGGCGCGGCGATTTTAATTCTGTTAGCGGGTTTATTATTGGTAAGTTGGTGGCTGATTGTTATCGGTGGTTTGGCCGTAGCGCTTGGTATTTATGATTTGATTCAGTCGAAGCACGCGATATTGAGCAACTACCCTGTCGCTGGACATATCCGCTATGTATTGGAAGACTTTCGCCCTGAGATTCGCCAGTATTTGCTTGAGGACGATAAAGAACAAGTACCGTTCTCACGCCAGCAGCGCGCGCTAGTCTATCAACGTGCTAAGAACGTTAGTGACACCAATGCCTTTGGTACGTTGGATAACCTCTATACTCATGGTAAGGAGTGGTTTTTGCAATCTACCATCAGCGCACCACTAGAGAACAAAGACTTTCGAATCATGGTCGGCGGTGAGCGTTGTCAGCAGCCGCACGATATGTCGGTATTTAATATCTCTGCGATGAGCTTTGGCAGTCTGTCAGCCAACGCCATCATGGCACTCAATCAAGGCGCAAAACTCGGCGGATTTACTCACGACACGGGCGAAGGCGCGATCAGCCCTTATCATCGTAAGTTCGGTGGCGATTTGATTTGGGAATTGGGTACAGGCTATTTTGGTTGCCGTGATAATGATGGCAACTTTGATCCACAGTCTTTCGCTGAAAAGGCCATCGATCCGCAAGTTAAAATGATTGAAATTAAGCTTTCACAAGGCGCTAAGCCTGGTAAAGGTGGTGTCCTTCCCTCTAGCAAAATCACGCAAGAGATTGCGGACACACGTCAAGTACCTACGGGTCAAGACTGTATCTCGCCCTCTTCGCATACCGCATTTAGCACCCCACGCGAGTTAGTCGCCTTTTGGCAGCAGCTACGCGACCTATCCGGTGGCAAGCCAGTTGGCTTTAAGCTATGTATTGGTCAGCCATGGCAGTTTATGGCGATTGTCAAAGCGATGATAGAGACGGATAACTATCCTGATTTTATCGTTATCGATGGTGCAGAAGGCGGCACAGGTGCAGCGCCCGTCGAGTTCATGGACAATGTCGGCATGCCAATGGTTGAAGGGTTTTTGCTCGTACATAATACTTTAGTCGGTGCAGGCATCCGTGACAAAATTAAGCTTGGCGTCAGTGGCAAGATCGTATCAGGCTTCGATATCGCGCGTATGATTGCGTTAGGTGCAGATTGGTGTAACTCGGCACGTGGCTTTATGTTTGCGGTTGGTTGTATTCAGTCGCGCTCTTGTCATACCAACACTTGCCCGACAGGTGTGGCAACCCAAGATCCATATCGTCAAAAGGCGCTTGACGTCCCTAGTAAGGCTGAGCGTGTTGCAAGTTTCCACAAAAACACGCTAAAATCGCTTGCCAGTATCGTTGGTGCAGTCGGTTTACAGCATCCAAGCCAACTACAGCCTTATCACATTGCACGTCGTTTAGAAGATGGACAAATAAAACTGCTGTCGAAGTTCTTTTATTTCACCGATAGAGGTGCATTACTTGATCAAAGTGCCCGTGCAGACGTGTTTAATCAGATGTGGGTGATGTCGACAGCGGATAGCTTCCTTGCCGATAATGATGCATTGATTGCCTACAATAAGGACTCGCGAGATACAGGCAAACAAACGCAAGCGCCAACTTTAAAAGCAGGCGATCAAGCAACAAACGATCAAGTAAACAATAATACTACTGGTATCATGATGGGTAATGTTAATAATACCTTTCGCGACTTTCCACCTAGCAGTGAGTAAGCATTAGCGATTCATCATCGGTGAGCCATGACTACTGATATCTCTTTCCTTATGATAAAAGACCCATAATTAATGCCAAGTTTTTCTCATACTTTACCTTTATGCACAGTCGCCCTGCTCTCATTTAGTATCAGCGCTTGCCAGCCAATAGATACTACTGCCACGCATAGCGACACAGAAGACTGGTCGTGCCAGTCTCAGAATGCACCATTTTCTTACAATGCTTGTAGTATCAAAGCGGAAGCATTGACTGATGGACATTACGCATTAAAGTTGTTTTGGCAACAGTCTGAGAGTGCGCAACCCTTGCTAACTTTTGATAATTTGATGTCGACATTACCAAGCAATCAAGCGCTTAGCTTTGCCATGAATGCGGGTATGTACAATAAAGACTATGCACCGATTGGCTATACAGTCATAGAAGGCAAAGAACTCAAATCGCTAAATACAAAAGAAGGTGGTGGTAATTTTCATCTATTACCTAATGGCGTTATGTGGTGGGACAAAGCTGGCAACGTGCAAATCACCGAAAGTAATGCGTTAAATGATCAGCTAAATAACGGTGATGTGCAGCCTTGGTATGCGACGCAATCGGGTCCTATGCTGGTCATCAATAACGAGATACATCCACAGTTCAACCCTGACAGCAGCTCAATCAAACTGCGTAATGGTGCAGGCGTTTGCCGTGATGGCAGTATACAGCTCGTTAATAGCGATGAGCCTGTGACCTTTTATCAGTTTGCAGAACTATTTAAGAATGAGCTGGGTTGTTCAAACGCGCTGTTTTTGGATGGTGGTATTGCCTCAGCGTTGTATGCGCCTAGTATCGATAAGCAAGATAAAAAAGAGATGGGCGTGATGATTGGATTGGTTGAAAAGAAAGAGTAATGTACCTTGATACTCTTTCTTTTCAACTAAGATTAAAAAAGCACTTAGCGTGATTATTTCATGCTAAGTGCTTTTTCATAAACGTTTATTTCGAATATTATAGTCAAAGAACTCTAAAGTGGGTACAAGGTAGCCGACTGCAGATTGTATAAATAGTACATCTAAGGAGGGTAACGACGTAGCGGCTTAGTAGTTCACCGACTATATGTTAAAAACTTAACCACCCAAGCTCATTTTGGGGCCAAACGGTTCGTAGTGAACGCTATCGACACCATGATCTAATGCTACTAACCCATCAATCATACTCTCCATAAACGGCATCGAGCCGCACACATAGATATCGGCAGGCTTAGGCAAGGTAGCAAGCCATGTCTCATCTAATATCTGCCCAGACTCAAAGTAGAATATATGCTTTTCTACAGTCTCAGCCTTAGCAAGTAATGCCTCTACCTGATCAGAAAAAGCATGATGAGCGACATTTTGACATGCATAAACCCAAATAATAGGTCGTTTAGGATTGGCTAATACTTGCGCTTCTAGCATAGACAGTACAGGCGTAACCCCGACTCCTGCACTCATCAACACCAATGGAATCTCATTCTGATGTACCAAATCTTGATTGAGCGCAAAGTCACCAGCTGGCGCTGATAATAAAACCGTATCACCGACTTCTAGTTGATCATGCATATAGTTAGAAACCAGCCCATGATGCGCATTACGGTTGTCACGTCGAACCGCAAACTGAATGCCCGTATCGGTACTAGCAGAGTACAAAGAATAATGGCGCAAGGCTATATGGTCGCTGTCTTTTGGGTCTGTTTTTACTGTGATATATTGACCAGCAGTTAAGGTTAACTTGCTTAAATCAATCTCTTGAGTGTTTGCTGAATCATTGCCTGTTTTGTTCTCACTCTTATCGACTGGTACCACGGTAAAGGCTGCGATATCTGTAGCGACTGCTTCTTTTTTAGTGACCTTAAACGGTGCAAACCCCTGCCACATTGCTTCTTCATACATGCCATGTTCAATTTGGATAAACACGGAGGCAATTTCATCATAAGCTTCTGTCCAAGCGTTAATAATGTCGTCAGTGACTGCCTCTCCTAGCACTTCTTTTATCGCCCCAATTAAATGCTTGCCGACGATAGGATAATGCTCAGGCAATATCTGTAACGCTCTATGCTTATGGCTAATCTGAGTCACTTGTGGCAATAGCGTAGCCAGTTTGTCCAAGTGCTTGGCAGCGGCTAATACTGTCGTTGCTAGCGCCGTCTGCTGTCTTCCCAATTTTTGATTGGTTTCATTAAAAATATCTAACAGCTCAGGATGCTCATTAAACATATTTTTATAAAACACAGTGGTAATCGCAACGCCATGCTCTTCGAGTACAGGAACAGTTGCGGTGACGATTTCTAACGTTTTTGGTGAGGCCATGTTGTTTCTCTTAGTCATTAACTTCATTGGTAAATTGAGATGTTAAAAATAATCGGTCTAAACTGGCAATAATGAGCAGACCTTTTTACAGTGGTCATCAAAATTTTTAACCGCCCAATTCGGAAGATTTATAACATTCATTTAAAATGAATGTTAACACACTTTATTAGGCATACCAATATAGGATGACTATAGAACCTATTTGCATCGACAAAAAAACAGCCGCTATGATGTCATAACGGCTGTTGTTATAAGGATTTAAGCTGTGTTAACCGACTTTATTTATTTATCAATCGGGCTGAATATCAAAATTACCGTGCCATATATTGAGTCATTTCTTCCACACCATGCAAGGTCATCGGATACATTTTATTCTCAAACAGCTTTTTGATCTCAACGATGGTTTGCGTATATTGCCAATACGACGGGTTTTCAGGATTGAGCCAAGTTACTTTGTCAAAATGCTCCAGTACGCGCTTCAACCATACGATGCCCGCTTCATTATTCATATACTCTACGCTGCCGCCTACTGTCATCAGCTCATAAGGCGACATCGATGCATCACCGACGAAGATAACACGATACTCTCGGCCATATTTATTGAGCAGCTCAAACGTTGGCATCGGTGCACTATGGCGACGATTGTTGTCCTTCCACACATAGTCATACAAGCAGTTATGAAAATAAAAGAACTCTAAGGTTTTAAATTCATTTTTTGCCGCAGAAAATAGTTTCTCAAGCGCTTCGACATGGACATCCATACTGCCGCCTACATCAAACAACATCAGCACTTTGACTCGGTTTCGGCGCTCTGCCTGCATATGTATATCGAGTACACCCTTTTTTGCCGTACGCTTAATCGTCTCATGAATATCAAGCTCGTCAGCACTGCCAGTCCGCGCAAACTGACGCAGATTGCGTAGCGCCATTTGAATTTGGCGAGTACCGAGCTGATTGTCGTCATCGAGATTGCGATATTTACGCTGCTCCCAGACTTTTGCTGCGCTACGTTTGCGCGACTCACCGCCGACGCGTACGCCTTCTGGATGGTCACCATAGGCACCAAACGGCGAAGTGCCACCCGTCCCTACCCATTTACTACCACCTTGATGACGCTCTTTTTGTTCTTTTAACCGTTCCTCTAACGCCTTCATCAGCTCTTCAAGCGAGCCGTACTTTTTCAGTAATCGTCTTTGCTCTTCGGTTAGATTTTTGGAATCGAGCTTTAAATCTAGCCACTCTTTGGGCACGTCCGTTAGCTTGGCTAATAGCTCATCCATATCGAGACTATCGACACCTTCAAAATAATCCGCCATGGCTCGATCGAACTTATCAAAATGGCGCTCGTCTTTGACCATGCACAGTCGAATCAGCCGATACATATCTTCGCGGCTGGCAAAAGTAGTCAGTGCTGGATCTTCAGGATGCGACTGCATCATCAGCCCTTTATCTAACGCGGCATTGAGATCAAGCAGCTCGCGCGTACTGACTGGCACGCCGTAAGTACGCAAGGTATAGAATAGTTTGATAAACATAAGAGTCGTATCACTTATTGGCTGATATTATTATCTGGTGATATTGCTGATATCATTAATTGGTACAGGTACAGGTTGAGCGCTTGCGTTGACTTTTACATCAGATATTGGATATAAAAGGTTAAAGCTAACGCAAGCTGCAAACATTAACGACGCATCATATTGGCAAAACGCTGTAATAAACTCACATCGGCCTCGTTTTTGAGCAACGCACCATATAGAGGTGGAATAGACTTCTCGCCGCGCAGATTTTCTTCTAGCTCGTCCTGAGCCATATCATCAGCAAGCAACAAGGTTAACCAATCAACCAACTCAGACGTCGATGGCGGCTTTTTAAGACCTTGAATACCGCGCAGCTTATAGAAAATATCCAATGCATCATTGACCAGTTTTTCTTGAATATCTGGAAAATGCACTTCGATAATTTGGCGCATGGTTTCTTCTTCTGGGAAGTCAATATAATGGAAGAAACAACGACGCAAAAACGCGTCTGGTAGCTCTTTTTCATTGTTTGAGGTAATAATAACTACTGGACGCTGCGCCGCAGTAATAGTCTCGCCCGTCTCATAAACATAAAAAGACATCTTATCAAGCTCATGTAGCAAGTCATTTGGGAACTCGATATCGGCTTTATCAATCTCATCAATCAGTAGTACGCTACGCTCTGTACTGGTAAAAGCGTCCCACAGCTTACCCGGTTTAATATAGTTGGCAATGTCATAAACCTTGTCATCACCCAACTGTGAATCGCGCAGGCGTGATACTGCATCGTATTCGTACAGTCCTTGTTCAGCCTTAGTCGTCGATTTGACGTGCCAAGTAATCAGTGGCATACCCAAACTCTCAGCAACTTCTTCGGCAAGTAATGTCTTACCTGTGCCAGGCTCACCTTTGATCAGTAATGGCTTTTGTAAGGTCATAGCGGCATTTACGGCCAGTTGCAAATCATTGGTAGCAATATAACTACTGGTACCAGTAAAGTTTTGCTTAGTATTGTCAGCTGTGGTCATAATCAGATCTCGATTGTTGTTATAGATAAATTGTTATAAATGGATAGGTCTAAAACATAAATGACTAATAACGAATAAATTGGTAAAGAATAAATTAGATTAGCACAGCCTGATGCATTGCCAAAATACTCATGCGTTCGCATTTATTAACAATTGTTATGTACAGTTCATAGTGAGCTATTATCTATATGCCTAGTAAACAATCTGGCACAAAAAAAGACACGCAATGGTGTCTTTTTATTCAGGTATCAAATAACTTTTAAGACAATAATTTTGTCTCAACGCCTAGCCTATTTTTATTACTTGTCAGATGTATCGTTAGCCATTTTTTTAGCCGATGTACTGTCTTTTTTTAAGCTCACGTTAGTCTCAGGCTGTTCGGTTACGGTAGCGCCTTCTGGCAAATAACTGCCTGTGGTCATTTGTAACGTTGCCTGTGTATCTTCTGCGCTGCGACTGCGGGCTTTGTCCAAGCTAGATGCAAATGCGCTGCGTATCAACTGCCATACAAAACCAACAAACAACCCTGCGACCAGTATCACCAATATCGGCAACATATTGGCAACCGCGCCTGCGTAATCTTTCATCATCACAGCATAGACGACGCTAATACTGGCTGGTGCAAGCTCGCTCGGATCGCCAAGTGCAGTACCTGGTGCTAATAATACTGCAAACAGAACCATCCAGCTCATACCGCCCAATGGCTTTGGCAGTACACGAGCAACGAGTATCCATAACACTAGTACCAAAACAGCACCGCCCAGATAAGCATACATCGGCAAATCAGCGGGCGGGACATCCTTTACCATTTGGCCCCACCAAATGGCAATCTCACCGAGAATGTCACTGATAGACTCTAGCGGTAAGCTATGTAAGATATTTTTTAACCAGTCCATGCGTGTTTATTTACCTGCGTTTATCGCCGGTGACACAATCTGTGTCTAGCGGTATATGTGCGTTCTGTAGAACCAGAATGAGGCCAACTACATAATGAACTTATGCATTATGTAGGCTTGTATGTACCTTGCGTAGGGTGTCAGTTTATCACGACTCTCTACTCAAATGCATGTGAGCAAGTGTGTCGTAGGTTTTTATTGACGCCGTTTTTAAGGTAGCGTATTGATATTTCCTACCACACTCACTTGCTGACAAACCTATTAATTATAGATGCTGTCCTGCGATTCACGAGCGCGCAGCTCTGCTTGGCGGCGCATCACATCTTGCGGCGGCAACTGCACAAAGTAGCCTTGAGACTGTAGTTTTGCCAGTACTTCTTCTTTATCGACACGAGCGAGCTTATCTTTAGTTGATAAGTCCAAATGCATGACGAACTTACTACGGCCTAAACCTGCACGGAAATCTTTTGGTAATACACCAAGCCAGTCTTTGATTTCATCAGTATCATCAGGATAATCAGGACGCGCAATGTAGATATACATGTCGTCATGTTTGGGAAATTTATAAATATCGCAATGCATAAAAACCACCTATCAGAAACTATGGGCGTAGGTTAGCATATTTCAGGCAAATACCAGTAGTCGCTTTGCGTTTTGCTATCGTAATTTTTGTCAAAACACACAGATAAAACGCTGATATAAGCGATAAAAATATCGTTGTAAAACATAACCTATTTCATAGACTGCCTTATCAAAACATCATTTTTGCCAAATTTATTTATTTTAATGGCCTTGATGACTTGTAAAAGCGCTTTGAACCTTTCATAATAAAAGCGTTTTTCAGGAGAGAGTTTATCAGCATCTTTTTTGTATTGAACCCTATTGGTTATACAACTATCGCAATTGCTAGATAACCACCGAAGGCGCATCCACCCTGCCAATCGCTCAGGTAAAAGGACTGAAAAACGCATGTCACTGTTGTTTGATAATGTTTAGTAATATGGCGCTAATAGCGCACTACTTTTTTATCAAACATAAGGCATAACAAATCTGGAGAGTGGTAAGAACGGACGACGTCTTACCCACCGAAGGGGAGAAAATACGCTATCATCGACGATAGGGCTCATATAACTGCCCAAGAATGATGATTCGTGTTGAAAATCTCAGGTCACAGGACAGATAGGGCTTTAGCTCAAACTGACGTATAGCGTCTGTTTGGCTTATGTCTTCATCTTTGCTTTCTGTGTCACCCTTTGATGTGATATTTGCACCTTGCAATATTGCTTCTTGCTACTTTTACGTTGCGCATCACTCCTTACTCTGCCGAGTACGACTGATGTACACATAAGGATTTGTTATGACTGATACCCATTCTCAAGACATCACTTCTCAAAACCAAGCCCCTCAGCGCACCCCTTTTTACCAGTCTCATATTGATAGTGAGGGCAAACTGGTCGATTTTTCTGGTTGGGAATTGCCCATTCATTACGGTTCACAAATCGAAGAGCACGAAGCGGTACGTACAGATGCAGGTATGTTTGATGTCTCACATATGGTTGTGACTGATATCAAAGGCGCTGATACCAAAGCATGGCTACAAAAACTGCTCGCAAACGATGTCAACAAACTCACTACCGCTGGTAAAGCGCTGTACTCTGGTATGCTCAATGAGCAAGGCGGCGTCATCGATGATTTGATCGTCTACCTGATGAATGCAGAAGAAACTGAGTACCGTATCGTCTCTAATGCGGCCACTCGTGACAAGGATTTAGCACAGTTTAATAAAGTCGCTGAAGGTTTTGACATTACTATTACCGAGCGTCCTGAGCTTGCGATGCTTGCCGTTCAAGGTCCAAATGCTATTGCAAAACTGGCTCAAGCCAAACCAAACTGGGCAGATACCTTAGTAGGGCTAAAACCTTTCGTTGGTGCTGACTTGACCGATATCGAAGGCACCGATTGGTTCGTGGCTCGTACTGGCTATACTGGTGAAGATGGCGTCGAAGTCATTATGCATGGCGATGATGCCCCGGCTTTCTTTGAGCAGCTAAAAGCGAATGGCATCCAACCTGCTGGTCTTGGCGCACGTGATACCTTGCGTATGGAAGCTGGTATGAACCTTTATGGCCATGACATGGACGAAACCATTAGCCCTTATGAATGTAACATGGGCTGGACGCTAGCGCTCAAAGACGACCGTGCCTTTGTCGGCCGTGAAGCATTGGTCAGCAAACGTAAGCAATCAAAAGAAGACAACACCGCTATGAAGCAAGTGGGTCTGCTATTGACCACGCGTGGCGTATTGCGTGAAGGCATGACAGTGACTATCAATCAAGGCACTGATAACGAGCAAACTGGCATTATCACCAGCGGCACATTCTCCCCTAGCCTAAAAAATTCAATCGCGATTGCCCGTGTGCCTGCCAGCTTATCAGAAGATGACAGCGTACAAGTCGATCTACGCGGTAAAGGTAAATTCGTCGATGTACGCGTACTGAAGCTACCTTTTGTCCGTAACGGCAAGCAACAGTTTGACTCTTAGGTCTTATAAATTCTATCATTAGAGCGCGTTGTCATTTTGCACGCAATTATAAAAATGACGATACGCCTAGCCTCCATTATTTTTGTTAATTAACCTCTATCACTTAGGAGAGAGACCATGAGCAACATCCCAGCAGAGCTAAAATATATTGCGAGTCACGAGTGGCTACGCCTAGAAGACGACGGTACGATCACTGTTGGTATCACTGACCATGCTCAAGATCTATTGGGTGATGTGGTATTCGTTGAACTGCCAGATGTGGGCGATATCATCGCTGTTGATGACGAAATCTCAGTTGTTGAATCAGTAAAAGCGGCTTCTGACGTTTATGCACCTATTTCAGGTGAAGTGATCGCTATTAACGAAGCACTAGAAGATGATCCTGAAATCATCAACTCTGACCCATACGGTGAAGGTTGGTTCTTCAGAATGAAGCCTGACAACATCGCTGACTACGAAGCACTAATGACTGCTGACGAGTACGAAAGCGACTTATAAGCTAAGCACGTAAGCTAAGCATGTTCTTGTAAAACATTAGCACTTGTAAGACTTTAGCTCGTACAAAGCACTAGCTCCGACTAAACATCATAGATACTGGCAGCAGCTGGTATCTATACTCTCTATTTAAACGATTTAAAAACCTTTCTTATGAAAAGTATTGACTCATTGACCATGCTTGTTATTTGAAAGTAGCTTTATATATAGATCTCCAACAATCATTATCGTCCGATGTTATTGCTCTCAAGCGTTATCTCATTGACTCGTATTGATCACCTATTCGAATCCCAATGAATACGTGCTATCAATAACGACGCAAACTGATAACCCAATTCTCAGCATGGATCCTAATATGAATGCCAACACCGATAATAAAGACCCCATTGCCACGCCAGATCATACGCCGCAGCTACAAGCCTTTCGCGATATCGTAGAGTCACGCCGTTCCGTGCGCCGTTTTACTGACACACCTATCCCTGATGACGTATTGGCAGACTGTCTGCGTTTGGCCATGCTAGCGCCAAACTCTAGCAACCTACAGCCGTGGGAATTTTATGTTATCGATGATGCTGACAATCGCAAACGCGCCGTCAAAAACTGTATGAATCAAAACGCAGCAAAAACATCAGCCCGTTTGATTGCCATCGTTGCTCGTACTGACGTTTGGCACGATCACGCTAAGCAAGTATTGCGCGAATACCCTGATCAGCCAGTGCCTAAGAAAGTAAAAGACTACTACAACAAAGTCGTCACGATGGACTTTTTGCGCGGCCCAGCCAACGTGGTTTCGGCTGCAAAATGGGGTGCAACGCAAGTGGTCAGACGCGTAAAGGGCCCAATCAAATCGCCTTATTATACGTTTGAAGATACCAAAAACTGGGCAACCAATAACACCGCACTTGCCGCTGAAAACCTCATGCTAGCACTACGTGCTCATGGGTTTGATAGCTGTGCCATGGGCGGCTTCGATGAGCCTGCTATGAAGCGCCTACTAGGCTTGGGTGACGATCAGCATATCATTATGATGATTGGCGCAGGTGAACGTGCTGACAATGGCGTTTACAACACCCAGTTCCGTTTTGATCAAACACAGTTTGTGCATTACGTATAACGTACCGCTCACAGTGTTTCCTTAACTGCACACAATTTTTTCTTAATTGCTATTTTGTTTATTACTCCCTTAACCAAGGATTGTCATGACTATCTCTCAAAACCCATCGTTTGATACCTTTCAAGGATTGTTCAACGAAGCTGAATTTGTCTATCGCCACTTAGGCTCGAACGAGACCAAGCAAGCTGACCTACTCAGCGCTGTTGGTTATAAAGATATGCAAAGCTTTATCAATGACACTGTGCCTGAGCCAGTACGTTTGCACAAAGAGTTGGATTTGCCAGTGGCGATGAGTGAGCACGCCGCACTTGCCAAACTACGCACGATGGCAGACGACATCACTGTTAATAAAAGCTATATCGGTCAAGGCTACTCTCCAGTTCGTATGCCTGCGGTCATTCAGCGCAATGTGCTCGAAAATCCAGGCTGGTATACCGCTTATACGCCTTACCAAGCGGAAATCGCTCAAGGTCGTCTAGAAGCATTGCTGAACTTCCAACAAGTATGTATCGATTTAACTGGTCTTGAGTTAGCTGGTGCATCATTGCTTGATGAAGCAACGGCCGCTGCAGAAGCGATGGCGATGTCAAAGCGTGTGAGCAAAAGCAAATCAACGCAGTATTTCGTCGATGAGCGTGTCTATCCGCAAACGTTAGATGTTATTAATACTCGTGCTAAATACTTTGGTTGGGAAGTCATCGTTGGTGATTTTGAGACAGCTAAATCAGGCGATTATTTCGGTGCGCTATTCCAGTATGTCGGTGCTGAAGGTGACGTTAAAGACTTAACAGACGTCATCAGTGCAGTAAAAGAAAATAAGACATATGTCAGTGTCGTCAGTGACATCATGAGCTTGGTGTTATTAAAATCACCAGCCGATATGGGTGCCGACGTAGCGCTAGGTAGTACTCAGCGTTTCGGTATCCCAATGGGCTTTGGTGGTCCACATGCCGCTTATTTTGCGTTTTCTGATAAAGCCAAGCGTTCAGCGCCTGGTCGTATCATTGGCGTATCAAAAGACGCACAAGGCAATACAGCTCTGCGTATGGCTTTACAAACGCGTGAGCAGCATATCCGCCGCGAAAAAGCCAACTCAAACATCTGTACCTCACAAGTATTACTAGCTAACCTCGCTGGCATGTACGCGGTATATCATGGTCCAGGTGGCGTGAAGCGTATTGCCACTCGTATTCATGCATTTGCCACTGCGTTTGCTGGTGCTATCAAAGAATCTAACGACAGCAGCTTGAGCGTGGTACATGATCAATTCTTCGATACAGTCGTGGTTGATTGTGGTTCAGAGAAATTGGCTACTCAAATCTTTAAAAATGCAGACAACGTCGGCTACAACTTATGGCGTCTAAGCGACACCAAATTGAGCGTTGCCTTTAGTGAAACCAGCGATCAGCAAGATTTCAACACGTTAACTCAGTTGTTCGTCAACAAGTCACACGATCTACCTGAAACAGCTCGCGTCTCTCTAGATAGCGCACACCTGCGTACGGATGATATCTTGACTCATCCAGTATTCAACTCGCATCACACCGAGCATGAAATGCTACGCTACCTAAAGTCGCTTGAAGACAAAGATCTAGCGATGAACCGCAGCATGATTTCACTGGGTAGCTGTACCATGAAGCTAAACGCCACCAGTGAGATGCTACCGATTACTTGGCCTGAGTTTGCCAATGTGCATCCTTTTGCACCGCGTGATCAAGTTACTGGTTATATCGCGATGATTGATAGCTTGCAAGATCAATTAAAAGCCATTACTGGTTTTGATGATGTCTCTATGCAGCCAAACTCTGGCGCCTCTGGTGAATATGCTGGTCTGTTAGCGATTCGCCGTTATCATGAGTCATTGGGCGAAACCAATCGCGATGTTTGCTTGATCCCGATGTCGGCGCACGGTACCAACCCTGCTACCGCCATGATGATGGGTATGCAAGTAGTCGTAGTCAAAACTGATGAAAACGGCAACGTCGATATCGATGATCTAACGGCCAAATGTGAAGAATATAGCGACCGCCTAGGTGCGCTAATGATCACTTATCCATCGACGCACGGTGTATTCGAAGAAGGCATCCGTCATATCTGTGATTTGACCCACAAGCATGGTGGTCAGGTCTATATGGACGGCGCGAACATGAATGCTCAGGTAGGCATGATGCAGCCTGCAGACGTTGGTGCTGATGTATTGCACATGAACTTGCACAAAACTTTCTGTATCCCGCATGGCGGCGGTGGTCCAGGCATGGGCCCTATCGGTATGAAGGCGCATTTGGCAACGTTTATGGCCAACCATACCTTGAGCCCTGTACACAATGCACAAAAAGACTGCTCAGCCGTATCAGCAGCACCTTATGGTTCAGCAAGCATCTTACCTATTTCGTGGATGTATATTGCTATGATGGGCCGTGATGGCTTATTAAAAGCAACGGAGTTGGCATTACTGAACGCCAACTACGTCGCTGCTGAATTAAAAGGTCACTACCCTGTCCTATATACTGGCAAAAACGGCCGTGTGGCTCACGAATGTATCATCGATATTCGTCCGTTAAAAGAAGAAACTGGCATCACGGAAAGCGATATCGCTAAGCGCTTGATGGATTATGGTTTCCATTCACCGACGATGAGCTTCCCAGTCGCTGGCACTCTTATGATTGAGCCAACAGAGTCTGAGTCAAAAGAAGAGTTGGATCGCTTTATCAGTGCGCTGAAATCTATCAAAGCTGAAGCCATGAAAGCCAAAGCTGGTGAAGATAATTGGACGCTAGAAGACAATCCATTGGTCAATGCACCGCATACCGCAGCTATGATTACTGGCGAAGAGTGGACGCATCCTTACAGCCGTGAGACTGCTGCATTCCCACTACCATACATCCGTGCAAACAAGTTCTGGCCAAGTGTTGCGCGCGTCGATGATGCGTATGGTGATAAGAACCTAATGTGCTCTTGCCCAAGTATCGAAAACTATATGTAATTATCATTTTTGATAACAGCTCGTTTATTGTCAAAAAACCTCCAAGTCAGCAGTTGACTTGGAGGTTTTTATTTTGCTGACTTTTTATCTATTACATTAGCAGGTAATATTATCAATAAAATAAACGATAAGAACTCAATGTAATAAAAACTTATATTGATAATAAGCTATTTATCTTAAATTTCTGAAGCAATCACTTGGACACTGCTATGCAACATAAAGCGCCTAAACAAAAAACTCGTGTCATTCTAATACATGGGCTACACCAAACCCCATGGATCATGCGACCATTAGCCAAGCGCCTGCAAGCAGCAGGATTTGATACCCATCAGTATGGCTACCGTAGTATGCGTGATGGTATCAAAACCAATAGCGCTCGCCTAAATAGCTGGCTAGAAACAAACCATCACCCAGATCATCCTATAGATTTGGTCGGGCATAGTTTAGGCGGCTTAATCATTCGTGATTTTGTCGCTCAGTATCCAAAATGGAAAATTGGACGTTGTGTGACGCTAGGGACACCGCATATAGGCAGTGTGTGTGCAGATTATATCTGGCGACTGACTCCTGTTGTCGTAGGTCGCTCATATGTCGACGCACTCGACGGCACAGTCGCACTATTGCCCAAACATGTGACGCTAGGCGTCATCGCTGGCAACCGACCTTATGGTCTAGGTCAGTTATTTTTGCAATATCACAATCACAAACTGCGCAAATCTGACAAGCCACCTCTTAACGAGCAGCTTGCACATGACGGGACAGTATATATAGAGGAGACGAAAATAGAGTCTGCAGCTGATCATATCGTCATGCCAGTCTCACATACTGGCATGCTAGTGAATCCAGAGGTCGCCGAGCAGACTCGATACTTTTTAGAGCATGGACGATTTAAACGCTAAGAGCTGTATGAATACTTGAGTGTCAGTTTTCAGTCTTATCGAACGATTTCTTGTTAAACGGTGCCTTATCGAACGCTGCTTGGTTGAACGACTCCTTATTGAACACGAATACCCATGCCCTGCTGCAGTTCGGTTTTATGCTTTTTGATGACTGGAATTAAGGTTTTAATGATCCAATCGTTACGCCAACCTTTCAGTCCTTGTGGCAATTGACTAACCTCTTTATCAAGAGCAACCACTTCATATAATTGTCCTAGCCATTTTTTACGCATCAATACACTGGCAGGTATACCGATTTCGCGCGCATGCTCATCAATCGTTTGCTGCACTGCTTTTGAGAGTACTTTATTTTTTGAGCGATATGGTGGCACTAGACAGTCTGGATGCTCTGTAGGCGGTAGACTCTTGGCATCTCTGATTACTTTCAGCAGCTCTTCGCCATATAGTCGCAGCATACTACGGTGCATGGTCGTTTTATGTGCTAGCTCGCGCATGCTGTTTGGCTTTTCAGTGACAATCTCTCGCACTGCTTGTTTTTTTATCACAAAGGTACGCGGTTGATTGGTCGCACGTGCCAGCTCTTCTCGCCACGTAGCCACCCCTTTGAGTATCGCCATTTGCTGTGAGTTATAACGGTAATCTGCCATCGTTAAATACATCGCTTCATCTTCGACGTGCTGCGTGTCATACAAATCACTGGCATAGAGCTGACAGTCGGCCCAAACATAATCGTATAACCCTTGAGCCTTAAGCGCATGCTCGATACTGAGATATAGCGCTGGCAAATAACGCACATCGTCGATGGCATATTGCTCTTGCTCATCTGTCAACGGACGCTGGAGCCAATCAGACTGACTATGTTCTTTATCGATATGCATATCTAGCTGATCGGCCAGTGCCTGCTGATACCCCATTTGCAATTGACCCGTCAGATAAGACAATGCAATTTGCGTATCAAAAATATTGGTCAATGGTGGACAGCCAGACAACAGATAAAAAATGCCCAAATCTTCGCCGCAAGCATGCCAAATAGCCACATCTACTTTGCGTAGCGCTTCCCACAGCTCAGCCAGTTGTAGCTGCGGTGCATCTAGCAAATAAACATGATTACCAGTATTCAGCTGTACAAGTGCCAAGCGCGGATAATAAGTATCACGTTTAATAAACTCAGTATCTAAGGCCACGCGTCCGCAAGTCGCTAAGGCATCGATAACCTCATCCAATTCGCCTTGCTTACGTACCCATGTAATAGCAACGTCATCAGCAATATCTAACAGTGCATCAATATCTAGCACCTCAATATCAGGTAATTCAACATCTGGATTATTAGCAGCTGACTCAGATGACGTGGCTGATGACATTGGCTCAGGATTAGCGGCTTCTTGTAATGAGCCATCATTGATATCAGAAGCATTTGATTGAGCTGAGGCGTTATTGGACACGGGCAGATACCTGCATTAATAGGAGAAAATAAAACGCTAAACCGCGCCTTAATAAAATTAAAAGATAAACAATAATAAAGTAATTATAGCAATTCCAAGAAATGAATTGGGTAAGACTTTGAAGCAATCAAAACATTATAAAAAAGAACGATTTTGCATGGCTTGACCAAGCGTCATACTATCCAGATACTCAAGCTCGCCGCCCATCGGCACACCTTGTGCTAAGCGCGTCACTTTATTGACATGGCGACTGACAGCCTCACTAATAAAGTGCGCCGTAGTCTGACCTTCGACAGTCGTACCTGTTGCCAGTATCAGCTCTTCGACAGGTTCTTGCTTCACTCGCCATACGAGCTGATCAATATTTAAGTCATCGGCGCTGACACCATCAATTGGCGATAGATGCCCGCCAAGCACAAAATAACGACCACGGTAACCAGCTGTCTGTTCAATCGCCATCACATCTGCTGCTGTCTCGACCACGCATAGCAGACTGTCATCACGTCTAACATCTTGGCATAGCGGACATACAGCCTCATCACTAAAGCTATGGCAACGCTGACATTCAACAATATCACGCATGGCTTCATCTAGTGCTTGGGCGAGTGCCATACCTTGTGGGCGTTTTTTACTGAGCAGATGTAGCGCCATTCGTTGGGCACTTTTTTGACCGACGCCTGGCAATATACGCAGCTGTTTGACCAGCTGATCAAATTTGGCTGTAAGCAAAGTAGCTTCCTTTAGTTGACTTTATCTAACTGAATTTATAAATCGTAGCTATAAAAATGGGGTCGTATCGTGTCGATAACAACCCCATTTTTGTCTTTAGTATGAAGTATTTAATGCTTAAAACATGCCTTGCATACCTGGTGGCAGACCCATACCTGAAGTCGCGCCAGCCATTGTTTCTTCATACAGTGCATCTGCTTGACGAACCGCATCATTAATAGCAGCAGCGATAAGATCTTCGATCATATCTGGCTCATCTTCTAACAGACTTGGATCAATGGTCAAACGCTTAACCACATGACGACCAGTCATCGTTACTTTAACTAAGCCACTGCCCGCTTCTGCTTGCACTTCTTTATTAGCAAGTTCTTTCTTAGCGTTTTCAACGTTTGCTTCTACTTTCTTTTGCATCGTTTGTGCTTGTTGCATCAATGCTTGAATGTTCATAGTTGCCTCTTTTGTTATTTATGGTTTGTATTTTATGCTAGTGCGTATAGTAATGAATAATTAATAACGTAAAGTTAATGCAATGCGTTAGTGCAGATTATACCGTTATCTTTACAAACTGTCTAAACCACGTGCTAAGTCTTTGATAATATCTTCTACATCTTCCAAACCTACTGATAGACGAATCAGACCGTCTTTAACGCCAGCTTCGGCACGAGCCTCAGCAGTGAGACGGAAATGCGTCGTGGTTGCAGGATGAGTAATCGTGGTTTTAGAATCGCCCAAGTTATTGGTGATAGAGACCATTTGTGTTGAATCAATCACATGCCACGCCGCTTCTTTGGTATCACGGCTATCAGATGCCTTGACTTCAAAACCCATAATAGCACCGTAACCTTCCTTCATATGATGCTGACGTGTGGCAAGTTCGTGCGCAGGATGGTCAGTTAAGCCTGAGAAATGCACAGTACTGACATTAGGATGATTGACCAAAAATTCTGCCACTTGATTGGCATTTTGGCAATGCGCTTGCATACGTAATTTAAGCGTCTCAAGCCCCTTGGTAAATACCCAAGCATTGAACGGACTCATGCTGATACCACCTGAGCGCACTACAGTAAATGCTTCTTGCATCAGCTTATCACTGCCGACTAATGCACCGCCTAATACGCGACCCTGACCATCCAAATATTTGGTCGCAGAGTGAATGACCACATCCGCACCCAAGTCTAACGGGCGCTGCAATGCTGGCGTCGCAAAGCAATTATCGACGACGAGTAATATGTCATTGGCTTTACATAGCTGACTCAGATAACCGATATCACAAATCTGCGCCAATGGATTACTTGGGCTTTCGCAATAGATCACCTTGGTATTTGGTTGAACCGCATTAGCCCATGCCTCATTGTCGAAGCAATCAACGTAGCTGACTTCAACACCAAACTTGGCCATATAATTATTAAATAGACCAATAGATGAGCCAAATAACTGGTTGGCCGCTAGCAAATGGTCGCCCGCTTTTAGGTATGCCAAGCACATGGTCAAAATAGCGCCCATACCAGAGGCAGTTGCAACCGCGCGTTCACCATTCTCTAGTGCGGCTAAACGACGCTCAAAAGTACGTACGCTTGGATTGGTATGACGCGAGTAGACATTGCCTGTTTTTGTACCGTCAAAATGAGCAGCAGCATCAGCGGCTGAACGATAAACGTAAGAGCTGGTGGTAAAAATAGGCTCTGAATGCTCGCCTTCGTCTGTACGGTGTTGACCTGCCCGCACTGCGATGGTCTGCATGCCATAATCAAGCCCTAAATCTAAGGCATCGTTGCGCCAGTTTGAATCTAACTTGTTCAAACTGCTCTCATCATGGTTTTGCGACTGACTCATAAACGTTCCATTACTTTGGTTGGTATTTTATTGATTAGTATTTTATTGGTTGGTCTTTTAATTGAAATAAAATGACTGCTTATTCTTCTGATTATCGACCGAATTTATCAGCGTTATCATATCATGTCGACTTATTCCGCACAGCTGGTTTCAAATGGCCACTAAATATTATTTTCGAATACCAAAGATGTATCAATTCTACTGCTTAAAATATGCCACAGATATAATTAAACACTACTTAAAAAACAATGATTTCATGCGCTAAATCTAACAAAAATAACGTATTTATAATAGGCAGATATCGCAACAGCTGCTAAGCTTAGCGACGATTTAGATTTTGCCACGCATAATACAACAACAGTCTGGTAATTCGTCTAAAAAGAGTGATTTAAGCACTCTGAATCATTATTTATCAGTACATTTAGGCTCATTAAGGTAAATTTGTTATGTCGATGTTCAATATAGAACCAAGCAGCTTATCGTTGAGTCTAACCCTAGGACTGACTTTAGGTCTTAGTGCTTGCCAGAGTTTGCCCAAGCAACCACATTTACCGGAAAGCCAAGCACTATCAGCGCGTGTAGAGGCGCTATATTCAGATAAGCAAACGACGCAAGGTGAGCCGATTAAGACCAGCAGTACTGATTTGGTCTCTGCTATTAGTGCGCAGAACGATATCCATCCTGACTTGTCTGGATATCACCCAATCGTAACCGGAGCGAATGCTTTTGCGGCGCGTAGCATCTTGACAGATATGGCCACGCGCAATATTGATGCGCAGTACTATATTTGGCATAACGATCAGGCTGGCCAGCTTCTGTTAAAAGACTTATGGGACGCGGCTGAGCGCGGTGTGATTGTGCGTTTGTTACTAGATGATTTTAATAATAGTGCCAAGTTCGACCAGCATTTATTACGCTTTGCTAGCCATCCTAACATTGCGGTGCGTATTATCAATCCTTTGATGCATCGTAAGTTTCCGACGTTGAACTACGTGACTGGTTTACCACGTATCAATCGCCGCATGCACAATAAGAGCATGACCTTTGATAAGCAGATTACCATCATCGGTGGGCGTAATATCGGCAACGAATACCTGAGTAATGATCAAAGCAGCCAATTTGCAGATTTGGATGTCTTACTGATTGGTAAAGTCGTCGCAGATATTGATAACAGTTTTTATAACTATTGGTCATCGCCTTTATCATTTGATATCGAGACCTTAGCAAAATTTGATGATGACGTTACGCCTGATTTTTTAAAGGCCTTAGATAAGCTCGGTCTGGATGAAGAAAACAACGAAGGCAGCAGCTTGACGGTTTATAAAGCTGCGATCAAAGACTCTACGATTGATAGTGACTTGATTAATAAGCGTGTGCCTTTCCGTTGGACCGACATGCAGTTCTTAAGTGATAATGTTGGCAAACTAAGCAAAACGGTTCCTGCCGATACTAACTTGGTTCATCAGTTGCGTAACTTGCTTGGTAGTCCAACCAAGAAATTGACGATTATTTCTTCTTATTTTGTACCGACCAAAGATGGCGTCGATACGTTGGTTAAGTTGGCTGAAGCTGGTGTCGATATTAAGATATTAACCAACTCATTTGATGCGACCGATGTGACTGCCGTGCATTCTGGTTATAGCCAGTGGCGACCTCGCCTGCTTCGTTCAGGCGTCAAAATATATGAGCTAAAATCGACCGCTGCTGAAGAAAAACGCGATAACAAACTGTGGCGGGCACGTAGCCAATCTTCGACCAGCTTGCACGCAAAAACGTTTGCAGTAGATGACTATCAAGTCTTTATCGGTTCATACAACGTTGACCCACGCTCTGCCAATATCAATACCGAAATGGGTGTAATCATTAATGATGATGAACTAGCAAGGCAGCTGCATGGTGCTTTGAGCGACGATCTATTAAATCAAGCGTATGAAGTCAAGCTACTAGAAAATGGCAATCTGCAATGGCACACCATGGAGAAAGGCGAAAAGGTAGTCTATGACTCCGAGCCACGAGTGGACATGGGTGACCATGTTTGGCTAACCATTATGTCTTGGTTGCCCATTGACTGGCTATTGTAGATATATAGCTTATTAATTTCGACAGTTCTAGAACATTTAGTTTTGCGACTCAGTTGTATTAAGTAAACAAAGTATCATTCAAGAACTTTTATTTTAAACACCCAACTTATTGTTTCGGCAAATCATCTTTTATATATCTTGATTTGCCGTTTTTACCATGGCCGGTTATCCAAACGATGATCGTCTTAATGACCACTTTACTCTGTGGATATGTGATCTATTATGCCGTCTCGTTCTCAATACGCCTTGATGTCTACAAAAGACAAAAATACCGTCATGTTCGTAAGCTTTATCAGTGCGATCGTCTTTTTTGACTTTTTGATATACTTATACATTGCAGATATCGTGACCGCTGCGTTTTTTCCTGTTGATACTGACCCCAATGTCGCCAAACTACAAGGACTGGGGCTTTTTGTCATTGGTTACTTAGCTCGTCCGCTTGGGGGTATTCTGTTCGGGCGTTATGGTGATCTCAAAGGTCGAAAACCGACCCTTTTTCTGAGCATAATCGTCACGGCAGGTAGCTTGCTTGCGATGGCCTGTCTGCCTACTTATGCGCAGTGGGGCGCGCTTGCACCTGCGTTATTCATACTGCTGAGAATCATACAGGGTATGGCATTTGGTCTTTACGTACCGTTATCTTGGGTGTTTGTGGCGGAGCATGTGCCTAGACAGTATTTATCAGTGGCTTGTAGCTACATTACAGCTAGCTTTTTGGTAGGGGTACTCTTCTCTAATGCGTTTTTCCTGTGGCTGACTGGCTTTATGACCACCGTACAGTTGACTGATTATGGCTGGCGTTTGCCGTTTTTTGTTGGTGCCTTACTAACCTGTCTACCATTGTTGGTATGGCGACTAGTTAAAGAGACCCCGTTTTTCTTGGCGTTAGATAAGCCAAAAACTGGTAAGAATTTGGGTAGACCATTTACGGTGTTATTCAAGCGCTGCAAGCATTCTATCTTTGTCAGTATGGTACTGACTCTAGTGATATCTAGCATTACCTCTGTTATTGTCCTACTACTGCCAGATTTAATAGAAATCAACTTTACTTTAGACAGTGATTTGTTTAGCTTCTCTCACAGTTTGGGCATCGTATTTATGATTCTTGGCTGTGTCTTTTATGGCATGATCTCGACCCATGAGAACTTTGGTAAAATTTTGGTCATTGGTTCTGTTCTACTTATCGCTCAAACGTTGGCGTTCTTTTATCATTTGCAGGCGGGTGGCGATTATATATTGATTATGTATGCACTTTTGGGATTCTGTGCCGGTATCGTGGGAATGGTCCCTGCCATTTTAGTGCAGCTATTTCCGACCAATGTACGTCTCACAGGTATCGCTTTTTGTTATAATATTACCTACGGTATCGTTGGTGTACTGATCCCCTTTGGTCTTGGTTACGCCACGACGCTTATCAGCTTCTCACCAGCGCTATATATTGCCTTTGTGGGCTCTATCGGTATTATTATGGGGCTTTATTTCTATAATTTGCCCGAATTCAAAAAGATTGATCATGTTATTTTATAAATAATGGATCAGTCACTGATTTGAACAAAGCTTAAAACTAAGGTGCAATGGGATATCTCGTCCATTGCACCTTATCCATTTATTTAAGACACAAATATTAAGGCTCAATAATCATGGTTGATATGACCAACAAACGCCTCTCAGTTGCGCCAATGATCGACTGGACAACGACAGATTATCGCTACTTTGCACGACTGTTTAATCCGCATACGTATCTATATACCGAGATGATCAGTACTGGTGCATTGATACATGGTAACCGAGCGCGGCATCTACGTTTTGATACGCTCGAGCACCCGCTTGTATTGCAGCTCGGCGGTGCAGACATCAATGAGATGACACAATGCGCAGAGTTTGCTCAGCAGTATGGCTATGATGAAGTCAATATCAACGTCGGTTGTCCCTCAGATCGCGTACAGCACAATAAGATAGGTGCTTGTCTGATGGCCGAGCCTAAGACGGTTGCTGATTTGGTCAAGCATATGCAAGCCGCAGTCGATATTCCTGTGACGGTCAAACATCGTATTGGCATCGATGACTTTGATAGTTATGAGTTTATGGTGGACTTTGTACAGACAGTTGCAGCGGCAGGTTGTACTCGATTTATCGTACATGCGCGTACAGCATGGTTGCAGGGGCTCAGCCCTAAGCAAAACCGCGAGATACCACCGCTACGTTACGATGATGTGTACCGTCTGAAGCAGGATTTTCCTGAGCTGGATATTGAAATCAATGGTGGTATCGATACAATTGAGGACATTAGAACGCATCTACAGCATATCGATGGCGTGATGATTGGTCGGGCGTTTTATCATAACCCGTATCTATTAGCAGAGGCCAATAGCTTATGGAACGAGGCAACGTCCGAGACAATACCTAAGCGCTCAGAGATTTTAGCGCAGCTTTATCCATATCTCGAAGAACAACTCGCAAAAGGCGAGGCGTTGCCAACAATGACACGGCATTATTTAGGACTCTTCCAAGGTCTGATGGGCGCGCGTAAATGGCGTCAAGCCTTGAGCGGCAAACCTCAGCTTACGATTGATGATATCAAGCGAGCTGCCGATGAAGTGCTACTATTAAATCCTGATGCATAATCCTAACGCGTAGCCAAATTTTGATTTCTGACTGGCTCGATAGAATTTATATGCCAGCCGTCGTTGTAGTCAGCATTTTATCTACGCTGCTTGCGCAATATACTGCCACATCGCTGCACCATTATTGACAATGTGTAGTACGATTGGCAGTAATAGCGAGCCTGACTTAATCCGTGCATAGCAAAATATCAATGCCAACACTATGATGGTACTAATCTCATAGATACCATACTGCACATGGATCACAGCGAATATCAAACTTGTCACAATGCTGGCGACAATCGCCCCATGATTCGCTGAATATGATGGTGCTGTGAACTGTTCTGCGATGGCTGACCACAATATACCGCGAAAGATAACCTCTTCATAAATTGGTGCGACGACCACCATAGCAAAGACCAATAGCCAAACCGAACTGACTGAATGATAAAGAGGATCAACAAACACTAGTGGTGCCATATCGAATACATACGTCAGTGTCTGACTGGCAATCATAAATATCAGTAGTAGCCCAAGCATGCCTATACCCACCGACAGTGAGAACGGCTTTAGTGCTAAATATTGACGCAGACTGCCACCTTTTAAAAGAATGATAAGCACGCTAATTGCCACTAGCAATATACAGCCGATAAGTATAGACAGGCTCACGACCGTTCCATCATTACTACCAAAATAGAATATACGCCCTACCGATGTCCTTTCATCGGCAGGTAATACCAGCTTGCCAGCGATATAGACACCTACCAACTGACTGATAAAAAAAGCAAGCACCATTCCTACTGTTAGCACGAATGTACCCACGCGCGAAAATAGCGGCAGAGACTTAGGTGAGGCAGTCGTACTAGATGGCGCAGTTAGGTTTTTTGGCATAAAGGTATCACTTAAAAATACTCTGGCAGCTCATATCCATTACAAACATGACTGATGGTATGTTGCATTTATTTTGACAATTGCTGCTTAATCAATCCTAACACCTGCGTTGAGACAGATTCTGGATGCTCAAGTGGGAACATATGCCCTCCTTCGTGAGTCTCATAAGGAATACCCAAGCGCGATTTTATCTGCTGCGGAAAGCGACGTTTCAAAAAGATACTGTCTTGACCAATGATTAAAGTCACAGGTACTTTAGGGCCGCGATTTGGTGCCAGCCAATACCAAGATGGATTGGTACGGAACACAGCGACTTCGCTGGCTTTAGGGATGGCCAATGTCACTTTGCCATCCGCGCGCTCATGCAAGCCGTGATCGATATATCCTTGAAAGCTACGCTCATCAAAATTCTTAAAAAACCCTTTATGCCGCATTTTCTCATATGCTTCATCCCGGCTATCCCACACATCACGGCGATGTTTGGACACGCCAGCTGGTGACAGTTTGTCCATCAGACGATTATTCATAAGCGGTAATCTGTCTGCTGTCTTTGCCAAATGCCACAACAAGCTGACTTTGCCATAAATCCAAGGCGGATCCATAAGCACTGCTTGTGCAAACAGTTTAGGCTGACGATACGTGGCCTGTAACGTACACATAGCCCCAAGCGAATGCCCTACTCCTACTACCTGTGCAACGCCATGCTTTTCACAGGCACTGTTTACACTATCAATAATTTGCTGCGTCAAACTGCGCCAATGATCGTCCACTGGATAATCGGGCGTATCACCCAACATCGCAATATACTCAATCGTAAAAAACTTTGACAGGCCTTCAAAGAATGGCTCATATACCGCGCTTGGCATTCCATTAGCATGGGCAAAATGCAGCACAGGTTTATTGGTTATTTTAGAGACAGGTAGTTTAGCAAAGGACTGCAAATTTATTTCATCACTCATGACAGACTCTCGTGGGATCGTTTATGTTATATATTATTGTTAATGATTGAACCTTGTACCCTTATTAAAATCAACAGCATCAAAACTACCCTAATCAAAACCAACCATGTTTATATTGCAAATTTGACGGCTGTGTTTGATGGTTATAGTTGTATAGCTAATTTAATCAGGCTATCACTTAGGCCAAGGTTTTTATTTGGTATTGCATACAATTAAGGCTGAGCACAATTATATGCTCAGCCTTAACAATCATACACATTATATTTAAAACATAAAACGCTTAACGCATCTGCCCAGTGTTACTTTCTTGTGGCAATACATCAAGACTAACGCTAGAACCGATACCTGCACCTAACTTCACTGCAAAACGATCCATAAACATCTGGAACGGATCAGTTGGGCTATAGCTAATGATCGTATCAAGGTCTAGTTGCTTACTTAGACTTGTGATACTACCTGTTTTGTCTGCTAAGCCTAGCTCAATAGACTGCTCACCTGTCCAGAATAGCCCTGAGAACAGTTTGTTTTGTTCAGGATTTTTCAGACGGTCACCGCGACCTTCTTTGACAGCGTTGATGAAATGCTTGTGCGTGTTTGCTAGTACTTTTTCGACATGATTTTCTTCATAGTCAGTCAACGGACGAGATAAGCTTAAGATATCTTTATACTCACCAGCCGTAATCGTACGATCTTCTACACCAACTTTATCCATCAAACCTTTAACGTTATAGCTTGGCATAATGACCCCGATAGAGCCGACCAAACTTGATGGATTAACATAAATCTCATCTGCAGCAGATGCAATATAATAAGCACCTGACGCACCGATATCACCAATCACCGCATATAGCTTTTTGTCTGGGTACTCTTGGCGTAAATCCATCATGGTCTGCCAAATCTCATCAGACTGTACCGGTGAACCGCCAGGTGAGTTAATATCTAAGGCCACTGCTTTTGAGTTACTGTTTGCAAAAGCGTCTCTCAAGGCTTCATTAACATCATACGCATTGGCCACATCGTCATTACTGATGACGCCTTGCAGCTCAACCACTGCTAAATGTGGATCGCTAGTATCGACTGCGTCCATACCTGTTGGCGCACTGCTGCAACCACGACCAAGGGTCAAAAATATCAATAGGATATAACCAAAGGTCAGTAGTTTAAAAAAGATACTCCAACGACGAGCGCGGCGCTGCTCAACCACACTCGCTAATAACGTGTTTTCCAGCACCTTCCATTCTTGTCCACTTGGCGGGCTTGGTTGCTGCGGTTGCGTTGGCTGATTTGCCGAATTATCAGGACGTTTGTTAGGGTCTGGTGGCCAGTTGGGCATATAACTTCCTAAGTTAGAAACAATCTAAAACAATAAAATGAGGTTGTCGAGAAATACAGTTAAAGCGGTAGTGTATACCTGACTGATACTGTCTCACAGTATCTGTGACCTGTACTAATAGTCAGCGACCTGTATTAATAGGCTGCTAAGTATGGTGGTATTTCGATAATGGTTCAATAGTATAACTGTGAAATATCACTATATTGTAACGCTGATAATATAAGCCTTACTTTTGAAGGTTAGTAGTTTCGGCATTGGGAATGCTATCAATGTTATTTAGCGATTTAGTTGTTTAGCGATAATGCCGCGTCTAACGGCTTATTATCATAGGTTATAACTTCATCAACTCTCTGACGACTTATGATATCGCCTGTAATTTGCGAGGCACTATGACCAAGCCAACGTGTATTTTTGAATAGCATGTCATCATTATTCGATTCAGCTGAACATAGTAATGACCACATTTGCCAAACGCGTTGATGAGTATCAGCATTTAAAATCAGACGTGACTGGGACTCTGACTGTTTGCTAGTTAACTTGTTAGATGCTACTTGTACTTGAGGGCTAACAGGTGAATTGGCAGGTAACGAATTGAGTGGGTCTGCCGCATTGTATCTTAGAACGCGTATAGGCAGATTAGTATCAAGAGCAATCGTACAATCCCAAACGCTGGTATCACCTATCTTGGCCCAACCAGTGATGGCTTGTACTGACAACTCATCGTTAGTCGACTGCCATGTTTTGCCTTGCTCACAACGTTGGGCACTGATAGTGGGCGTATCTTCAGACTGCCTAACTGTTTTATAGGCTTGCTGAAATGTAGACCAATGATCAGAGCGCCCTGCTTGCCAATATTGGCTGATGGACAACTGCTCGTTTAATTGCGCAACGGTCATCGGCAGTAATTCAGAATTTTTGGTATTAGCAGTATTCTTATCGTCAGGAATTAACGTATCAGTCAGGCCATCACTGCTACTCTGTATGACAATACTTTCTAACTTATCGACAGATAAACTACCCAGTTGCTGCTTCAAATTTTCAGATAATTTATCTGCTGTCAGGCTGCTTGGCATTGTCCGTGTAGAGGCTGGTCTATGGTCAGCTAAGAACAACCAATTGGTACTGTCTTCATTGACGGTAGGATATTGTAGCAATGCTGCCGTTATATACGAATCACCTGTTGGTAAAATATATAGTGTCGGCATTGTGACGAGGGACTGCTGATTGGCATACACCGTCATCATCAGTAACGTTAATGGTGGCAACATCAACCAACGACTGAGCAAGCCGCGTGGTAACAACCAAGGCAATGCACTTAGCAAAGCCATCGATAGTATCGCGATATTAACTGGTGTATAGAGCCACGCATCCAATAGCGCTGGCAATGACGTCAGCCAACTCATCAAATCGTGTAGATGACCAACTATCGTACTAATAATTACCCAAAGAATATCAGCGATACTTGGCACCAAAAGATAACACAGCCCGGCTAATAAATTGAGCGGTACAATCACCCAACCAAATAGTCCAATAGCAAATAAATTGATAAAAAGCCCCCATAACGACGCCTTACCGAATAAAAGCAACGTAACGGGTAATAAAGTAAGAAACAGCCAAAACTGTAGTTTAAATACACGCTTGATCATTCGCCAAACACGGTTAGATAGCGCGTTATTGATATGAGTACGTGGCTTATCATTATACAAATTCGTTACAGCAGTAGTCTGGTGCTCATACGATGTATCATCATACTTGAGTAATAACGCCACTGCGATAAAAGACAGCCAATATCCCGCCTGCCATAATACGTAAGGGTCACGCCAAGCCATCAATATAGCCAATGCCAATAGCACGCGCATCGTACTGATAGGAAGCAATATCAATCTGACGAATCCAATCGCTAATAACATCCAAGCCGTACGAGCAGCAGGCACGTCAAAACCAGTAAATAACGCATAAATAAAAGCGGCACCAATCATTACCCACCAGCGCACTTGCCAACGCGGGATACGACGATAAATCGCTGAACAATTACGATCAAACAGCAGTACAACTATACCTGCTAGCACAATAGCTAAAAACAGTACGTGCGTGCCTGAAATAGCGAGCAGATGTGAGATACCCGCCAGTTGATATAAGTCCTTAGTATCACGATTAATCAAGCTACGATCACCCGTAAGCAGACTTAATGTCACGGCTTTTGCTTGTTGCTCTGCTGTCGTTTGTGCTGACCAGTCTTGATAGAAATGCTGTCGTAATCGCCAACGCCCCTGATCGATACGAGTACGAAAGCGCTGAAGATATGAATCAGAGTCTAGCGACTGCTTCGAATATTTTTTATCGCTGATTTCATTGCTAATTTCGCTACTATTTACCAATGTAGGGCTAACGGCCAAAATATTTGCAACGCCATCAATATGCCGACCTCGCAACCAGCGATAACTGTCAAAACCAGTAGGGTTATTGACTGCTTGTTCAGAAGTAGCCAATGGCGCCAGTGCTAGGCTCATGAATATCTCATCACCGGGCTGCAAATCGTTTAAGGCTGCAAACTGGCTATCATTTGCAGACTGTCTTGGATAGGCGTTAAGTAGAACTCGGTGTTCGCTGACTTCGATATTAACTTCATTGGAATTAGTATTGTAATTGTTACTTAGGCTATTTCTATTCACATCTAAGTAGTCGGATGTTTTAGTTGCTAACTCTTGGGGCGTTAGCTCAGCGACTAACGGAGCGATATTCGTTATCACTGCTACTTGGCGATAACCGCTGTCTGTAGTGGCATCATAAACACTGTCGCTCAACCCTTCGATACGCACGAGCGCTTGTACCCGCATCGGGAGAGTTATTTCAGTGGTTTCTGCTCGTTGATGAGCAACCAAAGCTTGCAGTGCACTGCCTATCACTAACACAGTCGCTAACAAAGATAAGACTAAGTATCTAATAATTCGGAAAGGAAGTTTAGTATGACAAACTGCGTTGTTAAAGGTATTGTTATCAGCGCTGTGGCTGTCTATCGAGGGTATGTTGAATTGAGCAGACGCCAACAGAAACGTAGCAAATACAATCAGCGCCAACGACAGATTAGACGCACCAACTATCTCTAGCAAGGATAAGTCAGTTGGCAATATCACATTATCTGCGACTGCCAATACGCCCATCATAACTATAATTATAAGGCTACCAATCAACCAGTACACCAGCACTCCTTGCTTGATGACTTAAATATTATTCGGCCAAATATGGTTACTTACTATAGCAAATGGCACGCGATGCAATAGCATTTATATTTATATTACCCTATACTGAGGCAACGTATTAGGTGGTAACTATCTGACACCACCATTCTGTGTGTTCTAACCTTTATCCTACTCACCATATATTACTTTATATCAGCTTCTCAATACCATTGAGTAGACTGTAGTTAATGATTAAAGGCGATCCTGTGCCCCAAAAACGTCTAAAAGACCTACTTCCTACACCAGAGAAAATCTTAGAAAGTCGCACTTTAAAGCTGTTTGCACCGCACTTGGCTGATCCAAGGTTATGGCATTTCAATCGACACAGCCTAAATAAGGCCGTCTATATCGGTGTACTAAGTGCATTTTTTCCGCTGCCAGGACAGATGTTACTGGCACTTATTGGCTCGCTTATTTTTCGTGCCAATGTCCCTATGGCGCTTGGTTTGACATGGATTACCAACCCAGTCACTAGCTTGCCAATTTTTTATGCTGGATACTATATCGGTGCAAAGATCATTGATGCACCTGTAATTAGCTTGCGATTCATCGGTAGAATGATTGCTGATTTTAGCTTATGGGCATTATCAAATGGTGCCAATCCGTTCATTACTTATCGCGGTACCGTATCGCTTGCTGCATTTTGTATCGGGCTAACGATTTTAGCCGTAGTCACCAGTCTTATTTGCGGTTTAGCATTTAAAGCCATTTGGCGTTATAAGACCGTGGCGAGCTGGCAGAAACGTCAGCAAAAACCTTCTGACGAATCTGACAAGTTATAAGGCAATTTATCTTTGTTATATGGCTATAACGCTTACGCCCTAGCTAAACTAAGCTAGCAAAGCTCATTCTTCTTTACTGTTCTCTATAGCATTCAAAACTTTGTCAGTGAAATTGCTATCCATGGGCACGATCTCAATGACTTCATCATTTTTACAGAGCGTATAACGCTTACCTGTCGCGCTGTCTTGAACTTTTAGGTCGTAATCAACCCCAGCCAAAGTGATGGCATCAAACACAGGTGTCAGTAGCTCTGTTTGTGCCTGCCTATCGAGCGTTTCAAACAAAGTTGGATCGATGTAAGGCTTTAACGGCTCATCACCCTCTTCTGCACTGCCAAAAGCCGCAATTGGATTATCATCTTCACGCATTTTACGCATCCTTATAAAATAAATAAGGCGGCTGGCTCACAACCGCTTAATCGCTAGTTTCTATGATATATTTTCTTAATAATACAACAATAACTTTTCAATATGATAGCCATCACATCCATGACAGACGCCAATAAATGGCGTTTCGGTCAGTTTTTCGACCTAATATAAAAAATTATTAATACTGTTCCCAATGCCCATTGCGTAGCAACAACTGACGATCAGCAAGCGCCGCCAAATTGCGATCATGCGTCACCATAAGTAGCGCCGTTTGCATGGTGCTTTGTAGCTCTGACAACAGGCCAAAGACGCTTTGCGCATTGTCGTAGTCCAAGTTACCTGTTGGCTCATCTGCCAAAATAAGCGATGGCTTAGTCACTAGCGCGCGTGCAATCGCTACACGTTGACGCTCGCCACCTGATAGCTCACCTGGTCTATGCATCAAACGATGCTCAAGACCGACATTTTCTAGAATCTCAACCGCTTGCTTACGAGCATCAGTCGTTGATACTTCTGGACGCATCAGTAATGGCATAGCTACGTTTTCGATTGCTGTAAATTCTGCCAATAGATGGTGAAACTGATAAATAAAGCCCAAATGCTTGTTACGCATTGCACCGCGCTCAGTTTCATTCATGCTATTTAATAGCTGACCATGCAACCAAACTTCACCACTGGTTGGCGTATCTAAACCACCAAGCAAATGTAGCAGTGTACTTTTACCTGAACCACTGGTTCCAACGATAGCGATGCGCTCACCCGCATGAACAGTCAGATCAAGACCAGTCAATACTTGTGTACTGACCGCGCCTTCATCATATATCTTATTGATATTGGTCGCCTCTAAAATGGCAGACATAGCGCTTCCTTTATTTTATTTATTTCGGTATTTATTTCAACATTTAGGCGTTTGGGATTACTCATAGCGTAGCGTTTGAGCAGGCTGAATTTTAGCCGCTCGGCGCGCTGGATAAATCGTTGCCAAAAAGCTCAGTACAAACGATGCACCTGTAATTAATACCACATCTAACAAACGCAACTGCGATGGCAAGTAATTGACAAAATACGCATCAAATAGGTTTAGACCAAATGCTTGGTTAATAAAGCCTAAAATATCGCTGACCGTAAGCGCAAATATCACACC
Source organism: Psychrobacter sp. NPDC078409 (assembly GCF_050268505.1). Classification (NCBI taxonomy): domain Bacteria; kingdom Pseudomonadati; phylum Pseudomonadota; class Gammaproteobacteria; order Moraxellales; family Moraxellaceae; genus Psychrobacter; species Psychrobacter sp. NPDC078409. The sequence goes on from NZ_JBNNGW010000001.1 coordinate 659,111, forward strand.
CAGTATCGTACCAGCGATAGTACCGATGACCCCGATGACCACACCTTGGACCATAAAGACTTGCGTAATCAAGCGAGGAGACGCACCAAAGGTTTTTAAGATTGCGATATCTGCTTTTTTATCAGTCACTAGCATGACCAGACTTGAGACAATGTTAAAAGCAGCAACTAAGATAATCAAAAATAGTAATAGGCCGACCATGGCTTTTTCCATTTGAATTGCCCCAAACAGATTGCCATGAGTTTGTGTCCAGTCATTTGGATATAGCTTCTCAGGTGCGATAGCAGCCGCTTTTTCCGCAGCTATCGGCGCAGTAAAGATATCGTTAAGCTTCATGCGTACGCCCTGCGCGCCTTCTGGCAAACGCAGTAATTTTGCCGCATCTCCCATCGGGATAAACGCCATGAGACTGTCTACTTCTGGGCTGATCGTAAAGATGCCTGTCAGAGTAAAACGCTTAAATCGCGGTATCACGCCTGCTGGTGATGGCGACGCTTCTGGCAATACTAGCGTCACTTTATCCCCTATTTGCAGACCCAAAGACTGCACCATCTCCTCGCCCAACACGATACTGAAGTCACCACTTTTCAGGGTGTCAATACTACCTTCTATCATGTGCTCATTGATAATGGAGACGTTTTTTTCGTATTCAGGCTCGACGCCTGTCACCATGATACCTGCGACCTGACCATTTGATGTCAGCATCCCTTGCAGTTGAATGAATGGTGCCACAGCTGCCACTTCTGGGTCTTCTTTGATCTGATCAGCGAGCTGTTCCCAGTCGCCAATAATTTCTGATGAGACCACCGTAGCCTGCGGCACCATCCCCAAAATGCGGGTTTTCAGTTCACGGTCAAAGCCGTTCATCACTGATAGCACCGTAATCAATACGGCAACCCCAAGCGTCAGACCAATCATCGAGATGAGTGATATAAAGGAGATAAAGCCATTACTACGTTCTGCTCGGGTATATCGTAAGCCGATAAATAACGCTAAAGGACGAAACATATTCAAACTCTTTATCTTATCTACGTGCGACTTTATATAGGTTGCATAACGAGCAGTAGTAAATGCATCATACAGTTGCTACTACTCACATATAAATCAAACACAAAAACAGGGTGTCAGACGAGCCAATAACAGCTGTCAAAAGGGAGCTAGTTTGACACAAACTAGCTGATATGTGCCAGTCATTAGCAACAACTGAGAGTATTTTTTACCAAAAAACTGGGTTTTGTTATTATTTTTTATAGGGGGCTTGCTATTAGCTGTACCAATACCTATATATTATATGCTAAAGACAATTGTCATTAACCCCTCATTGAGGTTTACTCACCATTTACTGATAATATCGCTGACCATCATAAACCAATCATTTAAAATGTTGGATGGTACACAAGCAAACACAGTATTAGATATAAACCTCACGCTGACTTAATTTTGAGTATTTTCATGACCATAAATTATCAATACAAAAACATTCAATCTCCCACCAAGATCACGTTGACCGATGAGCAGTCTGCAGGTCACGCCGATCACTGGCGTATTCTGACCGATGATATGAGTCATGATGTGCCTGAGTGGCTACAAAAAATGATCGAAGTCGCCGCGATGCCTAAAGGCCTGAACAACAACGTCAGTGCAAAAGACAGCTGCCTGCTTCTATCAGAAGATCAGCCTTGCCATATTAATCAAGTGCTCGCGATGAAAGATGGTAAGCCAGAATGCTTTATCAATGCCTACCCTTGTGTCGATAGTCCTTACGGATTGAACTGCAAAATTGAGCGTGTTATCGCCAATGACAACTCACACGATGCCGTGTTGCGCTTACGTACTGCTGATGGCAGTATCATTTATGCGTTTGATCAACTCTATACGACCAACCGTCATCTATATCAACGCGACACCTCTTACTATGTGAACTTTAGTGCTTGGGCGCATGAAATTAAGCTAAGTGAGCAAAACGAAGTCATCATGGTTGAAGACCAAGAGTCTATCCGTTATCACCGTGCCTTTAACGATATTGTGGCAGCAAATGACGGAAAAATCCCTGATGACCTGCAAGAGAAAATCAGTGTATGGAAGCCTGAAACCAAAGAGCAAATGGCACCCGTCGAGATTAACTTAGGACATATGTGCGCTTACTTGTTTGGCGATACGCTAGGACAAGAAGATGAAGCTTGGTGTCAGGGTCAAGTACTTGGCAAGCAAGAAACCGTATTTAATGGTAAATCTATCATATTGTTTGATGTGGTAACGCTACGTGAGCAAGATGCGGATCCTTTTGTAGTGCGTATCGGTGCGCTCAATACTGCTGAGACTAATAACATCAAAGTACATGACTATGTCCAAGCAAACGTATGGCTACAAGCAGCAATATACAAAGAAAACCAATCAAATGCGACGCAGCAGTCAAAAGCTAGCTAGTCTTTTTGAGAGACTTTTTACAGCTTTTTATGCTATTACTTATTTCGTTACGCAATAAAAAAGCCCCTAATATGAATTAGGGGCTTTTTTGTGTCTTACTGACTTACAACGCAAAAATCGTATAAATACGCGATTAAGCCATTGTCGTCATTGATTTGATACGAGTGTATAGCTCTTTTTGCTCTGCGCTTGGACGTGCAGTCTGTACGGCCATTAGCTGTGACATATCGCCTTCGACACGGATTTTGCCACTCATAAACGCACCCATGATTTGATTGGTATCAAAATCAGTGATGATAGACTGTAGGATATCGCGATCTAATAGCAGCGTCGTCGTTGCATTATCGTTTAAGCCGCGATGCAGCAAACCATTTGTAAAATTGGCTTCGATAGTTTTATCAGCTTCAGCCACTTTTAAGTTGACGACCATATTGGCAAGTACTGGTGGTAAGTTTAACTCACCTGCTTCATTGCCCATTTTTTCTACTTGCTCAAACCATTCATCTGTCAAAAAAACTGCCATATTATATTATCCTTAATTGATATTCTGTCAGACCAACATCCCTTGAGGCACTCTTGGCCTAACTATTAGAATTATTAAAATGATTGCTATCAATAGACCTATGCGATACATAGCCATTAATGACGTTCAGCCTCATTATAAAGGGCGACTTGATAAGAAGTAAAACCTATTTATCGGCTCAGCAATGTTATTGTTACAAAACTTCTTTGCAAGCCTACGCTTATGTCTAGCGAGCACTTCCCCTATTCAATCAGAATGAGCATCTAGAATAGTGACAAAATTGTGTATAAAATAGAGGAGTAGCACAGCAATAATAAGTTGCTCGCTAACATTTATACCAAAGAGTTTGTATTTTGGCGCATAGTTCTGATGATATTTAATTAGGATTGCGTTACAATACCCTTAAACAGAGTCGGGAGTTTTAACCAAACATTACATAATCGTGTTTTTTGTCAGCCGCCGCTAGCATACATCTATGGTCAATGCGTTTTAATAGCCCTATAGATATGGGTATCTATCTTCATTAGTACAGATTTTTTCGTAATAATTAAGATACATATTTAGCCTTATGAGATGTTTGATGCTCAAAACGGCGCGTCTTCTTATTTACCTTGATGATCTATTAACAATCCTACTATCGATTGACCTTGAGTAAGGTGCATGAAGTGCCTATTTCTATTTATTAGTATTAACTGATAGACAGCAAGGGCCTGAATCGATAGTTAATGACGTCATTGCGTTAAATAAGTCAAAAAACAATATGTGTTGGCGCTAGTATAAATATGAATTTGAAAGTATTTATAGTGCAGACAGCATAGATTGTTGGTTAATTCTGTTGATAATTCGGGCTGTAAAGGAATCATCCAATGAGTTTACAAAACACAGCAGTCGCCCCAGTTGACCGTGAGTATGAAATTACTGTCGTAAGATTTTTTACGATCATGGCTGTCGTTTGGGGCATCGTCGGCATGAGTCTTGGTGTGTTCATTGCTTCACAGTTAGCATGGCCAGCACTCAACTTTGACATTCCATGGCTGACCTTTAGTCATTTAAGACCACTGCATACCAATGCGGTGATTTTTGCGTTCGGTGGTTCTGCCCTGTTCGCAACGTCTTACTACATCGTTCAGCGTACCTGTAAAACGCGCTTATTTGCGCCGTACTTGGCTTGGTTCACCTTTTGGGGTTGGCAGGCAGTTATTGTTGCTGCCATCATCACGCTTCCTCTAGGTTTGACCACCAGTAAAGAATACGCTGAGCTTGAGTGGCCTATTGATATCTTAATTGCCTTGGTATGGATTTCTTATGCCATCGTATTTTTTGGTACACTCATCAAACGTAAAACCTCACATATTTATGTGGCTAACTGGTTCTTTGCCGCCTTTATCATTACGATTGCACTACTACATATCGTAAACAGCATGGCGATTCCTGTTAGTGCGTTCAAATCTTACTCGCTATTTGGTGGTGCAACTGATGCGATGGTGCAGTGGTGGTACGGACATAACGCGGTAGGTTTTTACTTAACGGCAGCCTTCCTTGGAATGATGTATTATTTCGTTCCTGTACAGATTGGCCGTCCTATCTATTCTTATCGTTTGTCTATCGTTCACTTTTGGGCATTGATTGCTTCATATATGTGGGCTGGTGGTCACCATTTGCATTATTCAGCGCTTCCTGATTGGACGCAGTCTCTTGCTATGGTCTTCTCAATCATCCTATTCGCACCATCTTGGGGTGGTATGATTAACGGTGTACTAACGCTATCAGGTAGTTGGGATAAGCTACGTACCGATCCGATCATTCGCTTTATGATTGTTGCATTGTCGTTCTATGCGATGTCGACGTTCGAAGGCCCAATGATGTCTATCAAGACAGTGAATGCGTTATCGCACAACACTGACTGGACAATTGGTCACGTACACTCAGGTGCACTTGGCTGGGTTGGTATGATTACCATTGGTTCGCTATATGTACTGTTACCACGTATTTATAACAAACCGAAGATGTACTCTATCAGCTTAATCACCACGCATTTTTGGCTTGCGACTGCAGGAACGATTTTCTATATCGTATCTATGTGGATTTCAGGTATTGGCCAAGGCATGATGTGGCTTGCTACTAACCCAGACGGTACTTTGGTATATAGCTTCGTTGATACTGTTGAATTCTCGCATTTCCCATATATCGGCCGTGCATTTGGTGGCTTCTTATATGTATCGGGTATGTTTGTAATGGCTTATAACTGCTATAAAACACTCAAAATGCCAGAAGGTAAGCCTGTAGATGTCGCTGATCCAACGGATCATGAACCTAGTGTCGAAAAACCTTCGACAGCTAACGTATAAGGAGCGATCATGGCTGGTACACCGCATGAAATTATTGAAAAAAATACAGGCTTGTTAGTCATTGGTATCGTGATTGCTATTAGTTTTGCAACGCTAGTTGAAATCGTGCCATTGATCTATGACAACAAGGGTCCTGAAGAAGGCGGCTTGAACAAGCCCCTTCCTGCTATGGAGCCTTGGACAGCGCTTGAATTTGAAGGTCGTGATATTTATATCCGTGAAGGATGTCACGTTTGTCATACGCAAATGGTTCGCCCATTACGTGCAGAAGTTGAACGTTATGGACCATATTCACGTGCCGCTGAGTCGACGTGGGATCATCCATTCTTATGGGGATCGAAACGTACTGGACCAGATTTAGCACGTGTTGGTGGCCGTTATTCTGAAGATTGGCAAAAGCAACATTTGATCAATCCACGTTCGCTAGTGCCTGAGTCAGTTATGCCAGGTTTCCCTTGGTTGGCGACTAACGAAGTAGATGGCGAAAACATTCAAGCTAAAATGCGTCTATTCCGCGATCGCTTCGGTGTTCCTTATACTGAAGAAGACATTGAAGGCGCTCCAGATGCAGTGCTTGGCGCTACTGAGCTTGACGCTTTGGTCGCTTATCTACAGCAGTTAGGTACCGCAATGGAAGGACAGCGCTAATGGGTATTGGTGAATTACAAACAATTGCGACCGTTTCTGCCTTTATTGCCTTCGTAGGCGTTGCATGGTGGGCGTATTCGCCAAAAAACAAAAAACGCTTCGAAGAAGATGCACAACTTGCGCTTGATGACGAGGATATAAAATCTCTGTCTGAAGAGCAGCGCAATAAGGATAAATGATGACATTTTTTTGGAGTTCTTGGATCACGCTAATCAGTTTCGGTTGCTGGCTTTTTATTCTTGGCGTTCTGCTGTTTGTACTAAAATACAAACCAGACGTTGAGGAAGACGGTACCACTGGTCATGAGTATGATGGTATCCGAGAATACGACAAAGCACTTCCTAAATGGTGGTTGGTGATATTTTTTGGTTCAATCGTTTGGGGTGTGGCGTACTGGGTATTCTTTCCAGCTATGTTCCCAGCACATTGGAAAGGTATCGCCACCGTAGAAGTTGACGGTGAAACTGTACCGTGGACTTCTAAAAACGAGTTGTTCAGTGAGCTTGAAAGCAACAACAAAGTATTTACTGATAACTTTGAAAAAAGCATTTTGGTAAAAGCAGATGCTGCAGGTGCGACTGCGACACTTGGTACGCTAAACGAGTTACAAGCGACCATGCGTCGTAGTGAAAACCCACCAGCAGATCTACAGACTAAAATTGACGAAAAAGTTGCAGAACTTGCTCCTTATGTCGAAAAACTGTCTGAAAATCCAAATGCATTAAAAGTTGGTAGCCGTTTGTTCCTACAGAACTGTTCTGTATGTCATGGCTCTAACGCTAAAGGTGCGACAGGCTACCCTAACCTAACCGATAACGATTGGTTATATGGCGGCGAAGCTAGCAACATTCTGACCACGCTACACAATGGTCGTATCGGCGGTATGCCTGCTTGGCGCGATCAGATCGGCGAAGACGGTGTACGTGCAGCTTCTGAGTATGTATTGTCACTATCTCCAAACAACGGTAGTAAGAGTAACGGTGAACTTGATCAAACTTTGGTCAATCAAGGCGAAGCGATCTTTAAGCAGCAGTGTGCACTTTGTCACTCTGAAAGCGGTAAAGGTATGATTTCAGCAGGTGCACCAAACTTGACTGACAATATCTGGTTGTATGGCGGTGAGCGTGAGACTGTACGTAATACATTACGTTATGGTCGTGCTGGCGTTATGCCTCAGTGGGAAACTAAGCTAGGTAATGAGCGTATCATGCTACTTGCTGCTTATATCTACTCACTATCAGATAAAACAGGCAAATCACCTGAAGCAGCACCGGTTACTGCTGCTACTCAGCCTGTAGCAACTGAAGAAGCAACTGCTAACTAAGACGTTGTTACTGCACTGAATATGGACGAGATTTAATGAAGGGAGAACTGTTATTGCAGTTCTCCCTTTTGCGTATGGCGATATTGATTTTCATTTAGAAATGACAATGATGAGTGGCTATAAATACTAGAAAACGTTCTCATATATTCGTTGCTTTTTAGGATTATTACCCCATTATTAGTAGGGAGAATGTTAGAATAGCTATTTTTTAAAATAGTCTATTGGTCATGGCTTTATATCGCTCTGATTCAATCATATAACACGATAGTCAATTTCGCATAAATCAGATACAAGCTTGTCCAGTCTACTACTTGTAGTACCTTTACTCCCCTTTGTTTGTATCAAGATTATGTTGAAGCGACTATATTTACAATCGATCATTTGGTAAGCAGATTAGAAGATTTTTTATCGAATTTTCTATCCGCTATTTACTGACATTGATAACATCATACACTCATATACCTCGACGCTAGAGGTGTTTGTTCATCATGCCAGCAGACTGATTCTTTTTTTAAAGAGGCACGTTTATGTCAGCACAACAATCCAATAAAATTCCTGTACAACAAGTCGATCTTGATGCAACCAAGCATCGTGTACATCCGAGGTTTGTCACAGGTTTTTATCAAAATATTCGTGTCATCACGATGTATGCTCTTTTGGCGGCTTTTTTACTTTTGCCATGGCTGCGCTATAATGATAGACAAGCAATATGGTTTGATGTGCCATCTCAGCATTACTATATTTTTGGCATGACGTTTTTGACGCAAGATTTTTATTTTATTGCTGCATTTGCCATTATTGCCGCGTTTACACTGTTTATGGTGACGGTATATGCTGGGCGTGTTTGGTGTGGTTATGCTTGTCCTCAAACGATATGGACACATCTATACCAATATGTTGAAAAGTGGGTGATTGGCGATCGTAATAAACGCATCAAGTTTGATAAAGCACCGTTAAGTGCGAGCAAAATATTCAAACGCACGGTTGTGTATTCAATTTGGTTTTTGCTTTCTGTGATTACAGCAGCGACCTTTGTTAGTTATGTAGCTGGGACAGATTCTCTATATCACAGCTGGCAGTCAATAGGAGTACTTCCATTCCCTGACTGGCCAACGTGGGTATGGGTCTCAATGTTTATCTTTACCTTTGCTACTTATGCCAATGCAGGCTACATGCGTGAGCAGATGTGTGTACAGATTTGTCCCTATGGCCGCTTTCAGAGTGTGATGTTTGATAAAGACACATTGATCGTATCTTATGATTATGAACGCGGTGAGCCACGCGGTGCCCGTAAAAAGGGTACAAATCCAGAGCACTTAGGCGATTGTATTGAATGTACCATGTGCGTGCAGGTTTGCCCTACTGGTATCGATATTCGTGATGGGTTACAAGTTGCCTGTATCCAGTGTGCAGCTTGTATTGATGCTTGTAATGAAGTGATGGACAAGGTCGGCTATCCGCGTGGTCTCATTCGTTATACAACTGAACGTCAGCTAGCAGAAAAAGAACCAAGCCGCGTACTGCGCCCACGATTATTTGCTTATTTGACATTATTAGCCGTACTATGTGGCGGTGTTATATATGCGTTAACCGATCGCGTGCCATTGGAGATTGATATCCGCCGTGACCGTAATCAGTTGTCATCTATCAACAATCAAGGCATGATCGAAAACAGCTATATCGTTAAGCTAACCAACAAGACTCAGGACGCTCATACCTACACGATAACACTAGCACCGCAAAAAGGGCTGAGCTTAGAGCTACGCTTTAACGATGTACCATTAGAAGCTGGCGAAAGCTTTGATATGCCAGTCAGTATTTATGGTGATCCTGATGTGATAGAGTTTGGTCAAACGCCTGTCACGCTAAATGTGAGCAGCGAAAACGGTAAGTACAAGGTAAGTAAGCAAAATATCTTTACGACCCAAGGTCAGTAAATCATTAGCAGACCTATTGTTTAATTTCATGTATATCATTCGGTAGTCTAGCTAGTTCAAGTAGTTAAATAACTAATTGTTCTAGTGATAGGCTATTGGATACACGTTTTATCATTAAACTGGCAGCGCTTAGCCGCCAAATTATCCGTTGATACCATTTGTAGATGTCTAATGAACAGCTATCTATCAAATGCGTATCTGATGCATAGGTATTTTATGTCTACTCCAGCACCGAACTTTAAACATCAAGATAAGCAGCCATGGTATAAAAATTACATGGTCGTTATCTTTGTGATTGGCATGCCTGCTGCGGTCGTGATCGCTTGTATTTGGTTTGTTTATTACTCTTACCAGATCCGTGATAGCGTGGTACGTGACGACTGGTATATGGATGGCAAAACGCTCTATCATGATGTATCTCGTGACAAGCTCACGTATGACTTAGACTTGCATGGACAAATGCAATTTGCAGAAAATGGCGATATTGTGTTTTATCTCAACTACCCTGAGCAAAGCGTCCAGTCAGGCAAGCTGTTAAATGGTACTCCCCTTACCTATCCTGATACGTTGGAGCTCTCTATTTCTCATGCAACGGATATCAAAAAAGACCGCGACGTTGTCCTTAAGCATGTTGAGGGCAATAAATACAGCGCACAAGTCGATATTGATCCTGTAAAAGCCAAGTATTACCTTCAGGTTAGCAATGACGGTAAAGATGATTGGCGTATGCAAGATGTCGCAAAACTGCCTCGTGCCAAGGTCAGCTTTGACCCGCTACCAGTTTTTGCTAAAAGTTAACGCGGTGAGTAGCATCCAGACATAAAAAAACCAGCCACTCGTCAGAGATCGGCTGGTTTTTTTTGAGCTATTTAATATCCTACTAATGAATAGGTACTATTTAATATAGCTCTAACTCATAAACTACTAAATCACAGGGTTAATCGTTGGAATTTTCTGCGCTTTACGCTCGTTTTGTGCGGCTTTATCCGTCTCTGTCGAATAAGACTTTTCACTAGCGAACTTAGGATTGAACGTTTGCGTCCTTGGTGATACCGGTAAACCAATCTCAGCCAAACTATCTGTCTGCCCAGCTTGAATATTGTCGCCTTCAAATAAACGCTCATCGTTATCACGATCAAGACTAAGTGTTTCAAAATCAAACAATTCACGATCAGCTAACTGTGATGGCGCAACGTTTTGCATGGCCTTAAAGATAGAAGCTAAACGCTGCGGATGAGCATCATCCCATTCACGCAGCATATCGTTGATGATGGCACGTTGTAGATTGGTCTGACTGCCACATAGGTTACAAGGAATGATTGGGAATTCCTTTAATTTGGCATATTCAATGATGTCTTTTTCTTCGACATAGGCCAATGGACGAATCAGCATGTTTTGCTTGTCATCGCTCAGCAGTTTAGGCGGCATGGATTTGAGCGCACCACCATGGAATAAGTTCAAAAAGAAAGTCGCTAGCATATCATCACGATGATGACCAAGGGCAATCTTAGTCGCGCCAATTTGTTTGGCAAAGCCATATAGTGAACCGCGGCGCAGACGAGAGCACGCAGAGCAGTAAGTCTTGCCTTCTGGCACTACGCTTTTGACGATGCTATATGTGTCTTTTTCTAAAATATAGTGAGCAATGCCCTGCTCGTTTAGATACGCAGGTAAAATGTCTTCCGGATAGCCTGGCTGCTTCTGATCAAGATTGACTGCGACAATATCAAAATGAATTGGTGCAATGCGTTTTAACAGCAATAAAATATCAAGTAAGGTATAGCTGTCTTTACCACCCGAAACACAGACCATCACCACATCGCCATCTTCGATCATATTAAAATCGCGGATTGCCCAAGAAACTTGGCGACGCAGCTTCTTTTGTAGTTTACGAAAGTACGCTGACTCGGTAGGTGCTTGCGCATCGGCAAACTGCTCATCAATCATGTCCTCATCATTGCCATCTTCAGAGACGTCATCATACTCTCTGCTATCAGTATCGGTGCCTAAAGCTTGACTATCAAAGCTCATTGCATCAGATACATCATCAGCTTGAGAAGGAATATTTGGCGTAAATAAGGTTGCTGCGGTCATAAGTTACTCAATATCTTTATAAGGGTGATTTTACTATAAAGCGATTTGCGATAAGGCTTTTAAAGCATTATCACCAATGTCATGTGACTGATACTTTAAAAGCTGCGATTATAACAAATATTGCTAACAGATTGAAAAGATGACAGTAATACCGACTTTATTTTATTGCAGTGCTATGTAAATTTGTTTTGATGGCTTAGTGACGCTTAATTGGTCGCTTCGTGGTTCTGTAGTAGACGTATTTTTGCTAAAATAGCCGTTTTCGTAAACCAATAATAGATACCACTATGACTAACGTTACTTTGCAAAATACCTCCAATCAAGTATCAGATGCTGACTTAGCTGCTCTTACCAAAAGCCAAAATGCGGTTGTTCTTTTATCAGGCGGTCTCGATTCGGTGACTTGCTTATATTGGGCAAAAGCACGCTATGCATCAGTGACAGCAGTCAGCTTTAACTATGGTCAGCGTCATAATAGTGAACTTGTGGCCGCAAAGACCATCGCTGAGACAGCAGGCGTCAATCATAGAATCATCGATATTGATATCGCACAACTGGGTGGCTCATCGCTAACAGACCACAGCATGATCGTGCCAGACGGTGATTCGGACAAATTCCCTAGCAAAAAGCGCGATGAAATCGATAATGACGCTATCCCAAATACCTATGTGCCTGCGCGCAACACTATTTTCTTATCTTATGCGTTAGCAGTCGCCGAAGTCGCTGATGCCAATCATATCGTCATTGGTGTCAGCTCAGTTGACTACTCGGGCTACCCTGATTGTCGCCCAGAGTATATAGCTGCCTTTGAACATATGGCCAACCTTGCGACAAAAGCAGGCGTTACTGGACATCGCTTATCGATTCAAACGCCATTACAGCAATTATCAAAAGCCCAAACCATTGAGCTTGGTCTATCATTAGGTGTCGATTACGGACAGACGATTTCTTGTTATCGCGCAGATGCCAATGGTCTTGCTTGCGGTGTTTGTGATAGCTGCGCATTACGTCGTCAAGGCTTTGCCCAAGCTGGCGTAACTGACCCTACTCATTATCAGTCTTAATTAATTTTAGTCAGTCCTATATAAGTTGGGTACGGTACAAGGCGCGCTTAGTCTACTACTTGTATTACGTCTACTCGCCTATCTTGTACCCAAATCATATAAGGCCGACTATGTATTAACGCTAAACGCTATGTGAAATGATGATACCCATCAACATTCGCGCAACATTCGCTTGCATTAACACAGCACGTCGTTCTTGTATTCTAATCGACATACTTGCTATCGTATGAACGATTATATTTATCGAAAGATGTAACTGACGATATCGGTCACTCATATATTGATGAGTTGACTTTGCATTGAGCAAAAGATAAAAAATTGACGCTACCCGTAAGAGGAAATTTATGAAGTTGTTGCCAGTACTACCCCTAGCTTTAGCGGCCCTGTTTGCCATGCCACAAGCCAACGCTGCTGACATTAAGCAAGACAATATCAATTCATGTGTTAATGGCGCAGTCAAATACAAAGTCGCTGACAAAAGCAACGCAACCAAACTATGTAACTGTACTATTGGTGTGCGCAGCAACATGACTATCGGTCAAATGTGGGAAATCGAAAGCTACGCGCAAGATAAGAAAGACCCTTCTAATCTGCCATATGTGAAAGCGATGCAAAAAGATTTGCAGCAGTGCACCGTTGGCTTGGATTTGAAGAAGCCGCAAAAACCTGCTTAACTTCTAATCGTTTGATATACAAAAGACTGGCTATTGCCAGTCTTTTTTGTTGCCAATGAATGGGCAAAGTGTAAAACTGATTATTTATTTCTACTAATCTGCCTATAATAAGAACACTATAAATAGAACCATTATTAAGCCAATATACATAACTAAAACTAACAAGGATTTTACAATGGCCAAGCCAACGACAGAAACCATTCACCTACCTGATTTTCCAGTAACCATAGTACGCAAGCTTGCTGGTAATTTTATTCATGATGAAATCAATTTAAAAGAAATGGTCGCCAATACCGATAAAGGCCTTATTCTCTATTTCTATCCCAAAGACAACACGCCAGGCTGCACCACACAGGCAACAGAGTTTACTTCGCACCTTCATGACTTCGATGAATTGGGCTACGACATCATTGGCGTCTCTCGTGATAGCGTTGAATCTCATGAAAAATTTATCGACAAGTATGACTTACAGATTCCACTCATCAGTGACGCTGATGAAAAGCTATGCCAGTATTTTGACGTTATCAAAGAAAAAAATATGTACGGCAAAGTTACGCTAGGCCTTGTACGTTCGGCATTTGTATTCAACAAAAACAGCGAGCTGACTCATGCCCAGCGCAACCTACGTGCCAAAGACTATACCAGTCGTTTACTAACTATATTGGCGCCGTAATTACTGGTTCTGTAATTAAGTCAGTATTATTGACGTTATAGTTGAATCAGTATTGATCATAAGAACCATAAAAACCGAATAAAAAATATAAGCCAAGCATTCAGTCTATCACTGAATATAACCTTGCCCCTATTAGAGAATAATATGAATAAACAATCTGGCACGACCACCGACGATACGCCGAAAGAAGTCACACGTAAAGTATCTGTCGCTATTATTGGCGCGGGTACCGCAGGTCAAAACGCTTTTCGCCAAGCGAGTAAAATCAAAGATGACGTAGTCATTATCAATGAAGGGTTTTGGACCACAACCTGTATAGCGGTCGGCTGTATGCCCAGTAAGCTGCTAATTGCAGCTGCTGATCGCGCACATGATGCCAACCATTCTGCTGAATTTGGTATCCATGCGACCGCGCAAATTGATGGCAAACGAGTCATGGAACGTGTACGTGACGAACGCAGTCATTTTGCCAGCTACATTAAAAAGCAAGTAGACAGCTGGCCTGATCATAAGAAAATCGACGGTCGTGCTCGTATTAATGAGCAAGGGCTAATTGAGGTCAATGATGAGCTAATTGCTGCTGAGCAAATCATTGTCGCCACAGGTAGCTCGCCGTTTATTCCTGATGGGTGGGTGGACAAGCTTGGTGATACCATGCTCACTTCTGATAGTATCTTTGAGCTTGAAGATTTGCCAAAAACGATGGCTGTCGTCGGTGCTGGTGCCATCGGTCTAGAGCTTGCACAAGCATTCACACGCTTGGGTGTAGAAGTCACGCTGCTAAACCGTGCCAAACAAGTGGCTGGTCTAAAAGACGATGATATTAATAATAAAGCCATGGATTGCTTAAGTCATGAATTAACCATGCATCTAGGTAGCGAAATTACCGATGTAGGCACAAAAGCAGATGAAGGTAATAAAAGTGCGTTTATCAAATATAAAGACAGCGCTGGTGAGTCTCAGCAATGGCAAGGTGAGTATGTCTTAGTTGCTACTGGTCGTCGCAACAGTATTAAGCAGCTAGGTGTCGAAAACTTAGGTGTCGAGCTAGACGATAAGAACCGTCCAAAAGATTTAAGTAAAAAAACAGGTCAGATTGGCGACTTAAACGTCTATATCGTTGGTGATGCCAATGCTAATATCCCGTTACTGCATGTGGCCAGCGATGAAGGCTATAGTGCGGGCAGCATGGTCTGCGAAAACACAGAAGCGGCCTATATTCGCCCACCTGCGACTCCTTTCTCTATCGTATTTTGCTCACCGCAAATCGTCAATGTTGGTATGTCGCTACCAGAGATTCAAAAAGATTCAGAACTCGAATTTGTTATCGGTAGTGTGAGCTTTGATAATCAAGGACGTAGCCGTGTAATGGGTGTCAACTGCGGGCTGCTACATATCTACGGCTGCAAAAAGACAGACAGGATTTTAGGCGCTAGTATGGTCGGTCCTGATGCTGAGTATATCGGTCATATACTTGCTACAGCGATTACCAATGATTTGAGCATCAAAGATATGCTCGACACCCCTTTTTATCATCCAACGATACTAGAGGGACTACGTACGGCGTTACGTGATGTGCAGTACAAAATGGAGATACCTTTCCAATCTTTAGACACCCAAAAGGATAATTCTTAATTGACCATTTAGCTAAGTCCTCAAGTTAGCAATGCTTTCAATTTGGTAGTAATTAGTTTTAAGCGTTACTTTATTTGATTGCTTTGGCGACTTGAGGTAATTTATAAATAGATATTCATTTATAATTTTTTGTACAAACACATCCTGCATGGACGAAAAAATGCCAATCGCTAGTGTTACCGACTTTTTTGAAGAGATCATTCGCGACTTACATACTAGCCTATATCTTGCTCTCGGCGGCTCTATCGATGAAGAGTCACTTAATTGGTCCTCTCAGGCAGTAGAATTGGCGAGCACTGGCATCAAAATCCTAATACTGCTTGCGGTATTGGGATTTTTTTATTGGTTGGCCAATTATATCCTTAGACAAAGCCGTGCCAAAATTCGGTTAAATGAGCGCCGCACCAAGATTGTCCGTTCAGTTTTGCGCTATGTCTGGATTGTCGCCAGTCTGATAGCGATTATGAGTCAGATAAACTTTGAGCCAGAAACCATCAAAGCCACCGCAAAGGCAAGCACTTGGGCAGGTATCTATTACGTACTTTGGGCATCATCAGGACAAATCATTCACAGAGTCCTACAGCACTATGGTCTCAATGCTTCCATAGAGCAGCTACTCAAAAATATTTTATCTGTATTACTATTGGTACTCGGGCTTGCCAGCGTCATGGCGCAATTTGGCTTCGACATTGTATCGTTAGTGGCGGGTTTGGGTATTGTTGGCTTGGCAGTAGGTTTTGCCGCTCAGTCTACCCTTGCTAATTTTATCGCTGGTATTACTATTCTGCTTGAGCAGTCTTTTCAAGTCGGTGACTGGATTCATATCAATGATAATGAAGGGCGCGTGGTACTTATCGCGTTACGCACAACTCATATTCTCACACGAGACAACATCACTGTCATTATCCCAAACTCTAACGTTGCCTCATCAGAAGTTATCAACCTGACTTCCAAAAACTTTATCCGTTTTGATATTCGCGTACGTATTGCGTTCGAAGATGATATAGAAACGGCTCGCAAGGAAATTTTGCAAGTGCTCAGCAATACCGATGCGGTGCTTAATCGTCCTGAGACTTCAGCGACCGTGGCAGAAATTGGTGAGTATGGGGTGTTTTTTATCGTACGCTTTTGGGTTAAACCAGCAGCCGTTGCCCGCATACCCAAAATCAAAGAAGTGCTGCAAGAAGAGATTAAAATCGCGTTTGATGCGGCTAATATTTCTACGCCCTATCCGCATATGCGATTGCTGATGCCAAAGGATGTTGACTACCCTATTGCGACTAAACCCTTTGCAACCACCACTCAAATCGTCCCAGAGGAATTACCACTGACGAAGGGTGAGTAGAGAATTTCTTTTCACGTATTTGGCTATCACATCTTAAAATCTTAAACACGGCTACTTTGAACCATCCTACTGTGAATTATGGTAAAATTGCCGGTTACACCGATTATCTTATTATTTGCTTTTTTGTCAATTTAGCCCACAGGTACCCGTATGACCGAACAAACCGCGCCCGCATCTCTAACAGCAGCTTCACCAGAGTTGTCGCTTGATCTTATTATTACCTGTGCCGATGGGCTTGAGGCACCACTGCAGACTGAGCTAACCAGTTTTGGCATTGATAGCGAAATCAAAAGTACTGGCCGTCTAGCCGTAACTGGCGGCTTACGTGAGCTATATACTATCTGCCTATGGTCACGCGTGGCCTCGCGGGTATTGATGCTGATTAAACGTAAAAACATCAATGCAGAATACGATGTCGCAGAGCAGCTATATGGCTTGGCAAAATCGGTCAACTGGACTGAGCAATTTAGCTTGGAGCAAACCTTTGCTATTCGTCTGTCTGTCGATAAGCGTGTCGCTGTCAGTCAGCAATTTGCCATGCTACGTATCAAAGATGCGATTGCCGATACCTTTAACGAAGTTTACGACAGCCGTCCTAAC
The DNA here is from genome assembly GCF_050268505.1 of Psychrobacter sp. NPDC078409. NCBI lineage: Bacteria > Pseudomonadati > Pseudomonadota > Gammaproteobacteria > Moraxellales > Moraxellaceae > Psychrobacter > Psychrobacter sp. NPDC078409. The sequence continues at coordinate 676,403 of NZ_JBNNGW010000001.1, forward strand.
GTCGACAGCAAAAACCCAGACTTCTCTGTTTTTGCAACTATCAATGATAAGCAAGCAGAGCTGTATTTAGATTTATCCGGTACCAGTTTGCATCGCCGTGGTTACCGTGTGGCCATGACAGAAGCACCACTAAAAGAAAACTTGGCAGCTGCCCTACTCTATAGCGCTGGTTGGCACAAGAAAAATGAAGCTGGCGACGCACCTTTCTATAATGCGTTAATCGACCCAATGTGCGGTTCTGGAACGTTCCTTATCGAAGCGCTATTGATGCATTGCGACTATGCCGTGGGTATCGACAAAGCTGCCAATCAATTTGGCTTTTACCAGTGGCAGCATCATAACGAGACGCTATGGCAAGAAATGATCGATGATGCTCAAACGCGTTTCCGCGAAGCATTAGAGATTGCCAATGAGCAGCCTGATACATTGCCGCTTATGCTGGGCTTTGATGCTGATAGTGGTGCGATTCTTGCCACAGAAAAAAACTTAATTGCCGCAGGTTTACAGGACATTTTACCGCTACTTGATATCGAACATCGTGCGCTTGACCAACTCAGCAACGTGCTCAAGCCATTAGTCAATGACGGTCGATTGAGCAACCCCTTGGTCATTACCAACCCACCGTATGGTGAGCGTTTGGGTGATGAAGAAATGATTAAGCCGTTGTATCAAGCGATTGGGCTGATATTGCAAGACAGCTTTGCCGGTAGTGGCATTGATCCGATGCTTGGCATATTGGCCTCTCATGTCGAACAAGTAGATATTCTACCGATTAAAGAACCAAAAACCTTACGCTGTCATAACGGTGCTATTACCGTCTATTTCCGCTACGGAACGCTTATCGCTGGGCAAACAGGCAACCTTGTCAGTCGTTTTGAGAAACGCGAGATTGAAGTAGAAGACGGTCAAGACTTCATTAACCGTCTGCAAAAGAACCTTGCTAAGCTCAAGAAACTGGCCAAAAAAGACAACGTAAGCAATATTCGTGTTTACGATGCTGATTTACCTGATTTCAAAGTTGCGATCGACTTGTACGGTGATTATGCACATGTGCAAGAATATGCGCCGCCAAAGACCATCCCGCCTGAGACCGCAAAAAAACGCTTTAACTTGGCATTGATGGGTATCCGTGAAGTCTTTGATATTAACCGTGAACAGATCTTTATCAAAACGCGTGCCCGTCAGTCTGGAAACGATCAGTACAGCAAACAGAACACCACAGAAAAACGTGGCAAGTTTCATGTTGCGCGTGAAGATGGTGCCTATCTGTATGTCAACTTTACAGATTATTTAGATACCGGTCTGTTTATCGATCACCGTAATATGCGTGCTCGTATCAAGGACAACAGCCGCGGTAAAGCAGTACTTAACCTGTTCGCTTATACTTGTACCGCAAGTGTGCATGCAGCGCTTGCTGGTGCGAAAAAAGTCACTAGCGTTGATTTGTCGCAGAACTATCTAGATTGGGGCAAACAAAACTTTGTCTTGAACGGTTTGGACGTTAGCCGCAATAAATACCAATTCGTTGCTGCCGATATCTTTGAGTGGATTAAAGACAATACCGAGCAGTTCGATGTTATCTTTATTGATCCACCGACCTTCTCAAACTCTAAGAAATTCCAAGGTACTTTTGATGTGCAACGTGACCATGCTGCATTGATTAATCGTGCCATGAACCGCCTCACCTCTGATGGCGTCTTATACTTTTCTAACAACTTTACGCGTTTTGAGCTAGATGAGCAGTTGACTCAGCGTTATGACATCATTGATATCACGCAAAAAACCATTGGCTTTGATTTCAATATCAAAAAACCGATTCATCAAAGCTTTGAGATTCGTCATCGTCAAAGTCTATAATTCGAAATTTTAGATTTATAGTTTAGAATCTAAAGTCCGTAAACAGGATTTTGATAAATGAGACTATAGATTTATAAGGGCAATATAAGTACCTGAAACTTCTGTTTTTTGCCGAATGTATATGAAATATAACAATGGCCCAATCAGCTTTGATTGGGCCATTTTTTGTTGCTATGATAGAGCGTTACTAGGCGATGGATTTGCGCAGTTATTGCGTAAGCATCGCCTTTTTTCGATAACCTATAAAACCACTAACGTCTAATAAAAAGGATAACACCATGGCTTTATCACTTAATAAAGGCGGTAATTTATCGCTAACGAAAACTGACCCAAACTTAACCAAGCTACTTATCGGTCTTGGCTGGGATGAGCGTGCCACTTCTGGTGCTGAGTTCGACCTTGATGCTAGCGTGTTTTTGCTAAATGGCGCAGGCAAAGTGCGCGGCGATCACGACTTTATCTTTTATAATCAGCTGAAGTCTGACAATGGCGCTGTCGAACATACTGGTGACAACCGTACTGGCGAAGGCGACGGTGATGATGAAGTTATCAAAGTAAACCTCACTCAAGTACCTGCAGACGTAGATAAAGTAGTCGTGACAGTGACTATTCATGATGCTGCAGCGCGTAGCCAGAACTTTGGTCAGGTCGCCAATGCCTTTATCCGTGTTGTTAATGAAGAAACAGGCACTGAAGTAGTACGTTTTGATTTAGCAGAAGACTACTCTGTAGAGACAGCAATGGTGTTTGGCGAAGTATATCGTCACAACGGCGAATGGAAATTCCGTGCTGTTGGTCAAGGCTATTCAGGCGGCTTGCAAGCGATGTGTCAGCAATACGGTGTTGATATCTAAAACCATTATTTACTGGTGTTTAATCAGTTATTAGTCGCCGTCATCACGTCCAAAATAGCAAACCGCCATCGTTGCAAATAGTCACAATTTTTAATGGCCAAATGACTAGTAATGCTTTACGTTTCGTTTAAAATTATGCATAAAAAGTGGTTAGTAATAACCGCTTTTTTGCGGTTCATGCCTATACTAGGTAGACCTTAGCTTTACGCAACCATACAGGATGTGTCATGAGACATTTTTATTTAGACTTTATCTTTACCGCAATTGCTTTGGCAATAGCAGCATGGTGGGGATATTCACATGGCGGTATGGGTGGCATGATAGCCACTCTTTCTATTACCGCTATTTTGGCCGTCATGGAGATTTCATTATCTTTTGATAATGCGGTGGTCAATGCTTCAGTCCTTAAGGGCTGGGACGAATTTTGGAAAAAGATATTTTTAACCGTTGGTATCCTAATCGCCGTATTCGGTATGCGATTGGTCTTCCCTATTGTCATCGTCGCGGTTACTGCTGACCTTGGTATGATGGAAGTCATCAACTTGGCTTTATATAGTCCTGAAGAGTACTCGGCAAGACTGATGGCACACCATGCAGAAATCTCAGCATTTGGTGGTATTTTCTTACTATTGGTATTCTTGAACTTTATTTTTGATGACAAAGAAGTACATTGGTTTGACTGGCTTGAGAGCCGTTTAGCCAAGCTAGGCAAAGTCGATGCCATGAGCGTATTTGTAGCGCTTATCGTCTTGATGATTGCGGTATCGTGGGCTAATGCAGAGCAGTCAAGTGCTGTTCTAATCGCAGGGGTTTGGGGTATCTTGGTTTATCTTGGTGTACAGGTTGTATCGGGTATGCTTGAGGGTGACCTTGAAGAAGACCTAGAAAACGAAGAAAATGGTTCGGGCGCTGCGGCGACCAGTGCCATTATGAAAGGTGGTATCATTGGTTTCTTATACTTAGAAGTCCTAGATGCCTCATTCAGTTTCGATGGTGTGATTGGCGCATTTGCAATCACCAATGACGTGATTGTTATCATGTTAGGTCTTGCGATTGGTGCGATGTTCGTACGTTCGATGACTATCTTCTTGGTAGACAAAGGCACGCTTGACGAGTTCATCTATCTTGAGCATGGCGCACATTATGCAATCGGCGCATTGGCACTGATTATGCTATTGTCAGTGAAGTTCCACGTGCCAGAGATTATCACCGGTCTGATTGGTATTGCCTTTATTGGTTGGGCGCTGCTAGCGTCACTTCAGCATCGTAAAGCTGAGAAAGCCAGCTTAAACTAAGGCATGTTCTCAGTGTAATCTGTATCTAGTTATACATCTAAGCAGGTCATATCATCAGGTATGGCCTGTTTTTTTTGACAATTTTGCCTTACTGTTAGGCCGTATTGAAGCCCCAAGATATCGGAATAACCAATAATTAAGACAATCAATGGTTAAAATTACGTTTGCCCTGTTACTATTACCCTATCTTCAGTTAAAATCCTCATCCTTAAATAAATTGTCGAAATAAGACCCTATAAACAATATGCAAAAAATTCTTGATGATATTGCCGCAGAGATGGCAAGAGAAACTGACCGCGGCAAAGTAGCAGATTATATCCCGCAATTGGCTCATGTCGATCCGAACCAGTTCGGTATAGCTGTAGCGACTCCTGATGGGCATATGTATGCAGCAGGTGATGCAAGCACTCTGTTTTCCATCCAAAGTATCTCTAAAATATTTACCTTGACCATTGGTCTTGGCAAGCTAGGCGATACACTTTGGACACACGTCGGACGCGAACCATCTGGCGATCCTTTTAATTCAATTGTGATGCTCGAGCATGAGTCTGGCCGCCCACGTAATCCTTTTATCAATGCTGGGGCAATCGCAGTTGTCGACGCCATCATGATGGGACATGAGCCAAAAGAAACACTGGGTGAAATCCTGCAGTTTGTTCACCTCATTGCAGATGATGAGTCAATTCGCTTTGATCATAAAGTAGCGGCTTCTGAGATGGCGCACAAGGACCGAAATGCCTCTCTGGCGCACTTTATGAAATCCTTTGGTCGTTTAAGACACGATGTGGATAATGTATTAGGTACGTATTTTCATCAGTGCTCAATTGCAATGAACTGCCAACAGTTGGCCAGTGCTGGTCTGTACTTAGTGTCTAATGGAGTTGATAAGCACTCAGGAGTACGCGTAATCAATGAAAAACGAGCACGCCGGATTAACTCGTTGATGATGATGTGTGGTCATTATGATGGTTCTGGCGAATTTGCTTACCGCGTGGGTTTGCCAGGCAAAAGCGGCGTTGGTGGCGGTATTTTGACGATAGCACCTGGTAAAGGTTCTATCGCGGTTTGGTCACCAGGGCTTGATCATGTAGGTAACTCTAAGCTTGGACTAAAAGCACTAGAGCGCTTCGTACAAAAAACTGGCTGGTCAGTTTTTGCAGAATAAGAGATACATGTATATTTATCTAAATAGGTTTTTTATATAATGCCATACTCTCATACTAGCTGCGAAGCATACCTAAGCCATGAGCTGGTTTATTATAAGCACATATAGTCAGTCGGTGCTTTTTAAAGCGATTGTTTTATCTAAGCTATCTTTGTGCTAAATCCCTTTTGTATGAAACATTACTTTTCATAACAATATCTTAACGACTATTGCTAAGTTGATTAGAAATTATCAAAGATACAGAAGTATTATGTCCCTTAGTAAGCATATAGTAAGCGCACAAAATACGCCTTGCTTAGTGAGCAAACGCTTAGTATAGTAAAACGTAATGATATGCAGGGCATAGCGTACAGGTAAGTTTTTATTATTTGCTCTGAGGTATCAGTCACTGCACAACTTTTAGTTTATTTTTTATCAATCAATCCACTTAACTATTAATCCAAAGGATATTTGTATGGCTATTAGCTTAACAAAAGGCGGCAACGTAAACTTATCAAAAGAAGCGCCAGGTTTAACTAACATTACAGTCGGTCTAGGCTGGGATCCACGTGCCACTGACGGCCAAGAGTTTGATTTAGATGCAATCGGTTTCTTGATTAACGAAGCAGGCAAAGTCCGTAACGACCAAGATTTTATCTTTTTCAATAATTTAAAATCAGATAACGGCGCTGTTGAGCATACTGGTGATAACCGTACTGGCGAAGGCGATGGCGATGATGAGAAAATCAAAATCAACCTTGCTAGCATCCCAGCTGATGTCAACAAAGTAGCTATCTGTGCCATCATCTATGAAGGCCAAGCACGTAACCAAAACTTCGGTCAAGTTGGTGATGCTTATATCCGCGTTGTAAACGATAATGGCGAATCTGAAATCGCTCGTTACGACCTATCAGAAGACGGCAGCACTGAAACAGCGATGATTTTCGGTGAATTATATCGTCACAGCGGTGATTGGAAATTCCGTGCGGTTGGTCAAGGCTTCAGCGGTGGTCTTGGACCATTAGCAGCCTCTTATGGCGTAAATGTATAACGTTAAAACCAACGTAAACGTTTAGCAAGCCAATTATCATAATCAGACGTCTGGTTATGATCCAATGAGCCATCAAGTGTGCCCCTTTAACGCATTTGATGGCTTTAAATTTAATTGGCTTATCATTAAAAGCCATAAAGCATCTAAAAGCACACGCACACATTAAGAGCATTTAACAAAGATATTAGAATAAGGATTTGCAAGCCATGGCCGCAACATTCAGTTTAATCGGTACTATTGAACCTTTTTTGCATTGTAATCTCAAAAAAGGCGATTCAATTTATTGTGAAGCCAATGCGATGGTGATGATGGAGTCCAATCTTGAGCTGAAAGGTAAGCTACAAGGTGGCCTGATGCAGTCACTGATGCGCCGCTTTGCAAACGATGAATCGTTGTTTCAACAGCAGATTGAAGCGGTTAATGGTGAGGGCGACTGTTTGCTTGCGCCCACGCTTGATGGTGATATGCAAATCATAGAAGTTGGCAAGCAGCAGTATACATTAAGTGATGGTGCGTTTGTCGCGGCTCAAACTGGCGTCGATATCAGAGCCAATATTCAGCGCAATTTAGGCGGTGCAGTGTTTGGTGATACAGGCGGCTTTATGGTGATGCAGACTCAAGGCCAAGGTCAAGTCGTGGTATCTGGTTTTGGCTCGTTGTTTGAAATTGATGTCACACCAGACAAAGATGTCATTATTGACAACGGTCATGTGGTCTGCTGGGACTCAAATCTTGAATACAAATTGTCAGTTTCGACCAGTAAGAAAAAAGGCATCATGAGCAATATCATCAATTCCGTCACTAGTGGCGAAGGTATGGTTCTGAACTTCTCAGGAAGTGGCAAAGTCATTATTTGCTCACGCAATCGTGACAGTTATCAAGGTTGGATACAAAGCGTCTTAGGCAGCAGCTCAGGCGGACGTGGCGGCGGTGGTGGCTTTTTAGACAATATCTTATAACACCTTTCGCAATTTATAACATTCCTTAGCGTTATTTTTAAACGGTTTTACTCACAATTATTATAAGGATACTCACATGGCAGTTAGTCTTCAAAAAGGTCAAAAAATCTCCCTAAGCAAAGAAGCTGGTGGCGAGCTGACTCAAGTTAAACTAGGTCTAGGCTGGGATGTTGCGCAAGGGCCACAAGATAAAAAAGGTGGCTTCTTAGGAAAATTATTCGGCGGCGGTTCTGGTGGCGATTCTATCGATTTAGATGCTTCATGCATCATGTTCGATGCTAACAAGCAAGCGGTCGATGCCATTTGGTTCAGTCAGCTGAAATCGAAAGATGGCAGTATCGTGCATACTGGTGACAACCGTACTGGCGACGGCGATGGTGATGATGAAGTCATCAATGTCGATCTCTCAAGAGTACCTGCGAATGTGGTTTCATTGGTATTTACGGTCAATAGCTTTACTGGTCAAACGTTTGAAACAGTAGAAAATGCGTTTTGCCGTATCGTTAATGCCAATAACAATAGCGAAGTAGCACGTTATAACTTGTCTGCCCAAGGTGGACATACAGCGATGGTAATGGCAAAGGTTTATCGTCACAACAATGAATGGAAAATGCATGCGATTGGCGAGACTGCTTCTGGTCGCACCTTCCACGACTTAATGCCTGCTATCACACCGCATGCGTAATTGACTTTAGACTTTAGACTTTAGACTTTAGACTTTAGACTTTAACTGGATTATTACCAATCTAGTTAAGTAGTTTATTTCAAAAGAGAGCGGCCCATCTATCAATAGATGGGCCGCTCTTTTATGCTTATTATTTATAGTTAAGAATACTATTTACGTCCACGCTTCCAGCTAAAGCCCCAATTAAACGCTTTGTCCATTTCCTGATGACCTTTGAAATATTGGTTGATACGCTCAACATTGATACTACCTTGTTGATTGACCAAACGGGCAATGGCACACATTGGTAGATTACCAGCACCTTCGGTCAAACGTGTCTCAATCGATGATTGCTCTGGCACATGAATAGTCACAACCCCATCAGTTTTTTCCCAGTTAGGTGCGCCTTCGTAAATAAATGCAAAGATAAACACCTCTTCAATCTGCGACCATTGCTGACCATTGATATCCAGCCATTCACCGCCGCTTACCTGCCCCGTTCTATCATCCGCACGTAAACAAACATAAGGCGCTGATTGCAAGCTACCAAAGCGATTTCCCAACGCTTGAATCAAAGTTTTTTCACCATTTTTTAGATGAATCATAGCGCCGACATCTAAATCGATACCGCTTGATTGATGCTGCTTAAACAAATCACCCAGTATGCCTTTCTTAGGTGTTGATTTATCATTTTGCGGGCGTTGATTCCAATCTAAATTGACCGAAATTTTGCCAAAGTCATCGCGTTTTTTAAGATTAATGCTAGATTGATTTTTAGTTAAGGTTATTTTACTTAAGTTAATTGAAGGGTTAGCAGGAATCGGTGGCGGGTTGTTAGTTTGAGACGTGCTGCCTGCTTTTTGAGTATTGATTGGGCGCTGCGTGTTGATAGGTTGAGGTTGGCTTTGTGCAGGGTTATTATTTTGGGCAGGTGCGTCATCAGCGATTTCAACACCGAAATGTTCAGACAAAGGTTTTAACCCTCCCTCAAAACCTTGGGCGATAAAACGAAATTTCCAGCTTCCTTGTCTGCGATAGCATTCAGCCAATATAATGGCTTTTTCATTACGGCCTGTGCTACTCAGCTGACAGGTCATCAGCACATGACTGCCCTGTAAGACTTGAATGTCCACATCGCCAATTTGTGACAATGTTTGCGCACTAGAGAACGCTAAGGCAATTTTCTCAATAGTTGCAGGCTGTGCAGACAAATTAACATCAAAAAACCCATCACTATCATGACCACGGCAGCTAACGCTACCATCATCGCTACGTGTCTGACCATAAAATATCATGTCACCATCACCGCGTACTTTGCCGTCATTAGTCAGGCGATAAGCGGCACAATCGATGGCATTTTGGCTTAAAATGCGAATGCTAATATTGTCAGTTGGTAGTGGTGCATTAGCACCTGCAATTAGTTTTTGAGGTTGGTTTTGACTCATCATACGTCCTTTAGATTATTTATTATATTGTTGTCATCATCATGCTGACTATCATCATATAGTAGCATGGATATTATGAAAATTTTGAACCAGACAATCGCAATATAAGCGATAAAGTCATCCTTACAAATCCCTATGACTATTTTATCAGAGGCGTTTATAACGCATGTCATTTGTATATAATACGTCCTATTAAACCGTATACCTTTGCTAATATTACTACTAGATTTGCAATAGCAGTATTGACTTGCCGATTCCCCTACACCCAATGACAACGCTGAGAGAATTATGAATAATCTTGCTGACAATAGTAACCCTTCAATACCAGTAGCGGCGTGGTTAGCTGAAGGCCAATCTAGCCAGCGTGATATGTTGGAGAGCTTACAAAGTCTAAAGAGCAAATCAAGCAGTCCTTCAAACAACCCTTTTCAAGTTATTGCCTCACACCGTCATGATAGACCTGAAATTTTTGAATTCGCCGATATGATTTATCGCGAGCCATCTGACTCGATCGTAGATACTGATAACCACATGACTGGCGAAACTGCTATACCACGCTGGCAGTTCGTATTAGAACAAGCTCAAAAGCATAACGTAAAAGTACTACTGACTGGACGCAATGGTATCGATTATGAAGTGCATCGTGAGAAATTTGACGCTGTTGGTATTCGCTTATTGACGGGCGCAACCAGCGTGGCGGCACTAGAATCAATCGATGATAAATTTGCTTTTATGCAGCATTGTCACACTCATAATATCCCAGTGGCAGACGCATGGCGTTTTGACAATACGGCGGAGCTTGAGGCTTTACTCGCCGAGCATGGCGACCAACCTCTATGCGTCAAACCTGTTGTCGGTATTTTTGCCCAAGGGTTTTGGCGATTAGATACGGGTAAAGCAGATAGTACTGCATACGACAGCTTTGAGCACTTATACTTCACTGAAGAGAAAAAAATAAATACAGCCCAATTTGTGAATGCCTATACTAACAGTCAAATGGTACACGAGCGCCCTATTCCAATGTTGCTTATGCCTTACCTATCAGGGCAAGAGTATTCTATCGATGTGGTCTGTGAATATGGTGAAGTCCTAGCTGCTGTCACTCGTCATAAAACAGGAAAGATACAACACGTTGGTTATGAGCAGTCTGTCATGGATGTCGTAATCCCATTGATTAGGGCTTTTGGCTGTGATGGCATCGTCAGTGTACAAACTAAAGCTGATGATAGCGGTCAGCACCGAGTTCTTGAGATTAATAGCCGCCCATCAGGTGGTATTGGTTATACTTCTCATAGTGGGATCGACTTGACGCAAGTCGGATTTTCTTATTGGTTAGGGTTGTCAGAGAAACCTAACTTAGAAACCAATATTCAACATATTGAGCCATGCCAAGTACGCTCTATTATGATGAGTGTCAAAATTGAAAAGGATGATGAATAAATAGTCCACTAAGCACGCACGTGGTTAGCAGATGATTTGAACAGACACAAAAAAAGGGTTTTTAGATATTAATCTAAAAACCCTTTTTTATTTTCACTTTCAATTGGTATTAAAAATGAGCGTTTGAAATTACTCGCCAAACGCTAGTGTTGCTTGCTTAGGTGCATTTTTAGAAGCAATGACCCATAGTAAGCTCAATACGATTGCTGAACCGATGAAGATCATAATAGATGAAGATATGGCACCTGCATGGGTATAATCCATAGACATCGAGTGATCAGTCATTGTCATTTCCATCGCGGCTATACCAGTATAATGCATACCACAAACGGCAAGACCCATGATGAAGGCACTACCAAAACGCTGTAATGTACCACGTAGATTGAATGCCAACCATAGCGCAGCGATAGCAGCTGCAATAGCAATCACAATTGATAAGATAAGCAGCGGTATATTGTATGACATGGTAGCGTCCATCTGCATAGAGGCCATACCGGTATAATGCATGGCTGCAACACCCAGCCCAGTAAGCACACCGCCACCAATTAACTTAGCAACACTTGGTTCACCACGACCTACGATGACAATACCAACTGCAACGAAACAAATCGCGAGTAGCATTGAGACAATTGTCAGACCCAAGTCATAAGTCACAGGCATCTTCATGTCTACTGCCATCATACCGATATAATGCATAGACCAAATCGCACCACCGATAGCAATCGATGATAACGCTACCCAAAAATACAAATCCGTTCCTGGCTTAGCAGAAGGTACTCGAATGGCAAGATTTAAGCCAACATAAGAACCAAATACTGCAATGGCGTATGAGACCAACACCAAAAGTAAGTTATATTCAACTTCCATCATTTTTTTGCCTTTTATCTATCATAAGAATTGAGTCAAATAACGTTACTTTTATTGCAACACGGTGCGTCATTCGCTCGTTGATTTTTTTGCATAGACATAAAATTATCTACACACAATTTTTCCTACCCAATGGTAAATTCACAAATATTGGTACTACCGGCGCCGCAGTTAGTCTCTTCAACTTGAACCACATCTATAGCAGGGTTGCTTGCCAAAAAGCCTTCTATATAACCTACAATAAAATGGCATCCTGAGTGAGTATGATCTGACGACTTACAGAACGGACATTTGATTAAATAAATTACATTATTCTTTGCTTTAACTTTAGACAGACCTTTTAGTGCTGGCACAAGCTCACGAGTGATCGTAGTAGGCATCTTCAGTGGGCTGCCAAGTGAATAATCACGCTGGTAAATTCCGCCACCAACCTTACGACCCAACTCCTGCAATGCAGTCATACGTCGCTCAATAGGCAAACTATCTTCATACTGACTGACAATATCTGCTATTTTAGGGTAATAAGCACCAATGGCTGATAAGACGCTTTTCTCATCCAATGTCTTTTTTGCAGGGGCAGCTGACGATCCGCCTTCTTCATCTATTTCTAGATTAAAAAGCGTACATCCTTCAATTGAAGACAGGTCATCGATTAGATCTGCTTGCGTTTTAGAGCCTAGGCTTCTTGCAATCACATGAATGATATTACCACCATTCTCTGAAGCCTCTTGTCTTTGGGAGACCAGCTGATAACCTGCTTTGATAAGCGGCGAAATAACATTAACCAGACGAATACGTTCAGAAGACGTTTCTAATGCACAAGAGAATTTCACAGAGCACTCCTTTTCTTAAAATACTGCTACGCTTTCTTATAACAAGCTATCTAGATAAACTAATGTGAATAACGTCTCAAAGGTCCGAACAACTGGCTTTCTCACAATATAAAAGATATGCAGACATCAACCATATGATAGTTTTTATATATCTTTTATATTATAAGAAATGAAATATATTCAGTAGATGAGACTTCGATTTTTATAGTTATTAAGCATACAAGCACTCTAACTACTAGAAATTCATTAATTGAGAAGCAGCAATAAGCTTGAAAATAAGATTAAAATTAATGGGTTTAAATCAAATACTATTTTTAAAATTTACAGATAACACTTGGTCACAGTAGAGTTACTAAATAGCAATAGATTTTGATTGTATTATCACCGGAATCTTATTTTGTAGCAATACACTATATGGCTTTGTCCGATAAGTGGCTACATTAACCGACAAATGGCTAGACTATAAAACCTCATTATTATTTTCTAAAAGTAATTAGTTATTAAAAGGAGTTCCGAAACTATTTAAACCTATATATCTTGATATATCTATTATGCAAATAATCTTAACTGTATATTAAAACACCTATTAACATTTTCTCTTTGTAGAATAATAGGTTCAAAATAAAATAAAAAACCTTTATATAGTCAGACTTTAGTCTCAAGGATAAAATCATTAAACAATAAAAATAATTATAATCACGCAAATAAACTAAGGAAATGTGATGTTGAAGCAAGTCGAATTAGTGCTAGGAGCCAATACGGTTATCGAAAATACAAAGTGTTCGATCGCATTTTCTACTACTAAATCATTGGGATTTGGACAGCAGCTTGGGCTATTGTGGTTGCCATTAGATGCCTATCGTAAAGCCGTTTGTAGTCCTGCTTATTTACATGAGTCTAAAGACTGGGCTCAGCTCGATAACAAGGATAATCCAAGTACATGGCAGTTAGATTTACCCCAGCTATTTGATACGCTTGGCGTTAGTTTCTTACAACTGATTGCTTATGTTTATCATGAGCCAAACCTAAACTTGCCAGCAGTAGAGTTAAACGACGTAAGCCTCACGCTCAATAACGGGGATATTCGCTATGACTTCACAACAAACGAGCGGCATATCAAAGCAGCGATTATATTAGAAATATATCAGCGTAATGGACAGTTTAAATGTCGGGCGCTTGGTGAGGCATCAACGCAAGGCTTAGCGAGCCTTGAACATCATGTACAGGTTAGTCTGGATATTCGTCCACCTAGCACACATACACTTATTCAAGAAGCTCAACAGCAGCAGCGTACTCAACCAAACAACGAAGCTCGCCCTCCCCGTCAAGTACAAGCAGGCGAAACTTGGACAGGAACAGCGTTTGCTATTGATCCCTATCATCTGCTGACCTGCTATCATGTGATTGAGTCAGCAGCGATGGTTGGCGTACGTCAGCAAGGTCAGCCTGATCGCGAGGCACAAGTCGTGCTCAGCGATATCGGAAGCGATTCAGCTATTATTAGAGTTAGCGATCCTTTGCCTAGCTACCTCCCATTGGCGCAGCAATGTGTTGATATATTGGGTGAGACCATTACCACACTGGGGTTTCCGTTGTCAGGACTGAGTAGCCAACTGCAAGTCACCCAAGGCTGTATCTCAGGATTGACAGGCTTAAACAACGATATCCGTCACGTGCAATTCACCGCACCCATTCAGCCTGGATCTAGTGGTAGTCCTTTATTATTGCCGACTGGAGAGGTCGTCGGTATGGTCACATCCAGTCTGGTTCATGAACATGCACAAAATATGAACTATGCGGTGAAATTTCAGTTATTATCTGCCCTACTGGCGAGCGCTGGCATCAGCTTGGAGAACACGACTGACTTGATCAGTGCTACGCCTCTTACAACACCTCAGCTAAGCAAGCAAAGTCGCAGTGCCTTATGGCTAGTTGGCTGTCAGGGTTAAAAATCTACGACGACATACAAATAAAAGCGCCAAGGAATATGAATGTTAAATGAGCAACACAGTACGACCATCACCCTACCCCGTGGTACGCTAGATCTCACTTATCAAACCAACTCAGCCACTAATAAATCAGTCACTAATAAAAATGGCGTAGAACAACGCGACCATTATCAATTAGAAGATTTGCTAGGATTTGCCCAGCGTATTAATCCAAAGCGTGCGTTTTTGTTTGTCTCAAAAGTGCTAGGTCGTCATATTCCCGTTGCGCCAAGCACTATGCGAAACGCATTCACTGATTTGGCTGATTTAGTGCCTAATGACTTGCCTGAGCCAGTACTAGTCATCGGTATGGCAGAGACCGCTGTTGGTCTATCTGCTGGCGTCCATCAGGCACTACAAACGCGCTATCCTCAAGCTCTGCTATTAAACTCTACGCGTCATGCACAGCACGATGACAGTAGTGATGAAAATGGTACTGACTCCTTGCTGACGACGTTTTGTGAAGACCACAGTCATGCTAGCCAGCATTTGATTTATCAGAGCAAAGATAGCGTTACTCAAGCGCAGCTACTGGCTAGTAAAACACTGATTATGGTCGATGATGAAGCCTCAACGGGTAATACCTGTGTGAATGTCGTCACTGCCTTACGTGAAGCAGGACTGAGCCAGTTAGAACAAGTGCATCTAACAACATTGGTCGACTGGTCATTAGATCAAGAAACACCTAATCCACAGTCAGATGCTACACCTGCACGTATGGCCGATCGTCTCGCTGGTATTGAGTTTCATCGTCATCATTTACTGTCTGGTGCATGGCAATGGACAGATGCACCCAATCCTGAACCTATTACGATGCCATCGGTTGATACTACTGCCGCTGGTAGTCAGGCGCTCGGTGATACGGGCAACTGGGGGCGTTTTCCAACGCTAGACAGTACAGAGGGTTTTGCTAACTACCTTTCGAGTTTTCAAGCTGCATTTACCCGTTTCAATGATCAAGAAAACTTTGATGTTGCTCAGCTACCAAAAAGAATCTTAGTATTGGGTAGCAATGAGTTTGTTTGGTTGCCATTTCTATTGGCTGAATGGCTTGAAACAGAGTCCGACAAGCTCAACAACGATACAGCGTCCATGGTTAATTTTAGCGCATTAACCCGTTCACCGATTGCGCTTGGTGGAGCGATTACCACGATGCTGAGCTTTCATGATAATTACGGGCTTGGTATGACCAATTTTGCTTATAACGTTGAGCCTAGTGGTTGGGATTTGATAGTGTTGTGTATAGAAACATCAGCTGATAGTGTGGATGCTATGTGGCGAGGTTTAGATAACGTGCTAGTGGTGAGCCCTAGTCATTAAACTGCTCTCTAACTTTCAAACCTATTATTTACGGACGACGCCATGACTACCTCATTTTTTAAAGCCAACCCAGACATTATTAAGCCTTATGCCTTGATGGATTTGGATGACACGTTATTCCAAACCCAGCGTAAAATTGATGCATGGGACTTACCCACTACTGAGCGTGAAACTTTGGTTTGTGCGACGGTCAATAAACAAGACGAGCCACTGAGTTTTATGAGCCAGCGCCAAGCGATCTTTTTTAACTGGCTACTTGCCAGCACTGAATTAATCGTAGTGACGGCGCGGGATCGTAGTGAAATAAAACGCGTTAAACTGCCATTTGATAGCTGGCAAGTATTGACCCATGGAGCGATTATTTTAACGTCTGACGGAGCGCTGCTGAGCAGTTGGCAGCACCATATGTATAGTAAGCTTGCGCCATTGCAAGATAAGCTTAATAAGTTAAGTCAATTGTTTGCCAGTCATAGTCAAAGCGAGCAAAGTCATCTAGTATTTACACCGCATATCGATAGCTTTAACAATGGTTCTACGGATGAAGAGCTAACCATTTATCTGGCTATCAAACATGCACAGAAAGACCATCAAGCGCTCGTAGATTTAGCTGAGAAACTGCCCACTCTGATACGTGATTTTGACCAAGATTTCTATGTACATGTGAATGCTAATAACCTAGCGATATTGCCCCATGCGGTTCATAAGCGTCATGCGGTACAGTTTTTATTAGAGCATCATTTAGACCATCAGCGTCCCAGTTTTGGCTTTGGTGATAGCTTAGCTGACCTGCCTTTCTTGCAGTTATTGGACTGGTACGGTATGCCCAATCATGGCCAACTGCATGAGCAATACCAGTCTAAATCGTCAGGCTAAACCATTAGTTTAAATCATCAGCTTAAACTGCAGCCACGCAAATCCACTGTTATCATCACGAGTGCTATTATTCATACTATGACTTTACCTAATATACAGACAAAAAGAGCTGCTCTGCAAAACTATGGCTCAGGCAGCTATCTTGCAAGCGATGTCACCGTCCTACTCGATATGGTGGATAAGGACGCGGTTGCCGATGTGCCCGTCAGTCAAAAAGAAGCGCTTATCCAAAGCGGACAACGCCATTACTCTGACATGCTGACTTTAGAGCAAGCACCTACTGCAATGCATGAGCAGCTATACATACAGGCATTAGAGCAAGGCTCAACAAGAACCGCGACTGATATTGCTCATTTGTCTCATACGCTACATCAGGTGTTTCAGCACAGCGTTAGTAATGAGCATCCACTGGTTTTGGTCAGTTTGGTACGAGCAGGTCTACCGATCGGTGTGTTATTGCAGCGTGCGCTGTCGGATACAGACAGTAGCTATCACCTGCCAAGTGTACATTATGGCATCAGTATCATTCGTGATCGTGGTCTTGATCCAGTGGCCCTGCAAATGCTACTAGAGGCTTATCCAAACAGTCCGATTGTCTTCGTCGATGGCTGGACAGGTAAAGGGGCCATCTATCAAGAGTTGGCTCGTAGTCTAGAGAAGTTTAGTGATTCTACCCATGTTAATTTTGCCAACATTTTTCATCAAGGCGCTGACGTCATTCCGTTACTGACCCTTGCTGATCCGGCTGGCGTTGCTTGGCTGGCAGCTAGTGAAGAAGACTGGTTAATCCCATCGGGTTTGTTAAATAGCACCGTATCGGGATTAATTTCGCGCAGCTTATACACGGAGCCGTCATCAGGCCTACATCGCAGTGTTTTTTATGATGATTTAATTGAGGTAGATCACAGCTTGGCATTTATCGATCATATCGATGCCGTGAGACGATCATTGGCTACTACTCCAGCCCGTTTACCGACTTACCAGCAGCCACGCTACCAGACTGCGGCGCTGATAGAGACGCTGGCAGCAGATTATCATATCGTCAATCGCAACCGTATTAAGCCGACTATTGCCGAGGCAACACGTGCCATATTACGCCGTGATCCCGAGCGTATATTGCTCGCCACTGCTGAGCACCCTGATACCATATTGCTACGCCATTTATGTGCGCAACGAAACATCACTATCAGTGTATTAGGTGATAAAATACTGCCTTATCAAGCCATCACGCTTATCAAGCAGCGCTCCCAAGACACTTAATACATTTAACGGTATTAAATACTTTCTTTTTCGTTCTCTTATACTCTCTACTTATGATGCCAATTATGTCAGATATGCTAAAAACCGAGTCAGACCTTTACAATGATACCCAATCTTATGCGCATCTGATCACTGAGCGTCATGCGATGGTCAAACCGCACACGCACCATCCATATCAGCTCGGTGCTAGCTTGTACATGCCTGCGACTCGCCAAGATATTTGGCAAGTCATCAAGCGAGATAAATTACCGACGATTAATAGTATTATTATCTGTCTAGAGGATGCGGTCAGTCAGCAGGATGTTGAGTTGGCGCTTGAGCGTTTGCGAACCCTCCTAAATACTTGGGCTGAGCATGTGAATAGCATTAATGCGCCATCTAAATCGGCAAAGATTCATGCTCAGCATCCGACGCGTCCACTGGTCTTCATACGTCCACGTAGCCCGATGATGCTACAGCAACTGGCTGACTATACCCATATTGACCTTATCGATGGTTTCGTTATGCCGAAAGTTGATATGTATAGCTTATCTAACTGGCGCATGGCTTGTCAGAACCTAAAAGTAGATCAACTACTTATGCCGACGCTCGAAACCGCAGCGCTATTTAATCCACATCACAATCAAGAGCTTGCCATCGCTTTTAAAGAAGCGTTTAGCCAGCCGGTTTTTGCATTGCGTATCGGCGGTAATGACTTGTTCGCAGCATTGCGCTTACGCCGTCCAAAAAACAGTATTGTCTATGACTCGCCTATCGGTACGTTGGCTTATCAAATGCTTGGCTGTTTTGTGCCGCATGGTTTTTATCTTACCGCGCCAGTATTTGAGTACTTGGATCAGCCGACGCTGTTTATGCAAGAGCTGAACCGAGATGTCAGCTTAGGGATGGTGGGCAAAACTGTCATTCATCCAAGCCAAATCGCCCTAGTACAGCAAGCTTACTGTGTGCCACTGAGTACATTGGATGAAGCGCAAGCGATCCTTCACTCTGAGGCCAAAGCGGTATTTAAGTACAATAATACGATGCTAGAGCCTGCGACGCACCGTGCTTGGGCGACTGAAATTGTTAATCGTGCAGAAGCCTTTGGAACCATTGATGACGGACATAGCCAATACAGCTCACGAATGTAGCTTTCATCTCTGATGATGGTTTTCTGTCATTTAACAACTCACACTATGAAAAAAGCCGCTATCAAATAACAGGTAGCGGCTTTTTTATATAGATATATGCTCAGGATTTCCTATAGATATGAGGCTTTAAAGCTCTCGAACAGTAGCTACACTAAACACAACTTTCCAAAAACTGACGAAGTACTTGATTCACTTGATCAGGCTCTTCTACTGTCGATGTATGACCCGCACCTTTGATAATAGCAAGCTTTGACCCAGCGATAGC
Organism: Psychrobacter sp. NPDC078409; assembly: GCF_050268505.1. Classification (NCBI taxonomy): domain Bacteria; kingdom Pseudomonadati; phylum Pseudomonadota; class Gammaproteobacteria; order Moraxellales; family Moraxellaceae; genus Psychrobacter; species Psychrobacter sp. NPDC078409. The sequence continues at coordinate 695,648 of NZ_JBNNGW010000001.1, forward strand.
AAAATGCATGCGTTCAGATTTGGCATAAGGCGTAGCGGCATCTTCATCACCTACCACGATTAATGTTGGCGTTGTAATCTCACCCAACTGCTCATAAGTACCGGTACGCTCAATAACGCCCATTGTTGCTTTGACCACGCCGCCTTTGCGATTGCTTTGTAGCATCGTCAGCCACTGCTTACGGTCAGATTTGCGCAGTTTGTCTGCCAAAAACGTACTGCCAAACATAATTGGCATCACCTTATTACTCACACGCTTCATACCCAACCAGCGAATCGCTTTAACCAGCTTGCGATACTGAGGGATGTTTTTTGGATCTTCAGGGTCAGCAGAGGTTTCTAACAGCGTTAACGACAACAGCAACTCAGGGCGTTTGAGCGCGATACGTTGAGCCACGAACCCGCCCATAGATAGTCCAACGAAGTGACATTTATCAATTCCAAGCGCTGCAAGTAAGCCAAGCGTATCGTCAGTCAGCGTCTCCATATCATAGCCAGATTTGGTAACCTGCGACTGACCTTGCCCGCGAAAATCAAAAGCAATACAACGATAGTCGGTTTGAAAATGCTCTACTTGCTTATCATACATCTGCGAGCTCCACAGTAGACCGTGAGCAAATACGATAACGGGCTTTTGTGTGTCATTCGGTGCACTGTCTTCGTAATAAATATCAGCGTTATTTACAGTGATAATTGGCATAACCACATCCTTGTTTGATCAATGAAAAGTTTGAGCGTACCCTTGTGTCTTTTACGACTCTTTTACGCTCAACCTGGCATATTAGCATAATCCATTAGACCCTTAGGTCATAGCCTTTTTACGAACCAGTCGTTTTGTCTCATTAGCTAGCATTAGCTTTTGCGATAGAATAGTAAAGTTTACCAGTATGTAGATGTGTCTTAAGCGCCCACAAAACATGCTTTTATAATCATAGCAAGCTGCTATAGTAATCAGCATTGAACCATTTTTACCTTTATCTCAAAGTATTGTCATTGATACAAAATATTAAAACAGTCATTTAAAATAAGGAAATCTCAAATGTCACAGTCTCTCGTCGATTATCAAGTTGCAGAGCACATTGCTACCATTACCTTTAACGATCCAAAAAGCTTAAACGCCTTTGGCACGCCCTTAAAAAACCAAGTCTTGATAGCGCTAGATAAAGCGGCTGCAGACGATCAGGTACGGGTGATTATTTTGCAAGGGGCTGGTGGTAATTTCTCCAGCGGCGGCGATATTAAAGAGATGTTGTCTGAAGGATTAGACAAGGATATTGTTTCAAACAAATTAAGAGGCATGGTAGAAGGCGCAGGCGAAGTCAGCTTAAAGTTACGTCATATTCATAAGCCGATTATTGCCAAATTAGAAGGCGCCGTAGCTGGTGCTGGCATGAACTTGGCGCTTACTTGTGACTTCCGCATTGCCGCAGACAATGCAAAGTTTGTACAAGCGTTCGTCAATATCGGCCTAGTGCCAGATGCAGGTGGTATTTACTTATTAAACCAATTGGTAGGTGCAGCAAAAGCCACTGAGCTTGTAATGCTAGGTGATAAACTGAAAGCAGAAGACATGGCACGTTTAAATCTAGTGAACAATGTGGTAAGTATTGAAGAACTAGATGCCACCGTCCAAGCATTGGCGCTACGATTGAGCCAGCTGCCAGGCAAAGCGTTGGCCGCTATGAAAGAGAGCTTCAACGTACACGCCTTCGCTGGTTTGAGCGCAGCGTTAGATACGGAAGTAGAGCAACAGACCGTGATGGCAAAAACCGATGACTTTATCGAAGGTGTTAGCGCCTTTATAGCGAAGCGTAAGCCTGTATATCAAGGTAAATAACAAGATAAAAAATCATACTATCAAAAAAGGGCTACCGATATGGTAGCCCTTTTTTTGTCAATATCTTTAATTAAGAGGCAGTCGCGGAATTATAATGATAAGGCAAAGTAAATATTTTATCGAAAATAAAGGTAAAAACGAAGTTATATATTAAGAAGAAAACCATCAAAGCCGCTTCCATCATAAATGCTTCGATCAAGCCAACATCGTACCAGATGATATATATTGGCAAGCAGATCAATACCAGACCGATTTCAAAGATCAGCGCATGTACACTACGGATAAGCAGCGTACGCTCAGCTATATGCCTGCGTTGCTCCCAAGTCTCAAAAGCGGTGTTGTAGACGAAGTTCCAAATAATGGCAGCGAGCGATATCATCATAGCAGCGGGCAGCGATTCTGATGCATCACTATTGCTAAGCTTCATTAGTACAAAGGTAGAGGAGATGATTGCCAGAATCTCAAATACAATCACATAGACAATTCGGCGTTTAACTGGGGATAAGGTAATCAACCAAGACTCCAAAGCACCTGTATTTAAACAGAAAGGTGCGTATCAAAGTATCGGTCCGTCCCGAGATAGAAAAGATAAAGGAAGTACAGAGCCACGGTTTCCGCCTGCACTTATATTATACAGAAACCAAACTCAAAAATCAGTGAGGACATTTGTAAACAGGCATCAGCCGTTTTATTAACGATTATCGTCTGTTTTAGCCGGACTATTTTGCTGTTAGACCCCATTTATTGGTTTCAGGCTTGGTATCACTCGCTAGAAATACTAGCAATATAATAGAGCCTATCAGTGGCACTATCCCTATCAAAAGCCACCATCCTGAGCGACTAGTATCATGTAAGCGACGGATAGTCACGGCAAGACCAGGCAGAAATAAACCAAGTGCCGCTACTATGTAAAATAAACCTGTCTCTGAGCTGAATATTATTGCGTCTAGCAGCATTGCAACGATCATCACCCCCATTTGCACTAGAAAGAAATACCAATACTCTTTACGGCGAGCACGACCAGAAAAATTCGTGTAATTTCTCATGCCCTTTTTAAACCAGTCAATGATGCCGTAATTTTCTTCAGCATTATAATTGTTAGCCATCGTAGATCTGGGCAGTGGCGGCGGAGTCGCTTTATCAAGCTTAATATTATTTTCCATAGGGCTTTTTATCTCAGTCGTAGAAAATAGGAATCGTCAGTGAAAATTATCAACCATTGGCTTTGATTATAGATACTCAATAAAAGTTTGTAAATGAATACTAATTTTCTTGGAGTCATCAATAAAAAACCCCGCATCATGACGATACGGGGTTATTCTAATATTAAAACTTAAAAACGTTTTGCTTAAGCTGCAACCAAGATTAGGTCAATTGAGCAACGTTAATCTTGTCTGCTTCTTCAGTATAGTCTTCCATACGGTCGAAGTTCATGTATTGATAGACTTCATCACCCATGCTGTTTAGCATACCAGCATACTGCTGATACTCATCGTTAGTCGGCAATTTACCAAGTACCGCTGCGACTGCTGCAAGCTCTGCAGAAGCTAGGTATACGTTAGCGCCTTGACCTAGACGGTTCGGGAAGTTACGAGTTGAGGTCGATACCGCAGTAGATTTCGGTGCGATACGTGCTTGGTTACCCATACATAGTGAACAACCTGGCATTTCAGTACGAGCGCCGGCTTGTGCATAGATGTTGTAGTAACCCTCTTCCATCAACTGGCGTGCATCCATCTTAGTAGGTGGTGCAATCCATAGACGAGTTTTCAGGCTACCTGCTGGTACGTCTTGTAGCAATTTACCAGCGGCACGGAAGTGACCGATGTTGGTCATACATGAACCAATGAATACTTCATCAATGGTATCACCAGCCACGTCTGCTAGCGTTTTTGCATCATCTGGATCGTTCGGGCAGCAAAGGATAGGCTCTTTGATTTCGCTCATATCGATAGTGATGTCGATAGCGTATTCAGCATCATCATCAGCACGCATGAGGCTTGGGTTAGCCAACCACTCTTGCATTTGCTCAACACGGCGGCTGATCGTACGTGCATCGCCATAGCCTTCTGAGATCATCCACTTAAGCAGCGTGATGTTTGAGTTTAGGTACTCAGTCACTGACGCTTCAGACAAAGTGATGGTACAACCAGCAGCACTACGCTCAGCTGAGGCATCAGACAATTCAAACGCTTGCTCAGCAGTCAAATCTTCTAGACCTTCGATTTCAAGAATACGGCCGTTGAACTCGTTGATTTTACCTTTCTTATCAACCGTCAAATAACCTTCTTTGATCGCTTGATAAGGGATAGCATGTACTAGGTCACGTAGGGTGATACCAGCTTGACGCTCACCAACAAAACGAACACGAACAGATTCAGGCATATCAAGTGGCATAACACCAGTTGCAGCTGCGAAAGCAACTAGACCAGAACCCGCTGGGAACGAGATACCCATTGGGAAACGAGTATGCGAATCACCACCAGTACCAACGGTATCTGGAAGTAGCATACGGTTCAACCATGAGTGAATGATACCATCACCTGGACGTAAGCTTACGCCGCCACGGTTCATGATAAAGTCAGGTAGTGTGTGCTGAGTCTCAACGTCAACTGGCTTTGGATAAGCAGCAGTATGACAGAATGACTGCATCACGAGATCCGCTTGGAAACCCAAACATGCCAAGTCTTTTAGCTCATCACGCGTCATTGGACCAGTCGTATCCTGAGAGCCGACAGTCGTCATCTTAGGCTCACAGTACATACCTGGACGTACGCCTGACAGACCACAAGCTTTACCAACCATTTTCTGTGCAAGCGTAAAGCCTTTACCAGTATCAGCTGGCTCTTCTGGCTTAGCAAAGATGTCTGAATGACCAAGACCCATATATTCACGAGCACGGTTAGTCAAACCACGACCAACGATTAATGGAATACGGCCACCAGCACGTACTTCATCAAGCAAAGTAGGTGAGCTTAGCGTGAACGTTGATAGCACTTCATCAGAGTCATGCTTAGTAATTTTGCCTTCGTACGGATAGATGTCAAATACATCGCCCATGTTTAGGTTATCGACTGCCACTTTTTCGATTGGCAATGCGCCAGAATCTTCCATCGTGTTGAAGAAGATAGGAGCAATATTGTTACCAAGTACTAGACCGCCGCCACGTTTGTTTGGCACGTTAGGGATATCTTCACCCATCAACCAAAGTACTGAGTTGGTTGCAGACTTACGGCTAGAACCAGTACCAACAACATCACCAACATAGGCTAGCGGATGGCCTTTTTCTTTAAGCGCTTCGATTTGCTTCATTGGGCCAACAACGCCCTCTTCGTCAGCATTGATGCCGTCGCGAGAGTTTTTGTGCATGGCTAGTGAATGCAATGGGATATCGGGACGGCTCCATGCGTCTTGCGCAGGTGACAAGTCATCCGTGTTGGTCTCGCCAGTTACTTTGAACGTCGTGTAAGTGGTTTTCTTTGGTACTTCAGCACGGTTCAAGAACCATTCTGCATCAGCCCAAGACTGAATCACTTCTTTAGCAATGGTGTTGCCAGCTTCTGCTTTTTCAGTCACGTCATTGAACGCGTCAAATACTAGCAAAGTTTTCTTTAGTGCTTCAGCAGCGTCTTGTGCAACTTCGCTATCATCTAGTGCAGCAACTAGTGGCTGAACGTTGTAGCCACCTTGCATAGTACCTAGAATTTCAACAGCTTTTTGCTTGCTGATAAGTGGTGATGATGTTTCACCCTTTAAGATAGCAGCCAAAAATGCCGCTTTAACGTATGCTGCTTGGTCAACACCAGCAGGGATACGGTTTTCTAATAGGTTCATCAAGAACGCATCTTCGCCTGCAGGCGGGTTCTTTAATAATTCAACCAACTCTACTACTTGTTTTTCATTTAGTGGTAGGGGTACAGTTCCTAGCTCAGCACGTTCTTCGACATGTTTACGATAAGCTTCTAACACAATAGTCGTCCTCGTCAGTTGGGGTGTAGCACATTACGTGGGTAGTCAGCATGACTGCCTGCGTCTATATACTATATGAAATAATTATCCGTGCAATCATAGCTTAAAACGCTTTAAATGTTAATGGCTCAGCTCTGAAAAGGCGCATAGTAAGGCCATATTGAACATTTATTATAAAAATAGTGCCATCAATAATATGATTGTAGCGCTCATTATAACTAGCATTTGCCTGATTACGCTTATCAATCAGCGCTTGCTTTATGACTGAGCAGACACCATATGACTGATATACGATTTCGTAAGAAATAACTTCGATAAAATTTCGCTTAAAAAAATGTAGCAACTTAGATTTATTAATAGTCGATTGATTAGTAGTCGATTTGGTAAAAACATTTTGGTAAAACATTAAGGACGACGATATGACTGATAGCAATGCGGACAACAATACTAACTATGACAATGGTCTCAAGGTACGCACTGAGGTCATGGGTGAGCAGCATGTCAAACGCTCGCTTGATGCTGCCACAGGATTTACCCAACCGCTGCAAGACTGGATTATCGAACACGCTTGGGGCAGCACTTGGCAAGATGACTCAGTATTACCACGCAAGTATCGCTCGTTAATCACTATTGCCTTTTTAATTGCCCAAAAAAGCCCAAATGAGTTGAAAGGACATATACGCGGTGCCATTAACAATGGGGCCAGTGTCGCTGAGATTAGAGAAGTGCTCATGCATAGCTTGCCGTACTGCGGTGCACCTGCTACTCAAGAAGCGTTTCGAGCTGCCATAGATATACTGAATGAGTTGGAAATCGATATAGATATTTAAAACTATGGTCGTCCGAGCAATCATAGTAATCTTAACAATATTGTTTAAAAATTGACGACCAAATTTCTGCTATAATATCTGCACTCATAAAACATTCTGATAATTCCATAAACCCTTATAATATAAAGGGTTAAGAGATAACTCCATTATGACAATTGCCGTACAAACACATGTACCTGCTGCTAAGGCCAAACCAAAAAAAGCCATTCAAGGCGAAAAGCTACGTGGCTATGACAAAGTTGCCCGTATCCCAATTAAAGTGATCCCGACTGTCGAGGCAAAGAAAAAGCCTGATTGGATTCGGGTAAAAATGTCCTCGCCTGCTGAAGTTGCTCGTATCAAAGCAACCTTGCGTGAGCAAAAGCTTTATACCGTTTGTGAAGAAGCGGCCTGCCCTAACCTGCCACAGTGCTTTGCTGATGGTACAGCCACCTTTATGATCATGGGTGATATCTGTACGCGTCGCTGCCCGTTCTGTGATGTAGGTCATGGTCGTCCTAATGAGCTAGACAAGGATGAGCCGCGTCATACCGCTGAGACGATTCAAGGCCTACAGCTTAAGTATGCCGTAATCACCTCTGTCGATCGTGACGATCTAAAAGACGGCGGTGCTGGACACTTTGTGGAAGTCCTAAACGAGTCAAGAGCACTTAGCCCAAACTGCTTGATTGAAATCCTAGTACCAGATTTCCGTGGCCGTATGGATATTGCGTTGGATTTATTAACAGAGACTGCACCAGATGTGTTTAACCACAATATCGAAACGGTGCCACGTCTATACAAAGCTTTCCGTCCAGGTTCTGACTATCAGCATTCGCTAGATTTGCTTAAGATTTATAAAGAGCGTCGTCCTGATATCGCTACTAAGTGCGGCTTTATGGTTGGTCTTGGCGAGACAGAAGAAGAGATCTATGCCCTACTCGATGACTTGAAAGCTCATGATGTAGATATGATCACTATCGGTCAGTATCTACAGCCTAGTAAAAACCATGCGCCTGTTGATCGTTATGTCCATCCAGATGAGTTTCAACGCTATATGGACTACGGCAAAAAAATTGGCTTCTTTAGCATTTGGGCAGGTCCAATGGTACGCTCAAGCTACTTTGCAGATCGTCAGTACTACGGCGAAGACTGCCCAGCACCTATCCGCAGCAAAAAAGCATTAGAAGCTGAAGGCAAACTTGGCTGCTAATTTAGTAATAAAATGATGTGAAAGTAGTTGCGAACAACAGCCGCTAAGACAGTTATTACGAAATCTCAAGAATATTAAAAAGGGTGAATAACAGATTTGTTATTCACCCTTTTTTTAGCTTTGATAAATTGTCAAAGGATTAAACCCAATGCTTTACACGGTTAAAGTAGGCGTTGGCTTTCCAGCTGTTTTTATATTGAATGCAGCAATACCGAGGACAATAATACCACCTGCGATACCAGTCGTAATCTCAGGATAAATCAATAACAAAGCGCCGATAGCTAAGATGATACGAGTCACCGTATTCATACTGCCTCTGAAGTAGCCTTCAAGTGCTGAGCTCAGTGCAATGACACCAATTACCGAAGTCACTACCACTGTAATAATATCTACAATAGGTGGCAGCGGGAAATCTTTTGCCGTGACTGCTAGGCCGGTTGGATCTATCATCAACATCGTTGGATTATAAATAAACATAAACGGCACGATGAATCCAGCTAGGGCAAGCTTGAGGGACAAGAACCCTGTCTTCATCGGATCACCACCGGATATCCCTGCACCTGCAAAGGCTGCAAGACACACAGGCGGTGTAATATTGGCAAAGATACCAAAATAGAAAACAAACATGTGCGCTGACAAGATTGGAATATCAAAACCGGCCAATGCTGGTGCAGCCATGGTCGCCGTAATGATATAGGCAGGAATAGATGGTAATCCCATGCCTAAAACCATTGATGCCAACATCGTTAAGATAAGCGTAAAGAATAGCGATCCTGCGCCTAGCGTGACAATAGAGGATGTCATCACCGTACCAAAACTGGTCAGACTCACAACCCCAATGATAATACCAACGACCGCACAAGCTGCCATGACCGCTAGAGACTGGCGTGCACCGTCTTCTAATGCACCCAAAATATCAGAAAAGCTCATGCGAGTTTCGGCACGTAGCATACTGATCACAACGGTAAAGCCGATGGTATACGCTGCTGCATATCCCACAGGTACGTTTCTGATTAATAAAAAAATCAAGAAGACAATCGGCAATAGCATGTGACCGCGGGCTTTTAGTACTTCTTTGACCGCTGGTAGATTTTCTTTGGCGATACCTTTTAGATCACGACGTCCAGCACGGAAATGCACCTGCGCAATGACGCCTAAATAGTACAATATCGCTGGCAATAATGCTGCTAAGGCAATCGTGCTATACGGCAAGCCTGTTGTCTCAGCCATAATAAAGGCACTGGCACCCATAATCGGAGGCAAGATCTGTCCACCAACCGAAGCACTGGCCTCAACCGCACCTGCGAAATCTTTGTGATAGCCGACCTTTTTCATTAACGGAATGGTAAAGGCACCCGTACTAACCACATTTGATAAAGCTGAGCCGTTGATACTGCCCATAAAGCCACTAGAGATGACTGCTACTTTTGCAGGTCCGCCCTTCTTATGACCAGCGATGGCCAATGCTAAATCATTAAACAACTGCCCCATTCCCGAACGTGCTAAGAACGCACCGAACAGAATGAACAAGAAGATAAAGGTGACCGATGCACCAATCGCAACAGAATATAGACCTTCTGTTTTTAAGAATAATTGACCAAAGATATCACCCATATCATAGGGGCGAGTCAAAAGCCTATCAGGCATAAAGTCTAGATGACTGACAAATGGATAGGCCAAAAATATGCCGGCCAAGATTGGCAAAATCCACCCAGTGATACGGCGGCTGCCTTCTAACACGCAAACTACCGTAATTAAGGAAAATATCACATCGACCTGATTGGCCATACCGCCACGCGAGGTGACGATGTCTTGATACTCATAAATGAGATAGCCCATACCGGATAGAGACAGGGCAAACCAAATCCAGTCATACCATGCCACTCGCTTGCGACTGCTTTTTTTGCTGGCTGGAAAAATTAGGAATATCAATGCAAAACCAACACCCACGTGTACAGAGCGCTGTAACAGTGCTGGCATTGGATTAAAAGTGATATATAAATGAAACAGTGAATAGAGTATACAAATGCCAGCGATAAAATACTTCACTGGTCCTTGAGTGATATGACGCGTGATTGACTCTCGGTCATATTTTTCCAATACTGCTCGGTTGACCGCATCCGCCTCAGCATCGTTATCAACTTGAGCATCTGGCATGGTAGTCACACTACCTTGATCCGTCACTTGGGAGTTCATGACAAAAGTCCTTTTTAAATCTATCAATTAAATCATACGTCTTAGGCATGATCACCACTTCAGAATAGTCTGGCACCCACTGGTGAATCAAGAAACGATGACCACCATAATCCATTTCACCTTTGGTAAGTCTAGATACGACCCAATTAAGGCGAGGCAGTTTTTCGTTGATTTGATAACCCAGATAGCCAGGCTTTTGTATAGGAGCGAGCATTTCGGTGGAGGGTGTTCCCGCACCGAATGCTTCAAAATAGGTCGTGGTCAGTAACAGCTCCGCACCTTCTGTACTACTGCCGTCTATGCGTTGATACTGCTCTTCCCACCACTGTTTTTCTACAGAATGTATCCAACGTAGCTGAAAATCAGGCTCAGTGAAATAGCAAACCTTATCATCAGCACCGTCTACGCCTGCGACTCGCACTTCGACGACAGACTGAAGCGTAGAGCCTAACCATAGCGTAAAAAAAACCAGCGCTGCAATGAATGCCGCGCCAGTTGATAACCATAATGAATTACTTAGCTGCTTGTTCGTCATAGTACTTTTTAGCTCCAGGATGGATTGGGGCTACCATGCCATCACGAGCGGTTTCTAGACTGATATCATTGGCCGCTTGGTGAGCTGTTTTTAGACCATCTAAATTATCAAACAATGCTTTGGTTAGTTTATAACCATCCGCTTCAGATAGATCAGAGCTAACCAATAGTGCATTCATAATTGCTGCAGTTGGTACGGCTGTTTCGTTGCCATAAGTGCCAGCAGGAATCTCAAAGGTTTTGAAGTAAGGCTTGGTCGCGATGATTTCTTTTAGCTTGTCTTGGTTGATAGTGACAATCTGTAAATCTAAACCTTGCTCTAACTCCATCAAAGATGAGTTTGGTAGGCCACTACTAAAGAATGCCGCTTCAATCTTACCTGCTTTCATACCATCAGCAGCTTCAGCAAAGCCTAGATAATCAACGGTGACATCATCATATGTGATACCAAACCCTTCAAGTAAAGTACGAGCATTCACTTCTGTACCAGAACCTTGATCGCCTACAGCAATACGCTTGCCTCGTAAATCTTCAATGTTTTTGATACCAGATTTTTTTGAGGTTACGATTTGCACCACATTAGGGTACAAAACAGCAATCTGTTGAATGTTAGTGATTGGCTGCTCAAAGTTGTTTTTACCTTCGACAGCATCCGTCACCACGTCACTCAGAGCCAAGACCATGTCGACCTTGCCTTGGGTCAATAGATTGACGTTTTCAACTGATGCACCAGTAGTTTGAGTTTTTGAGTTTACGCCAAAAGTTTTGACATAGACTTCCGACAATGAAGTACCAATGATGTTATAAGGGCCAGACGCGCCACCAGTAGCGATGGTCAAAAACTTAGTATCAAGCTTATCTGCTGCAGTATCTGTTGCCGCGCTATCTGCAGATGCAGTATCACTGCCCTCTGAGCTTGGAGATGAGCATGCAGTTAGACCTAACGCAGCACTCAACATAGCTGACAAAAGTAATGGGGATTTTAAAGAATTAAGCATTGAATTCATCCTTGAAGTGGTCGATTTTGTACGTTTAACAATATCCGTATTTATACATAAATACGTTACAGACGAGTAATAATATAGTAATTCTGTCAATAAATAAACCTTAGCTTACTTTCTCTTTTTCTTTCAATACCTTATATTTAAAGCTATCAGAGAAAATATAGGGCATTCTTTAATTAAGCTAACATATATGTATGTTTTGCTATGCGAAACAAAGTTCCATTTAATAAATATTAAAACAAAAATTGTCGCTATTGTAAACCTTTATCGATATCTGGAAAATATTGTCATATCGCATTATTTCTTAAGAATTTTTAGATATGGCAAATTAATGAGAATTCTCGATTTATAACTATAAGGGCAAAAGTTCTGCTATATTTCATCTGAGCTATTTTTGGTTCAGGATGTTACATGGCACTAGTCTGTGTCTCTCTTTTATTAACCCATTCGGATAGTCCTTATGACAATACCCCACACGGAAGTACTGGCAACGTTATCTGCTGATATTGCTATCATCGGTGGCAGCGGTCTCTACCAAATGTCATCGCTGACCAACAAACGCAGTGTGACGATACAGACGCCTTATGGCAGTCCATCTGATGATATTGTCTTAGGTGAGCTTGAGGGAGTGACCGTTGCTTTTTTGACACGGCATGGTCAGGGCCACAGACTGACCCCGTCTGAAGTGCCTTATCGTGCCAATATCTATGCGCTAAAAACGCTTGGGGTACGCTATATCGTCTCCGTATCAGCTGTTGGCTCGTTGCAAGCGCATCTTAAGCCATTAGATATGGTCGTGCCAGATCAAATGATTGATATGACTAAGCAGCGAGCGAGCACTTTCTTTGGTGAGGGAGCCGTCGCCCATGTGTCGATGGCAGACCCACTATGCCCTGCCCTAGTAGAACTCTTGACGCGCGCTTATGACCAAGCAGATATTATAGAAGGCACCAGCCATTCTAAAGCAACTTATGTCTGTATCGAAGGGCCTCAATTCTCAACTCGGGCAGAGTCAGAATGGTATCGTCAGATGCAGGCAGATATTATTGGCATGACCAATATGCCAGAAGCCAAATTGGCACGTGAAGCCAGTATTGCTTATGCCACGTTAGCTCTGGTGACAGACTTCGACTGTTGGCATCCGACGGAAGAAGCCGTCAGTGCCGACTATGCGATAAAAAACCTCATGAAAAATACGGACAATGCTCAAAAAGTGATACAGAAAGCCGTGGCTTTGATTGCTGCCGAACTGCCTGAGTCAATCGCCCATAATGCCCTCGCGCAAGCATTGGTCACGCCTATAGATGCGATGGATGACCATACCAAGATTAGACTGGCCGCCTTGCTACCGTGATTGTAATGCGTCTTTTCCATTTTGAACTAAATACTGCTAATCGGTTTAGTCTTAATCTGCCTTCAATCAGGTCAAAAAAGGCCATTATCTAAATTAATGGCCTTTTTTATAATTTAGCATGTATATTTAAATTTATGCTAAGTACATCACTTTGATATCAACAACAACCACCTGCACCAGATGCCAGCATCATAGGTTGATTAAATGGCAGTAGCTCACCGCAACCCGCAAAAATACCGTAATGGCGACTGTCATCACCGATAAACTCAAAATGCGGCGCAAAGCGTGACTCTTGCAGCATGCGAAACGTATTGCCACATACTGGGAATACCCGACCAGCTTCGATAGCATGGTGTTTATCGAGATCAAAACGGTGCGGGGACTGCTCGATAGTTCCTTTATATATCACCGCTTGTCCGTGATCTTCGCAAGCATCCTCAAGTGATTCGATTTTAAATAAGCGGTAAGTTGCAGAGAAAAACTGAATATCACCAATTTTGGCCGCCAATGCAGGATCTGTAATCTCAAGCGGACGATCCTCGACCAAACGTACGTCCAAGAAACCTGCATCTCGTGACAAACGGTTAAAATCCTTCCAATATAACGCGCCGCTCAAACATTCGCCATATAAAACGGGATCATCGATTAAGTGTTGCGGGATACGGCGATCGGCATAGACGTCAGAAAAATAAAACTCCCCACCAGGTTTCAGCAAACGCTGCACACTGGCCATGACCGCGGCTTTGTCTGGTGATAGATTGATAACGCAGTTTGAGACGATGATATCGAAACTATTAGCTTCAAGGTCTAGTTCATCTAGTTTCTCGATATAGCCGTGCAAAAATGTCACATTGTCATAGCCGAACTTATCGACATGGTAGGCTTGATGCTGTCTGGCCACGGCTAGCTGCTCATCGGTCATATCAACACCGACTACGTGCCCACTCTCACCAACCAATTGTGCTAGTGCATAGACATCTCGGCCTGAGCCACTACCCAAGTCTAAAATTCGGCAGCCTTCAAGCAGTGCTGGACATACCAGACCACAGCCGTAATAGCGATTCAATACTTCATCGTGAATATTCGCGAGTAATGGCTTGAGCCACTCAGGCATATTGCTAATATCACAACAAGCCGAGGTCTTTAAATCATCGGTACTCTGTAACTCTTTGCCATAGTAATTTTGCACGACGTCATGCATAACAATATCCTTATTGAATGTGCCACCTAGTTAAAAGTCTTAGTAAATCATCTTAGAATATACAACTACGTTAGTGAATTTATTGATCTAGTTATCAATTATCCGTTATCCGCTATCAGTCGTTATCGACTTTGGTATTGAGTTGAGAATCTAGCCAGCCTGACGGCAAATGTACTAGATCTTTAGGCTCATCAATATCAGGTAAAGGGTCGAATAGTGCAAGTGTCCAACCTAATGTGGCTATACGCTGCTTGGTGACAGCAGCAACACTAGGTGTACTCCAAACAATGTCCGAAAACAGGCTTTCATCAACTCGCTTAAACCCTAACAACACATAACCACCATCAGTCGCTGGAATCATGACCGCATCGTGTTGATTTAGCTGCTGTATCGCTGTCTGAATACGTGCTGTCGTAAGACTAGGACAGTCCGTACCAATCAACATAACCTTGTCGAAATGTTGCAATGCGCACTGACTGGCTATCAACATACGCAAACCCAAATCACCATCGGTCTGCATAGAGCAACGCAGTGAGCTAGGTAAATCAAGCGCCTGCCAGCATGGATCTGTTGGTGCTGGACTCACACATAGCTCGACAGCAAAGCCCGTATCAACGGCCTGCTCAATACTATGCAATAATAGCTGCCTTGCCATACATGCAGCACCATCTACCCCTAGCGCTGGCTGCAAACGGGTTTTTGCCTTATTGGGCGCTGGATATTTTGCAAAAAGAATGATGCAGGTATCTTGCTGTCTTGCAGATAAATCAGCTGTCACTATAACGGTCTCTCAATTGGTCAAATGCACGAGGATGAACTCTTTCTTCTTTTGTCTATCATGTTGATAAATCAAACAACTTCATTAATTATAGTAGCGTTGCTTTAAGACATCAGGCGATACGCCGCGCCAATAATCAAAGCGCAAGTGCCACATCAAGAAAATCGTCCGCCATGTACCATGCTGCTGCCAACGCCGCGCTGAGGTCGTGACTTTGCTTTTTAGACAAGCCGGTCGAGAAATTTTCTTTAGCCGTTTACACAGTTCTATATCTTCCATCAATGGCTGATCAGGATAGCCACCAATCTGCTCGAACACAGACTTTTTGATAAATATTGCTTGATCACCAGTGGCTATACTGACTAGACGTGAGCGCTGATTTATCATTAATCCGACGATGTTTAACAATGGATTATGGCTATCTAAATGAACATCGAAACGTCCCCAATCGTACTGAGCTACTGCCTGCTGAACGTTATCTATCGCGTCAGCCGGCAGCTCGGTATCAGCATGTAAAAATAGCAACACGTCACCTGTTGCCAACATAGCGCCTGCATTCATCTGCTGTGCACGCCCTACCGTAGAGTCGATAATATGCCAGTCAATGATTGATTGAGCAATCTCTGTACTTTTGAGCATTTCTTTGGCGACAGTAATCGAACCATCCACTGAACCACCATCGACCAATATCACTTGCTGCGGTGCCGGATCGAGACGGACAATATGAGCCATAAGCTCAGGCAAGTTATCCGCTTCATTTAATATCGGAATGATGATGGAGATTTTCAATGGATATACCGTCACGTTAATCAGCGAGTAACATTAAAAACTGGCTTATTTTTTATTCAAATTCCAGTTGTAATCGGTATAGCTTACTTTTATCTTGCCTTGTTTGAGATCCGCTGTCTGAGCTTTACTCAATCCTAGTGACGAGCTATAACGACCTAGAAACCCTGCCAAATCTTTTGTACCACGCCAGTTGGTTGCAAAGTCTTCTTTATACCATTTAAAAATTGGTGACACTCTTAGCGTATCGCCTTTGAGACTGTTGCGACTACTGTCTGCTAAAAACTTAGACGTTGCCTGCTCCAACTGACTGTCTAAACGCTTGCCAGTAAAGGCATCATCTTGCAATGCAGGGCAACCGATACTGGCACAATTGACCGCAAAGTGAATGCGCGGATCGTTGTAACGTTTAGAACCACGAATCAGGTTGTGCTCGATATCATCCAGTGAGCGCGTTTTACCGAGTAGCGAAACAAACTCTTGCTTCCATGGTGACCCAAACAGTCCGCCAATATCTTTGATAGATTTAACGTTTGGATATTTCGTCAATACCAAATCTACCGTACCAGCGTTATAAACGTTGATTAAAAAAGCCAACTGCTCATTTTTACTCCAACGATTAAACTCTGATTGAGATACCTTGCTTGTCGCTTCCAGATAGCTTGTCAGCTTACTTTGATCTGCTTTCATGCCAGCATAATTGACCACTGAAGCTTTGCCACCGTTGGTCATGGTCACATGCTTATTTAATAAGCTATCCCAGCTCTGATGGTTGAAGTCAGCATGAGCAGCCACGCTTGCTAATAAAATAGTCGTGGCAATCACTGGTTGGGCGAAAAACGTCTTCGCTGGAAAGTTAAATACTGACATAAGGCTTACTCCGTTTACACTGATTGTTTTTTATCTAAATTTTTTATGTATGCTAAAAGCACCTATGTTTAAAGTGCTTAGGCTTAAAGCTCATATATTTAAAGTGCTTATATTAAAAGCACTTACATTAGAACGGCTAAGGCGTGTCTACTAGCACTGGCTCTATTGCCTCTTCTTCTAACGCGCCGCCACAGCTACTGCCCTGTCCTGCTGTACAGCCATAGCAGTGGTCAGCAATGGCAATGTCATCACCAGACGGGTTTTGCGTTAACAAATCACTTAGGTGTCGCCGTGACTTGTTGGGGACAGGTATCTTTAACTGCTGATTGAAATCACAATCAAACAGTTCACCCAGCCAATTGACACTAATGGTCGAACGGCACATAACCTCGGCTAAATTAGCAGCCATATAATTAGCTTTGAGTAAATCCATATACGGGTGGAACTGGTTTTTTGCCAACAGCACCGCCCCAAAACGCTGAATCGGCATATTGGTTAGGGCAAATAGATGATTAAACTCAATATCAAAGTGCGCGTTTAACTCACGCTTGTAATCTGCTTCAAGCTGCTGTTGATTGGGCGGCAGCGTCGCGCCTTGTGGGTTGTAGACCAAGTTTAATATTAAATTCGAATCAGGCCTGCCGTACCCCAAGCTGTTGAGTTTTTGCAACCCCAATATACTGTCGTCAAACGCACCTTTGCCGCGCTGTTTATCGACATTTTCTAAAGAATAACAAGGCAAAGATGCCACCACTTCCACTTGGTTGTCTGCTAAAAACTGCGCCATATCCTCATAATCCTCTTCCATAAGAATGGTCAGGTTACAGCGGTCTATCACTTTGACGCCTAATGCCCGAGCGGCCTTGACCAAATACTTAAAATCCTCGTGCATCTCAGGCGCACCGCCTGTCAAATCAAGCGTATCGATATTTTGTGCTTGCAATACTTCTGGTATCAACTCGACCAATTCACGCGACATCATCTCGGTACGATAAGGGCTGGCAGCCACATGACAATGTACGCAAGACATATTGCATAAATAGCCCATATTCACTTGCAATATGGTCAGTTGACGTCGTTTTATCGCTGGAAAATCCGTATGCTCAAGTAACTCAATTGTTGATTTCATGGTGGTCTAAAATCCTGTTAGCAGTACAACTAAAAAAGGATAGCAACGTAAAATTAAAGATTAGAAAACAAAGGTAGCGCATTGCTTTTACTGTTTATTTTTAATATTTACAACGTAAAACCTGATTGCTTACTTTACGGTTTATCTAATCAATCATACCTGATTATGAATAAGCAGTGACAACTAATCAGATGGATTTTATGGTTTATTCCAAATGAGCATTAACCCTTATCCGCCTCTATGAAGCGCTTATCAATATACTTTTTGAGATGCCATACCCAGCGACCTTGTAGATTTATATTGCCCCAACTACCAATGGCATATTTATCGCCGCACGATAGCAGGTATAGCGTGCGTGACTTTGGCTGATAGCTCTTCATTACGCTATCTTGTAGATAAGCCAACAAATTATCGGCTTCGACAGCACCGCCATGCACTGAGTGAACCCCCGAATGCGCCACGTATTTATCGATTCGTGTCGCCACATCACCAACCGCAAACACATTAGGATGAGAGACACTTTGCTGCTTATCGTTTACCGCGACAAACCCATTACCTTCTATCTCCAAATCCGTAGAAGCCGTCCATGCCGAGCCTATGACGCCAGTCGCAGCGATGACAGCATTCATTGGCAATAATTTATGGGTGGTCGATAATTTACCATCGCGATAATCCGTTGCTCGTTCTCGAATTACCGTAATACCATGACGATCTAGCTGCTTAACAACTCGGTGACGAAAGCCCGAATTAAACCCTGACAAGAGATTCTCGCCGCATACTAATGTCACCTGATGGTTACGGTTGATGTTCCGTAGCGCGACTTGGGCTGCCATGACCAACTCTATGGCCGCAGCTCCTGCCCCAATAATAGCCAATTGATACCTTTCAGACTGTTGAGTATCTTTTAGAATCTGCTGCCATTGAGTGATAAATGTTGATAACGGTCGTATAGCAATCACGTCAGTATTAGCATAGGTATTAACAGCGCCAACATCACTATCATCACTATCGCTTTTATGCTCGTTGTAGCCATTGTGGTCACGTAGCCAACGCATGTCTGTATCTGCGCCCGTATTTAAAGACAAGACATCGTAATCAAAATTCGTTTGTTCATCGCCAGTCGTAACCACCTTGTTTGACGCTGCGTTTACTTGTACAAGCGACTGCTGAATAAAGCGCACACCTGCTCGCACACAGAGCGATTTGATATCGATACTGATATCATGCAGCTGATAATTCCCTGCCATCCAACCCGGTAACATGCCAGAATAGATGGTTTGCGGCTGCTCACTAATTAAGTGAATGTCTGCCTCTATCGTATCGGCATCCTTTAAACGCGCGGCGCTAAGTCGGCGTAATATACCAATGTGAGCGTGACCTGCGCCTGCCAATAGTAATGTCTTTTTCGGTAAAAATTTCGTCATAGATGATTTTATCAAAGCGGTTGGCGGTTGGTTGCTGTTAGTGTTTGATCGAATGTTGATTGATATAAATGACTTTAAAAACTCATTTAAAAGTATCATATAAATAAGACTAGTCTGTTGCGGGCGAACAGTAAGAGCGTAAATGGCTTATATGATTGATGTAGCTTATACGGATTCAGCGATAGTCACTGCGTTAACCGTTATTAGTAGAATGATATTTTGTATAACTGAATTAAAATCATAAAATAAGGTGAAATTATTTATCATCGCCCAGTACAATAGGACATTATAAGAGCCGCATGATAAATTGCGTTGCTTGACTCATTATTTGAGAAACATCGTCAAAACCGTTAATGAAAATTATAAGTAATCAAGGAACATTACATGAGTACCAACATCGATACCAGTAACGATCACATTTTGTCTTCTGACAATATTCACTACTTGCACCATGACTTTTTTGAACCAAGTAGCAAAGACGTCGACATTAGCGCGACTTTGCTGATTGTGCATGGCATGGCAGAGCACAGCGGTCGCTATAGCGATTTTGCACAGTTTTTGGCAGACAATGGTATCGCTGTAGCGACTTACGATCATTTGGGTCATGGACAGACTATCAAGACTGAGGCCGATCTTGGTTTTTTCGGTGAAGAGCATCCGGTACAGTCGCTTTTGAAAGACGTGATTGTGATGGCCGATAGCCTAAAAGACCGTCATCCAGACGTCCCGCATTTTGTGATGGGTCACTCGATGGGCTCATTTATCGTGCGCAATGTACTCAAGCATCATGCGCATAATTTCACAGGCGCCATCCTCATGGGTTCCGCAGACGCCAACCCACTGGCCAAGGTTTTATTACCTATTAACAAGCTACTGGCCAGAGTCGCCCCAAGACAACCGAATACAGTTTTTGCCAAGGTGATGAACAAAGTCCTTAACAGCCAACTCCCTGATCGCAATTCGTCCTCACAGTTTGCATGGCTCAGTGAAAATACCGCAAATATTGAAGCCTATGAAGCCGATCCTAAGACTGGTTTTAACTTTACCAATAATGGCTTTATGACATTGTTTACGCTCATGGATACTGGACTAAATAAAAATTGGGCTACTACTATTGCCAAAAATTTCCCGATGCTGTTTATCAGCGGTGAAGATGATCCGATTGGCGAAATGGGTCGCGGTATACGTAGGGTAGTCACGCGTCTGGACAAGCGTCATTTCAGTCATGTCGATATTCAGCTGTATCCTAATATGCGTCATGAAGTGCTGCACGAAAAGGATAAACAGACCGTTTATCAAGACATTTTAGAGTGGATAGAGACCAACACGACAGACGATTAAATCATGATAAAGGAGTTGTTTTGAGAGGATATCTAAAACAACTCATTCAATATTGTCACAATAAGACCCTCAACGTGTTTGCTAAAAGCGGTCAAATTAGCGACAATACGGCAAGCAAGTTTTTGGACCAAGCCATACCTTGAATTTTCTTTAGGCTGGGTCATATAAGTCTTTAACCATAACATTAAGATCACCCTCCCTTTCATTCATTTTAGGAACCTTTATGTCATTACAACAAACCATCGAACAAGCTTTTGAAAATCGCAACGAATACAGCCCAGCCAATATGCCACAAGACGTGCGTGATGCTATCAATCAAGTACTTGAGCAACTAGATAACGGTAGCCTGCGCGTAGCAGAAAAGAAAGATGGCGAGTGGGTTGTCAATCAGTGGGCCAAAAAAGCCGTACTATTGTCTTTCCGTCTAAACGACAACTACGTCCAAGCCGCTGGCGAACACGTACAGTTCTATGACAAAGTACCAACTAAATTTGCTAACTGGACCGAAGCACAGTTTAAAGAAGCAGGCGTACGCGTTGTACCGCCAGCTGTCGCGCGTAGAGGTTCATTCATTGCAGCAGGCGCAGTATTGATGCCGTCATACGTCAACATCGGCGCCTATGTCGATCAAGGCGCGATGGTTGATACATGGGCGACTGTTGGTTCATGTGCTCAAATCGGTAAAAACGTGCATCTATCAGGCGGCGTTGGCATCGGCGGCGTATTAGAGCCATTGCAAGCAAACCCTACTATCATTGAAGACAACTGCTTCATTGGTGCACGCTCTGAAATCGTTGAAGGCGTTATCGTTGAAGAAGGCGCGGTCATCTCTATGGGTGTCTACATCGGTCAATCGACGCGCATCTATGATCGCGAGACTGGCGAGATTCATCGTGGCCGTGTACCAGCAGGTTCTGTTGTTGTACCAGGTAGCTTACCGTCAGAAGATGGCACACATAGCTTGTACGCTGCTATCATCGTGAAAAAAGTGGACGCGCAAACTCGTGCAAAAACATCAGTAAACGAGCTATTACGCTTAGCCTAAATATTTGGCAAGTACCGTTGTTTATTGAATAATATTGTTTTATATGAAGATGCTGGAGGATGACTCCAGCATCTTTTTTGCAGCTTAATATAACGCGTTACGTTATAATCCTCTTTTAGTTTGGCTTTATACAAACACAAAATCATTCGTACCATCCCCTGCCTTTTTATTACGATTGATAAGCGCTTCATCGCCTTATCGACCTTTAACTGTATTTGAAATATTATGAGTGAATCATCATTACGCACCGCCGCTATCCCTGTCACTGACCCTGAAGCAGGGTTACGTCTGACTGAGATTTTTTATTCCCTACAAGGTGAAGCGATCACTTCAGGCTTGCCGACGATATTTGTGCGTCTAACAGGCTGTCCGCTGCGCTGCGTCTATTGTGATACCGAATATGCTTTTACTGGCGGCGAACGTCAATCATTAGAAACCATCATAGAAACCATCAAGGGTTATCCGTGCAAGCGCATTTGTCTGACGGGCGGTGAGCCATTAGCGCAGCCAAATGCTATTGAATTGATGAAACGTTTGTTGAGCGATGGTTATGAGATATCACTTGAGACCGCAGGCGCACTTACGGTAGAAAATGTGCCAGCAGCAGTCAGTAAGGTAATGGATCTCAAAACGCCAAGCTCAGGCGAAGTCGATAAAAATCTATGGTCAAATCTCGACTACCTTACTCAGCATGACCAAATTAAGTTTGTCATTATGAATCGTACAGATTATGACTGGGCAAAAGCTAAATTGACTGAGTATAAGCTAAACGAACTGGTCGGTACGGTATGGTTCTCTCCAATGTTTAACGTCGCAGATGATGTCGATGAACAGCTCAGCCCTGAAGTACCTGTACTGGCGCGCGAGCTAGCAGAATGGATGTTGGCTGATGCCTTACCAGTTCGCTTTCAGCTACAATTGCACAAAATCATTTGGGCAGATGCCAAAGGCAAGTAACTATCAGCAAGTAACAAACAGAAAGTGTGAATACGTAGAGCGCCCTGGATAAGGTAACGGTATGGTTAAACTCATTTTATTGGGCTTGCTAGCAGGTGCGTTTTTTAGCTCGACATTTATCTTAAATGAGCTTATGAGTAGCGCAGGTGGACATTGGTTTTGGTCAGCGAGTCTGCGCTATGTCTTTATGCTGTTGATTATCACCGCCGTTATTACGATACAACATGGCTTTGATCGTATTAAAGCGCTAATGAGAATTTTTCTACAGCATTGGGGCTTTTGGTGCATTACTGGCAGTATCGGATTTGGACTGTTTTATACTGGTATTTGCTATGCCGCAGATCATGTTGCGGGATGGGTGGTAGCGGCTACCTTTATGTTTACCGTCGTCGCCAGTTTGCTTGTGCTATTAGCATTTGGTCAACGCTTTGACAAAAAATTCATCGTATATGCTGTCATTGTCTTTATCGGTGTGGCGCTCGTCAATATCAGTGAAGGTCTGCATGCTGCTTCTATAACCGACACCGTCCCCATGTCTGACATGCTGCTCTACGGTGCGCTACCTGCTCTTATCGCAGCTTTTAGCTACCCGATTGGTAACCAGCTGGTTTGGCAGGCTTCTCACAATGCTCGTCAGCGTAATACCGAGTTACAGAAGGCAGCAGAGTTGAACGCTCAACGAGCTAGCACTAGTGTTGGTATTGATATTAACGATCAGAGTGAACCGGTCATATCCGAAGCTTATGATTTGCCAACTACGACATATGATGCTACCGACCTCGATAGCGTACTTCAAAGCGACAACACTGCAGCAACCTCATCCCTACAAAATCTCATTGCTCGTATTCCTTCTATCGAAACCACGCTACTGCAAAATGCCTTTAACAAAGTGTGGCTAATGACTCTTGGGTGTTTGCCATTTTGGCTGTTTTTGGGCATTATAGTGCGCCCTGACCAACCCCACCCCTCACAAATAATCAATACGTTGCTCGTTGCTCTATTGGCAGGCGTGGCAGCGACCACTATATTTTTGTATGCACGCGAGCAAGCTGTTACTTCAAGCGAGGTTGCAGGCGTCGACTCAACCCAAGCCAGTGAAGTTATTTTTGCTTTGATTGGGGGTATATTATTATTAGATAACGCCATACCTTCGACGATGGGACTGGTCGGTATAGGGCTTATTATTGTAGGGCTGATATTCTTTGCAAAAGATGGCTAAATGGCACTGTAACACTACGCCTCTTTCGTCAAACTTATGCATTGAATAGCCACCTAAAAAACACTTATCACTTTGATGATCTCGATTTGGCACTATAACCATGGGTAATGCTTTGATTTTTCCTGATATTCTATTATATTTATTGGACATGGTTGGCATTGTTGCCTGCGCAATTGCAGGGACTTTACTTGCGCAGCATAAAGGCTTTGATATCGCTGGGTGTATTCTGGTAGCGATGGTCAATGCCATCGGCGGTGGTACATTACGTGATATGGCTCTCGACCGCCATCCTCTATTTTGGATGACTGACCTTAATTACGTGATCGTTATCACGGTGACCTCTCTTATCTTACAAATATTCTTTCACCTTTATCATAAGATTGATAATGCGTTAAAGCTCTTTGATGCCATTGGGTTGGCCGCTTTTAGTGTCATTGGTTTTAAGGTGGCCTTAACCCTAGATATGTCTCCCCTCATTGCTGTTATGATGGGTGTCTGGACTGCTACCATTGGTGGTTTGCTACGCGATATCATTTGTAATGAGATTCCGCTGGTATTACAGCGTGAGATTTATATTACTGCCAGTATCGCAGGGTCGGTGACCTATTTATGCTTACAGTATTTCGGAGTCGGTGCCAGTCTCAACGAATTTATTATGCTGTTTGTCATCTTTGCAGTACGTATGCTCGCGCTCAGATTCGACTGGCATCTGCCTTCTATTCGGCTCGTGGACTGATTGATTGAGCAAGACTCTGCGTAGATAGCCTTTGTTTGACTGACAATAATTGAAAATAGTGAGAACTGCCCATGTTGGCTATCGTATTGGATCCTACCGTACTGATCACTACTTTTGACCCGCGCTCTTTGATATATTTCTTTGATATGATTGGCATCATCGCCTGTAGCGTCTCAGGGACGATACTTGCCAAGCACAAAAACTTCGATGTCTTCGGCTGTCTGCTCGTGTCTATCGTCACTGCTATCGGCGGCGGTACGGTACGTGATGTCATTCTGGATCGCCATCCATTATTTTGGATGGTAGATATGAGCTATCTGACCCTTATTACGATTTCATCCCTAGCGATGCAGATATTTTTTCATCCAAACTCAAGGCGAGTCGATAAGTTCCTTAAACTATCCGACACCATTGGTCTGTCAGCATTTACGCTGATCGGTATCAAAGTCGCTGATAGCATGGGTGCCAATGTGCCTGTAGCGCTATTATTAGGTGTGATTACCATCGTGGTTGGTGGCATCATTCGCGATATGATTTGCAATGAGATTCCATTGGTACTGCAGCAAGAGATTTATATCACCGCAGCGTTGACGGGTGGGGTTCTGTACTTTGCTCTAAAGAACTTAGGCGTGACAGATTGGGTAGCTGACATCTCTACGATGAGTACGATTTTTACTTTGCGTATGCTGGCTATTCGTTACGATTGGCAGTTCCCCACACTAGAATGGAAATACTGATACTAGAGCGTGTCTTCATTTCAAAAATACCAATGCGCTCAAATATGGGCGCGTTTCGTATTATCGGTTCAATATTGTCGCTTTAGCCTTGCTCTACCACAGCCAAATCTTTAACCATCAGCTGTAAGCTTTGTTTGCCATTCCATTCATTGATGTCTAGCTGAAATAACAAGTGGACTTGCTTAGCACGGTAATCCCACGCCTCATTATCGAAGTTAAAGCAAATTGCCTCTATCGGATATTGAACGTCTGGATAGCGCAGCGATAACTTAAGATGTTTGTCTTTTAAAATCTTAAAGCTCAATACCTCAAACACACCGTCAAATATCGGCGGTGCAAACCCATGACCCCAGATACTGGCATCGGCTAAATGCTCGGCAAACCATAAGCTAAAGTCACTCGCCTGCAAAGGTCCATCGGTGAATTTTTGCTCTGCAAATACCTCATCATCCATCTGAGCCATCACTTCGTTAAAAGCTGTGACAAATGCCTCAAAGTTGCGGCGCTTTAGGGTCAGACCTGCGGCCATCGCATGCCCGCCGAAATGACTGATTAAGTCTGGATAACGCTCAGCAACTTGTTCAATCGCATCACGAATATGTACGCCAGCGATAGAACGTGCAGAGCCTTTAATGGCGCTATCTTCATCTGTTTGTTCAGTGTCTGCTGGTGCAAATACGATACTGGGTAAATAATGGCTTTCTTTTAGTCGACCAGCGACAATGCCAATGACTCCTTGATGCCAGTCATCTTGGTATAGAATAATACTACGCGCACCTGAATTGCTAGCCTTAGCAGTAGAGACAGCTTGAGTAATTGTGTCGTCGTTACTGGCATTATCATCGCTATCAACATTCGCCCTATCGTCGTTATTATTTTCAGTGGCCAATGCTTGTACGATACTATCGGCTTGTGTACGCATCTCGCCCTCTACATGACGACGCGTACGGTTCAACTGTTCAAGCTCTTGTGCCAAATGTTGTGCGGTGCTCCAGTCTTCAGTCAATAAGCACTCGATACCGATGCGCATATTGTCCATACGCCCAGCTGCATTGATACGTGGGCCTAATACAAAACCAAAATCCTGTGCATGAAGCTGCTTGGGATCACGGCCCGCTTGCTCAAGCAATGCCAATATTCCCATACAGCAGCGGCCTTGACGAATTGCCGATAATCCGTGATGTACCAAAATGCGGTTGTTTTTATCCAGTACCCCAACGTCTGCAATCGTCCCAAGTGCGACCAAATCCAAATATTGGCTCACCTGTACCGTAGACTTGCCAGCTTCGCGGCGTAGCTTTGCTAAGCGTCCGAGCACATAAAATGCTACGCCTACTCCAACCAATGCCTTACTAGCAAAGTCACAACCTAGCTGATTGGGATTGACTACCGCTTCGGCAGGTGGCGTCTCTTTGGTCGTGAGATGGTGGTCTGTGATAATCACCGTAATACCATCAGCTTGGGCACGCGCCACCCCTTCATGACTTGAGATACCATTATCAACCGTCACTATCATATCTGGCTGAAAAGTCTCAATACCTAACTCGACGATCTCTGGCGTCAGGCCATAACCGTACTTAAAACGATCTGGTACTAGGAAATCAACGACCGCACCCATCTTTGTGAGCGCGCGCATCATTAAGGCTGTACTGGTGGCACCGTCACAGTCAAAGTCACCAACGATCAAGATACGCTGACGCTCATCAATCGCCAAGTCCAATAAGCGCACGGCTTCTGTGACACCGTGCAGTGCCTCAGCAGACAATAGACCTGATAGGCTAGTCTCCAGCTCATCAGGCGCAGTGATACCTCGCCCTGCATACAGACGGGCAAGCGTGAATGATTGAGCGGCAAATGGTTGCAGCGCGGCGGGCAACTCGTCGATGCGAGTGCTGGTATAACGGGGGGTTAAATTTAGCATGAGGGTATTCTACTGGCTTTAGCAGAGGGTCACAATGACAATTTATACTACCTCTGTATATCATTAGGCATTGTGCAACCTAATGAATAATGCCCATATATTAGTAATAATTGAGACTGCCATTTTTATAGCTCATGTAAATCACCTTCGTTTACTCACTTACAAAAAAGGTGCACAGTGTGAGTAATTTCATTCATTTTGCTACAAAGCAATGATTGTAAGCCACGCATAAATCCATAAAATAGTAAGCAACTGAAGGATTTGTTATTCATTGAACTTTTTATCATTTATATTTTAATTATTTATAAGGACACTTTATGAAAACCACGCCACTTGCTGAAAAACTTCCAAATACTATCGACCCTAACCTAGACCTTGATAAAGTTAAAAAAGAATGTCAAGGAATGGTAAAAAGACGCGCTAGAGTTTCTGCTGGTGTAGCGGTTGTGCCAGTGCCATTTTTTGATGTGGCAGTTGATGCAGGCATGTTAACGCAGTTGATTCCAGAAATTAGTGAGCGTTTTGGTCTCATTGAAGACCGTCAATCAGCCATTAACTTGGAATCTCGCGAAGTGCATTGGAGCGCAGTAAAAGACCGTACCGTAGATTTCGCTGGACTCATGGCAACACGTGGTATCGTCAAAAAAACCATCCAAGGTTTCGGTGGTCGTATCGCTGCCAAACAAGTGACCAAGTTTATCCCACTTGGCGGTCAACTGGTTGCTGCAACGATGGGCTATACGATTTTTAAGAAAATTGCCAATGACCATATCAATGAATGCTATAAATTGGCAAAAGATATTCAGCAAAAAGAACACGGCAAAAACGTATAAATAAGCCGAATAGCTTAGTCTATATCAAGCCAGTTAAGTGTTCACTTAGCTGGCTTTTTTGTGGTTTATACAGATAAGTTATAGAGCTCTAAAATAATATGCGCTTGTGGTTAATGATGTCATTGCTAGGTTTTACTGATAATATACAGCTTTATTTATGACAGACACCTTAAAGGACTAACTTATGAAAAAAATCTTGGCTTCAACGATGATGCTAGCGACTTTTGCCTTGGCGGGATGTACCACAACAGGTGCTACAAACAACGGTACAGGTACAGCAATCGGTACCGCAAATGAGATCGGCATGAATGTTTTTAGAGCTGCGATCGACAACCAGTGTCGTAGCCAAATTGAAAAACAAAACGCGTGGCGTGTTGCAAGCGTTGCCATGACAGAAGCACAGCAAGAATCTGTTAAAACCAATGTTTGTGGCTGTGTCAGTGAGCAAGCACCGCAGCAAGTAACCATTGTTGAGTTGGGCAATGCCGCGATTGACTCTCAGTACCGTACTCAGTTAGTCGCACAAGTCGTCGCCAAATCTCTACAGAGCTGCTATACAAGCTTTGTTCAATAGAACAATCAAATTATTCATTAGAATAAGAAATAATAAAAAGGGTGCGTTATACATAACGCACCCTTTTTATTGCTTTCTATTGGTTAAATTGATTAGCCTAAAATTTATTTGTGTCAGCTGGTTGAGACGTTATAGAAGCCGTAAAAGGCAACGATTGGCTACGACGGAAATACTTCGAGGTGCTATCAATAATTTTATCCACTTCCTTAATTAAATCATTAATCACGTCATCGTAAATACCATGATATAGCTCTTTTTCAAATGCTGTAAATGGGTGTTTGCGCGAGGCTGAACCCACCTCGGTGACACCGTCTTTACTATAAAAAATATCTACGCGACCATCACTATTCAACACACAATTTAATAGTCCACCTTCAATTTCCATCTCTACGCGTTCTGGCATAAAAATATAGTCATCTACATTGATAAGCTTTTTTTCTACTTCTCGTTTAAAAAATGATTTGATATCGAACATAGGTACATCCCTAACTTTATAATTATAAGATACGTGAGCATGCCGAGCACTGTGACTGTTACCCAGTATTCATCTGTGTGATTAACGGGTCATGCTTTACTCAGTTATCCTATAAGATAGCGTTAAATTATTTAAGGTGCGATATGTAAAACTGCGTTTGATGTTGGTAAAAATGCGCGATTGATTCTGGCCTCAATACAGTTCCAACAACCGAAATAAACACAACAAAAAAGGAAGCGACCAATAAGCAACTTCCCTTTATATCATCCAACTGCATTAACTAATTTAGTTAGACCCAGCCCTTCGCACGAAATGATTTGAGCGTCTCTACGAACACTGCCATCTCATCAGGTCTGCCAAGCGTCAAGCGATTAAATCCTGTGATAGGTGCAAACTCGCGACCAACTGCGATGCCATGCTCACGCATTCTATCGATATAGGTTTGCACGTCGCCCTTTATCTCATGGAATATAAAGCTGGCTTGTGATGGTAAATACCGTAAACCAAGCTCATCTAACGTCTGCTCTACCAGCTGGCGCGATTGATTCGCCGTACGTAAGCTCAAGGCCAAAAACGCTTCGTCATCGAGAGTCGCTAGCGCAGCCACTGCACCAGACAAATTGGTATTATCAATCGAGATAAATGCTTCTAATCTAGCTATCATTTGCGGGCTAGCCACTGCATAGCCGACACGCATGCCCGCGAGTGCGCATAACTTTGAGAAAGTACGCACCACAATGACATTTTCTGAGTACTCCTCTCGTATCCATGCAACACCACTCTCAAAACTTGGATCAGTCACATACTCTGAATAAGCTTCATCTAATAAAAAGTAATGGTTACTTGGTGCATTCCCTACCCATTCTTTGAGCTTTGCTGTGTCAGTAATAGTCGACGTTGGGTTGTTTGGATTGCACAGATAAAACAAGCTAATACCGTCAAAGTCATCAGCCACTTTTTGCATGCTTTGCAAGTCAAAGGAGTAGTTTTCAGTCATCAGCGGTACTTTTACCACAGGTACATCGACAGATGTCGCATATAACTCAGCATAGGCAAAGGTTGGATGCGGCACGATAACTTGGAATTTTTTGCCTTCTACTAATGCTTGATTTTGTAGCATTTGGACGACGGTACGAATATTTTCACTAGAGCCACTGCCCAGTGAGATTTGACTCTCTGTCACACCATTTATCTCAGCGACTTTGGTAATCAGCGCTGCACGTTGGTCATCAGGATAACGAAAACCGATGTCTAAGGAGTCGATAACGGATTTTTTGGCAGCATCTGACATGCCGAGTGAATTTTCGTTAGAGTTTAATTCTATTAAGTTGTTGGTAAGCACAGTGAATAATACGCCTAGATTATGTCCATTCCAAAAATTCAGTCTATGTTGATAATTTGATCTATGACAACAACAAGCCTAGCCTACCAAGAACATTACACGTACTTGGCTTGCTAGCTTGTGACTTAAACTTTTGAAATATTATATGGATGGTGAAGATTTATGCGGATATGGTAAGTGGCAATGCGAGGTATTACAAGTATTCTGTACGTTCCGATATTGAATAAACCACAAAAAAGTGAGGTACTTAAAAAGCACCCCACCTTAGCTATTGTTTAGCCTCTTTTTAGCCTCAATATTTAACCTCAGTTATCAGATTAAATGTGCTTTTAACTCAAGCACTTTGTCACGCGTTTTTGCTGCTTCTTCAAACTTCAAATCACGCGACATTTGCTGCATTTGCTTCTCTAGTCGTTTGATTTCTTTGGCAAGCAAATCAGGGCTACGCAAGATATTGATATCGACATCTGGCAAGTTACTCTTA
Organism: Psychrobacter sp. NPDC078409; assembly: GCF_050268505.1. Lineage (NCBI taxonomy): Bacteria > Pseudomonadati > Pseudomonadota > Gammaproteobacteria > Moraxellales > Moraxellaceae > Psychrobacter > Psychrobacter sp. NPDC078409. The sequence goes on from NZ_JBNNGW010000001.1 coordinate 726,415, forward strand.
ACTGGGATAGCTTGATTGTCGTTGGCATCTAGGCTTTCGCCCGTATCAATTTTGTCCGTGATACTACGGCGAGCACCTTTTGGCGTGATGTTATGCTCAAGGTTAAAGGCAATCTGCTTATCACGGCGGCGATCCGTCTCATCTATCGCCTTTTGCATACTTGGCGTAATACGGTCGGCATAGAGAATGGCTTTACCGTTTAAGTGACGCGCTGCACGACCAATGGTCTGAATCAGCGAACGCTCAGAACGCAAAAAGCCCTCTTTATCAGCATCAAATATCGCTACCAGTGATACCTCAGGCATATCCAAGCCTTCACGTAACAAGTTGATACCGACCAGCACATCATGCACGCCAGTACGCAGCTCATGAATAATCTGCATACGCTCAACAGTATCGATGTCCGAATGTAGATAAGCGACTTTTACATCATACTCTTTAAGATAACTGGTCAGATCTTCCGACATACGCTTGGTCAATGTGGTAATCAGTACACGCTCGTCCTTTTCACGGCGTTTGGTAATCTCTGATAGCACATCATCGACTTGCGTCAAGACAGGACGTATCTCAATCTCAGGGTCAATCAGACCCGTCGGACGAACAACCTGCTCTACGACTTGCTCGCTATGCTCAAGCTCATACAATGCTGGCGTGGCACTCACATAAATGGTTTTGGGCTTGATACGTTCCCACTCTTCAAACTTCATCGGGCGATTATTCATCGCACTGGGTAATCTAAAACCATAATTGACCAAGTTTTCTTTGCGTGATCTATCGCCTTTATACATCGCACCAATCTGCGAAACCGTCACATGTGATTCATCAAGGAACAACAAGGCATCTTCTGGAATATAATCAAACAACGTCGGCGGCGCTTCCCCTGATGGACGACCAGAGAGATGCTGTGAGTAGTTTTCGATACCGTTACAGTAACCAAGCTGCTGAATCATCTCCAAGTCATACTGAGTACGCTCTTTGAGACGCTGTGCTTCAATCAGTTTGTTGTTGTCACGGAAGTACTCTAAACGCGGCTCTAACTCAGCACGAATCGTATGGCTGGCAGCTTCTAGCTTATTGCGCGGCGTCACATAGTGCGACTTTGGATAAATAGTAATACGTGGCACGCTGCGTACCGTCTTACCCGTCAAAGGATCAAACCACGTAATCTTCTCGACCTCGTTATCGAATAAATGCACACGTACGGCTAGCTGCTCAGACTCAGCAGGATAGATATCTAACAGCTCTCCACGCAAACGATACGTACCACGGCCAAAATCCAGCTCATTACGTGTGTACTGCATCTCAACCAAACGCTTGATTGTCGCCGTACGATCGATGTTATCGCCCACAACGACATGCAATAGCATTTTTAGGTAGCTCTCTGGATCACCCAAACCATAGATACAAGATACCGAAGCGACGATAATCGCATCACGACGCTCTAACAAGGCACGCGTGGCTGACAGGCGCATCTGATCAATATGATCGTTGATGGCGCTATCTTTTTCGATAAAGGTATCACTAGCAGCGACATACGCTTCTGGCTGATAGTAATCATAATAGCTGACAAAATATTCGACAGCATTATTAGGGAAGAACGATTTGAACTCACCATATAGCTGAGCAGCTAGCGTTTTGTTGTGCGCCATGATAATGGTTGGGCGCTGAGTTTCAGCGATTACCTTTGCCATGGTATAGGTCTTACCAGAACCAGTCACACCCAATAGCAACTGCTCGTCCATGTCCGAATTGATACCGTTGACTAGCTTTTTGATGGCTTGAGGCTGATCGCCTGCTGGCTCAAAGTCAGTAACCATCTCAAAGGCACGACTTGATATTTGCGTCCCTGACGCATTAACACCACTAATTTCAGCTTCGCCTTGGAGCTGAGTGGCCAATTGATTTAACTGACGCGATGAGCGCGGTTCAGGCATTCGCATAATGGCTTTCTTCTTCTTAAGGTTTATAACAATATGGGGTCTGAGTAGCGGTTTTTAAAGGAGAATAAGGAGTCTCATCCTATAGTTAAAACTCTGCCTTGCTGCCCAAAAACATGAGTGTATAGATCTACTATTTATTAAAATTTAAGGCTTAATAGTAGCGGATAAAACTTACATCGTTATAAAAAACGCACACAGTATTCGATAAATTTACAAAGCTTTTCATGGTTAACAAACTCGTTACACGACCACCTAACAAAGCCTAACACTCAAGGGTTCCAACACTGAGTTAAGCTGCTATTATCGTTCTTGAATTAACAAGTTGATAACTTCTAAGTATTAGTGATCAGTACTAATGAATTGATAGCTGTACAGCAATTTTTATCATTAGTTTTAACTTGATTGTCATCGAATAGAAGACCAATAAAAATACATTGAACTTTCATTCAATATAATAATTTTAAATAAATGACGGAGTAAAATATGAGAGAACGTTACGCAAGTGGTATTTCAGACGAAACTGCGAAAAAAATGATTGATTTGCTAAACGCTAACCTAGCAAACGTTATTGATTTGACCTTAGATGGCAAACAGTGCCATTGGAATCTACAAGGCACCGGCTTCATCGGTGTGCATCAGTTATTAGATGAAACATCAGATCGCATCCTTGAAGTATCCGATACTATCGCAGAGCGTATTGTGATCCTAGGCGGTCAACCAAACGGTTTGGCAAGTCGAGTAGTCAAAGAGTCTATTCTAGATGACTACCCAACCGACATCACTGAAGTAGATCAGCATGTTCGTGAGCTAACCAGCCGTTATAAGAAAGTTGCAGAGACATTGCGCGAAGCAATTGCTACTGCTGGCGATGCAGGTGATGAAGACACCGCTGATTTATTTACAGAAGCTAGCCGTATCGTTGATAAAGATGCATGGTTCATCGGCGCAAACGCACCAAAGAAATAATAGCATTCAATTTGACTAGTCACTAAGCACTGAAGTTATAGAAAAAGCCGTCATAATTGACGGCTTTTTTGTGTTTGGCGTTTTGTTAATTTAAAAAGAATACTTAGAAGCATTCGATAAAACATACATATTACATGTTCAATTCATCAAACCCCAGATTAAATATTCTCTAAACTTAGTAGCTCAGCGTTAGGTTCTGACAGCGTCAAGATAGCCTCTTGAAAGACTGGGTTACCTCTGAATAAATTTTCAATCTCTTCAAACTTCTGAGCGATATGTTCTTCTTTTTGGTTGCCGGCGATATCTACTGCCGCCACCATAAATATCTTTTTTGGGCCGACCCATTCTAGGTGTAGATAGGACACACTATCGATATCTGGATGATTTAGTAGCTCGTTTAAAACATATTCGTGCATACGGTCAGTGACTCTATGTCCGACCAAGAAATCTCGGTTACGACTGATCAAAAATATGGCGACGACGCCCAATAATAGACCGACGATGATAGACCCTAACGCATCCCAATATGGTTCGCCCGTATAAGCGTGCATACCCATAGCAGCAGCGGCAATCACCAAGCCGATAACCGCTGCTAAATCTTCAAAGAATACACCGCGTAACGTTGGGTTAGATGTATCTACGACATAGCCAAGTGCACTGATATCGAGCGCTTCACCATGTTTTTTACTTTGTCTGTATGCCTGAACCAATGAAATCCCTTCGAGCACAAACGCCACTGCCAAGACGATAAATCCAATCGTGTAATTGGTCTCAGATTCAGCAGCATTCCATTCTTTGATACCCGTATAAATAGAGACAATCGAACCTGCCGTAAACACACCAAAGGCAGCAATCATCGACCAAACATAAGACTCTTTGCCATAGCCTAATGGATGGCTTTTGTCAGCAGGTTTAATGGATTTTTTTTCTGCGACGATGAGCAATGTACCATTACCAGCATCTGCCCATGAGTGAGCTGCTTCTGCAATCATGGAGGCTGAGCCTGTCATAAAGGCGGCAACAGTTTTTGCTATTGCAATAACCAGATTCGCCCCGACCGCAATCAACACAGTGATAAGTGAGCCTGAATGCTCATCATTGGTTTCAGGGCTTTGATTAAGGGTATGTTTTAATTCAGGGTCACTTGGAATTTTAGGATTGCCTGCCCCACGTGCACGAGGTGTTTGCGCTTTAGGAGTGGCTGGTAAATGGCGCTGCGGATTAGCAATAGATGGCTTTAGACTCATGCTAGACTCACTGAAATAAGGTATTGATAGTAGAATTTTTCGCCGTAGATGAATGGCTTGAAACATACATCAGCTTAAAATAAGCGCTCTACAATATCAGTGTCTTTTTAGTGAGTCGTTGTATGAATTATTAATTCAATAAAACTAGATAACTTTGTAAAATTTTAAATAGCTTTAAATAACTTTAGATAGCTTTGAATAACTTGGGCTACTTTTCCACCTCGGCATTTTCTTCGTTCTCGCTAAACTGCTTGTTAATCTCCTCGAAGTCGCAACTAGGACGATGTGAGCTCTCCATACGCAGCTTCTTTCGTTCTTTAGCCGCATCAGATCGACACTGCTGCATCTTGTTTTTGATATCGAGTGGTGGTGCAGAGGTTGGTTTACCGTTGTCATCAATAGCCACCATCGTAAAGTAACAGCTATTGGTATGACGAACAGTACGACCACGTACATCTTCTGCTTCGACGCGGATACCTACTTCCATTGAAGTATTACCAACATAATTGACACTGGCTGCAAAAGTAACCAACTCACCCACATATATCGGCTCACGGAACATCACTTGATCGACAGACAGTGTCACCACATAGTTACCACTATAGCGACTGGCACAAGCATAAGCGACCTGATCAAGCATCTTGAGCAAATCCCCACCATGTACATTGCCAATGAAATTCGCCATATCAGGCGTCATAAGTACTGACATGTATAGCTCATGGTTTAATGGGGCTTTTTTGGCAGTGGAGCTGGTATTGTATTGCGGCATAATATTCCTTAATGATTTGACACTTGTTTATTATGTCTACCATTTATACAGCAGGTCGCCGTATAGCACAAACGGCCCTTTGTCATTAGACAGTCTAAATTGTGTAAATTGGTACTATTCAAACAGCGTTATATAGGCCAAGACATAAGCGCTAGCTCAACCAATGAAAGTGATACGCAAGCCATGCCACTATCGCACTCACTGAACCGGTCAAAATACCACCCCATACAAAGTCAACCAACGCTGTATCTAGCGTAAAGCCTTTATACAGTGCCAAATTGGTAAAGTCATATGTCCCGTAAGCCATCAAGCCAATCAGCCCGCCGAGTAAGAAGATATGACCAACGGATGCGCCAGCTTTGATCTGCGGATATAGAACCAAGATGCAAAGTGCCAATATATAAAACATATAAAACACGCCAGCGGCCATCATGTTTGGCTCATCAGCCAATAGATGTCCGATACGCGACTCATAAAAGGCGCCTTTCATGGTCGTTAGCCATACAGCATCGACACCCAAAAAGATAACCACAGCGGCAAGATAAATAAAAACGTAACCCATGATGTCATCCCTTATAAAATGAATAAAAACGGATAAAAGTTATAATGTCAGTCGTGGTTGAATAAAGTCTAAAAATGCCAGAATACGCGAAGATACGGCACTGTTTTTGTAATAGACCGCCTGTATAGCTTCACGGTTGTTTGGTCTGACTATCGCCTCGGGCAATACTTCAACCAATCGTCCAGATTTCAAATCTTCACCAATCATAAAATGTGACAGTAAAGCGATACCCTGATGATTTAAACATAGCTGACGTAAGGTCTCGCCACTACTGCCAGTCATATGAAAATTCAGTTTAACTGGAGTTTTTAGTGGCCAACTATTTAGTTTTGACGCATCGTTAAAGCCAATTAATTTATGAGTGCTTAAATCGTCAACATTCAAATTATCAATATGAGTCACTTCATTATGCTGGTGTAAGTATTCAGGACTGGCTACTAGCCGCAGCTTACTTTTACCCAATAGACGCGCATGCAGATTTGAGTCTTTTAAGTCGCCAATTCTGATAGCCAGATCTGTCTTATGTTCGAGCAAATCGATGATATTGTCATGCGAGGTAAGGTCGAGAGTAATGTGTGGATATTGCGCCACAAAATCACCAACCAGAGGCGTCAATTGATGAAAGACAAACGGGCTCGCGGCGTCAATTCGTAAGTGCCCACTCGGCGCTTGTTTTAACAGCTTAATCGCCTCTTCACCGGTATATAACGTATTTAAACTCTCACGCGCATATCTAATAAAGACATGCCCTTCCTCCGTCAGCTCCAAGCGTCGTGTCGTTCTATTTAGCAGCGTGCATTGCAGTGTATCTTCGAGTCTGGACACTGCACGAGATACCTTAGCTACTTGCTGATTCAATAAATTGGCAGCGCCAGTAAAGCTGCCCGTGTCTACTACCGTCAAAAATATCTCTATGTCTTCTGTTTTAGCATGTCCCATCATCATGATTACCTTTACAAAATTAACAAAGGTATTTTGTCATTTATGCTGTTTTTTGCAAACTATAAATCCGTCAAACTACGTGCATCATTTAATTATTAGGATGTCGTTATGCCACTCGCTTTATGGGCGCTTACTCTAAGCGCATTTGCAATTGGGACAACCGAATTTGTCATCGTTGGATTGGTACCAACTATTGCCGCTGATCTGGGCGTGAGCTTACCTTCAGCAGGGTTACTCGTCAGTCTATATGCTGTCGGCGTTGCCATCGGTGCCCCTATACTTACCGCACTCACTGGCCGCTGGAACCGCAAAATCGTACTGATGAGCTTAATGGGTCTGTTTGTCATGGGTAACTTTTTGGCTTGGCAAGCACCCAGTTATGAAACCTTGATACTCGCACGTATCTTGACCGGTCTGGCGCATGGTGTGTTTTTCTCTATTGGTTCCATGATTGCTACTAGCCTTGTTAGTAAAGAAAAAGAAGCCAGCGCGATTGCCATTATGTTTACTGGGCTTACCGTGGCGCTTGTCACTGGCGTACCCCTTGGCACATGGATTGGACAGCATTTCGGTTGGCGCGCTACGTTTTTGGTCGTCTCAGTACTGGGTTTAATCGCTTTAATTGGTAGCGCCATATTAGTACCAAAAAACCTAAAAAAATCTATCCCTGCAACGTTCAAAGAACAATTACAAGTCATTGTAAAACCACAATTACTACTGGTTTATCTCATGACTATTCTTGGCTATGGCGGTACGTTTACGGCGTTTACCTACCTAGTACCTATCTTAGAGCAGCAAACCAAATTTGCGCCATCAGCCATTGGTCTTATTATGCTCGTATATGGCGTGTCCGTTGCTATTGGTAATATCTGGGGCGGAAAACTTGCAGATAAACGCGGCCCAATTAGTGCGCTTAGCATTATATTTAGCGCCTTAAGTGTCATTCTTTTACTGTTCACCTTTACTATGCAATCTAAGATTGCTGCTGTACTGACTATTTTGGTATGGGGTGCTTTCGCCTTTGGTAATGTACCAGGCCTACAAATCTACGTGGTCAAACAAGCTGAAAAATATACGCCAAACGCTATCGATGTCGCCTCTGGATTGAATATTGCTGCATTTAATATCGGTATTGCATTGGGCTCAATCATCGGTGGTAGCGTGGTTGAAAATATGTCATTACAAGACACGGCTTGGATCGGTGCTGTTATTTCTTTAATGGCACTAGCGGTCACACGCTATTCAGGTCTACGTGATAAGCGTGCCCTACAAGCATCGTAGAACTTTTCCATGTACAACCTTTCAATGTACAACCTCTCAACATATGGGTCTCAAACTGTCTATACAGTATGAGACCCTATGAAAGTTATAAACAAACCATATCTGTATCACCTAACTTATACCGATACTGTGTCTGTTCTATCTTCTTTACTAAAGGTGGTCTCATCGTTCAAAACTGTTTTATGATTTAAGACGGCAGATGGCAAATCATAAAAATGCAGCGTGTCGATATTATTAGGCTTCACCGCAGTGACTTGTACCACACCGATCGTGCGCTCCAAAAAGCCACCTTCGCAATAGCAAAAGTAAAACTCCCATAGGCGGATAAAGGTATTGTCATAGCCAAGCGCTTGAATCTCTGCACGCTGCGCCATAAACGCAGCACGCCAATCACGTAGCGTATACGCATAATCAAAACCATAATCATGCAATTGTTTGACGACCATATCGGTCTGTTCAGTGAATTGGGTCGTCAGCTCTTGGTTTGAGAGCAGACAACCACCTGGGAAAATATGCGTTTGGATAAAATCGACTGAATCGATATAGTCTTGATAATTTTGATCATTAAAAGTGATGGCCTGCAATACCATAAGACCTGTCGGCTTGAGCAAGCTATCACATTTAGCAAAGAAAGTCGGTAAGTACTCATGGCCCACCGCTTCAATCATCTCGATACTGACTAGCTTGTCATATTGACCTGTCAGCTCACGGTAATCTTGTTTGAGCAGTGTGATTTTGTCAGACAGACCTGCTGCCTCGACTCGTCGCTGTGCTTCATCATACTGAGCATCAGAGATAGTCGTGGTAGTCACATGGCAGCCGTAATGCTTGGCCGCAAAGATAGCAAAACCACCCCACCCTGTACCGATTTCAATCACATTATCATTAGCGCTAAGCTGTAAACGTTGGCATATAAGCGACAGTTTGTGCTGCTGAGCATCGCTAAGCGTCACGTCAGGCGTAGGATAGACTGCCGATGAGTACATCATCGTATCGTCCAAAAATCGCTCATACATATCGTTGCCCAAATCATAATGGGCTAGGATATTGGATTTGGAGCCAGATTTGTCATTGCTACGCAGCTGATGCTTCGCTTTTTCAAATGCTTTACTAATACCTGCAAAACGATTCTCTAGTTTATTGAGTACGGCTAAGTTACGAGCCGCCAAACGAATCAAACCTGTCAGATCATCCGTATCCCACTCACCATCGATATAACTGTCTGCTAGCGCGATAGAGCCTCCTAAAAGCAGCTGACGATAGACAGCAGGATCATGAATCTGTAGCGTCACATGTAGCGAATGGCGACCAACTGCCGAGCTACTAGCCTCATTGGTAGCTACTTTACCAAAACTACTTGTCTTAGGTTCCTGTTCGTCAAATGTTTCAACCAACGTGAGGCTACCAAACTGAACGTGCTGTAACGCACGAAAGATAAGTTTTCTCGCTAAGTGATTCACACTATTGCTGACTGGCTGTAGTACAGCACTTTCATTAACTACTTTGCTCACACGAGCAGTTAATTTTTCTAGTTTTGTGACTGGTGCTCGATCGGTCGGTCGTGCTGGCATCGTATATTTATCCTTGTTTAAATGCTTTGTTTTTTAGTGATTCATTTTTAGTATTACATTGACAAAATTTTTGGATTGTTGGTATTTGAAAATTGCTGTAACTACAAAACGTCTTTTTGACTAGTATTTTTCTGCTAGCTGCTTTCCTTCTGTCTACTTTTCTGATGGCCGCTTTTCTGTTGACTGTCGGCCAATTTTTCATCGTAGTTGATATACGGCACTTTTTTTATCACATAGAGCTTAAACGCATGCCAATAAATACGGGTTAATGACGTCATATTCATCAAAGGGTTCTTTCGCAAGCTATGACGAACAGCCTCTTCTGTCATCGGTACGCCTGATATCTTTATGCCAGTTTTTAAAACTTCACCGCGCTCATCGCTGATATTGATAGCAATACGCACCTGTAAGCCAGTATTAGGATGCTCATCCATTTTTGTACCCTTTACCGTGACCTGCCAGCGGTACAGCTGATCGATAGGGTTAAAAGGTGATACGTGAAAATCCTTGTCATGACAGAGCTCAGTATTCTCTCCTTCTAACAAAAAACCGTAGTAATGACGCTTGTCCCATGGCGTATTAGACACTTCAGCTAACAGATGAGTTGGCGTTTGCTGCGCATCAAACCCCAAGTAAAAATTAACTGGGCTAAAGTACATGCCCGCATTACGGCAGATAAGCAGTCCCAACATATCGCCTTCAGGTGCGCTCCCCGCATATTTCTCGAATGCTCGGCTTAGGCGTTTTTCTAGTGCTTGAACAGACTGTCCATTACTATCAGGTTTTCTATCATCGCTTAGGCTATTATTACTCTGTAGATCAATATGCTGTAGATAGTCATCAGCATAGAAACGTTGTAGCGCCTTTTTCTTTGCTGAAAATAGAGGTAGACCTTTTGCTAGCAGCTTTTTCGGTAATACTTTACGTAATGGTAATTTTTCTAAAAACTTACTCTCATTAAATGCTGCCGTGTTAATTTCAGGAAGTTCCTTCCCTGCCGCCAGTGCGCTAATATTGACGCCCCAATAGCGATAAGGGTAGACGAATTTATTCACACTAGGTAGCAGCCGTCTGTGCCATGTCGTACCCTCAAACAGCTGATGCGGCAATGCATTTGTATCATAAGAAGACCCATGATTTGGCGTAACATTGGCATCTTGAGCGGACGTGGTCATAAATAGTCTCTTGTGTAACGGTGTGCTTTTCGTATGGAAAATCTTTCAAAACACTTAGAATACATAATGGCGTTAATCGTCATATTATTTGGTTTTACGGCGACCGAATAAGCCACGTTTCTTATATTGGCTCGTATCAGCAGTTGAACTCTGCAGACGATTAGCATACTCAACCAGTTCCTGATTAGTGGTCGCTATGGTTACTTCGCGCTTGTTCAGTCTACGTAATTTGGTATCCGCTTTTATAGGTAAGTCTTTATAACGAAACGGCGTATGCGCGCTATCAGCATCAGGTAAATGAGCTGGATCAACCTCGTCTTTTATATCAATATCAAGACCAAGCGCCTGACAGACGCGTAGGCCACTACGCACGCCATCCTCATGAAAGCCATTAAACCAATAGGCTCCGCAGAAATGCGTGTGTGAACCGTTGCCAGAGATACTCGACCATTTGGTCTGCGCATCAATCATCGCAAGATCAAACACTGGATGACTATAATCGATGCTCTTAACGATCTGTTTATCATCGATGCTTTTATTGTCTACAGCTGGGTTTAAGGTGACCAAATAATTGTGTTTTTTGGTCAGTCGTTGCAGGATATTCATATGATAAGTCAGTATTGGCTTTGCAGATATCTGTGCGTTTTCAGCTGCTTGTTCACTATCCTTAACACTGCCTGAAACTGTTTCATCTATTAAGTAATTCCAACTTGCCCATGCCAGTGGCTTCTTAGGTAGAACACTGGTATCGGTGTGCAATACAGCCGTGTTTTTGGTAAAGCGGAAATGACCTAATACTTCAGATTCATCGGTGCTCGCATCCTTTAAGATCTTTAGTGCGGTATCTGCATGACAAGCAAGAATAACCTCATCGAATACAAGTTCTTCGCTACGGTTGTCAGCGTTACCTTTATCCTGCACTGTCAAAGCATTCTGTACTGTCAAAGTCACTTGCTCGCCATCACGAACCACAGACTGTACTGGGCTATTGACCCGTATCTTGCCACCCGCTTTGATAAAGCGTGGAATCAATTTATTGACGTATTGTTTTGAGCCACCTTTTATCGTAAACCACTGCGGACGATTGACCACATCCAGCAACCCGTGGTTGTCAAAGAACTGTGCAAAAAATACCAAAGGAAATTCTTGCACTTCATCTAGGCTGGTTGACCATATAGCCGATACCATTGGCAATAGATAGTTATCGGTAAATAGCTGACCGTATTTCTTTTGCGTCAAATAACCACCGAGCGTTTGTTCTGCAAAGCTACTGACATCTTGTCCTTGAGAGCGCGCACTATCGTAATCTTGACGTAGCTGTTTGATATGCTTATTAAACTGCAAAATATCTTTGATAAACTGCCAGAATTTTGGATTAAGTACATTTTTACGTTGTGACAATAAAGTGTTGAGCGTATGACCATTGTATTCAAAATGACGTGCAGTATTTTTGACAGAAAAACTCATATCCGTTGCTTGAAACGGCACCTGCAACTCATGAAGCAAACGAAAGAAGTTCGGGTATGTGCGCTCATTAAAGACAATAAATCCTGTATCTATCGCACTACTCTCTACATTGCTACTCTTCGCTTTTTTACCGTCTTGTAGTGCCACGTCAATCGTATTTACATGCCCGCCGATATAATCATTGGCTTCAAATACCGTCACATCATGTTGCGTACCTAGATAATGGGCGCATGTCAGTCCTGATACACCTGAGCCGATGATAGCAATACGTTTTTGGGTAGTCTGATGGTCAGAATCTGCTGCAGCATTGGTAGCATTTTTTTGGTTACTTGCACGCTTGAAACGAGTAAACGGCATAAAAGCATTCCCTTCTGTATTTTTCTGTCGATATGATGATTAAGAGTTCTACGGATAGTAGATTATTTTTTATTGAGCTTTTCGCTAACTTGCTGCCAGACTAAATCAGGCAACGTACCTAAGGCTTTTAAAGGCATGGTTAGTTTTTTTGGAAATTCAATCACATCATGCCCGCTTTCGATACCGTCACGTATAGCTTGACTGGCCTGAGCTGGCGTCTGGATAAACGGCATCGGAAAGTCATTCTGTTTGGTCATCGGTGTCTCAACAAAACCAGGCACGACTAAGCTAACTGACACATCATGCGGAGCAAGGCTAATCTGTAGGGTCTTCATTAGATAATGGATAGCTGCCTTTGAGCTACCATAGGCCTCAGCGCGCGCAAAAGGCACATAAGCAGACGCTGAACCAATACCGACCAAGCGACCTTTTGAGGCAATTAGCTTTGGTAATACCCCTTCGATCGCATGCGACAACGTACCCATATTTACCGACATGACTTTCATAAACACACTGCTATCAAAGTTCGGCATATCTAAGTACTCGCACATACCAGCGCCGCAAATTGCCAAATCGACATTATCAATTTTTTCAAAAGCTTCGATGACCTTTTCTCGATCCATGAGGTCTAAATCAATCGTTTCTGCGCCTAACGCCTGAAGTTCAGCCAACGCTTCGTCGTCACGGCCAACTGCATATACATGATGATTTGCTAGCAGATAGTCTTTTGCCAACTGCTTACCAATGCCCGACGTCGCCCCAGTAATGAGAATATGTAATTTTTCAGTAGAATCTGTCATCGTAAATATCCTTTTTGAGTATTCTTATCTTTTTAAGTATTTTCATAATATGGAATTAATGCTCTTAAACTGATTACCTAATAAAACCTTAGACCTTTGATAGCAACTAGCTATTAATTATCGTTATTCTTCGCAGATATCATTGGGCGCATTTTATTAAGCTATAAGCCATTTTATTTAACAAATCTAAATAATTATAGTGGTTGGCTACAGGTTTATTGTTGTGTCTTCGCAATCGTCTGGGCTCAAGCTTAATATAAGCGTGTTGTTTACTACCTTCACAAGGATACTGCTATCACAAGCAACGACACAATATTCTGTTACTAGCGTCGTAAGACAGGTCAATATCAGCATGCTACAATGCAAAAACTAGCAATCGCGTCGTTTGCCGAAGCATCATCACCATCATCTATAGTCGAATGACCGCCGTATTCGGTAAGATAACGCTATCTTTCCTTAAACTATCTGACATCTTGTCCTGATAGCAATGAAAACGTTATATAATTAATATCAGATTTCCACCAACCCCACCCTCATATAAAAAAGGATCTCTCATGAGCGAGTTGCAACTGTCTGACCGCGTCAACAACATCCAACCATCACCTACGCTAGCGATTACCAATAAAGCCAAAGAGCTAAAAGCAGCTGGTAAAGATATTATCGGTTTGGGCGCTGGTGAACCTGATTTTGATACCCCTGAACACATCAAAAAAGCAGCAATCGATGCAATCAATGATGGCTTCACTAAATATACGGCTGTCGATGGTACGCCAGAGCTAAAAACAGCCATCATCGAGAAGTTTAAGCGCGACAATGACATCAGCTACGAGCCAAACGAAATCCTAGTATCGGTCGGTGGTAAGCAGTCATTCTTTAACCTTGCCCAAGCATTTATCAATCCTGGCGATGAAGTCATCATCCCAGCACCATACTGGGTCAGCTATCCTGACATGGTTATCATCGCAGAAGGTGTGCCAGTCATCGTCAAATGCCCAGCGGAGCAAGACTTCAAAATTACCCCTGAGCAGTTAGAAGAAGCGATCACTGACAAGACTAAACTATTGGTATTAAACAGCCCATCTAACCCAACAGGTATGATTTACACATTAGATGAGCTAAAGGCCATCGCTGAAGTATTGAAAAAACATCCACAAGTCTATGTAGCTTCAGACGATATGTACGAGCACATCCGCTGGACAGGTGATAAGTTCTACAATATCTTAAACGCGGCACCTGAGCTAAAAGATCGCGCAATCATCTTGAACGGTGTGTCTAAAGCATATGCAATGACAGGCTGGCGTATCGGCTATGCGGGTGGCCCTGCTAAGCTAATCGGCGCGATGAAAAAGGTACAGTCACAATCTACCTCATGCCCAACGTCAATCAGCCAAGTGGCAGCGGAAGTCGCTATCAGTGGTGATCAGAGCGTACTAGAGCCGATGGTAGCCGCCTTTGAGAAACGCTGTGACCTAGTCGTAGATGGTTTAAATGCCATTAAAGGCATTACTTGCTTGCGTCCTGATGGCGCATTCTATGTATACCCAAATATCGTACCGCTCATCAAAGCAGCTGGCCTGTCATCATGTACTGAATTCTCAGCATGGTTATTGGACAAAGTAGGCGTGGCAGTTGTACCTGGCGATGCATTCGGTCTTGGCGGCTATATGCGTATCTCGTACGCTACTGATGAGGCAACATTAAAAGACGCGCTATCGCGTATCGAAAAAGCAGTGGCTGATTTAGACATTGCTGAATAAAACGTAAAGAGCAACGAGTCTTACCGCTGTTCATAAAAAATACGCCCTCTATACACTATAGGGCGTATTTTTTTACGCGAGTCTTGGGCATAACTAGGAAAAACACACTATCTCATCATTAAAATGACAATTTTTACTAATTATGCAAAAAAAGGCTTGACGTATTTTTTAACTTTGCTAGAATACGCCCCACTTAGCAAGAACTCGTTAGAGACTTCTAAGGCTCGTTGTAAGCGATTAAACACTTACAGCCTATTCTCCAATAGCTCAGTTGGTAGAGCAACGGACTGTTAATCCGTGTGTCCCTGGTTCGAGCCCAGGTTGGAGAGCCACATTTTAGTAGTAAATTTCTTGAGTCAACTTTGATTCAATTATGGCATTTGCCAAAACCCTCATCAATTTGATGAGGGTTTTTTTATGCGTATCATTTAGGGTCTGTTGAACATTCAAATGTGGTACTGGCAGTGACTATTTTTTAGACAATACGCAGTGAAATTTTTGACGCCCAGTCGTTCTAGGTTAGACAGTTTCGCCATGTATTGGCAAAAAATAGCCCTGTCCTGAAAGGCTGATGCTAAAATCACCTCAAACGTTGTTGCAAGCCTAGTTAAGGTCTCGACATTATCGTCGGTTTACGCCTAGTATGATGCGATTTTCGCGATCAGCAGTCCTAATATTTGAAAGTTCAACAGACCCTAATATTGTTTATCTATTTTGCCAATTTGATAAGCGCTAATCACTACTTTATCTCATACTTGATTTTGACCATGATACTTAAAACTAAGCAACATGGTCACGAT
The DNA here is from genome assembly GCF_050268505.1 of Psychrobacter sp. NPDC078409. Classification (NCBI taxonomy): domain Bacteria; kingdom Pseudomonadati; phylum Pseudomonadota; class Gammaproteobacteria; order Moraxellales; family Moraxellaceae; genus Psychrobacter; species Psychrobacter sp. NPDC078409. The sequence goes on from NZ_JBNNGW010000001.1 coordinate 742,049, forward strand.
CGGATATTACTGTAGTAAGTTTTTCATCAGTTAACTTGGCAATAGTGGTAGCCAGAATACCAATGCTAACAATGTCACTAACAACACAGGCGGCGTGATCAGTAGACCAATCTTTATGTACTGTCCCCAGCTAATTTTGTAGTCCTTTTCTGCTAAGACATGTAACCATAGTAAAGTAGCCAGACTACCAATCGGCGTAAACTTAGGTCCTAAATCATTACCGATGACATTGGCATAAATCATCAGCTCTCGTGTTGCTGCAGGCACTTGTGCTTGATCAATTGCAAGCGCGCCGACTAGGGTCGCTGGCATATTATTCATAACAGAAGCAACTATCGCTGATAAAAACCCAGTCCCAACGGTAGCAATGACTGCGCCTTGTTGACCCAACCAGTTGAGTACTTGCGCACCATAGGCCGTAAGCCCCGCATTACCCAGACCATATACCACCAGATACATACCGATTGAAAATAGTACGATTTGCCAAGGTGCTTTACGTACTACATCGCTTACAGAGACTACCGCACCATGCCCCCCTTGCCATATACGACCAGCGATTGCCATTAGTGCAACAGCAGCGATGCCCGTGACCAGTGAAATAGGCAGCCCCAACGGCTCTGTTGCAAAATAGGCGACCAGTAGCAAACCTAATAGTGGAAAAGCAGCTCGAAAGACCAATGGATCGGTAATAGCAGACTCTGGAGCGCTGAGCTCGCTAGTCGAGTAAGTTTTTGGAATATGACGTGCATAGACAACCCACAACACCAGTAGCGTCGCTAATACAGACACGATATTGACTGGCACCATCACCGCCGCATAACGACCAAAGCCAATATCAAAATAATTGGCACTGACGATATTGACTAAATTTGAGGTGACCAATGGCAGGCTTGCCGTATCAGCGATAAAACCAGTCGCTATGATAAATGCCAGCGCTGATGGTGGCGAAAATTTCAGACGTAGCAAGATAGCGATGACAATCGGGGTCAGTAGTAGCGCAGCACCATCATTGGCAAAAAAGGCAGAAATAAAGGCGCCGAGCACGACAATCATCGGAAACAATAAGCGCCCTTGCCCATTGCCAAGGCGTGCCACGTGCAATGCGGCCCAACCAAAAAACCCTGCCCGATCTAAGATAAGCGAAATGATAATCAGCGCCACAAAAGTAAAGGTCGCATCCCAAACAATATCCCAGACGATACCCACATCTGATAACTGCACGACGCCAAGCGCTAATGCGACTAAGGCACCACCCATAGCGCTCCAGCCGATGCCCAATCCTTTAGGTTGCCATATAACTAAGACTAAAGTGACCACAAAAATAGCAAATGCAAGCATTGTACAACCTTACTTAAGCTGATTTTATTCAGCCGATTTAATATAGGAAATTAGATCGATTAGGAGGTTAGATCGATTTTTGATTGACGCGGCTCGATACTTCTTCAGCACTCTCGACACGTTCTGAATAGCGATCAGTGAGATAGTCTGAACGTCCACGTGTGAGCCAAGTAAACTTCACTAGCTCCTCACAGACGTCAACAAGGCGCAGATATAAGGGAGACATATCCATGCGATTGTCGTCGTTGAACTCCAAAAACGCTTTGGGTATCGAAGATTGATTAGGGATAGTAATCATCCGCATCCAGCGCCCAAGAATACGCATCTGATTGACCGTATTAAAGCTCTGACTACCACCGCTGACTTGCATCAGTGCTAGGGTTTTACCTTGCGTTGGACGCACGCCACCTAGTGATAACGGTATCCAGTCGATTTGCGCTTTCATAATACTGGTAATACTGCCGTGACGCTCTGGACTCACCCACAGCATGCCTTCTGACCACTGCGCCAGCTCCCGCAATTCTTGCACTTTAGGATGGTCTGAGTCTACATCGTCGGGTAACGGCAAGCCGGATGGATCAAACATTTTTACTTCACAACCATACCAACGTAGCAACCGGCTTGACTCTTCAGCAGCCAACCTAGAAAACGAGCGCGCACGGACAGAACCGTATAGCACTAATATTCTTGGCGGATGACGTGAGTCATTTGGCGCAACCAAAGAATCAATGTCGATAGGCTGAAGATTATCTATATCAATATTGAGCAAATCGTCTAAGCTAAATTCTGGCGAAACAGTAGGATCAACTGCTAATGTTTGGTCAACCTCAGTGTTTGTCATGAGTAACAACCTCGCCGTCTTCTTTTGTGAAGCTACTTACTGGATTGGCTAGCAATTCAAACACACGTTCAGAAGGACGGCATAGAGCAGCGCCTTTATCAGTCACCACGATAGGACGGTTGATTAAAATAGGATGTGCAATCATGGCATCGATAATCTGATCGTCAGACAACTCAGGATTATCTAGACCAAGCTCATCATTGATAGCTTCTTTGCTTCTTAATAGCTCTCTAGGCGAAATCTGCATTTGTGCCAACAGCTCCACTAAACGATCGCGCGTTGGTGTATTTTTCAGGTATTCCACTACTTCTGGCTCTTCACCTGATGCTTTAATAATGGCAAGCGTGTTACGAGAGGTTCCGCATTTAGGATTATGAAAGATTAATGGCTTCATAGTGTTTATACCTATTTTATGTATTTATTGAATTGATAATTGGTTTAATCGTTACCTTGCTCAGCAGACTCATTTACTCTGCAACCATTCAAACTATCCATGAGTGACGCACATAATTCTGGATGTCCCGCACAGCAATCTTGCAACAGAAACTGAATGACGTTATCCATATGTGATAGCGAAGCACGATAGATAATATGTCGGCTATGACGCTGTGAAACCACCCATCCTGCCCGTGCTAGCACCGATAAGTGGGCTGACATTGTGTTATGAGGAACAGAGAGCTGACGGGCTATTTCACCTGCAGGTAGGCCTTCAGGCTCATGGCTGACTAGCAGCTTAAAAGCCTTTAAACGAGTATCTTGAGAGAGCGCAGCAAAGCTTGCGATAGCATTAGTTATTTCCATATGTCCAATAATACAGACATATTAAAATAATTCAATGTTTTTTGAACAATTTTGTCGCTTATTCTAAGTATCAAAACTCAGTAAAAATGCGACGATAAATATATTTTCTAAGTAGTTGATGCTAATACTTACCAATATAAGACTAATTACTACGTATGCTCAAGTAGATATATTACATGTTCGCGTGAAGACAATGCTTAACCACTTTGAGTCTGACTTTCTCTGATGGTTTGACGCTACCATTTATCCAAAAATCGTTATCTAGCTTATCCATATGTTTTTCAGTTCCTCCCCAGCGTGTTTTTTTAAAACCAGAGTCCTTTAACTCAATTAACGTATAGCCCTGCTTTTCCTCCTCGCTGAGTAACACTTTAGGAATCCAGCCATTAATCTTTATTGCATGATCCAACTTAAAATCAATACTAAAATTTAACCAATATTGAGTTTCGTCTCTCTCATCTGATAAAGAACTCAATGTAAAATTATTTTTATACCAAAAAATAAAATTATCCGTGGATTTTAAGAAGTACCAAGTTAAATCCAACAATTCTCTACAACGCTCAATATTGGGCGGTAGAGCATCATTATGTTCAATGTCATTTCTAATAATCATCATCTGTTTTAACATATAAGGTCGAACTAAGCCTAAAGACTCTAAATATTCTAGATATCCTTTTGGTGAATCAGATAAAGCAATTTTTTTGAGAGAATATACGTGTTCTATAAATGTTAGTCTTTGATTGAGACAGCGCTTTAAGTTAGAAACAACATCTACTCGATTAAACTCATTTGCATTCCCTGTCAAAATTAAGTCAGCATGATTCCAAAGATCGTATGCTCTCAGATGATCTGCTTCGTTCGTATAACTATAGCTCTCTATTGTTGCAGACCAATCTAATACTGAATCGCATAACCAAATATATTCTTTCTTCATATTTTATTACTCAATTTTTCTAACTGATTAACATCATTATATAGAAACTTAGAGCAGACCAACCTTAAAAAACAATCTTTGTAAAGTTGCCTCACCTAGCCTTTCAATTAAATGCGTAAAGATAAAAAAACCAAAAAATCTAATGGTAAAAGTGAGCATTTCTTAATCTTCTCAACCTAAAGCCTTCTACGTTTGGCCTTATGTAAATAACAAGTTTAATATATGTTATTGTATATTGATGACACTTAGAAGTTCATGCTAGATTTAATACAAGCTTATGCAACAGTAAAGCTAGATTTGGCTGGTAGCTCTCGCTCTGTACTGCCAATAAACCTGATTAAAATAACTATTATGATTAAAACAACAATAAGGAAACGACCATGCTACTAGAGAAAATTAAGACATCTGGACTTTCGCACCTATCCTACTTGGTAGGCTCTGGTGGTCAAGCAGCGGTAATTGACCCACGTCGTGACTGCGCGATATATGTAGAAAAGGCGCGCGCAGCAGGGCTTGAGATTACTCATATTTTTGAGACACATCGTAATGAAGATTTGGTTTCTGGCGCACCTATCTTGGCTGCAATGACAGGAGCAACAGTTTTGCATGGACCCAATCCAGAACAACCTGTTGTCTACGCTGAGACCGCACGTAATGGTGATTGCTTTTCAATTGGCCAATTAGAAATCCGTGTCTTAGAAACGCCTGGTCATACCGATGATCATCTTGCTTATGTGCTGTTTGACACGGCGTATCCAAAGGAAGCAGTTGGAGTTTTTACTGGGGATGCGCTCTTTGTAGGTGATGTCGGTCGTACTGACTTCTATCCCAATCGTCGTAGAGAAGTTGCAGGTTTACTTTATGACTCATTACAAGACATTTTAGCGCTTGGAGATCAGGCAATTATTTATCCAGCTCATGGTGCAGGCTCCGTCTGTGGATCAGGCATGGCGGAGCGAGAGTTCTCTACCGTCGGTCACGAAAGAGTCAACAACCCACGTTTACAGATTACCGATCGTGAGACGTTTATTGATTTCAAGACTAGCGAAAATCATTATCAGCCGCCTTATTTCAGATTGATGGAGCGCCTTAATATGGAAGGTGGTGAAGCGCCTCCAGTCGTTATGCGTCCGCGTAACCTTTCGCTTAAACAGCTAAATGACTGCGATGCTGATCATCTCATCGATATTCGTGAACCAATGGCGTATGCGTCAGGACACCTGCCCGGTTCTATGAGCTTACCTGTCAACATGCTACCTGCGTTTGCTGGATGGTTTATTGAAGAAGGACAAAGCTTGGCACTGATTGCCTCTGATGAAGAGCAACTGGCGACTGCGATGGAGCATTTGGTACGTATTGCTTTTGATAATATTATAGGTGGCTATGTGGGTGTCGTCCCTGCCGCTGCTAAATGGGAGCAGATGCAGCAAACCCCTATGATCGATACAACCGAGGTAGAGAGTCGCCTTAATAATGCTCAGAACTGGACATTGCTCGATGTACGCGATATCGATGAGAGAAATACTAATGCGATCGAAGGCTCACAGCATATCTATGTTGGACACCTGAACGAGCGTTGGCATGAGCTTGACCAAAGTCACCACTATACATTGATGTGCGCCAGTGGTGCTCGGGCAACGATAGCAGCAGGATGGCTCGCTAGTCGAGGTTTTGAGCACATTGATATCTATCTAGGGTCAATGGGTGCATGGCAAGCAACGCATGAATAGCCTTTTATTTGTAGCTAAAATTCACAACGAGCTAAACGTGTTATAAATTCTAAATAATGCGTTTTAAGCAAAGGCATTTTAAAGTGCTGTAACTAAGATAAATACGACAACCCTTCTTTTATTCAATATAAGACTGATATAAAAGAAGGGTTTACGTTTTAGCCGACCTTTGATTGATACGACTTAAGTGAATATAAGTCATTGCTCTAGATTCTAATTCTTACTGTACTTGCTTACCTGACTTATAACTCATAAAATATAGATACATAAAAAACAGACACAAAAAAACCTCAAACAATCTAATGCTTGAGGCGAAACTTGCTTAAACTTAACAGTTTAAATTCGTTTTAAATATGGCGCAGCGGACGGGACTCGAACCCGCGACCCCCGGCGTGACAGGCCGGTATTCTAACCAACTGAACTACCGCTGCTTAGGTCTCTTAGCTTGTTTAGCCACTTGCTAAGAAGTGGTGGGTGATGACGGATTCGAACCGCCGACATTCTGCGTGTAAGGCAGACGCTCTACCAACTGAGCTAATCACCCTTCGAACAATTGCTAGGCAATTTATTCAACATCAACTGAGCTCTTAAGTTTGTCACTAAGCTCCGTTGCTGTGGGTGTGTATTATATAGATTTACTGTTGGGTGTCAAACAGTATTTACCACTTTTTTAGATATTTTTTCGATTTTTATTAGAATATCTAGCAAGCATTTGTTTTTATTGATTTTATATTTTCATACAAAATCAATATTTTTTAAATTTAATGCCTATTTATTAGCCAGTGCTTGCTCGATGTCGTTTTTGATGGCTTCTGGCTTGGTCGTTGGTGCATAGCGGTCAATCACCTGACCTTTACTATCGACTAGGAACTTGGTGAAATTCCACTTGATACCATCTGTCAGCACACCACCCTTTTGTTCTTTGAGCCATTGATAGATAGGATGAGCATCTGCGCCATTGACATCAGTCTTTGCCATCATCGGAAAGCTAACACCATAATTCTTTTGGCAAAACGCGCCAATCTCATCGTTGCTACCTGGGTCTTGGCTACCAAATTGATTACAAGGAAAGCCGACGATGACCAGTCCTTGATCTTTATATTGTTGATATAGCGACTCTAAGCCTTCAAACTGCGGCGTAAATCCACATTTGCTTGCAGTATTGACGATTAATAATACTTTATCTTGGTAATCTGAAAACGCTTGCGAGCTACCATCCATGCGCTCAGCCGTAAAATCATAAATTGTACTCATCATTTATCCTTAAATTGAGGTTTTTATTGTTTTGAGTGTCTATGCACTACTTCTTTTTCTATCATACACATAATAAAACTATTGAAAAGGAAGCACCTTGTACTTCCCTTTCACGTTTCTAATACTACTTAGACTACTTACTTCTCAGACTTATCTAAATCAATAGATACTGAGTTGATGCAATAACGCATGCCTGTTGTCTCAGTAGGACCATCAGGGAATACATGGCCCAAATGTGCGCCACAGTTGCTGCAAGTGACTTCGGTACGAGTCATGCCTAGCGAGTTATCGACGTGCTCTTCAATCGCGCTGTTATCGATACCTTGATCAAAACTTGGCCAACCACAGCTCGCATCAAATTTATTACTTGAGTCAAACAAGCTTGCACCGCAGCCTTTACAACGGTAAACGCCATCATCGGTCGCATCATTATATACACCTGTAAATGGGCGTTCAGTGCCCTTCTCACGCATAATATGATACTCATCAGCGGTTAAACGCTCTTTCCAGTCAGCTTCAGTCAACTGGCTGATTTCTTCTTTGCTTAGTTGATTGTCTTGCATAATTTATCCTTATTCGAGTATTTATTATCTAATCTCGGTAACTATTTTATCGCCATATGATTATGAGAACGACGTGCTCTATCTGTTGGTTATCGATGCACTATTCAAGGCATATATAAGCAAAGTAATCTTTATATTGTGAGATAGATAGCATGATTGACGAGATTAACTGAGTCAAATATAGCAAACTAATTTTAGATAATAATGGGTAAAGATGTAATTTTGATATCTATACCTTTTATAGTCTATATAAGAGATTTAGAGCCGTATGAACATAAACCAAACGTTAATTGCAAGATATACTTGCAAATACTAATAAAGCTGATTGTAAAATCATTTGCAAATTAACTATCAATGCAATAATATCTTGCATTAGTGTTTGACTAAAATGTTTAATATATCTCTACACTGAATATTTACTGATTAACAAAGGCTCAAACAACAATGTCTGACGACAATAGCAAAAGTACGCAAGCGGAACGACTGGTACAGTTACGCCGTGACAAAGGATTTACTGCTGAGCAGCTAGCAAAGGCCATGACAGCCGCTGGTGCAAAAGTGAGCCGTGGTGCTATCTCAAACTGGGAACGCGGTACCAATGGCATCGTCTCATCCAAGCTGCCTACACTCGCACGTATTTTGGGCTGTAGTGAAGGATATCTGTTGCGCGGCGACCTCAACAATAAGGCTATTGATGCAGACGAGTCACCATCACCTATAGAGCGCAGTGAACATCAAAAGCTAGATACGAGTTCACACACACAGTCAGGTATTAAGACAACTGATGCTCAGTCCACGCTAACTTCTACTGCTGGTAAAGACTCAAAAACCAATTCGACAACCAATCCGAAAAACGGTCATGCTATGAACACTATAAAAAAATCTGACAAATTACAAAACGTTTGCTATGACATTCGTGGTCCTCTATTGCAGACTGCTAATAAGATGGAAGCAGAAGGCAAACGCATATTGAAACTAAACGTGGGAAATCCAGCGCCTTTTGGTTTAGAAGCCCCGCATGAAATTTTGCGCGATGTCGCTATGAACTTATCTGAGGCGACTGGCTATTCAGACTCGCAGGGGATTTTCTCAGCACGTAAAGCCATTTTGCAATATTACCAATCAAAGGGGTTACTGTCGGCTGTTGACGTACGTGATGTGTATTTGGGCAATGGGGTTTCTGAGCTTATCGTCATGACCATGCAGGCATTGATGAACGATGGCGATGAAGTCCTAATTCCAATGCCAGACTACCCGCTTTGGACTGCAGCAGCCAACCTCGCTGGTGGTACTGCTGTGCACTATCGCTGCAATGAAGAAGACAACTGGCATCCTGATATTGAAGACATTAAGTCTAAAATCACGAGCAAAACAAAGGGCATCGTGGTTATTAACCCAAATAACCCGACAGGTTCACTTTATAGTGATGAGCTATTAAAGCAAATTATTGAAGTCGCCAAAGAGCATGATTTAATCATCATGGCTGATGAAATTTACGATCGCATTCTCTATGATGATAATGTACATACGCCGATGAGCACCCTAACTGACGACGTGCTGGTGCTCTCTTACAATGGCTTGTCAAAGTCACATCGTATCGCAGGATTTCGCTCAGGTTGGATGATGGTATCAGGCCGCAAACAGCACGCAGCTGACTTTATTGAAGGCTTAGATATGCTCGCATCTATGCGTCTTTGTTCTAACGTGCAAGGACAGTATGCTATTCAAACAGCGATGGGTGGGCATCAGAGCATGCAAGACCTGACTTCTGAAAAGGGTCGTCTATATAAGCAACGTGAAATGGCAGTCTCACGTCTTAATGCTATTAAAGGTATTTCTTGTACCATGCCTCAAGGCGCGTTTTACTGTTTTCCAAAAATGGATCCAGAGGTCTATCCTATCACCGATGATATGGATTTTATGATGGACTTGCTCGTTGAAGAAAACGTACTGATGGTTCAAGGTACTGGGTTTAACTGGGATAGACCAGATCATTTCCGTCTGGTGTTCTTACCTAACTTGCTTGACCTAGAAAATGCGATGGATAGATTGGACAGATTTTTTGCCAAAAAACGTAAGCAGTTTGGTACCGAGTAAATCGTTATATATCATTAAAAAACGCTTATCGGCATGATGCTGATAAGCGTTTTTTATTGCGTTGAACCTAGGGCGTGTCTTCAATTCACCCGATAGTCATCTAAATGGGCTAAAAATGGCTAAATCTTGCCAAACATCGTCAAATAGCTGGTTAATATCCCGATATTATCTGCGCTATTTTTCTTGTTTGACGGCAATTTATCTCATTTTTACCACCATTTTTGAAATGAAGACACGCCCTAGTTATTAAAACTCAATTATGATAATTCACTGATAAAAACAACATATTAAAAAATATTGCTCAATACAAGATAGCTGATAGCAGACATAGTAGCCGCTGCAGGCAGCGTCACAATCCAAGCCAATCCAATTGGTTTCATAAGCTTCCAGTTCGTATCTCTGTTGACGATACCGATACCCAGTACCGCACCTACTAGCGTGTGAGTACTTGATACAGGCAGACCCATTGTCGATGCGCCCATTACAACAGCAGCAGCAGCCAGCTCAGCTGAGAAGCCTGAAGCTGGATGCATTTTCGCTAAATTGGTACCAACGGTTTGAATCACTTCTTTACCAATGAACCAAAGACCAACGATTAGTGCCACACCAAAAGTCAGCATGACAGCAGGTGGTACAGCAGCTTCAGTAGCGATACTATTGGTACGAATCACATCCATAATGGCGGCAAAAGGACCAACCGCGTTGGCGATATCGTTTGAACCATGACTAAAGGCAAAAGCTGACGCGGTAAAGACTTGCATCCAGCTAAACATAATGAATGTCGCTTTGGTCAAATCTTCTTTATGCTTACCGCGGATACTCTTGGTATAGATATAAGTCGCTAACCATACTAGCGCCGCTATCATACCCATAATCAAGAAGCCCTGCAGTGTGGTCAGGCCGCTATTAACATTTTTAAGACCTTTAAAGACGACTAGAGAAGTCATCACCGCACCACCTGCGGCAGCAATGATAGGTACCCACTGCTTAAGTGCTTTTAGAGTATCAAGGCTACTGCGCTCATTCTCAATATCATAAAGCTTTTTGTAGTAATCAGTTTCTAGATCTTCAACGTTACAATCATCATCTTTATAGATTTCCTGATCACGTAGCATCGCTGACGTATAGGCCAATTGCTCAGACTCTGTCAAACCATCCAAAAACTCTTTGTGGTTTTGCTTTAAGACTTTTTTATTGCCTTTTAGCGTAGCAATATAAGCTTCAGTTTTATCATTATATTCAATGATATTTTTCTTGATTTGTCCATATAAAAGATAAGACAACACGCCACCTAGTAGCGGTGACAGCACCCAAGAAATAGCGATAGTTCCAACCGTTCCCCAGTCTACCGTTGATAGCGCCATGTCCGTACCACCTAACGTGATACCTAAAACAATGGAGCTACCAATCACACCGCCAATAATGGAGTGAGTGGTCGAAACGGGCAGACCTTTTTTGGTCGCAAATAACAGCCAAAATGCTGCTGCAACCAATGCGGAGAGCATGACATAAATGAACTGATTGGGCGTCACTGATAAACCATCTAGATCGACGATGCCGCTTCGAATCGTATCAGTAACCTCCCCGCCTGCAAGAACTGCTCCCGATACTTCAAATATCGCGGCAATACCCAATGCTTGCGGGATAGTCAACGTCCCTGCACCCACCGAAGTACCAAAGGAGTTGGCGACATCGTTACCACCGATATTGAATGCCATAAAGACACCAAAAGCGGTCGCCACGATGAATAGCGTCGTTTGCTGACGCATGGTGTAATCTAAACCCCACCACAAAAAGTAGGAAGTCATCGCAATCAGTAAAATGGCAAAAAATAGATTTATTCTCATAGAGCCAACTGGCTTGATTGACTCTGTAGAACTGCTGCTAATACCCATACGTTAGTACGTCCTGCGTAAGCTGATGAAAATTATATGAGGTTGATAATATTGCGCTGCTACTCACAGTGCTTGTTACGGCATCTAATAAAGTAGCAATAGAAAATATATAACATGTGGTTAGAAGGTCTTAAACCGACTAGAGCGAAAGGGAAAACACATCCTTCAACATGTCACAAAGCCGCAAGTGATATTGCCAAATCGTCTGATTACAGCATCTTGCGGCTTATATATTTCTTAGCGATATTTGTGGTACTACTAACAGCTATTGTAACAATTTTTGTCGTAATTATTAAGTTATCTATACTAAATAACCAAAACACGTTGTTTGCTAAATTAAAATTATTATTTAGCAGAAGCTGTTTTGCGCTCTATTATATTAAATATGAGCACATAATGCATGATGATATTGCGAGATTTGTAACTGCGAGTGTATACGGACAAGACCACACTCTGTAAAAGACAGGATGGCTCGAATATGGTTCGAGCCATCCTACTTAGGAAATACGTGGAAAATACAGTTATATAAATCTATAAGAGTCCTTAAACTTTAAGCATTTCTAACAATTATTTGCTTTCAGTAAATGCAGACAACTGCTCGATAGCATGATCTAATACGTCCAAACGCGCCTGACGCTTTTCGTTGGTCGCAATAACACACCATGGTGCTGTCGTTGTATCCGTGCGTGCCAGCATATCTGCTGCAGACTGCACATAGTCTGACCATTTATCACGGTTACGCCAGTCATCATCCGTTAGTTTAAATTGCTTATGCGGTGTTTCTTGACGATCTTCAAACCGTTTAAGCTGCTCTTTTTTATCAATCGCTAACCAATATTTGATAACCAACGTTCCTGCTGCCGCCAAGTCTGCCTCAAAACGATTAATTTCATCATATGCTCGTTGCCATTCATTAGGAGACGCAAATCCTTCGATACGTTCAACCAGCACACGCCCATACCACGTACGATCAAAAATGGCGATACGGCTAATACGATTCGTTTGTTCGTCAGGCAATCTCGTCCAGAAACGCCACAAGTAAGGATGCTGGGTCTCATATAACATCGGTGCGCCAATATTATAGATTTGATACTCGCGAGGATCTAGCGGTGCAACCAATCTTTTGATTGCACCGCCCTTGCCAGCAGCGTCCATTCCTTCAAAAGCAAACACTACATGCCGACCTTGGCGTGCACGTAGTAACTCAGCAAGCCGTGCTTGCTTCTCTGCCAATGCCTCACGATAGTCTGACTTACTGATTTTTTTATCTTTAATAGACGTCAGTTGCTTAGGTATCGGTACAGGCTCAAACTGTTTTTGTTCGGTATCCGAGTTAAGTTTTAGTGTCTCGGACTGAGGATGGTTTTCTGACGTTCCCTTGTCATTGTCGTTGTCCTTGTCATTGTCACTGCTATCTGCTTGACTACTCGCCAGCGCGGTTTGCATAGCATGTAGCACCAAATGACAAAAGTTATCAGCGGCTTCTAACTTATCATCACCATCAATAATGACCCAATCATCCTGTTGATGCAGCAAGGTCGCAGCCACCTCATTAAACTTCTCGATGACTTGTTTATTATTCCAGTCAATTTGATACAAAAACTGCGGATCTGCTTCATCATCCTTTAAGCGACTGTGCAACGTTTCAATATCGACATGAAACCAACATTTTAATAACTTGGTTTGATTGGCAATGAGATCGTTTTCAAATGCTTTTAGCGTATCTAACTGCTGCTGTAGATAGTCTTGCCACTGAGCAATAGGAAGCGAATTTTTATCTGTTTGACCTTTATTATTTGATAATGCTTCAAGGTTTTCACTATCTGATGTCGCTAGTCGCATGACGTTGTATAATAAATCAGCATACCAGTTGCCGAAATATACCATGACATCACCATGGCGCGGCATGGCGCGGGTATGCGCTTGCCAAATAGGTTGATAACTCAATGGCGAATGACCAATAGTTGCCTCAACTTTAAGTAGCCTTGGATCTACCCATTGCCTCAACTGCTTAACGGCGGTACCTTTACCCGCTTGCTCCATTCCGTTCACTAGTACTAACAGGCCTGTTGGTTTATTGAGGGTCGGTGGCGTTTGTTGGCGAGTGGCTTTTAAAGCATACTGAGCTGTCACCAATGCCAATCTAAGCGAATCCTCATCCAGTGAAAACTGACTTAAAGGATTGGGCTTTAGACGCTGCTCCACAACTTGCTCACTAAATTGTGTACTTACCGCTTGTGGTGCTTTTGGTTCAGTAGTATCATTTTTTTTAGACATGATTACACTCGCTATTATCGTTATTGGGCTGCTTTACCGTTGAGTGACTTATGGAATAGCTATTAATAGGACAACTCTTAATATCCCTATCTCATCGCTCATTTTTATCTCATTTAATCATAGCACTGCGCCAATCGAGTAAATAATATTGCTGTGTAACAGATTGGTATTTGTATTCTTAATTATTTTCTTTTAAGGTGAACACAATTTTGGGTATAGGATAGAACAGTTGTTGAAAACCTCATAACCCTGAACCACCATATTTAAAACAACCATACTCAAATTTGATCACCCTATTTACTTCTACAGGATTTATTGCCATGACCGCTTTAGCTGATTTACAACAGCATTTGACACGTTTTTGGGCGATGCCTCATCACCAAGATGATGCATTAAATGCTAAGCTCAAAGAAGTACAATCATGGCAACAAGCACGTCTCCAGCAGACGCATCGCGAGCTATTTGAACAACCTAAAAACCAACTAATGGCAGATTACTTTCTCACCCAACTGTATGGCGGCGAAGAGTTCAAGTTATTAGCAGAGCAGTTAGCACGTATCTTGCCAAAAGCAAAAAAACTAGAACGCCTTGCCAAAGAGTCAGCTCTAGAGGCTGGTAGCATGGGCATCCAAGCAGCGATTTTTGCTATTGAGCTAGATCTGCACTTAGCCCAGTGGTTACTCGCTCAAGATTTACCAGTAAACGAAGAAAACATGCTAACCGCCTATCGTACTGTCGATGAAGAAAACGAGCGCCGAGTTCAGATTGCCAATTTAAAAGACGTCTGTTATCGCACGGACAAACATCTGAATTCGTTTATGCTCAAAAAAGCCTTTGCACTAGCAAAAAGTACAGCCTATCGTCATGGCTACCAGCCGCTTTATGATTTTATTGATACAGGCTTTAAAGCCATGAAACCTCTGAGCAGCGTCAGCGATTTTATTGAGCCGTTCTGCAAGCGTGAACTGTCCATTATTGATCAGGTTCATGATACGGATAATGGCAGTAAGCCAGTAGCGTTTGGTGTATCATAAGCTCAATATGCTAAATAGCTAATTGACGCTTACTATTTAACGATTTCTTCCGATAAAGACAATCATAAAAATAAATTCTAGGACAACATGATGACTGATATTTCAAAATATAGCAGCGCCCTTTCTAATCAAGCCACAACGACCAATGGTCATCTGCAAGACAAACTGGTAAAAGACAGTATTGCTCATAACCAACAGATTAGCGCGCAGATATTACGTAACCAAACAACCAATGTCGTGCCGAGCAAGAATAATAGCGTTGCTAATGACGACAATAGCGACTTTACTAAAGTTCAAGATTTACCAACTGGGACGCCGCAAGGCCAACAAACCACTATGCCAAACAACGACAAAACGACTCGTACAAACCCTTCAGAGCAAACGATAAAACAGACACTGTTCAATCAGCGTGATGACATCAATAATCCGCACACGCCTGAAACAGATGGTAATGAGCAGACGCATTTTGGCTATAAGACAGTCAATAAAGCAGAAAAACAAGCACGTGTGGCTGACGTATTCACTTCTGTTGCCAAAAAATACGACATCATGAATGACTTGATGTCATTCGGTATTCATCGTCTATGGAAGCGCTATGCGATTAGTTTATCGGGCGTGCGCGCTGGTCAGCATGTCCTTGATATTGCGGGTGGTACGGGTGATTTGGCTAAAGTATTTAGCCGTGAAGTTGGTAGAAATGGCCACGTGGTACTATCTGATATCAATGCTGCGATGCTGGAAGTCGGTCGTGAGCGCCTGATCAATGCAGGCTGTAATAACGTTGATTTTGTATTAGCTAATGCTGAGACATTAGCTCCCTTTGATGACGAAAGCTTTGATTTGGTCACCATTAGCTTTGGTCTGCGTAACGTCACAGACAAAGATGCCGCGCTAAAGTCTATGTATCGCGTCCTGAAGCCAGGCGGTCGTCTATTGATTTTAGAATTCTCAAAGCCAGTATTTGAGCCATTATCTAAGGCTTATGATTTGTATTCATTTACTGCATTGCCAGTGATGGGTAAGCTAATTGCTAATGATGCTGAAAGTTATCAGTACTTGGCTGAGTCAATTCGTATGCACCCTGATCAGCAGACACTCAAGCAAATGATGCAACAAGCTGGGTTTGAGAACTGCGATTATCATAACTTGACTGCTGGCATCGTGGCTGTCCATCGAGGATTTAAAGCGTAACGACAAAGTACGATTGGCAAGACTATTACGTTTAACAGACCCTATTAAACCTAACACCAACATACTATGCGCTGATGCAGCTAATGCAAAGGCGCTCACTTAACGATGCGAGAGCCTTATGCTGACTGTCTTTCTATTAGCTGGTGCCGAAAAGCTAATTAACATTGCTATTGCTAGTGATGAGATTACCAAAGCAGGTTTAGCACCGCTTGCAGGTAAAGTGTTACGTCTTAATATGGGATTGCCTGAGATTCATTTAGACATCTTGTTCACTCATGAGCGTTTGCGCTTTGAGCCGGTCACGACGGAGAGCGTATTTGAGCCAAGTGGCCAAATGAATGAGCGCCAAAAAGCCAGCATGGAGCGCGCACGTTTTGGTCATAGTCGTCCAGATTGTACCATCACTGTAGACAATGCCGCTCAACTGCTCAATCTGATGCGTGGCGCTGAAGGTAACCTGCCAATCGCTGGTGATTACAAGGTGCTGATGCAGCTCAAACAACTGGTTGCAGGGTTTGATCCTGACGTGGCTGGACAGCTTGAGCCGTTTATTGGTAAGCCAATGGCTAGCCAGTTACATCTCCTTATCTCTCAGCTCAAAGGTAGCTGGCGTCATAGTGCCAAACGTGCTTTTGATGACGTTAGTGATTGGGCCAATGAAGTGGCTGGCAATAGCACACCTGACCCTATCGAGGTGGCTGAAGTAAATGATCTAAAACAGCAACTGTTAAAATTACGTGCTGACGTCGAACGGGAAGAAGCCAAACTTGCTGCTATCAAAGAAGAGCAAGCGCAGTTTCTTAATAACTCGTTTCATCAATAGCCGATTGCATCAATCATAAATGAACGCTATTACCGATGGCACTATTTATGATTAAGCGCAGCGCCTACCCCATTTTCGTCTTTGTTTAGAGTACTTAATCCCATGCTATTATCGCACCGCGCTCGTCTACTTGAGCTTTGGCGTATCGCCGCAATGTATCGCCTTGATACCCATTTTTCTATCGAAGAAGCACCACAGCTACAATCTTTGGCGCGATTAATTCGCATGCATCCAGCAGCATGGGGCAAGAAGCACCAACCAAATGCGATTAAGTATGCGCTTGAGGATATGGGTACGCTGTTTCTAAAATTAGGCCAGTTACTCTCAACACGTCGCGACTTGGTACCGCCTGAGATTATCGCTCAATTGATTCAATTGCAGGACAAAGTTAAGCCTTTTGACGCTGATATCGCTGTCGCCCAAATTCAACACCCTAAACATGGTCTTGGCCAGTCTATTGAAACGCTGTTTGCCCGATTCGATATCAAACCACTAGCGGCCGCTTCTATCGCCCAAGTACACACGGCTGCCTTACATGATGGGCGTGAAGTCGTGGTAAAAGTGGTTCGCCCTGATATTCGTACTGTGATTGTCTCTGACTTTGAGCTACTGCGGGAATTGGCAAGTTGGGCATCTGCACGTATTGAAGCAGCACGTGCCGTCCATATCATTGATATTGTCGAAGACTATCGGCAAGTCATGCTCAACGAGCTTGATTTGACACTTGAGGCTGATAATACTACTCAGATGCGTAATAACTTCTTGGGTTCAGCATTGATGTATGTGCCTGAAGTTTATGACGCTGCCAAAAACGTGATGGTCATGGAGCGTATCCAAGGCGTCCCTATCTCACAAGTTAAGATGTTTGATCAGTTAGGTTACGACCGTGCAGCGCTTGCAGAAAAAGGCCTAACGATATTTTTTACCCAAGTCTTTCGTGATAACTTTTTTCATGCTGATATGCATCCAGGCAATGTGTTCGTAGAGACGCCGCCTGTGCAAACCTTACATGCAGGTATGGCAGCAGTTGATTTAGGTCATGAACCACGCTATATCGGGCTTGATTGCGCCATCATGGGCACTTTATCAAAAGACGATCAGCTCATCGTGGCACGGATGTTACTTGCCGTAATGAACAATAACTTTACCGCTGTGGTTGATATTGTGAGTCGTGCAGGTTGGATACCACCAAATGCCGATAAGCATGCCCTGATGCGTGATATGAAACGTACTGTCGGCCCTATGCTACAAAAATCAATCGATGATATCGACTTTGCTGGCGTACTGATGCAGATTTTGGACATTGCACGTAGACATCATATGAGCATCCCGCCGCAGCTAATGCTTCTGCTAAAAACCTTGGTCCATGTGGAAGGACTCGGTCGTGATTTATATCCTGACCTTGATATTTGGTCACTTGCCAAGCCAATTCTAAGCAGCTGGATTAAAGAGCAGTTAGATCCTATGCGTAATCTACAGCAACTGCGCCAACAACTGCCTGAAATACTCCTGTCTACTACCGATATTCCTAAACTATTAGATCAAGGTTTACAAAGCCTTGCCTCACAGGGCTCTCGTCAGGACAGTCAGCTACGCGAGATACAGCAGATTCGCGCTGACATGCTAAATGACCGCCGTCGTGACTGGTTGGCACTGGCAGGGTTTGCTATATTTATCGCTATCGCTACGCAAGTTATCGGCTGGCTATCACCTATATTTTATATACTGGCTATCTTGGTAGTTGTTTGGCGCATCCTAACTTAGTTGTAATAGAACAAATGTCTGTCATTAAAGCATATCAAATGGATATTGAATATGCTAAGTTAATGCTAAATATTCTAGTTATCTATAGGAACCCTCATGTCAGCGCTACCACTGTCACAGACCCATAACACTAGTAAACCAGACTATAGTGAGGCTATCACAGCTTTGCAGGAACGTTTTGGTAAACAACTGAGTTTGAACGCTACAGTGCGTGAGCAGCATGGCCATACCATGACCTGGTTAGCCAATCAGCCTCCAGATGCAGTATTAACAGTACAGGACAAACAGGAAGTAGCTGCGGCCGTTAAAATTTGCCATCAGCATCAAATGCCAGTGATTGCTTTTGGTATCGGCTCTTCTTTGGAAGGACAATTAAATGCTCCCTATGGTGGACTGTGCATCGATATGCATGCGATGGATGCTATTTTACAGGTCAATAATGAAGATTTGACCGTTACCGTCCAGCCTGGCGTGACGCGTGAGCAGCTAAACCATTATCTGCGCGATACAGGGCTGTTTTTTCCGATAGATCCCGGTGCCAATGCCAGTATTGGTGGCATGGTCGCCACTCGTGCCTCAGGTACTAATGCGGTACGTTATGGCACTATGAAAGATGTGGTACTCGCACTAGAAGTAGTGACCGCAAGTGGCGATATCGTACGAACAGGCACACGCGCTAAGAAGTCTGCGGCTGGTTATGATTTGACGCGCTTGATGATAGGCTCAGAAGGCACCCTTGGTATTGTCACTGAAGTCACGCTGAAACTATTTGGTATTAGTGAGTGTATAGGCAGCGGCATTTGTCATTTTTCGACCATCGAAGATGCTTGCCAGGCAGTAATGCTGACTATTCAGATGTGCTTACCTATTGCTCGTATCGAGCTGCTTGATGCAATGCAAATCAAAGCATGTAATCAATATGCCAATCTCGATTTAACCGAAACGCCTACGCTATTTGTTGAATTTCACGGTACAGAAGCAAGCGTTGCTGAACAAGCGCAAATGTTTGCTGATATTATCGAAGAGTTTGATGGTCGTGATTTTGCCTGGGATACCAATGAAGCTGAGCGTAAACGTCTCTGGCAGGCAAGACACAATGCTTATCATGCTAGCTGTGCGTTACGTCCTGAGACAAGCGCCCTATCGACTGACGCTTGCGTACCTATTTCGCGCTTGGCAGAATGTGTCAGCGCCACTGCAAAAGATATTGAAGCATCAGGGATGATTGGACCAATTGTGGGTCATGTAGGCGACGGTAACTTTCATGTTTTATTATTGGTCGATACCAATAATCCTGAAGAGGTAGCTACTGCTGAGGGTATTATCGGTCGTCTCGCCACGCGGGCTATCGAGATGGATGGTACTTGTACGGGTGAACACGGGATCGGACAAGGCAAACAAAAGTATATGCAGCAAGAACATGGTAATGCGCTGATACTTATGGAAGCTATCAAGGCAGCCCTCGATCCTAAAAACATCCTTAATCCAGGGAAAATATGGCCTGAGGCTTTATCTATTTCCTAATACTATTATAAAGACTAAGACCATACTAAAATCAAACCAATAGCCAAAAAAAATGCGCCTACTTCTCATCAAAAGCAGGCGCATTTTTTTGGCTAAAAACTGATTGCTATAACATCTGGTCGATTGCCATCTGTGTCAGTACGCGGCCACGAGCAGTACGCAGCACATAACCTTGTTGAATCAGATATGGCTCAATTACGTCCTCAAGTGTACCCCGGTCTTCAGCCATCGCAGCTGCTACTGCTTCAACACCAGCAGGACCACCATCAAAGCGCTCATGCAATATTTCGATATAACGTCTATCTAGATGATCAAGACCACGTCTATCCACTGCCAACATATCTAACGCGCTACCAGCAATCGCGCCATTAATACTACCGTCTCCTCTTACCTCGGCATAGTCACGCACACGGCGTAATAGGCGGTTAGCAATCCTTGGTGTACCACGTGCGCGGCGGGCAATCTCTACAGCGCCATCTTCACTCATTGGTACACGCATTAGACGTGCTGCTCGACTGACAATCGTCGTTAGATCAGCGATATTATAAAATTCAAGGCGCTGTACAATCCCAAAACGGTCACGTAGTGGTGAGGTTAGCAGCCCTGCTCTAGTCGTTGCTGCTACCAAGGTAAACGGTGGCAAATCAAGCTTGATAGAACGCGCAGCAGGCCCTTCACCAATCATAATGTCCAATTGGAAATCTTCCATCGCTGGATAAAGGATTTCTTCAATGACCGAGCTTAAACGGTGAATTTCATCGATAAACAGCACATCACCTGCTTCTAGATTGGTCAGCATGGCTGCCAAATCTCCTGGGCGCTCAAGCACTGGCCCTGAAGTAGAACGCAAATTGCCACCCATTTCACGAGCGATAATATTAGCGAGGGTTGTCTTGCCCAGACCCGGTGGACCAAATATAAGTGTGTGATCTAGCGCTTCGTCACGGCCACGAGCAGCACCGATGAACACTTCCATCTGCTCACGTACCACCGGCTGACCAATATACTCAGCCAATAATGCTGGTCTGATATTGGCATCAGGAGCATCACTTGCACCTTCTAGTGGGTTAATTAAGCGATCTTGCGTCATAGAATTTATCATTATATTAAAAAATTAGTTAACAAATAGCATAACCAAACGCTGCGCATAAGTCATGCAAAACCTCATTAAGCGAGCACTAAAACGAAAATAAGCGACATTTAATGTCGCTTATTGATTTAATACATTATGTGGTTGTCATCGATAGATGGCTAGTTAATATGAATTAAAAGCCAGACAATTGCTGTAAAGTAGCTTTTAACAAGCCTTGAGTATCAGCAAAAGTATCCCCTTTACTCTTGGCAGCTTTGATCGCTAGCTGAGCTTCTTTTTCTTTGTAGCCCAAGCTAATCAACGCGCCTTCTACTTCAGCGATGATACTACCTTCGTGAGAAATCGTTGTTTCCTGAGGCGTCAATTCAAACGCACCATTATCAACGTCGATATTCTTTAACTTGTCTTTTAGCTCAATCAATAAACGTTGCGCCGTCTTTTTACCGATACCTGGGATACGAGTTAATGCCGTCTCCGACTCTTGCTCGACGTGCATCTTTAGCTCAGCTGCTGACATTGCAGACAGCATAGCTAAGGCCATTTTTGCCCCAACACCATTGATTTTAATTAACTGGCGAAAGACATCGCGTTCTTTTCGATCGATAAAACCGTATAGCAATTGGGCATCTTCGCGAACATGGAAATGTGTCCAAATGCTGGCTTGTTCATTCAGCTGCAACTGGCAAAACGAAGGCAATGGCAGTTCGATATCATAACCCACACCAGAGGTCGTCATGATACAAGCCGTCGGTGCCATCAAGTACTGCACCTGTCCGGTAATCAATCCAATCATAATTTACGACCTCTTATGTGTAATATTATAAAATCAGCTGCCACTTCATGATTAACAACTACGTTCTACAACACAGTCTTATTGGTAGAAGTTCACCATACCTTCAAGACTGGTTGGGCGAATTTTATGTGCTTGACCTGCAGAGCCGAACGCTTCAAAACGATTGGTACAGATATCTGACATCGCTACCATAGACGCTTTAAAATATTTACGTGGATCAAATTCACTTGGATTTTTTGCAAGGAATTCACGGATAGCACCAGTTGATGCCAGACGTAAATCCGTATCGATGTTTACTTTGCGTACGCCATGTTTAATCGCTTCAACGATTTGCTCAACTGGCACACCATAAGTTTCGCCGATATCACCACCATTTTCATTAATAACTTTTAGCCATTCTTGTGGCACTGATGAAGAACCATGCATGACCAAATGCGTGTTAGGAATACGGGCATGAATCTCTTTTACGCGCTCAATAGACAAAATGTCGCCTGTCGGTGGACGTGTGAACTTATAGGCACCATGACTAGTACCGATAGCAATTGCTAACGCATCGACATTGGTATCTTTTACAAACTGCTCAGCTTCGTCAGCACTGGTCAATAGTTGCTCATGATCTAGCACACCTTCAGCGCCAGAGCCATCTTCTTCGCCAGCCATACCAGTTTCCAGACTACCTAGGCAACCGATTTCGCCCTCTACAGAGACACCGCAAGCATGAGCCATCTTAACAACTTCGCGCGTGACGCTAGCATTGTAATCATAATCCATTGGCGTTTTGCCATCTTCACCAAGTGAGCCGTCCATCATCACTGATGAAAAACCTAACTGAATTGAGCGTTGGCAGATGGCTGGCGACATACCATGATCTTGATGCATTACCACTGGAATATGTGGCCATTCTTCGATCGCAGCGATAATCAAATGACGCAAAAATGCTGACCCTGCATAGTTACGTGCGCCTGCACTGGCTTGGACAATGACAGGTGAATCACAAGCATCCGCAGCCATCATGATTGCACGCATTTGCTCTAAGTTATTGACGTTAAAGGCAGGAACACCATAGCTGTGTTCAGCGGCATGATCTAGAAGTTGACGTAAGGATATTAGGGCCATAAGACGCTCTCTGATTAGATTTTGAATAGTATTTTAAAAAACAGCTTGATAGCAATCATTTCACTGTATATTCGACCATACCGACCGTATATAGGCTAGTAAAAATCTGAATGCTATTGGATATGATTACCACGCGGTGATTATAGCAAAAATTGTTCTGTCTTCGTAGCAGTTGACCGACTATTTGTCAGTCTATACCGTCTTTTGATCTCAGTTTAACTTTCATAAACTGTTACTTTATAAACTGCACAATGACATACAACGCAAAAAGCCTTGGCAATCACCAAGGCTTTTCTAGTATTTTGAGGCTTATAAAGCAATGACTCTTTTTAGAAATTATTTATTTAAAAGTTATTTACCGATGATTATCTATCAATCGATAGACTCCCAGTAAATCAGTCATTATAGTGCTTAGTTATCGCGTAGCTTAGTACTGTTGCTCTGCATCAACTGCAACATCATTTGCGCCATCAGCAACAGCGTTAGCGCCATCAGCAACAGCTTCAGCAGTATTTTCAACCGCTGTGTTAGTGCTTTCAGCAATAGCATCGCCAGTGTTTTCTAGAGCGTCTGTCGCAGCTGCACCAGCAGTGTCAGCGCCTTCGGCAACTTCAGTACCAGCGTCTTGAGCAGCAGCTTCAGCTTCAGCAGCAGCTGCGTCTGTTTCAGCGGCAGCAGCATCAGCATTTGCAGCAGCATCATCGCCAGCAGATTCAACAGCAGCTTCAGTGTTTTCTTCTGTTTGTTGGCTACATGCAGTGATTGCAAAGGTACCAGCAAGTACGCTAGCAAGTAATAAATGACGTTTTAACATAATAAACCTCTCGTAAATAATGCATGTCAAAATACATGGTCGCGCTATTTTATAGAGTGCGAATCAGACATGCAATAATAATTTTCAGTATATAAATAAATAATTACTGCTTAATAATAATCGATGGCTATTGCGCTTACTTATATCAATAAAAACAAGCAAATCAACAGCTAAAATATTATTTTTA
This sequence comes from Psychrobacter sp. NPDC078409, assembly GCF_050268505.1. Taxonomy (NCBI): domain Bacteria; kingdom Pseudomonadati; phylum Pseudomonadota; class Gammaproteobacteria; order Moraxellales; family Moraxellaceae; genus Psychrobacter; species Psychrobacter sp. NPDC078409. The sequence goes on from NZ_JBNNGW010000001.1 coordinate 766,118, forward strand.
CAGACTACCTTAGTTATTTAAAGTTAGTTGTACGTCTAATGTTACTAAGCTACAGAGTATCGTTAATTAGTTAGGCATCTATTTGCAGCGCAGCGACTGCTGGAAGTACTTTACCTTCTACAAACTCTAAAAATGCACCACCGCCCGTTGACATATAGCTCACACCATCAGCAACTTGATATTTATCGATAGCCGCTAACGTATCACCGCCGCCCGCGATAGAGAAACCATCGCTATCTCTTACAGCAGTAGCTAATATCTGTGTGCCTTGCCCGAAAGCATCGACTTCAAAGACACCCACTGGACCATTCCACAAGATAGTTTTTGCATTGATAATAGCATCAGCAAGCTGCTTTGCGCTTTCTGGTGCGATATCCAATATCATGTCATTGTCACCAATCGCATCAACTGATTTGATCGTTGCGGTGGCTTTTTGCAATGAGCCAGTAAAGTCAGCGAAATCGATGTCATTTTTATCAGCGACTACGACGTATTCAGGCAGTAAAATTTCAGTCTTGGTCATAATGTCACGCGCAGTATCTAGCAAGTCTGCTTCGTACAAAGAGGCACCAACACCGTGACCTTGTGCTGCCAAGAAAGTATTAGCAATACCGCCACCAACGATAATCTGTGTGCAAACTTCAGCCAAGCTGTGTAGTACTTCTAATTTGGTAGATACTTTTGATCCACCAACGATAGCAAGCATTGGCTGTGCTGGTGTTTCAAGTGCTAGGCTCAAAGCATCAAGCTCAGCAGCTAACAATGGCCCTGCACACACAGTTTTATCTGCTTGACGCATCGCTTGCGTAACGCCTTCTGTTGATGCCTGTGCACGGTGCGCTGTACCAAAAGCATCCATCACAAACACATCGCACAAATCAGCGTACTTTTTCGCTAACATGGCATCGTTTTTCTTTTCACCGTCATTGAAGCGTACATTTTCTAATAGAACCACTTCGCCAGATTTTACATTGGCACCTTGGGTAAGATAATCACTATTAAGACGTACAGGTGTCGATAGTTGCGAGCTTAAATTTTCCGTCAGATAGTCAGCGACTGGTGCCAATGAATATGCAGCTTCAGGATTGCCTTCTGTTGGGCGGCCTAAATGTGAGCAAACAATTACCGCAGCGCCTTTTTCGAGCGCCATCTTGATGGTAGGAAGACTGGCTTGCAAGCGCGCATCGCTCGTGACCTTACCATCTTTAATAGGCACATTTAAATCTTCTCGAATCAAAACCACTTTATCCGTTAAGTTCAACTCACTCATACGCAAAAAATTCATTACCTGCTCCTATGCATCAATATGTCTGTTAATTTGCGATTACTGTCGTTACTGATGTGACCATTATAGTCAGCTCTATATAAATCGGATTCAGTGCTAAGCTCGATCAACCTACTATTTAGTAGCACTCTTACTCGCCTGCTTTATAACTACGCTATCTTATATCTAAGCTATATAGTCACTATCAGCTTTATTGCTTTTTAATGTCTTTTTAACGCTTGGCTCTGACACTTATCAGATCACTCTGATGAGTCGATCAAGTAAGCAGAATTCAGCGGCGGTGTATTCTACCAGTTTTCTAGCGCAGTCTCACAAGCAACCTGACACAAATTTCAGTACATTTTAAATATTGAGCCCCTATCTTCAGACCATTATTCGATGGTAACAATTGCAGTTGCTAGCTTTAAGCATAGACAATAAACCGTAACATTTCGTGGTGGTACTCAGCAGTCAAGCTCTTTATGATAGAGGCATTGACAATAAAAATAACCTACTAGGAGAAAATAATGAGCATCAACTTAGACACTGCGAAACAAAACCTATTAAAATTAAAAGATGAGTACGAATCTCGAATTGATAAGATAGAAGATCACATTCAAAATCCACAAGATGATCTCAATGAACATTGGGAAGATCAGGCCATATCCTATCGTCAAAATGACATGCGTAAAAACTTGATGAGCGAGGCACGTCAAAGCTTAATCTATGTCGAAAATGCATTGAGTCGAATTGAAAATGGTACTTATGGCGAATGCGAAGTCTGCGGTGAACAGATCGAAGAGCAACGCTTAGAAGCGCTACCCTATGCCACCTTGTGTATGGAACACGCTGAGTAGCGCTGTCATATTAATACTCTATTGTAAGACTATTGCTACTCTAAAACCTCTCTAAGAAGAGTACTTCAAGTAGGTGTTTTCCATTTAGAAAATGCCTGCTGCCATTCATGACAGCGCTGAGCTATGTCCGCTGCTGGCAAATCCATGATATCCCCGACTACTGCTACAAGCGCAATGGGCAAATCTACCAGCTCTGAAACATTTTCTGCGGTTAACCCCCCTATTACACAGATTGGTATGCCTTGCTGACACCCTTCCACAAGCTGCTGACGTGAAATGATATTAGCATTTGGCTTAGTCGTAGAGGTAAATACTGCACCCATTGCAGCATAACTTGCGCCGTCATTTTTTGCTTCTTTAATTAGATCTACATCACCATGACAGGTACGACCGATTATTTGATGCGGCGATAGAGACTGTAGAGCATCATCGATACTGCCGTCTGTTTGTCCAAGATGCACCCCTACGTCAAGCTTTTCAGCCAACTTCACGTCATCATTAATAACAACTGGCACGTTGTACGTTTTAGCTAACTCGACGATTTTTTGCGCCTCATCAAAAAGCTGCAAAGCTCCATCAGGTAGACTAAGAACCTGCTTACGACGAATTTGTAATAGCGCAATCAAGCCTGTCGATAAGGCTGCCTCTAGCTTTTGATATAACAGCTCAAATTCATCATCGTTGGTCAACAAATATAGCTTAGGCATAACTGAGGAAAATGATGAACGACTCATAGCGTTTATCCTTAATTCTTAAATTCAACACAATAAAAAAGCCGTTATACGATATAACAGCTTTTTTATACATTTAGAACAGATAGCTTACACTGTACGGCGTGTAGCCAAACTATTTAAGATATTTTTAGCATCACCCCAACGTGTTGCTGAGCTGTTTGCCCCTAAGATAACAATAATTGCAGGACGATTATTGACACGAGTTTCCATCACAACGCAACGTCCGGCTTCATTGATAAAGCCTGTCTTAGAGATACCGATTGGATAGCTGCCGTCACGAACCAATGTACTGGTATTACTGGCTTTATAGGTGCGGTTACCACTTGAGTAATTTGAGACAAAAAAGTCATAGCTCTTAGTGGTAGAAAAACGACGAATCACATCATAGTTGCCAGCAGCACGTACCATCTTGACCAAATCTTTTGACGAAGCTACGTTGCGCTTATCAAGTCCAGTTGGATCACCAAAAAATGCCGTATTCATGCCCAAGTCTTGCGCTTTACGATTCATCGCACGCATAAAGGCATCATAGCCACCTGGATAGTTACGCGCTAGACTCTTCGCTGCTGGATTTTCAGACTTCATCAACGCCATTAATAGCATCTCAGCACGATTCAAACGGTCACCTGACTTCAAACGTGAGCTTGCACGCTTTGGACCAATGAAATCTTCTGGATCAAGCGTGATTTCTTCACGCATATCAAGACCAGCATCCAACACGACCATAGCCGTCATAACCTTAGTGATACTAGCCATTGGGCGCGCGATATCAGCATCTTTTTCGTAGATAGATTCGCCTGTTTCAGCATCAATCACCGCAACACTACGTGAATCGGTGCTAATCGGAATCATATCACTGCTACCGAAAGCCCCACGATAAGTTGTGTTATAGCGGGCACTATTGGTGTTATTACTACTAGCAAAACTATTAGTATTCGTAATGTTGGTAGTGCCGTAGCCATTATCGACTTTCTTAATAGCAGAGCCATTAGACTTGTACATTATGTTGCGAGCTTCAGACAAGCTATCAGCGCCGCCCCAACTCAGGCGTGCACTAGAGGCAGTGTCAGTGCTACCATTAATTGTAAGTGCGGCTTGTGCAACACTGCCCAAACTCAATGAAATCATAGCAGCGATCAATTGCTGTTTGGTTAATGGTAGTTGCTTCATTATGCCTCCTGCTGTCGCTATTACGCCAGTTACATATTGTCTGACGCCAAAAACGTACGTAGCGTTTATAGATGTGTTTGTAAGTACTCACATAGAGCTTTTGTATTTTTAGTGTATCATGGTTTACATTTAAGTTTAATCTATCAAACTGATTTAGTAGTTTTTTTTGGCTTCGTTCAAACTTTACTACAACCAATTTATATTCTAGAAACATCAATTCACACTGCAGCAATATAATTTAACTTCGAATGTTATGATTACTCGTATTTTGTTATATTAATCAGCAGTATTTTGAATATACGAAGATAATAATAATGGTTGAAATATATTCATTTTTTATACTATTTGAACCTAATAAAGCGTTCATTCTGACAATTAATAAAGAGTATGGTTATGATTAAAGTATTAGTGGTAGATGATCATGATTTGGTACGGATGGGTATTAGCCGTATGTTGTCAGACAGCCCCGATATTGAAGTAGTAGGTGAAGCAGACAGCGGTGACATGGCTATCAAACAAGCCAAACAACTACATCCCGATGTGATTTTGCTAGACGTCAATATGCCGAATATTGGCGGGCTCGAAGCAACCAAACGTCTGATACAACTCGACATGGGTATCAAGATTTTGGCGGTCAGTAGTATGTCTGCACAGCCCTATCCCTCAATGCTGATCAAAGCAGGTGTGAATGGTTACATTACCAAAGGCACGCCGCTTGATGAAATGATACGTGCGGTCAAAAAGATTTATCAGGGAGGTCGTTACTTCAGCCAAGATGTTGCTGAACAGTTAGCAGATGTTTTATTGTCTGATAATGCAAACTCACCTTTTGACTTATTAAGTGACAGAGAAAAACAAGTGGCCATGATGGTTGTTAATTGTCAGAGCCCTCAGCAAATAGCCGATCAATTGTTTGTTAGTGTCAAAACCATTAATACGTATCGCTACCGTATTTATGAAAAAGTTGGGGTTGATAGTGATGTTAAATTAACTCATTTGGCCATTCGTCATGGTCTGATTCAACCATAAACCATTTAGCGTTTATTTTATTACGGCCAGTTTATGAACCCTGCTACCAATCTTAGCTCTGCCATTACTCGTTATGTACATCATGACGATACGCTTCCTCTGCCGCAGTTGCGTAAGTTGGGGCTGATCTATAGCAGCTATCGCTTCGTCGTTAGCCTGTTCTCTATGCTCATGCTATACATCTCTGCTCGTACTGGTAATAGCGCTTCTTTACCGAGTTTTTTACAACAAACGACTCTAAGCTTTTATGTACTGTTAAGCTTGATATTGCTTGGGCTATTTTATGTTGTTAGAAAACATATGCGCCGCCAGCTGGCATTCGGACTGGCCTTAGACGTTATTATATTAAGTCTACTGCTCTACACGACAGGCAACCCTGATTTGCAGCTAACCATGCTATACATGGTGGTCGTCGCAGCTAGCTTTATGCTACTACATGGTTCACAAGCGCTGGTTATTACTTTACTTGCCATCATTCTGGTTATTTATCAGCAGTTTTTTTACGCTATTGCTAATAGCATGAGTCTAGCCAACCTAGGTGATGCGCTACTAATGTCAGCGAGCTTTTTAGCAGTGGGCGGTTTGAGCTGGTCTATCTCTCAGCGATTGGTACAGCTTGAGAAAGTCGCGGCAAACCATGCTAAGGAAGTCGAGCGACTTAACGTGATTAATCAAGAGGTTATCACGCAGATGGTGAATGGTGTTATCGTTATCGATAAGCAACATATTGTCTTAGCAAATCTTGCAGCACATCAATTGCTGAGCCTTTCGCTTGTCACGCCTACTACAGCACAGAATACCCTTGACGATACAAAAGAGACTCATAACAAAGCACTTCTCTCTAATTTTGAGCAGCAACTCAATGAACAGCATTCCCAGTTGTTTCATGCCTGCTTGTCAGTAGCATCTGGGCAGTCACGCGCTTTTACCTACGATGTGCCAGCTGTGGCAAATGCCTCAATATTTGGCAAATTACGTGTACAGATTATTCCACTAAAAGACGATAGCAAACTTGTCATATTAGAAGACTTACGCCGTGAGCAAGCCAGTGCCCAACAACTGAAACTGGCTTCTTTAGGGCAATTAACTGCCAGTATTGCCCATGAAATCAGAAACCCATTAGCAGCGATATCGCAAGCCAGCCAGCTATTAATGGAAGATGTTGCAGAACAAATGGAAGATGACAGTACATTAACAAGTGAATCGAATGCTGCCATGACTGGCAACCATGAGCTTTATGAAATGATATTTTCACAGACAAAACGTGTAAACCGTATCATTGAGGATATTTTAAAGCTGTCTCGTCAGCAGACAGCTACCCAGCAGGTGCTCGAATTGGCTGAATGGATGCCATCATTTTTGGAGAATTATTTCCAAGGACACGACATTTTTCTACGAATAAAAACTAAACCCATCATATCATTTGATACTCATCAGTTAGAGCAGATATTAATCAACCTAATCAACAATGGCCTGCGTTATAGCAGCTATGCTCATCCTCATGCTTATGTGGAAATCGACATTTACTGCGCAGACAACGATGTTATAATCGATATATTAGATAATGGTGATGGTGTTAGTGCTAGAAATTTAGAACTTTTGTTCGATCCATTTTTTACAACAGATAAAGCTGGTACAGGACTGGGGCTCTATTTATCACAAGCATTTTGTGAAGCCAATCAAGCGCGTTTACTCTACATTCCTGAACATGAGAAAACATGTTTTCGATTGATTGTACCTTCTATTAAATCTGATAATAAATTTCAAACTATCGAAGAAAATCTTACCTAAACTTACCCTTTGAAAGCTATTACACCCATTTAGACCCAGCTATTGATTTTATAGCCATAAAATACGATGAGATGATGTATGACAACAACCGCGCTAGTCGTCGACGATGAAGTAGATTTATGTCGATTGATGCAAATTACCCTAACTAAAATGGGTATCAAAAGTGATGTGGCTTATACATTGTCGCAAGCAAGAACATTTTGGCAAGACAATGACTACGATTTCTGTCTGACGGATTTAAAACTGCCAGATGGCTCGGGACTTGAGCTGGTAAAAGAAATTAGCAATAGCTCTAATATTCCAATAGCAGTGATTACGGCTCATGGCAGTATGGATTTGGCTATTGAGGCACTGAAACTCGGTGCCTTCGATTTTGTCAATAAACCGCTAGAACTACCACGTTTGCGCCAACTGGTAGAGAATGCCCTAAAAGTTATTCATCAAGATAACGAAGTACAGGCCGCACCAGAATGCTCTCCTGAACAAAAAATGCTAGATAGTAGATTGATTGGTAATTCTGCTGTCATGCATCCCCTCAAAAATACTATTTTAAAGCTAGCACGCTCACAGGCACCTGTATTTTTATCGGGCGCTTCTGGTACAGGTAAAGAAGTGGTCGCCAGATTGATCCATGATTTAAGTCCACGGCGTGATGGCAGCTTTGTACCAGTGAACTGCGGTGCGATACCATCAGAGTTAATGGAGTCGGAGTTTTTTGGTCATAAAAAAGGTAGCTTTACAGGGGCTGTCGCTGATAAACAAGGGTTATTCCAGCAAGCCAATGGCGGCACGTTATTTTTAGATGAAGTAGCAGATTTGCCTTTAGCCATGCAGGTTAAGTTATTACGTGCTATTCAAGAAAAAACAGTAAGAGCAATCGGTGATACAAAAGAAGTTCCAGTAGACATCCGCATTTTGTCTGCCACTCACAAAGACCTGAGCCAATTGGTACAAGATGGTGCATTTCGACAAGATTTGTATTATCGCATCAATGTCATTGAGCTAAAGCTTCCAACGCTTAACACACGCCGTGATGATATCCCTGTGTTAGCAGACCACTTTTTGGCTATGATTGCTGATGACTGGCAATTAGAGTCACCGCCGTCATTGACGATGGAAGCCTGCGAACGCTTACAACGCCACGATTTTGCGGGTAATGTCCGTGAACTACGCAACTTATTGGAGCGTGCAGTTACATTAGCTGAAACTTCATATATAGACGTTAGTCATTTAGGTCTTCCTGACATTGAACCTGAGCTTGTAAATACACAAGAGCAAAATCATAGCTCAGCTATCGATAGCTCTGAGCCACCTGCTCGCAACGTAGAAAATCAAATAGACGTTCAATCTACAGTCCAATCAACAAAGAACGGCGAGCAAGTCATTCAACCTAGTAGCAATATAGCGACGCAGGGTGAACAAAGGGCGACCAATTTACATCCCTATCGTACTAACATCAACCACTACCCCTCAATGGTACAGCATTCGTCAGCCGGTAATGATAGTTCGTCAACCAGCGTAGCAAGTACTCATGACAAAGAGTCGCTCCTTGACTCCACCGCCCAACAAGAAACCTCTAAAGACATATCAGGTTTACCAGAATTGTTCGACGGTCAACTACCGCCTCAAGGGTTAGAGCATTATTTACAGGAACAAGAAAAACAGCTGATTATCACGGCACTCAAACAAACTGGCTGGAACAAAACCCAAGCAGCTGAATTATTAGGAACCACCTTTCGCTCTTTACGCTACCGTATGAAAAAGCTCGAAATTTCTGAAGATGCGTCTGATTAGCTTCTGTTAAGCGACATCTTCAAATATTTTTAAGCGTTGAATGGTATGTGCTGTTAATTGCTACGAAAATCTATTCTTTCGTAGCATTTTTTCTAACAAAGCGAATACCCGAATCAAGCGCGCGCGCCTTTACTAATTCTAATGCTTGCTGTTCCCACGTGTTCTCGCTGCCTGATAAAGTCACATCAGGTTCTACGCCGATCTCGTCTATTTGTTTGCCTACTGCCGTCATATAATTGGCCACAGTCAATTTGACGGCTTGCTCATCGTTTAACGGTATGACTGATTGTACTGAGCCCTTACCATAGCTAACTTCGCCGATAATAGTAGCGCGTTTTTGTGCTTGTAAACTACTGGCAAGCACCTCTGCTGCTGATGCTGAATAGCGGTTTTGTAATACCACTAAAGGCAAAGGCTTAAGTATCGCATCACCTTGGGTCGATAGTACCCGTGATTTATTTTGACGTGCTTGCACCTGCACTACATCAGTATCATCCATAAATAAACTGGCCACGCTCACTGCTGATGTCAGTACGCCACCTGGATTATCACGCATATCTAGTAAAATGCCTGATATCGGAGCGTTTAGGTTAATTAAACCTTCTAGTAATTTTTCACGGCTGTTGTTTTGAAACGCCGGTAATTTAACAATAGCAATACCATCAACCAGTTTGGTCTCGATAATCTGCGGATGACTGTTATTACGCTGCAACGTCGTTGTATGCTTACGGCGACCAGCTTTAGAAGTAATGATATCTACCTGCGTACCAGCAATACCCGTTAAGAGCTGCTCAACATCATTGACCTGTCGCCCTTCGTCTAGCTTAAACTCATCAACCTGATGCAAATAATCACCAACTGCGATGCCTTTTTTGTCTGCAGGTGAGTCGTCAATAACCTCTGTCACGACCCAATAACCTGCCTCTGGTTGGTAATTAACCTTAATACCAATATCACCAACGTCACCCTCAGTAAAAGCACGCAGGTTCTCATATGCTTCTGCGTCCAAAAACTCAGCATGGCTGTCAAGCTTGGTCAGCATACCGCTCATTGCATTGCTAAATAACTCTTCATCATTGACCGCATCGACGTACTGACGACGTACTAAATCCACCACAGCCACAAATGTCTTTAGCGTCTCAGGAGAGATAGCATTTAGCGATACTTGTGCAACTTCTGCTGGAATCTCCATATCAATATCATCAGCATCATCCGTCAGCGCGCTTTCATCTGGCACACTATCTATCGAGTCATCTGGCTCATCGGCGACATCTAACATATCAGCAATATTCGATAAATTATCAGCGTCGTTTTCATCCGCTATCTCATCTGCATTCAAACTGATGAGCTGTAGACCATTTGTAGGATTATCATTATTTGTAGAAGCTCCCACTGCTGCTTGTGCATTTACGCTAATCGCACAACCAAGCACACCTATTAAAATTGCAGGCTGCAAAATCTTGGACGCGACTGATGCCTTCCCTACTGATTTACTTAACCCTTTGGATAAAAAAGAACGTGCAAAAGAAATAGGCTGCATAAAAGAACTCATTTGAATAATAGAGAATACGAATTTATCGTTATATAGCGACTTATAAGATAGCACCAAACGCATATTTCGAACTAGCATAGTATTGCAAGTAAATTAAGTAAAATGTATCACAAAAAAAGGAAAGGATAATAGGTTATCCTTTCCTTTTTGATATCTTCTGGTACAGCTGTCAAGTCAGTATAAACCACAGTCATTTAAGTACTGTGTTTTAATTCGACTGGCCTAGACTGCTGGAACCAATAAGCTTTCACCTGTCATTTCGGTAGGGGCATCAACATTCATCAATGATAAAATAGTCGGTGCCACATCACTAAGTTTGCCGCCACGGCGTACTTGTAGCTTTTGCTCGCCCACATAAATCAATGGCACATGCTCTGTCGTATGCTGTGTATGTACTTGACCACTTTCGTAGTCTTGCATTTGCTCACAGTTACCATGATCGGCTGTAATAAGCATGTCACCACCAGCAGCACGCACTGCTGACTCGATACGGCCCACACAGACATCCAAGGCTTCTACGGCTTGTACCGCCGCATCAAAGATACCTGTATGCCCTACCATGTCACCGTTGGCATAATTGACTACTAGCACATCATATTTGCCAGATTCAATCGCTTCTACTAACTTATCAGTGACTTCGGGTGCGCTCATTTCAGGCTTCAAATCATAAGTTGCCACATCTGGAGATGGTACCAAGATACGCGTCTCGCCTTCATACTCTTCTTCACGGCCACCGCTAAAGAAAAACGTCACATGCGCATATTTTTCAGTTTCCGCGATACGTAGCTGTGTTTTACCTTGATCCTGCAGGTACTCTCCCAATGTGTTGGCTAAAGACGTTGGGTAATAAGCAATGCTGGTTTTTGGATTGTCAGCTAGGACATCTGAATACTTAGTTAGCATCACAAATGCCGCTAGTTTTGGTTGTTTTTGACGCGCAAATCCAGAAAACTCATGGTCTGGCAAGACAAACGCTTGGGCAAGCTCACGAGCACGGTCAGCACGGAAATTCATAAAAATAAGTGCGTCGTTATCATTGACAGTATATGGCACTTCATCACGTCCAATTACGGTCGTTGGACTGACAAACTCATCGGTCTCACGCGCTTTATAAGCAGCTTGGACAGCACCATCTGCCCGTGTCGATAGACGATCAGCTTTACCTTCAGTAATCAACTCATAAGCTTTTTGCACTCTATCCCACCGATTGTCACGATCCATTGCATAGTAGCGACCGATGATACTTGCAATCTGTACGCGGCCACCTTCGTAATGAGCATTCAATTTATCAATATAGTCGCGCAGACGATTGATGTACTTATCAGCAGATTTAGGCGGGGTATCACGGCCGTCTAAGAAACAATGAATAAAGACATTCTTGGCACCATGCACCAGTGCTGAGTGACACATACCTTCGATATGGTCTTGATGAGAGTGAACGCCGCCATCAGAAAGCAAGCCCATAATATGGACATTACCGCCACGTTCGTTGGCCGCTTTTACGGCATTGACCAATGCTTCGTTTTTATAAAACTCACGATTGGCCAGCTCACTTGAGATACGAGTTGAGTCCTGATAAAGAACACGTCCCGCCCCTAAATTCATGTGACCAACTTCTGAGTTACCAAACTGACCATCTGGCAAACCAACATCTTCCCCTGAAGCTGAAATCAGCCCATGAGGATATTGCTGATAAATCTTGTCTAAATTTGGCATATTAGCGGCAGCGATGGCGTTATCTTTATCTTCTTCACGATGACCAAAGCCGTCCAATATCATCAAGACATGCGGTATTTTTTTATTCTGTGCACCGTCTTGGTTATTGCTAAGCTGTGTTTTATTATTATCAATAGAGTCTGATGCTTGTTGGGTACTGGTCATATATTACCGCTCCTCGAGTGAATGAACGCCTATAATGCTGTGTAAGGGAATATAAAGCCCTCTATATTAACACACATCTTGAAATAGCTGAAAAACTGAGCATTTTTCGTGAGTTTATGAATAATTTTATAGGGTTATCTTGCGATGATTTTTCTATACAATGCAATATAAATGCGGCCAACTAACCAAGCTACGTATCAATCTGTAATTCAGACTTGCAATCACTCTTTTCATTGGTTAAGATAAAACTATTCTGAAGTGTTGGCTAGTAGATGTTTATTCCCTGAGCCGATAATGCTTTACCAGGATGTGGTACCTATTGTCTCATTGTGTATGCCTGCACCGCTTGCGGTGTATCAGGAAACCTGCAGAGATGATGACGCATCCGCCCTGAACTTCACGGTTCATGGGTCACCATCTTACAGCGGCACTTCGGTTGTTTCATTCGGTTAGTAAATATATTTCTTATAATTTATTTACTACCACTAAAAAGCCCCTTTCGTCATCGACGGGAGGGGCTTTTTTTATGCTTATGATTTAACTGAATGGTTATTCGTCATTAGCAGATTTAGTAATCTTTTTTACATCTTTAGGGATGTTTTTGGCAGTACCATCAACCGTCGTATGCTGTTTAAACACATCACCAAATGGGTTTTGCTGCTGTTGACCAAATGGATTTTGACCACCCATGCCACCTGCGCCACCGAACGGGTTTTGACCACCCATGCCACCAGCACCACCAAATGGATTTTGACCGCCGCCCATTTGACCACCCATCTGCTTCGCCATCATTTCCATCATCTTTTGCTGATTATTCATGACGTAATTATTGGCCAAGTCTTTTAGCTTTTTCTGCACAGGTGGCAATACTACCAACAGCGCCATCAAATCACTAAGCACCCCAGGAATAAGCAATAAAATACCTGCAGCTGCCATCGCGATACTCTTAATCATCGTAGTCTCTGGCGGACGCATCGCAGGGTTCATCATGCCACCAGCTTTCATTTGCTGTGCCATTGGATTAAGAGCAGCCATACCTTTGCGCATCAAAGAGATACCGATAACCGCAGCGATAATAAACCACATAAACACCCACCAGCCGCTCATAAACTGAGCAAGCAAATACCACAGTAGCATCTCGATAATAAACCAAACGATGGCTATACCAACTATCTGACCCATAAAGTGTCGTCCTATAAAATAAAAACCAATAAATTGAGCGCCATGAAAATTAAAATGGCTAACATATGATGTATATGGGGATTGGTTGCTATACTATCAAACTTAAGGCTAATTTTTAAGCCATATAGTCGGTACTATATAATTTGGCTACAAGGAAAGTGAGCGACAGTACTACGAATCGTAGGCTAAGCGAGTCTGACTCCGTATCTAATTTATATAGGACTGAATATAAAATGACAGGTAAGCAAGACGGAATATTATGGCAATTATTATAGGCATTGACCCAGGGTCACGCATGACCGGTTACGGGATAGTACAGCAGACAGGTGACAAGCTGACCTATATCGATGCAGGGACGATTCGCACAGATACCAAAGAGATGCCTGAACGCCTCAAGCGTATCTTTAATGGACTAACCCGTATCACACAGCATCATTTAAAATACGCAGACGAGCCTATCTATACGGCGATTGAGCAAGTATTTATGGCAGAAAACCCTGACTCCGCACTTAAGCTTGGGCAAGCACGAGGTGCGGCGATTGCAGCGATGGTTGCACTAGATTTAGAAGTATCAGAATATACGGCTCGGCAAATCAAACAAGCAGTCTGTGGCTATGGAGCGGCGGCCAAAGAGCAAGTACAGGAGATGGTGTGCCGGATATTAGCGTTAGAAGTCGTACCGCAACAAGATGCTGCCGATGGTCTTGCCTGCGCCATCTGTCATGCTCACTCAAGCCATTCAATGAACAAACTGATATTGAACAGCGCCATGCGTGGTCGCGGTGCTTCTAAAAAGAAAGGTCGCTGGCGTTTAACTGAAGAAGATTGGGGTAACTTGCGTTAAAGATCAGCGTCAAAATAGCGAGGCGTTAGAGCAAACAATCATCAAAACAGATAAACAGCAAAGTAAATATCCCATAAAGAAGCACGCGCTATTAGGCGCGTGTTTTTTATGGCTATGAGCATTTCAAAGCTCAAAATACAGTAAACTACTCTACAACTGTACTTTCAATCACAGCATCTAATATATAAGCATACTTTTCATCAGCAGTATCATCTTTGGTTAACTCATTAGTCTCTGATAACTCATCGATGTTTAGCGGATAGCGTTGTAAGCGTAATACTTCTTCGTGTTTGCTGTCATGCTGATAGCCGTCGATCTCACCAACGAATACTCGCCACTGTCCTTCGTGAGTTTTGATGCCTTGATCATTATAAGTAATAGGCTTAACTTGTAGACACTGCTCAGAGTTACCTGCTTCGCAAGGTACTGTTTCGGAGTTTACTGCCCAAAATACTGTTTCACCCTTACTGTTATATTTCGCTTGTGCAGTAAGCCTGCCATTCCATACTAAAGTCACATCATCGTCAGTAAACTGGGTCAATACTGGGTTATCGCCTTGATCAATTTTGAACTCACTACTGCCCTGCATCAAAGTGTTCAAAGCATTTTCAGCCACGTCTAAATCGCCACAAGACATCTTTGTACTCATACCCTCTTCAGTAGTTAAGGTATGGCCCTTTAACTGATAGCCAGCACTAATCGTATTACAGCCTACGCTATAGCTTAGCGTGTCTTGCCCCTGATATTGATTGAAGGCAAGCGTTACCTGACTGTTGATATTCGCGAATTCAGCTATAGGTTGTTCATTGGCGTCGACTGCATTTGCTAACGTCCAACGATGATGAGATAAGGTGGTCGTCAGCTTTCCTTGAGCGGTTAATTCAACAGGTTCAGATTCGTCTGATGTAGGGCTCATACTAGATACCAGACCTTCACTTACGGCTAAGTCTGTCATCTCGCCAGCTTCAGCACCCTGCGATATATCATTTTCGCTAGACGCCGCTTCTTTTTGACACGCACTTAGCATCAGATTAACTGCCATCATACTGGGTAATAGCAGTAATTTTAACGTTGGCTTATTTCGGCTACCTACCATATTACATACCTCTTAGTAAGCTTGTACAACTTATCTCACGTACCATTTATGTTTTGGAAACCTATTCAAAAGAAGTCATAATTTAAAGGTATTCTTCTTAAATAAACGTTTTAAAAACATAATTGATATAACTAAGCTAGATTAACCACTATAACCTTGGCACTATTAACCTATGTAACGAAATGTTGATTTTTATTATGTTTCATAAAAAAACAGCTAACGATTGAGGTTAGCTGTTTTGCTTTATAGCGATCAATTTATCGGATAGGTTAATAGATAAATTTTATGATTTAAACTATTTTTCTAGAACCTTTTAGTCATTCAAACTGGCAGGTTTGGCTTTAGCCATATTTTTAATACTGAAGCGTTCATTCATCTTTTGATAAAAACGAGCTAGGTTTTCGCCTTGCTCATTAGGATTAATTTTTAATACTTTACCAAAATCCAAGCTTAGATATAGCACGATATCCGCAAAACTTAATTGCTCACCTACTAGGTATTCACGACCTTCTAATATCGTCTCAAAATACGCCATGGCTTTGACCGCACGAGCAATTGATGGTGCGACGAACTCGGGCACTTGCTCAACACGTTGTGCTTTAGATGGATGACTGTGTTGAAACGCGAGCATCAAGTTATACATCACTTCAAACTCTGCAACACGGCGCATAGAGCAAACTTGCGCACGCTGTACCACATCATTACCCATGACCGAACGCTCACCATAAACACGATCCAGATATTCACAAACTGCCTGAGAATCATTCAGTACTGTACCATCATCTAAGGTCAAAACAGGTACGGTCTGCATCGGATTCATTTGCGTAAATGCTTCTGACATTTGCTCATTTGCCGCAAAATCAATATCGATCACATCCACATCATCCATGTCATCGACATCGATACCTTTTGAAGCCAATAAGATAAGCGCTTTACGTGGATTGGGCGCTGTACGGGTAATATATAGTTTTTTCATAGCAAACTCCTTGTAAGAATGATTGGACAGCGATTTGACGCTGATACGCTTTATTATGGTTGTTGTACTAATAAGCACAAACGATTGATACGCTATACCACAGTTATAGCCTAATCTGGCCATCATGGCAAAGTGTTATTAATCATAAAGTAGAAATAATAAAAGCCCCATAACCTTGAGTCATGGGGCTTTATTTAATTACATTTACACATCAGTATAATTATTTGTTTGGTGCAGGTGTGGTGCGTAGATACGGCTTAATCTCTTTGTGTCCTTTTGGATATTTTGCAGCGATATCTTCGTTTTTCACACTTGGTGGAATGATCACATCGTCGCCATCTTTCCAGTCTACAGGTGTTGCAATGTTATACTCATCCGACAACTGTAGTGCGTCAATTACGCGGATAATTTCATCAAAGTTACGGCCACAGCTGGCAGGATATGTTAGCGTTAGACGAACTTTTTTGCTTGGATCAATGATAAAGACGCTACGTACTGTATGAGTGCTGTCGGCATTAGGATGCATCATGTCATATAGCTCAGCGACTTCTTTATTAGGATCAGCGATGATTGGGAAGTTCATATCTGTGCCTTGAGTCTCACCGATATCGCTCGCCCACGCTTTGTGATCTTCTAGGCTATCAACAGAAATACAAATCGGCTTTACATTGCGCTTTTGGAACTCGCCATTCAGTGCAGCGGCGCGACCAAGCTCAGTGGTACATACTGGCGTAAAGTCTGCTGGATGCGAGAAGAAAACGACCCAATGATCACCTGCCCACTCGTGAAAATTGATGTCACCTTCTGTGGTTGTAGCGTCAAAATTTGGTGCGGTATCACCTAAACGTAAATGTGCCATGCTTGATTCCTTAGCTATGTGAATGAACGCTTATATCGACACGTCGGCCTCGCGTTCTATTATTATCATCGACGTGCTCAGCTATCAAATATAACATAAAGCACATCAGCAAAAACTGACTTTATCTTAACAAACTGGTTATGAATGTCTTGTGACGGATTGTAATGCGGTTATTCCATTTACCTCTAAGCTGATGGACAAATTTTTTAATAAATTTTATGGACAAGCAGCTTTGATAAATAATTAAACCACCATACCTGCATCCCATAAGCAAAATTCGCCAAACTTACCCTTTTTACTGGTACCACCAGCTGCGCGTCCAGCATCAGTCAATACTAGCTCACCATCTTGCGCTTCTAGATAACCCGCTGCAAGCAGCTTTTCATTCAACTCTTGCGTTTTAAAGCCCAACTCTTTAGCAAGCTTGGCGGTGGTCAGTTTAGAGTAATTAGGTGTGGTTTCTGTCGTAGAGTTACCGGTTACGTTGGTAGTAGAGTTTGTTGTTTTGGGACTAGGCTCAGACTTACTTTCAGTTTCGGTCACCTTTTCAAGAGACATTCTCACTTCATCACTGATACGAATAATGCGCTGCGCTTCCTCATAAGTATCAGCATAAAGCTTAGCATCGTCATTACGATAAATCAGTACGCCCATCTCATTATTATTGACTTGGCTAAACTCATAAAGATTTAAACTGGTAATAATGCATTCATTTTCATTCAGATAACATTTCGCATGTAAGTTTTTGCAAAAGCTAGTACGAATAAAGGTCAGGTTTTTGAGCCAGTTTATTTCTTCAGGGTGCAAATCATTCTTGCCATAAACAATGCGAATGTCGATCTTGAGGCGGTTGCGGTCTTCCAATAATTCTTTGATACGTTCATTAAGCTTCAAATATGGGCTAATAATAATCAACCTGTCAGAAGCGTTTTTAATCAACTCTTCTAAATGATACGTTGTACCACTGCTGTTTAGAAACTTTGCCATTCTTATTTCCTCAAATCTTACTATGCTTAACTTTATAACTACACACAAAAAAGCCCATCCCTAGCGTACTAGAAATGGGCTAACTTGCAAACTACTATTGTTCAGTATTATTTCAAAATATCTATTTGGATAAAGATACTTTTAAATACTAAGCCAACATAAATTAAGCTGGCTTATAACTATCACGCAAGCTAACGATTTGGTTAAATACTGGCTTATCCGTGCTGTGATCTTCGCTATCAGAGATGAAGTAACCTTCACGCTCAAACTGGAAACGCGTGCCAGCGTCTGCATTGACCAAAGACGGCTCAACCACTGCATTTAGCTCAGTGAGTGAGTTCGGGTTTAGCGCTTGATGAACATCAGCGACGCCACTTGGATCTTCAGCACTGAATAGCTGCTCATACATGCGTACAGTCGCTGGCACACCTTGACTGGCTGATACCCAATGAATCACGCCTTTAACCTTACGCCCTTCAGGGTTATTACCCAAAGTAGCAGGGTCGATCGTCGCTTTTAGCTCAACGACATTGCCATTTTCATCAGTGATATGTTCAGTGACGGCTAGTACGTAGGTGTTACGCAAACGAATTTCTGGCTTTTCTGGAGAGAGACGCTTGTAGCCTGCTGGCGGTTCAATCTCATAATCACCTTGATCGATGTATAGCGTCTCGGTAAACGGAATCTCACGCTCACCCATATCGACGTTAGGATGGTTCGGCTGAGTCAACCAAAGCGTCTGAGTCGCATCGTCAAAACGTGCATTAACGCTATCGGCTTTTTGCGTCTCCCAGCTGCTGACCGCTTCGCTAAAGTTAGTGATCGTCACTTTCAATGGCTTTAGTACCGCCATACCGCGACCAGTAGTCGTCTCTAATGACTGACGGACGCTAAACTCTAGCAAACGGAAATCAACCACGCTATCAGCTTTGGTCACACCCACACGCTCACAAAAATCACGCAAGCCCTCTGGCGTATAACCACGGCGACGCATGCCAGCGACGGTCGGCATACGGGGATCATCCCAACCACTGACGATACCTTCATCTACCAGTTGCTTTAGCTTACGCTTACTGGTCAATGTATGATCAACGTTTAAGCGGCTAAACTCGTACTGATGCGGCGGCACGTCAAAGCCGATTTTTTCGATGACCCAATCATAAAATGGACGATGATCTTCAAACTCAAGCGTACATAATGAATGGGTAATCCCTTCTAACGCATCCGAGAGTGGATGAGCAAAGTCATACATTGGATAAATGCACCATTTATCACCAGTCTGATGATGCGCTTGATGCATCACGCGATAGATAACAGGATCACGCAGGTTCATATTTGGGCTAGCCATATCAATCTTGGCACGCAAAATAGCCTTTCCTTCAGCGTATTTACCGTCTTTCATATCGTTGAACAGCGCTAGGTTTTCTTCAACACTGGCATCACGATATGGTGAAGGCGTTCCCGCTTCATTGAATGAACCACGGTTTTCTTTGATTTGTTCAGGGGTTTGCAAATCAATATAAGCGTCGCCTTGCTCAATCAACTGAATTGCCCATGCATGCAACTGATCGAAATAACCTGAGGCATGATGCGCCTCGCCTGCCCACTCAAAACCTAACCACTGCACATCGTTCTTAATATTGTCGATGTAATCTTGCTTTTCAGCAGTTGGGTTGGTGTCATCAAAACGTAGGTTGCACACACCGCCGAACTCTTCGGCCACACCAAAGTTTAAGCAGATAGATTTTACGTGGCCTAAATGCAGGTATCCATTTGGCTCAGGCGGAAAGCGCGTTACAATTTGCTGGTATTTTTGCGCATTGACATCGTCACGAATGATATTACGAATAAAATCGTTTTTTGCTTCGTCTTTTTGTGCATTGTTGCTTGAGTGATCACTCATCGGGCATTGCTCCTAACGCAAATTGTCAGTTCATGGTGCGTGCCATCACGCATCACGAAACGTTTAAACTAAAGTGTTAAAATAAAGCGAGAATATAAAAACCTAGATAGTGCGACCGCATTATCAAAATTTGTCAAAAATGGGTAAAGTTGCGTTATTCTATCAGGTTTCGCAAACGCATTAACAGCCTGATACATGACACGGGATAAAAAAGCCGTTAGACTACCCGTAACTTTTTAACCACCAACTTTTAACCACCACTTGACAGCGTCATTTAAGGCGTTGCAATCAAAAAGGAATATCCCATGGTAGACATGCCACCAGTAGTAGAACTTGAAACCAATATGGGTGCGATCGTTATCGAACTCAACGAAGAAAAAGCACCAAAAACCGTAGAAAACTTTTTAAACTACGTAAAATCTGGTCAGTATGACGGTACAATTTTCCATCGCATCATTGATGGTTTCATGATTCAAGGCGGCGGAATGGACGCTGAGATGAATGAAAAACCAACCAATGCGCCTATCGAAAACGAAGCGGACAACGGCCTAAAAAATGACAAAGGTACTATCGCAATGGCGCGTACCCAAGATCCGCATTCAGCGACTAGCCAGTTCTTCATCAATGTAAAAGACAACGACTTCCTAAACCACTCTGGCAAAAATATGCAAGGTTGGGGTTACACCGTATTTGGTAAAGTAACAAGCGGTATGGACGTTATCGAAAAAATGCGCAGCGTACCAACTGGTCGTTTCGGCATGCATGCTGATGTACCAAAAGAGCCAGTTGTTATCAACTCAGCAACCATCATTACTCAGTAATAGTCATTCAATAGCAGCTATTCAGTAATAGTTACTTAGTGATAGCTGTGAATGAGCGAGCATTTTCTAGTAGAATTTACTAAGTCATGCTCGCTATACGATAAGTCACGAGGACCAAGATAAATGCAAAGTTTTAATCACTTAATCACGACCCGCCCTCATCAAGTGCGGCAAGTATTGATTAGCGATTTGCATTTATCGCCTCAGGAGCCTGCCTTAGTGCAGGCTTTTTTGGCGCTATTAGATGACTGTCTCGCCTTGCCAGCGCTAAAACACCTCTTTATATTGGGTGATTGGTTTGAGGTGTGGCTAGGTGATGATACGTATTTATCGTTGTCAGAAGACGAGAAGATAGCGCACTGGTTGACTCCACTTATCACCAAACTCAAGCAGCTACGTATCAATGGCTGTGAGATATTGGTCATGCACGGTAATCGTGACTTTCTGTTAGGACAGCCGTTTTGTAATCTGTTCGGCGGTGAGCTAATCAGCGAGCCGTATACTTTGCCTGTTGGTCAGCAGAACTACCGCTTAGAACACGGTGACGCACTCTGTACTGATGATAAAAAATATCAGTTTTTTCGCAAAATTATGCGTAACCGTTTAACTCAGTGGTATTTGCTTAATAAGTCATTAGAAAAACGCTTAGCCATCGCAGACAACATGCGCAAAAAAAGCCAGCAGAACAATGCGAACAAAGCTGCGCATATCATGGATGTGAATGATAAAGCCGTACGTCAAGCCATTGCTACTAGTGATGCATTGTTACACGGACATACCCATCGTCCCGATATCCATCACGTCACCGCTGATAAAAAGCGCTACGTGCTTGGCGACTGGCGATTGTTAGATAAAGACACTCGCCAGCCGAAAGTTAGCGCCGTGATTGGTGCAGTGACAGATGATGAGCATTCAAATGACGGTTTTAGTAGTAATGATTTAAGCAGTAATACTGCTAAGTTTGGATTGTTTGAGTTTACAATGCTTGTTTGATTCTATCGTTGAACCTATCTAACAAACAAAAGGGTCTGTTGAAATATCAACAGACCCTTTTTATTTTTTACTACAATTCTTTTACTACACTTTTAAATAGCTTATCGCTTGCTAGCTATTTAAGGTATTAGCTTAAAGAAATGCTGACGGTAGTGCTTTAGCTCACGGATAGAGTCACGAATATCATCTAGAGCTAAATGACTGCCCCCTTTTTCGAAGTTCTTTAAGATATCAGGACGCCAGCGGAAACAAAGCTCTTTGATAGACGACACGTCAAGATTACGATAATGGAAGAACCGCTCAAGCTCTGGCATTTGGCGCGCCATAAATCGACGATCTTGGCAAATAGAGTTACCGCACATTGGCGACTTACCACTATCGACCCATTTGTTTAGGAACTTGATGGTTTCAGCTTCGGCTTCTGCTAATGTCACCGTACTACGACGCACACGATCGACCAATCCTGACTGACCGTGTTGCTTGGTATTCCAGTCATCCATCTTATTTAAGACTTGATCCGATACTTTGATAGCAAATACAGGCCCTTCAGCAAGCACATTCAAATCTTCGTCAGTAACGACAGTAGCAATCTCGATAATCTCATCATTTAAGGTATCAAGTCCGGTCATTTCTAAATCAATCCACACCAGCCCTTTTTTGCCTTGATTTTTGATTTTAATCTTGTTGGGATGGTCACCGGTAGTCATACAATATCCTATGGTCATTAAATTTTGGGACAGTTTTAAACATAATTTAAAAAACGTATTGCGGTTGAATACTCATATTCAAGCAGCATTGTAATGCACTGATTGATTCAAAAAATCTAGCAAGCAGCCAAAATATTACAAAACCACTGTCTGCCGCAGACGCTTTAGGCTGTATGTTAGCAAATTTTCACGCTACACTTAGCAATATTTTTATAATAGGTCAAAAACCCATGGCATTAATCCGGCAACGCAAACTGACTAAACAACAGATTCGTCGCATCGACAAGCAGCAACTGTCTAATCAAGATAGTATTGATGACAGTTTGATGGATGGCGTGGTCATGGCGCATTACGGTAAGCAACTAGAAGTACAAGTCACTAGCCTGCCAGCTGTCATACCTGAGCAGCCAGAGATTGCACCTGATGATCCTGAGCCGTTTTGGCAAACGCTTGAATTGAATGATATCTGGCGCTGTCATGTGCGTACCAATCTACCGATGCTAGCTGCTGGTGATCAAGTACGCTGGAATGCTGACTCTAATACTGGCTTTGGACGTATCGAAGCGGTCAAACCGCGTACATCGCTGGTTTCTCGTCCTGACCGCTATCATAAGCTCAAACCTGTTGCCGCCAATGTCGATATTTTAGCGATTGTTTTTGCGCCATTGCCTGCCGCTGCGCCAACGCTGATCGATCGCTATCTTGTGGTATGCCATCATGCAGGTGTCAAACCACTATTGGTACTCAACAAAGCCGATTTATTGGCAGAAGAGAACGGCGTGGACACCAATGAATTATTGGCGCAGTATGCCGCGCTTGGTTATGAAAGCGTTCTGACTTCGGTCGATTGCCCTGAAAATATCGCTGAGAGCGATGAGCAAGAAGGCCTTGATGAACTAAAACGCTATATAGATAAAAAGCTGGTCATCTTCGCGGGTCAATCTGGCGTCGGCAAAAGCAGTTTAATCAATGCCCTTCTGCCTGACTCTGGACAGAGCGTCAATATCATCTCACAAAACTCTAAGCTCGGTCAGCACACCACGACGACCAGTCGACTGCTGCCATTTAACCCAGAAGACCTTACCCAAGGCGGTATCGTCGATACACCAGGGATTCGTGAGTATGGTATTTGGCATCTTACCCCTGATGATATTATTTCAGGCTTCGTTGAGCTAGCACCATTGGCCGGTGATTGCCAATTCCGTGACTGTCGCCATACTCACAACAGCAAAGGCTGCGCACTATGGCAAGCAGTAGCTGATGGTGAGGTATTGCAGCGCCGCGTTGAAAACCTCGTTACGCTACGAGAAGAGGCAGATACGAAGCCTTATTAATATTTGGCTTGTTAGTGTCCGCCTTAGTTAAAAGCGGTCTTGTGAGTAGATATTTTTATTAGGCTGAGAAGATCCATAGATAGGTGCAATAACGGCCTAATTATTGCCCATGTCATCGCCCGTTTACTATAGATGGCCTTATCGGTATAATAGCGCCTTGTTCAATATCATTGGGCTGTCTTCTCAGCTTAATAGAACACTTATTTTTTTGGAGGTATGGTTTGGATCGTGCGCTGGAATTTGTGGGCAACCACCCGTTTTTATTTGGTATATTAGCCGTACTTGCTATACTGTTTTTTACGATTGAAAACAAACGTAGCGGTAGAAAAATATCGCCTAACACGCTTGGCATGATGGTCAACTCTCAAAACGCGCAACTTATCGATATTCGCGCTAAGAAGAAGTTTGAATCAGGCTATATTCAAGGCAGCCGCAACATACCGTTCACTGACCTCAAAGACCGCTTAGAAGAGATTCGCGCGATTGAGCAGCCAGTGATTATCATCTGCGACATGGGCGTCCAAGCAGGCGCTGCGATTCAGATGATTGGTAAAGATAGTGTCTATCGCTTAGATGGCGGTATTGGCGGCTGGCAAGGCGCTGGCATGCCATTGGTTGGTGTAAAAGACGCCAAAGCAAAGGCTAAAGGTAAAACAAAACCAAGTCTAAGTAAGTAATAGACCTGTATAAGTGCTTAAGTGAAGCGTTTATACACGTCGCTTAGCTGATGTTTGTGTGACCTGACTGACGTTATCAGCGCTACCAATGCTATGAAGAAGACACCTTTTTATCAGGTGTCTTTTTTTGTGGTTTATTTTTCATGTTCTATTTACCATGTTTTATAGTACTAAAATACGTTTTGAGCCAAAACGGCTTGAATTTGTCATGCCCATCCCCACTTTAGTAATGAGCATCACCGAATGCATTTTTGCTTTACTCATTGATAACAGACTATACCAACTCTGAGGCTATGATAACTTATCATGCTCTCTATAATACGTTTGTTATCCCATAAATTTATAAATAAGGATTTATCATGACTGTATCTGTGAAAGTTTACACTACCCCTATCTGCCCATACTGCTCAAACGCCAAACAACTACTAAAAACCAAAGGCGTTGATTATGAAGAAATCGGCATGCACGATATGAGCAGCGAAGAGCGCCAAGCGTTGATGAAAAAAACCAATAACTACCGCACTGTGCCGCAAATCTTCGTTGGTGAAACCTTTGTTGGTGGTTTTGATGAGCTCAACCAAATGAACCAGCAAGGCAAACTTGACGAGCTATTAGTCGGTTAATCTGCTACCTTTCTTTACTGTCTGTCTTTATTTATGTAAAGATAGACAGTGGCAGGTTTTAATAGAGCAGTAAGAAGTAATGATAAAAAATATCGAGACAATACCAAAAAATAGTCTCGATTTATATTACAATGAACTTTTATTAAAATGACGATTTGCCCAATCATTTGATTTAATTTTAGAGGATTTACCATGGCTGAAGAACAAGCACAACCACAATTGGCACTAGAACGCATCTACGTAAAAGACATGTCTCTTGAAGTCCCAGGCGCTAGCGTATTCACCAAAGAGTGGAACCCAGAGCTTGACATCAATTTGTCTAGCAACGCTGAAAAACTAGATGACGATCATTATCAAATCATCCTAACTGTGAGCGTTACTGCCAAAAATGCGGAGGAAGCAGCATTTATCGCTGAAGTGCATCAAGCAGGTATCTTCTTACTAAAAGACATTCCAGAAGATCAAATCGGTCAAATCCTAGGCGCATACTGCCCTAACGTGTTGTTCCCATATGCTCGTGAAGTCATCAGCGACATCGTGACGCGTGGTAGCTTCCCACAATTGCTACTAGCACCTGTGAACTTTGATCAAGCATATGCACAGAGCCAACAGCAAGCACAAGTTGATGCTCAAGGTAACGCATAAGCATTAATTAAAATATATGAGCTCTACCAGTCGTATATTTGATAAAAGGCCGTTTACTTATAATGAGTAAGCGGTTTTTTTGTGGGTATGTTTTATGAGGCATAAAATCATCAGCTATAAAAAAACCCTGTTATTAAACAGGGTCTTCAACGACTACATCGACTGGCTAAATCAATTAGCTAACATCGATAATTAGCCTTTTAGTGCAGATAGGATTTGCTGCTTAACGTCATCAATACCTTGCGTACCATCAAACTTGTCATAGTTAGGCGCATCATCGCCTTCTTTAGCTTTGTCTTGGTAAAAACCAACCAATGCTGACGTTTGCTCATGATAAGTAGATAGACGGTCACGAATAGTCGCTTCTTGATCATCTTCACGCTGGATAAGCGCTTCACCAGTGACGTCATCGATGCCTTCAACCTTTGGTGGATTGTGATCGACATGATAAACACGACCTGAACCTGGATGCTGACGACGGCCAGACAAACGGCTCACGATTTCATCATCAGGTACACTGATTTCGATAACATGGTCGATAGCAACATCAGCGTCTGCAAGTGCTTGCGCTTGAGGAATAGTGCGCGGGAAACCATCTAGGATACAACCATTCACACAATCAGGCTTAGCGATACGCTCTTTCACTAGGTTGATAATGAGGTCATCAGAAACCAAACCACCAGCATTCATGATATCTTTGGCTTTTTTGCCAAGCTCGCTACCTTCTTTAATTGCTGCACGTAGCATGTCGCCAGTTGAGATCTGTGGAATATCATATTCTTTAGAAATAAACTGGGCTTGGGTACCTTTACCGGCGCCTGGTGGTCCTAGTAAAATAATACGCATCATTATACGACTCTCCTTAATAGATAGGATTTTGGGATTAATAAAACTCTGGGATTAGTTGTTTGCAAAGCTACCTTACCTTGTGGCCCTGCAAAGCTCAAGTATTTTCATTATTGATGTGATAAGTTGGCATGACTTATCTGTTCATACATGGTCACTTCAAGATAAAAAGTAGCAGCATTGACTGCGTTTGAAATGCCCACTTATCTATCTGGGTTCACTTTATATCCTTTCTAATCAAGTCAATCATAGCACTGTTGCTCGCGTCCATACTGAGCAACAGCGTCTATATGATAAATACCATTAGCGTTCGGTACTTATAATCCTACTATGACTATGGAACTTGCTGATTGATTTCCACGTTGACCTGATTTTGTTCTGCGCTGATAACCACGGGATTGCCCGAGAGGTCGCCTGACTCTGCGGTAGCATTGCCACTATGACTGATACGAGCGATGACCGCTAGCTGTACTTTATCAGAACGAGCCGATCCTAAGGTACGCTCTGGCATCATAGCATCAAGATCACTTAGGCTAATAACAGCTTCGCCCTGTTTGATATTGCTAATCGGTAGACGCTTAGCCGCAAATGGTGGACCACCTTTCACGTCACGTATTGCCACGAATAGCGTATCGTCAGCTTTTACCAATGGTAACAGACTAGCATTTATTTTCACGGTCACTTCGACGCCTTCAGAGGCTTGCTGCTGCTGCATAATCACATTAGCGCTAAGCTCATCTAGACTTGATAGCGCTTGCGTATGATCACCCGGTTTGGCAGCGATACTGTCACGCAGACGTTTAATCCAGCCTTGCGCTTGATCGAAGTTACTAGCACGTGCTTCACCCATCGCCATAAGCATCTGTGCGCCCTCATGCTCTGGGTTTGTGGCCAGTATGTTTTCTAACACACGGCGGCTATTGGCATCTAACTGACCTTTATTAGCAAAGAAACTGATCTGTGCATAAGTGGTCGCAATTTCTTCGTTGTCAGGTGATAGACGATAAGCGCGCGACAAAGCCTCTAATGCCGAATCAGTCGCCTCTAATGACAAGAACAGCTCCGATAGGCGCATCCAGCGATTGTAGTCACTGGCATGACGATAGACGTTAGTCTGCATGGCACTAATCAGCTGATTGCCATCTTCAATTGCCCAAGCAGGTGGCTGATCGATTCTACCTGTCAGTAAGTCATCCGCCACTTGACCGACTTTGTCTTCAGCAGCCCACAGCTCAAAGACAGGTGTACGATCACCGACCATCAGATATGCCAGAGCAGTTAATACAGGTACCCAAACCATAATAATCAATCGGCTTTTGATACCTGGCGTGACCATCGGTGACACTTCACGCTGAGCATCCAAAAGCTGACGTTCAAGCTCAAGCTTCTGGTTTTGATAGTGATGGTCATCAATGATACCACTGTCTTTGTCTGTTTTCAGCTCTGCTAGCCGCTCACGAAACACAGCAACGTTGATATCCAGCAGTTGATTATCCACAGGCTTACTATGCGAACGCGGTGCTCTTAACCACGGCTTAATGGTGATAACACCCAATAGTAGAGCGACAAGTAAACTCAGCGCAATAAATAAGCCAACAGTAGAAAATATGGTCATTTTTTGCCCCCAAGGCTTGTAGTGTCGTCTTTGTCATCGTTATTGGCTCGTGACAATAAGCGATCAAGTTCTGCTTTTTCAGCGGCAGACAACGCTTTAACGTGGTTATCTACTGCAACACCACTCTCGCCGCTGGCGACAAGCTGACGGCGTTTACTTTGCCAAAACCAGCCGACCAATAAAACGATCAATAATAACGGTGGGAAAAACCATAGAATCCATGTTGAAGGACGTACTGGCGGCTTATAACTGATAAAGTCGCCATAACGCTCTTGCATATAGGCTCGAATCTCGCCATCACTACGACCATCTTTTATCAAATCATAGGTTTTTTGCTTTAAGTCTTGCGCAATTGGTGCATCAGACCCTGCCAAGTTTTGGTTTTGGCATTTTGGGCAGCGTAGCTCTTCGATGAGACCGCGGTACTGGGCTTCTTGTTGCACAGAATCAAAATCGTAGACATCAATGGCAGCAAAGCTTGCCATACTCAATAAACAAGCGATAAACAAGCTTGCTAACTTTATGGTCACATTTCTTATTTGGTAGGCTATCATTTGCACGCCTCCGCAACTTGGCTAGGATCTGGACTGACACCATTATTACTAGCGTCATTGAGTACCATTAAGCAAGGCGTAATACGACTTTGCCAATTGCTCTCATTGATCTCACCGATGATATGCTGACGAATAATCCCATCACCATCGACGATAAAAGTCTCAGGCGCACCAGTCAGACCCAAATCTAGAGCAAACTGCCCTGACAAGTCCTGAATAGACATAGAGAACGGGTCGCCACCGCGATTCAGATACCCTAACGCATCACCAATATCATCTTTGTAGTTTACGCCCACCAAGTTAACACCGCGCTCTTCTAGCTTCATTAGAAAAGGATGCTCAATGATACAAGTTGGACACCAAGAGCCCCAGATATTCATTAGAAATGGCTTATCTGGCAAGTTGTCATTGGTCATAATACGACTGGTATCTGATAATAACGGCAACTCAAAGGCAGGTACTGGACGCTCAAGCGCTGTATTGGTCACGATATCAGTCGGTTTGCCCAAACGCATATAGAGCATGGCGACCAAACCAATAAAGATAACCAGCGGAATCAAAAACCCAATTTTTAGTTTTTTCTTAGTTTTTACTTTATGGCTGCTTGAAACTTTAGGGTCGTTGACAGATTCTTGCTGAGCTTTTTTATCAGGTTCATTGTTTGAGGTAGTCATATTAACGCTCCCCTATCTTTGTAGCCGACGTATCCAAATCCGCAACCGTCGCAAAGCCTGATTTTTTGGCTGCGATTTGCGCAGGTGTTTTGGTTTTTTTGATACGGTAACGACTGTCTAGCATACTGAGCAATGCGCCAAACGCCATGATAAGTGCACCCAACCATATCCAGCGGATCAGCGGTTTGACATAGATACGGAAAGCCCATTCATTGCTATCTTCAGCAATCGGCTCACCAAGTGCTACATAGACATCGCGCATCAGATTGGCATCAATCGCAGCTTCTGTCATCGGCATCATACTGATAATATAGTTACGCTTTTCAGGATATAACGTGGTCACTTCTTGACCGTCTTTACTGACTGTTACTTCTGCTTGCGTAGCGTCAAAGTTACTGCCTTTCACTTCACTAAAGCCTTTTACCGTGAAGTCATAGCCTTGCACATTGACACTGTCATTAGGCCCTAATGCCACATCGCGCTCAATGCTCAACGTACTGGTAAATGCCACACCGATCACTGCAATGATGACACCAATATGAGCGGTCTGTTGACCCCAATAGCTCAGACGCAACTGACGTAAACCGTTTAAGCGACTTGGTGCGTTTTTGGTCTTGTCTTTGAAATCGACAACCATCCATAACAACACCCAAAAGCTAACCGCCAATGTGACACCGATATTTAGCATCGCTGATGGACTGGCAAAATAGGTGATAATGGCGGCCAATACCAAACTGCTCACCGCAATGACCATGCCAGCACCCAATAATGGGCGGCTGTCTTGTTTCCAGCGGATATTAGAGCCCATACCCATCGCTACCAGTAGTAGCCAGGTTAATGGCACAAATAGCGCGTTGAAGTACGGAGGACCAACAGAAACCTGACCCAGATTAAATGAATCAGCGATTATGGGATACAACGTCCCTAGCAATACGACCAAGGTCGAAATCAAAATGATAACGTTGTTAATCACTAAGAAGGACTCGCGCGAAACCAGTCGATACTGGCTCTCAACTGTTAGACGCCACCCGCGTACCGCAAACATCAACAGACCACCACCAATAATTACTCCAAGAATGGCTAGAATAACCAAACCACGAGTTGGATCTGCGGCAAATGAATGCACTGACGTGATGACACCTGAACGGACAAGGAATGTACCTAATAAACTGAGCGCAAAGGCGAAGATCGCTAGCATGATTGTCCATGCCTTGAATACGCCGCGCTTTTCAGTCACTGCAAGCGAGTGTAGTAACGCCGTACCTGCTAACCATGGCATTAATGAGGCGTTCTCTACTGGATCCCAGAACCACCAACCGCCCCAGCCAAGCTCATAATAAGCCCACCATGAGCCAAGCGCGATACCGACTGTTAAGAACCCCCAAGCAGCCAATGCCCATGGACGTGACCAGCGTGTCCATACCGCATCCAAACGCCCTTCCCACAGTGCTGCCATACAAAACGCAAATGGCACAACCATACCCACGTAACCCATATAAAGCATCGGTGGGTGAATAATCAGACCAAAATCTTGCAATACAGGGTTTAGATCCGCACCATCAACAGGCAGATTGGGTAATGTGCGATCAAATGGTGATGAGGTAAAGATAAGCATCGCTAGCATCATCATCTGCACGCCTGCCAATATCACCAGCACTCGCGCACGCATAGACAACGGCAACCCACGGCTGAAGTAAGAGACCAGCGCACACCAAGTGGCCATGATGGTCATCCAAAGCAGCAGCGAGCCTTCATGCCCGCCCCATGTCGCCGACAGCTTGTAGTACCAAGGCAGCAATGTATTGGAATGCTGAGTGACGTAGACGAGACTAAAATCGTTGTAATAAAAGCCTGCCATCAGCGCAGCAAATGAGGTAATCATTGCCGCAAATTGTGCCCATGCCAGACTTGGCGCCAAACGCTGCCAAGCGACGTGGTCACGCATGACGCCAATGGTTGGTAGTACCACCTGCAAAATCGCCAATATAAAAGCGGCCAGCAAGGCAAAATAACCCAATTCTGTGATTAACATACGGTCTAACCTTGTTTACCTTGGATACAATTAAGGGTTCACCGATGGCATTGCTAGCCACTGGCAAACGCTAATAGTCCTTTATGCGGTCATAGTTTACGGTTAAAAACTGAGGTTTCAATTGCTGTAGAAGCACATAAAACCCGCTACTATCATTGTGACGTATCAATATGAATGATTGATACAAAATGCTTATCTGTTGTTAATTTTTACATTTTTTAGTTATTCAAAGCTTATTCGATACAGCCGTTCATGACCAATTAAAAATACTTATTGATGCATTACTGCATCGAGGGGAAAAATACCAACACTAAATGCAACCAACCTGCTAGAAAACCAGTCAAACCGCCCAAAACAATCAACGTCATCTCATCCTCGCGGAAAGCTGGACGCAATAGATTCTGAAACTCATTTGGCGTGAGCGCACGTATTCTATCGCGAAACAGACCAAATATCTTACTGGCTCGGCTTTCATTTAGCTCAGGATCTCGCAGTGGCACCATCGTTGCGACAATAGACTTGTCGATAATGGTATTTTTAAGTTGGCCATAATCGCGGCGTCCCAATCCCACACGTAATGTCGTGCTAATCACTGGTGACTCTAGCACCGTATATAGATGCGATTTCATCAAATCACGGGTTTGTGCTGAGCGATCACCATACATCATTTCATTCATGATGTTCTCTAGAGTGACCAAATCCTTTACCACAATTTCAGCAAAAACCTCGGAAACTTCCTCTTGGCGCTTCATGAAGCCGCCTTGTAAGCGATACTTTGCGATATGCGGTATGACGGGTTTGATAAATGGAAAGCGACTCTGCACCGAAAACAGCTTCAAATAAGGTATAAAGTGTGGCTCTACTGGGTTAAACACCATCCAAATGGCGATCCAATTGGTGAGAAAACCCCAAATTGCGGCAAAGAACGGTACGGTCCAATGCTGCGGCACCACCAAAAATATGAACATCTGGATAATACCAAATACCAGACCAATCAACGCACTGATGTGCCAGATAAAATCGATCTCTTTTTGCCCCACCTTTAGAAACATATTGACCATCAGGCGACGATCGTTTTCCATGGTATTGACAATCATTTTGCGCATATCGACCAGGTCTTCGACATGATAAGTCAAATCTGTCACAAGCGACTGCATAATACTAGGTAGCTCTTTATGGGCTTGCGCATAGACACGGCGCTTTAGGGCGTAAGGTAGATTGCCCCACAATGCTGGCGAGTGATCTAGCATAATCTCATCAATCAATGGCTCAAGGTTTTTGTCCACCGTATCAGTGACAAATATCGCCATTTGCTCAGGTTCCATCGCCTTAAAAAACTCATCAAGCGACCCGAGTTTTGAGAGCGTCTGGTCAACGATAACCCCTGATATCTTGCCCGCTTTGCGCGGAACAATACCTTGCCAACCGATACCTGGCAGCCCAAAAAATGGGAAGTTAGGAATACGAATACCCCAAAACTTGACTGGATAGAACAGCATCTTGAGCGCCATCCACACATGTACCCAAGTGACGAATGCCGTCACTGGTGGGATGGTCAGCATGGCAAAGAACTCTGGGTGTTCAGCTATCGTCTGCCATAATGAATTTACGTCCATGACTTATCTAGTCCCTGACAGGTTGATTGTCGTTGCTAATACTGTCGCTACTGATAACGAGGCTTTAGCAAAATGAGAACGTTTCAAAAGACGCTCCGCCCATAATAACTACTATAAAATAAATCGCCTGATTTTAGCATACTTGCCATTTATTAGCACATATAGACCAGCGGCAAGTTGTGACTAAAGATGACATGGTTCATATCGTCTGCTACCCAACGAAAACCTAAATACAAGCAAGTTCTTGGTCAATAGATAATCAAGACAAAATATATGACTGAGTACTGCGCCTGCTCATTTGTTCTGTTATAATTTGTAGTGCAATAACAAAGACTACCTGCGTATAAATGACTGCATGACGATTTCACCCCACACCCTTCTATGTGATTGAAACCATTTGCATTATCTTTTAGACTCACCGCACTTTGGTTAACCAACCTGCCCTCTTATTTTTCTTTTATTGACTCACTGACCGTTTGGGCTCTGATCTTCTATGAATAAACCGATAACTCCCAATACCGAACAGGTCAACAGCACCTTTACCAATCGTATTATCATCTTTGGGATTATAATATTGATTGGTTTGGGCGGTTTGATAACACGTTATGGGTATTTGCAAGTCTACGCTCATGATCAGTACACAACGCAAGCCGATAACAACCGTATCAAACTGATATCTGCGCCACCTAGTCGTGGGTATATTTATGATCGTAACGGAGTAATACTGGCAGACAACCAGCCAGTCTTTACAGCGATGCTCAGCCCTGATGAGGTCGAAAATCCTGAGCGCACGTTGCATCTACTCGCGCCGATTTTTGATTTAACCGATACAGATATTACTGATATCTTGGCGCGTCTAAGTAAAAATAAAAACGACCCTGTGACGATTAAGATTGATTTAACAGAAGCACAGTTGGCTCAATTTAGTGAACGTAAGCCATTCTTCCGCGGGGTATCTATCCAAAGCAAGCTTACGCGCTCTTATCCTTATGATGAGCTGTTTGCTCATGTCATCGGCTATGTTGGGCGTATCAATGACAAAGAGTCAAAGCGCATTGATAAAGACCGTTACGCTGGTACTGACCTAATTGGTAAGATTGGTATCGAAGACTACTATGAAGATATTTTGCTTGGGCAACCGGGTTATCAATCGGTAGAAACAGACGCACATGGCAATATTTTGCGTCAACTGGATACCAAGCCGCCAATAGCGGGCAACGATATTACATTGAGCTTGGATTATGGTTTGCAAACCATCGCCCAGCAGCAACTTGATGGACGCCGCGGTGCAATCGTCGCGATAGACCCAAAAAACGGTGACGTCTTGGCATTTGTGAGTAATCCAAGCTATGACCCCAATCCTTTTATATCGGGTATTTCTTTCCAAGACTATGATGATCTGCGTGAAGATTTGGATCAGCCATTGTATAACCGTGCACTTCAAGGTACCTACCCACCTGGCTCTACTATCAAGCCATTTGAGGGTCTAGGCGGTATTCATTATGGTCTACGCGATTGGAACAGCACCATTTATGACCCTGGTTATTTTAGCTTACCTGGAGACAGCCATCGATTCCGCGACTGGAAACGTGGCGGTCATGGTACGGTAGATCTAAAAAAATCTATCGCGATGTCGGTCGATACTTATTATTATAAGTTGGCTTATGAGATGGGCATTCAACGTCTGCATGACTGGATGGTACGCTTTGGTTTTGGTGAGGATACTGGTATTGATTTGCCTAATGAAAAATCAGGCATCATGCCATCACCAAAATGGAAAAAAGACACTTACGATAAAGATTGGCTACCGGGCGAAACGATCTCGGTCAGTATTGGACAAGGGTATTTCTTGGCAACACCATTACAGATTGCCAATGCTACGGCCATGACTGCCAGTAAAGGGCAGCACATTACTCCGCATTTATTAAAGAGCAGTGACGGCGCTGCGGACGTCAAAATCATCACTAAGCCAGATGGTAAAATCGACTATAACGGTAAGCCGTCTGACTGGTTGCGTATGCATGATGCGATGGAAAGCGTGGTAGAAAACGGTACAGGACGTGGCATCTATACCCCGCGCTATCGTATCGCTGGTAAAACAGGTACTGCACAGGTGAAATCTATCGCGCAGGGCAAACGCTATGACAAGTCGGCGATTGATAAGCGTCACTGGGATCATGCTTGGTTTAATGGTTTTGCCCCAGTAGAAGACCCGCAGATTGCCCTTGCGGTACTGGTCGAAA
The DNA here is from genome assembly GCF_050268505.1 of Psychrobacter sp. NPDC078409. Classification (NCBI taxonomy): domain Bacteria; kingdom Pseudomonadati; phylum Pseudomonadota; class Gammaproteobacteria; order Moraxellales; family Moraxellaceae; genus Psychrobacter; species Psychrobacter sp. NPDC078409. The sequence continues at coordinate 801,417 of NZ_JBNNGW010000001.1, forward strand.
ATGGCGGCGGTGGTAGTGCTGTTGCAGCGCCTATTGGCCGTGCTCTATTTGATTACTGGGTATTACAACGCAAGACAGATCCTGTACTACCACCTTCTGCTGATGAGCTAAAAGTTATTAAACGCCAAAAGGCTTTTGAAAAAGCCATGCGTGATGCCATTCGCGATAAAGAAGCAAAAGCATTGGAAGAAAAAGAAGCCGCGGAAGCCGAAGCGGCAGCAGCGACGTCTGAGTAGTTAATAGTATAAAAAGCAAAACCTAGTGAAATAAAACTTAGTAAAGCAAAACCTAGCAAAGAATTGGTAAGCGAGACACGATAATGAAAAAAGCCTTAAATGGACGCGCACCAAAGAATAACCGTAAGGCGAAAAGTGCGGCAGCGGGTGATGTGCGCATTATCGGTGGTCAGTTTAAGCGCCGTATTGTAAGTTTCATCGATGCAGATGGCCTGCGCCCGACCCCAGATCGCTTGCGGGAGACTTTATTTAACTGGCTACTCGCTGACATTCATGATGCCCATGTACTTGATAGCTGTGCTGGTAGTGGCGTACTAGGGTTTGAAGCGCTATCTCGCGGTGCAGCTCACACGACATTTATCGAAATCAATCCAGCACAAAGTAACATGCTACGTCAGAGCGCTGAGCAATTACGTCTTGAGTTTACTGCTTATCAAATTATCACTGGCACTGCTGAGCAAGTATTACGTCAAGAGCAGCTGACTGCGCGCCCCTTCGACATTGTATTTATCGATCCGCCTTATGCTCAGGATTTATGGCAGCCTATTTTGACTGCGCTTATTACCAATACCTTAATCAATACTGAAACACTAATTTATTTAGAAGCTGATAAAGATTTGTCAGCACAGCTTAAGCAATTGGAAGCGTCGCTAAATGAGAATTTGGACTCTAAATCAAGCGCCACTCAGCAACCAATCGCTTTTGAATGTCTGAAACAAACCAAAGTCGGACAAGTTGTTGCTGGACTTTATCGTCTATCATCGTCATAATTGTCGGGTTAATGAAAGCCGTTAACGTATTTTACAAATGTTTAGAACCGCTAAAAACTGGCCGACGCTGCAGTTTAATGTATATAAGGCGAAAATAAACCCCAATGCAGCTTGCAAGCGTAGGCGCTACTGCTTATAATGTGCAGTCTGTTTTTTGAGAGCCCCGTTCCCAGCTAAACTCTCAACGAATTCTAATTTTAAGGTTTTATCATGAAAACACTTAGTGCAAAACCAGCTGAAGTGACCCATGACTGGTATGTCGTAGATGCTGACGGCAAAACCCTTGGTCGCTTAGCCACTCAAATCGCAACTCGCTTACGTGGCAAGCACAAGCCTTCTTTTACTCCGCACGTTGATACTGGTGACTTTATTGTTGTCATCAATGCTGACAAAATCACGGTAACGGGTAAAAAAGCACAAGACAAAAAGTACTATCGTCACAGTGGCTACCCAGGTGGTATTAAAGAAACCAACTTCAATAAGTTGCTTGCACATAAGCCTGAAGATGTTCTACACAAAGCAGTTAAGGGTATGCTTCCAAAGGGCCCTCTTGGCTATGCGATGATCAAGAAGCTGAAACTTTATGCGGGTACTGATCATCCACATACTGCACAGCAACCTAAAGAACTAGACATCTAAGGATATACTTATGGAACGCAATTACGGAACTGGTCGCCGCAAGACGTCTACTGCTCGTGTATTTTTATCAAAAGGTACTGGTAGTATCGTTGTTAACGGCAAGCCACTTGACGAATACTTCAGCCGTGAAACTTCACGCATGGTTGTACGTCAGCCATTAGAACTACTAGACTCTGCTAACGCATATGACTTATATGTAACTGTTGCAGGCGGTGGTATTAGTGGTCAAGCTGGCGCAATCCGCCACGGCATCACACGTGCATTAATCGAAGCTGACGAAACTTTGAAGCCTGCCCTAAAAGCAGCTGGTTTTGTTACTCGTGATTCACGTCAAGTTGAACGTAAGAAACTGGGTCTACGTAAAGCACGTAAACGTCCACAGTTCTCAAAACGTTAATCAAAACTATCTCTTATATTTTTGCTGCTGTTGTCTTTTTCTCAGAGCTTCAGTAGCAAAGTTAAATAAGAGTCTGGTTTTGCAAAACCTTATAAGCTGGTCACAGCTTATAAGGTTTTTTTATGCCTACTGATAGCGTGTTGTTTATCTGATTGTCTTCATCAAACCAGCTTTGTTTTACGGCAATAACTAACATGAGTGCCTTGTTTCGACACTACAAAGTAGAGCGTCTGTAGAAATTCTAACTTGCAAAGCGTTTAATGCTACCCCATCATATCAGTAACTTTTTATTATTAGCCATGATGCCTCAAACCGTGCCGCAGAAGGATATTATGAAAGCGCCAGAACAATTCGACCCTAGCAAGCCATCTGCCAATAGCAGCGTGCCGCCTAGCATGAAACAGTCGGCTAAGTCGCCTGCGATACCGGCTGGCACACCGACGATTACCCAAAATCATAAGCGTACAGCACAAGCAGATAACAAGCCATTTCAGTGGCAGTTCTTATCACCAAAGAATTGGGGCATTTGGCTGTTATTTTTGATAATGCTACCCATGATATATCTGCCGTTACGTTGGCAGTTTTGGCTAGGTCGTAAGCTTGGTATATTGATTTATAAAGCTGCTGGCTCACGTAGACGCGATACATTAATCAACCTGAAGTTGGCTTTTCCAGAGAAGCCCGAAGCTGAACGTGAATTAATGGCCAAGCAAGTCTTTGTCAATCAAGGCATTGGCGTGTTTGAAACGTTATGCGCTTGGTTCCGGCCCAATATATTTACTAGAACTGTTTCCATTTCAGGGTTACAGCATATTGTTAATGCGCAAAATGAGCAGCGGCCAGTTATCCTGCTCGGTGCGCATTATACGATGCTAGATTTGGGTGGCCTATTATGTGCGCAGTTTTTCCCTGTAGATTGTATGTATCGTACGCAAAATAATCCTTTATTAGACTGGTTTATTTATAATGGTCGTACCAATATATTTGGCAAGCAAATCTCTAGTCGTGATATGCGAAGCTTAGTCACCTCTATCAAAGCAGGACACGTCATTTGGTATTCTCCTGACCAAGACTATGGTCTTAAGCAAGGTGTCATGGCGCCATTTTTCGGTGTACCAGCCGCAACCATTACTGCATCGCGTCGCATGGCAAAACTGGGTAGCAAAGCACAGCCGCCAGCTGTTATGGCATTGCATACTTATCGGCAAACGCCTGACAACTTGCCGCGCGGTAAACGCCCCCATTATCATTTAACGATTACACCAGAATTAGACAATTATCCGAGTAAAGATGAAGTCGCTGATGCCACTCGGGTCAATGAAGTCTTAGAAGGACTCATTCGTATTGATCCTACCCAGTGGATGTGGTTCCATCGCCGCTTCAAACATGGCCCAAACGGTCGTACCGATATCTATAAGTAAGCCTTTATTCCCAAAAAACACTGGTGAAGTTTGCTATACTTTGCGGCTAATATTTTGCATTTTAGCTATGCACTGATAATAATTTGATAAACAAAATAACGGATTTTCCATGAGCAATAATAGTACTCCTGACAATCAAGCTTCTGATACTTCAACTGAAGCCAAGCGCATCCTGACTGGCATCAAACCAACTGGCATTCCACACTTGGGTAACTATGTTGGTGCGATTCGTCCAGCGATTGAGTCTATTCAAAACAGTGATCATGAAGCGTTTTTCTTTTTAGCAGACTACCATGGCATCATTGGTTGTTATGACCCTGCTATCATTCATGAGTCGACTAGAGCCATTGCTGCTACGTGGATTGCTTGTGGTCTAGACCCTGAGCGTGTTACGTTCTACCGTCAGTCAGACGTGCCTGAAATTCCAGAACTTGCTTGGATTTTGAACTGCTCATGTGCCAAAGGTTTGATGAACCGCGCCCATGCCTACAAAGCAGCCGTTGATATCAATACAGAAAAAGCCGATGTCGATCCTGATCAAGGTGTCACCATGGGTCTATTCGGTTATCCCGTGCTAATGGCGGCTGATATTTTGATGTTTAATGCGACCCACGTGCCTGTTGGTCGTGACCAAGTGCAGCATATCGAGATGGCGCGTGATATCGCAGGTACTTTTAATCATCGTTATAAGTCGCTTTTCACGCTACCGTCCGCAGTCGTTGATAACGATATACCGCTGCTTACTGGGCTTGATGGCCGCAAGATGAGTAAGAGCTATAGCAATACGATTCCCCTATTCGGTGAGCCAAATCCACAAGTTAGTCCTGAAAAACAAATGCATAAAGCTATCATGAAAATTGTGACTAACTCACAGCTACCTGATGAGCCAAAAGATCCTGATGATTCAGCTATCTTTGAGATTTATAAAGCATTTGCCACCGCTGAAGAGATTGCTGATATGCGTGCGCGTTATGCCGCTGGTATTGGTTGGGGTGACGCTAAGCAAGCCCTATTTGATAAGATTAATAACGAAATCGCGCCATTCCGTGCACGTTACGAAGAGCTGATGGCCAATCCAAAAGAGCTAGAAGAAATCTTGCAGATGGGTGCGGATAAAGCCCGTCGCCATAGTCGTAAGCAACTAGACAAAGCTCGCCGTGCTATCGGCATCCGTCCGCTTGCTAAGCTTAAATAATCGTTGCTGGAATAGTCGTTTCACTGACGCAATTTATTATCAAAGCGGGTGCTAAACGTGCAAACTGAACCAAACACTAAACAGGCGGCTTTGTCTAAAGCCGCCTTATCTGCTATGGCTGATTCAATCTCTGAGCCTATAGAGAATCAGAGCGAGCTTGATGAGTCAATCAACCATGATATGTCGCTACGTATCTATCAAACGCCTGTGCAGCATTTGCCAGAAGATCTATATGTACCGCCGCAAGCCTTTGCTATTTGGTTAGAGCAATTTGCTGGTCCATTGGATTTTCTGTTGTATTTGGTCAAAAAGAACAACGTCGACTTGACCCAAATGCCCATTCTGCCCATCACTGAGCAGTACTTAGCTTATATCGGTGAATTGGATACCGAGCACTTTGAGCTAGCGGGTGATTATCTGCTTATGGCATCAACGCTCATCGCTATCAAAACCGAACTGCTATTGCCTGCCCCTGATACCCCAACCGACGAGCGTGACCCAAAAGCAGAACTGATCGAACGCCTCGAAGAATACGCGCAAATCAAAGTGGTCAGTCAGCGCTTAGACAATCTAGTACGTTTAGAGCGCGATGTTTTTTTGGCAATGGTCAGTATGCCTGGTCAAGACGTTATGAATGCGGAGCTGCCAAGCTACTCACCTAACTTACTAATTGATAGCTTATTTAAAATGCAGCTACAGCCCGACTATCAAATGCATACGATCAAAGTTGATGCAGTACCCCTTGCCGATCGTATTGCCAGTATTAGTAGGCAATTAAGTACAGATGGGGCGCGCTCCTTTTATGAGCTACTGGATAAAACACAAGGCAAGATAGGCGTGGTTGTAAGTTTCATCGCTGTACTTGAGCTTATAAAGCGGCAGTTGGTTGGTGTGGTTAACATTGAGACAGATAGCGACATCTTCAACTCTGTTTCCAACGACGAACCGTCTGATATGGATAGTGAGCCTACCGCACTTACGTTACAGTGGTTAGTCTAGTAAGCTCTAAAATTGTCTCCTAGCCCATTCTCTATCAAAATCACAATATTGAAATAAGAGCGTAATTTAGATGGTAGATATTGAAGACCCAAAGCAACATGACGAGAACCAAGAACTAACAACTATGACTACATCTCCACCAGCTGACGCGCAGCATGATTCTTTGGAAGAGATGAGTAAACGTATCGAGGTGCTGTTGCATGCATCAGAGGCACCGCTGACCGCTCACGCATTAAAGAAACATTTGTCATTATCTACTAAAGAATTAAAGCAGACTTTGGAAGTGCTGCAACAACGCTTAGATACAGGTGTGCTTAGGCTACATGAGACCGCCAGCGGTTATCGTTTACAGATATCTGATGACTACAGCAGTCTAATCCAGCGTACTTTTCCGCAGCGTCAGGAACGCCTGAGCCAAGCTTTACTTGAAACCCTAAGTGTCATTGCATACAAGCAACCTGTGACACGCAGTGATATCGAGCATGTGCGCGGAGTGACATTATCGAGCAATATACTGCGCCAGTTATTTGATAAAGGATGGATTGTAGAGAAAGGCTTTAAAGATACGCTAGGTCGTCCTGCGTTGCTGCATACTACTGCGCAGTTTTTAGATGCGTTTGGATTAAGCCATCTAGATGAATTACCACCTATGCCAGATATGGAAACCATACGATCCATGTCTTAAACTTTCTGCTGAACAAACTATAGTTACTCACATAAAAAAGGACAGACCGCATAGGATCTGTCCTTTTTATTACGTTGATAATTTTGAACTGATATCAAACTTAGCAACACATCATTTAATTACTGATTAATCACATCAACACCCTTTGGCGGTGTAAATTTAAACTGACTGCTACCAATACTTGGGTTCATCTTAATACCGCTAAATTTAATAGAGGTTGTTTGACCCAAGGTGTCATTCAATACCATCATGACAGGTTTGCCACCACTAAAGCTTATTGAAAGACTTTTGAAACTTGCACTGTCTGACTTAGGATAGAGTACATAGTAGTTTTTGTTGTCATATGGCTGAGTGATTTTGAAGTTTTGATCAATCTTGCTTGGATCACCTGACAGTAGCAAAGCTGGCGTATTACCTACTTGGCTGTCGACATCCTGCTTAGTCGCTTGCTCTAAATCCTTGTCATAAACCCACATAGAATTACCATTAGCAACGATTAACTGCTCTGATGGTGACTTGGTTTCCCAGCGGAAGTTATTTGGACGTTGGACACTCATAGAGCCTTTAAACGTACCACTACTCGCGCCTTTAGTCGTTTGACTAAAATTAGCCGTCATACTCTTGGTATTGGTCAGCAATTTGTTCAAACGTTTAGCAGCTGTTAGGTTATCAGCAGGAGCTGCGGTAGCCGTTTGAGTCAATGCCATCATTGGCGCTGCGATACCTAGCGATGTCATTAGTACACCTGCTAAAGCACCACTCATCAATTTTTGTTTGGTTGATTTTTTCGTAGATAAGTTCATCATAAATCCTCTCTAAAAAAGCATAATCGCTTTAAAGTTGTTGCTAAAAATAAAATGCTCTATTGAAATTTTTGTATTTCTATAAATACTGATTTTACCAGGCTAAAACTGGTAACCATCAGCAATGGCAACAGTGTGCCAGTTTTTTTATTACGCGCCTAGTCATGATTTGCAATCTTTACTACGGCTGCCATACACGCTTGTAACCAATGCAGTTACACGGTAAAAGTTTGCATTTAGAACTCTTAGCTACAGTAATTATGCTAATAATGGCTTTAAAAATATCGCTTAGAAGAATTATTATTGATTTATATTACCCTATAAACGTAAAAAGCCCCTACTACCATAAGGCAGTAAGGGCTTTTTTAATTATCTGATCATTCTATTCAAAGAATAAAACGATATAAATAGATAATTATGCGTTTTCAACCGTAACATAACGACGGTTAAATTTACCTTTGGTCGCAAACTTTACAACACCGTCATTCAGTGCAAATAAAGTATGGTCACGACCCATGCCAACGCCTTCGCCTGCGTGGAATTCTGTACCACGTTGACGAACGATGATGTTACCAGCTGTGATAGCTTGGCCACCAAAGATTTTTACGCCTAGCATTTTTGGGTTTGAATCACGACCGTTACGGCTCGAACCGGCAGCTTTTTTATGTGCCATGAGAAAATCTCCTTGTTAATTTGACTTATCGCTGATGCGATAACTCTTAAGCATTTAGTGCGCTATTTAGCAATAATTGCTAAATGGATAATTAGGCATTAATCGCTTTGATTTTTAACAAGGTATACCATTGGCGGTGACCTTGTTCTTTGTGATAATGCTTACGACGGTTGTGCTTGATGATACGGATTTTTTCGCCGCGACCATGCTCAACAACTTCAACTTCTACGCTAGCGCCGTCAACAACAGGCTGACCGATTTTGACGTTATCGCCGTCAACAACCATCAACACGTCTTCAAATTTGATTGTTTCGCCTTTTTCTGCTTTTAGTAGTTCAACTTTAAGCAATTCATCGACGACTACACGGTGCTGTTTACCACCAGTTTTGATTACTGCGTACATTGTATGACTCCGTTTAACCCGTGTGCCGTGGCTGATGTTATACCAACGCTTTTACGACGAACACGACAGGGAAAAATTAAAGGCAAGATTTTACGGCTTTTTGCTCATAAAAGCAAGCCGCGCCTCTTGTTTTTGCAAGGTGGTTACACTAATGACCATCTCTCATTTAGCTATAACGGCTGCTCATCAAAGAAAGTCAATAAATGACAATACGAATATAAACATGAGAAATAGTAATGATAAGTGATAGATTAAGCCCAACAGCGGCCATTATAACTTATGCAATCAGTTACTTACAGCCTTTTATGAATCATTTATGTGACCAATAAGCTTAAAACGCGCTAGAAAATATATCTGTACAACATAAGACATTTCTTATCGTTTTTATTCTATTCAATAGGCATAGTAAGCCCTGTATATCATATGCTTGACCTACTTGTGCTATATACTTTAACCAACAATTTAAGCAGATAGCTATGCTATCATAAGAGAAATAATACCTTACCTATAGATAGATAAAGTCAAGGTTATACCAACTCTCTTTACTCTTATTAATATGACTATTTATTATGACTATTACCTCTTTAAGTAACACCGATTCCATTCCGCAATCAACCCCTAGCTATGCTGATATTCAAAGTATCGTGGCCAATGATTTTGAGGTGATGGACAAGCAAGTATTTGGTAGTCTCAACTCAAAAGTACAGCTCGTTATGAGCGTCTCTCAGCATGTGATCAATGCTGGTGGTAAGCGTATGCGCCCGCTGATTACGCTATTGTGTGCCCGTATGTTCGATGACAATCCATCAGAAAAAGCGATGCACCTAGCAGCTATCACGGAAATGCTACATACCGCTACTCTAGTCCATGACGATGTGATCGACGAATCAGGACAGCGCCGTGGTAAGCCGACGGCAAACGCTACATGGGACAATGCCACTGCCGTGTTGGTCGGTGACTATCTGATTGCTCGTGCCTTTAATCTCTTGGTTGGTTTTCAGAGCTTGCCATTATTACAAGTATTCTCCGACGGGACTTGTGATATTGCTGAAGGCGAGGTGTTACAGCTACAACATCAGCATAACCCTGCCGCAACAGAAGAAGACTACTTACGCATTATCGATGGCAAAACCTCTCGCCTGTTTATGATGGCGACTCAAGGCGCTGCTATTTTGCAAGACAAAATAGAATATATGGCCGCATTAGGCGACTTTGGACAGCACTTTGGTAATGCGTTTCAAATTATCGATGATGTGCTCGATTATAGTGGCGATAGCGACGTAATGGGCAAAAACCTAGGCGACGACCTTGCTGAAGGTAAACCTACCCTGCCAACCATCAAAGCACTCGAACTACTAAAAGACAGTGACAACGAAGGTTATGAGCAGCTACGAATCGCTGTGCAAACGGGTAAAACACCAAATGCTGAGCAACTGATTGAGTTAGTACGTAGCTCAGGCTCATTAGATTATTGTAAGCGACGCGCGTTGGAAGAAACCAAACTGGCGCAAGATGCACTGAGCACACTACCTGATAACCGTTATCGTACAGGCTTATATCAATTGACTGAACTCGCTAGCGCCCGATTAGTATAATTAAAGCTGAGTCGTCTTTATTATTAACTAATTAAGACGACTCTTTTTTTGACAGAATTCTTTAGCATGGCTTTTTAGCAAACTTCTTCAGCAATTGATAAATAAAAGCCCATGAATTGAAAACTACCTTCTCAAAAACTAGCGTGTCAGCCAAATCGTTACCTTTCTTTAAGTTTCATACATTCTTGCAGTACTATAATCGTATAAGGCTTTTTGGCAGTCGGTCAAAGTTTGATGACATTTGTTAGAGACATACTGATAGTTATTTTCTATGACTGTAATTAGGGGTTGCTAAAATTGTCATTTTGTTGACAAAGTCGATTTTCTATCGTTTAAAAACCTTATTTACTATAGGGTTTTAGATTTATAACAAAAGTTTACAATATATTTTGATACTAGGTTGTGCATGGTTCTATTAGCTGTTAATAGAGACGACGCTTACTATGACGGTAATCTATTAATTCGTAAACTGTAATATTACCGCTTTTCGATCCAGCTCGTATTGCAAACTACTTGACTGTGGGGTTACCCCAATAGTTTATAATGACTCATTAAATTTATTAATCCATTCTGTGGTTTGCTTAAACAATGAATGCTAAGTAATCCTTTCGATACTTAATCCATATCGATGTCAGATTTTCTATTAGTCATATTTCGCTAACAGAATAATCTGAAATTGGAGTAAGTAGCGCTAGCTTAGGCTATTTACTCTTTTCATTTAACATTAGCAAAACCCTTATATTCAGTACGCCAAACTTATTGATCGATTTTTATACTGTCACTATTTATATATATTGCCGAGGACATTGATGAAGCACTCTTATCTTGCGCTTGTAATAGCATCTGTACTATCTGGAGCTGTACTGGTTGGCTGTGACAACAACGAGGACGCCGCTGGTGAGCAAGCCGCACAGCAGCAAATGCCGCCTGCGGTTGTCAACGTTCAGACAGTCACTCTCGATACCGTCCCTCAAGTACAAACTTTCTCTGGTCGTACTGCAGCTTATCAAACTGCTGACGTCCGCCCACAGGTCAACGGTGTGATTGACGAAGTACTATTTCGTGAAGGAAGTAACGTCAAAAAAGGTCAGCCACTGTATCGCATCAACACTGACAACTATGCCTCATCTGTAACGAGTGGCCAAGCCGCCGTACAGCAGTCACAGGCTAACTATCAAACTGCTGTGGCAAACAATGCCAATGCAAAAGCTGAGCTGGTCAGCCGTCAAGCGTCATTAGCACAAGCGCAAAATGACTTACAACGTCTGCAGGGTCTGGTCAGTATCGATGCCATCTCAAAGCAGCAGTACGATCAAGCACAAACAGCCGTGCGTACAGCACAAGCAGCAGTACAAAGTGCCGCTGCCGCTGTCGGTCAAACTCAAGCAGGTATTGAGAGTGCAAAAGCAGGCATTCAGACCGCAAAAGCAGGTTTGGAAGCCAGTACCTTAGATCTAAACCGTACAATCGTACGCGCACCGCTTACCGGTCGTACTGATCGCTCTAGCGTCACTGCTGGTACTCTGGTCAGTGCTGGTCAAGCAGATCCGTTGGTGACTATTTCACGCTTAGACCCTATCTACGTTGATATCAGCCAGTCTTCTTCTGAATTGCTAAAGCTTCGTCAGCAGATCGCAGATGGTACTGCTCAGCCGGGTATGAACTCAGTTGAATTGGTCCTAGAAGATGGTTCTGTTTACCCAGTACGCGGTAAGCTTGCATTGTCAGAAGCCAAAGTTGACGAGTCAACAGGCGCTGTCACCTTGCGTGCTATTTTTCCAAACAGCAATAATATCCTGCTACCAGGTATGTATGTCTCGGCACGTTTGACGCAGAGCGTTATTACCAACGCGGCTCTTGTCCCGCAAAGTGCGGTCACTCGTACGCCTAAGAGTGAGACACAAGTCTATATCGTTGACGAAAATAATAAAATCCAAGTACGTCCGGTCACCATTAATGGTACTTACGATGGACAATGGGTCGTCACTGAAGGCTTGAAAGCGGGTGACAAAGTGGTTGTGATTGGCGGTGCTAAGGTCAAGCCTGACCAAGAGGTGGTCGTTAAACCGTTAGAAAGCGCAAATCCAGCACCAGCTGCTGCAAAGAATGCGCCTAATACCAAAACGCCGCAGCAAGCCGCAAAAACGATGGATAAAAAGCCAGCTGGCGATGAGACTTCTACCAAAAAACCAACAGAAGCCGCTGCCAACTAATTCCATTCAAGACAGGAAGACTTAGGGATACACTATGTCACGTTTTTTTATTAATCGCCCTATTTTTGCATGGGTGCTGGCTGTTTTGGTCATGCTCATCGGGGTGATATCCGTTCTTAATCTACCGATTGAACAATATCCACGTATCGCACCACCAACGATTTCAGTCAGTGCAAGCTATCCTGGTGCCAATGCGCAAACCGTAGAGAACTCAGTAATTCAGGTTATTGAGCAGCGTATGAAAGGTCTAGACGGCCTGATGTATATGTCATCGTCGAGCTCATCAAATGGTAGTGCGTCTGTGACGCTAACCTTTGAAAACGGTACCGACTCTGATACTGCGCAAGTACAGGTACAGAATAAACTACAAGCCGCGATGAGCGCCCTGCCTGAATCAGTGCAGCGTCAAGGTGTCAACGTCAACAAATCATCCAGCAGTTTTATGATGGTACAGGGGTTTATCTCTGAAGACGGCAGTATGGATCGGGCCGATATTGGCGATTATATTAACTCCAATGTCCTCGATTCGATCAGTCGTGTCGAAGGTGTGGGTGAAGTTCAGGTCTTTGGTTCCACCTATGCCATGCGCGTTTGGCTTGATCCTGCACGCCTGCGTAGCTACAACATGACACCTTCAGATGTGGTAGGTGCTATACAAGCACAAAACGCTCAGGTATCTGCTGGTCAGTTAGGACAAGCACCTGCTGATGCAGACCAACAGGTTATCAACGCTACTGTTACTGTTCAAAGCTATCTACAAACGCCTGAAGAATTTAAAAACATTCTGCTAAAAACGGATACCTCTGGTGCACAAGTACGTTTGGGTGATGTCGCCGATGTCGAAATCGGTAGCGAAAACTATAGTATTTTATCGCAATATAATGGACAAGAAGCCGCCGGTCTAGGTATCTCACTTGCAGGCGGTGCTAACGCGCTTGAAACTCGCGAAGCGGTTGGCGCACGTATGGCAGAGCTTGAGAAAAACTTTCCAGCAGGTCTGGCATCAGTTGTTCCTTATGACACAACGCCATTCGTGAAGCTTTCTATCGAGCAAGTCGTGCATACGCTTATTGAGGCTATTGTCTTAGTATTCATCGTCATGTTCATTTTCTTACAGAACTGGCGTGCAACCATTATCCCAACACTTGCAGTACCTGTCGTCCTATTGGGTACCTTTGCGGTACTCTACGTTGCAGGCTTTAGTATCAACGTGTTGACCATGTTTGCCATGGTACTCTCCATCGGTCTACTGGTCGATGATGCGATCGTCGTCGTAGAGAACGTCGAGCGAATACTAGAAGAAGATCCTCACATCTCTATCAAAGATGCAACTACCCAGTCGATGGGTGAAATCAGTAAAATCGTTATTGGTATTGCGCTTATCTTATCCGCCGTATTCGTACCGATGGCCTTCTTTGGCGGCTCAACAGGTGTGATTTATCGTCAGTTCTCTATCACGCTGATTACCAGCATGGTGCTCTCTGCCATGGTCGCGCTTGTGTTCACCCCTGCCCTATGTGTGACCTTGTTAAAACGTGGCAAAAGCCACGAAAAAGGCAGTACCGAAAAGCAAAAAGGCTTCTTTGGTTGGTTCAACCGTGGCTTCTTTAAACTTAGCCGTTCTTACGAAAACTTTGTCGGCAAAAGCATTCGTTTTAAATGGCTGTACATGATTGGCTATGCAGCCATCATCGGTATCATGGCGGTCGTGTTCTTACGTATTCCAGGCTCGTTTTTACCAGAAGAAGATCAAGGTATTATGTTTACCTTGGTTCAGCTTCCTGCTGGGTCGACGCTGGATGAGACGCAAGACGTATTGGATAAAGTTAGAAACTATTACGATACCCAAGAGACTGACAATATCGAGTCAGTGTTTACCATTGCTGGCTTTAGTTTTGCAGGTCAAGGTCAAAACATGGGTCTGGCGTTTGTGCGCTTATCAGACTGGGAGGAACGCTCGGGCGATGAAAATACCGCTCAGGCTGTCTCTGGTCGAGCAATGGGGTATTTCCTTACTCAGCTAAACGAAGCACAAGTATTTGCGATCGTCCCACCCGCGATTACCGAGCTTGGTAATGCCAGTGGTTTTGACTTAATGATTCAGGACAGTGGCAACCTCGGACATGATGGGCTACTTGAAGCCCGAAATATGCTCTTAGGTATGGCTGCACAGAACGACCAAGTAGCTGGCGTACGTCCTAACGGTCAAGAAGATTCGCCACAACTCAAAGTAAATATAAATCAAGAACAAGCGGCAGCTTATGGCTTGTCACTAAGTAATATCAACAGTGTCATCTCAACAGCGTGGGGCTCAAGCTACGTTAATGACTTTATCGATCGTGGCCGTATCAAACGCGTCTATGTACAAGGTGAAGCCAACAGCCGTACCAACCCTGATGATATTGGTAAATGGTATGTACGAAATGACATGAACGATATGATTTCGTTTGATGCATTCTCTAGTAGTGAGTGGCAGTCAGGCTCACCGCGTCTTACTCGTTACAACAGCCTACCGTCAATGAACATCCAAGGTAGCGCCGCACCAGGTCTAAGTACTGGTGAAGCAATGAGCTCAATGGAAGCGATGATAGACAAGCTACCTGAGGGTATCAGTTATGAGTGGACAGGCATGTCGTTGGAAGAGCAAAAGTCAGGTGCACAAGCGCCGATGCTTTATGCGCTTTCAATTCTAGTTGTATTCTTATGTTTGGCAGCGTTGTATGAGAGCTGGTCTATTCCTGTCTCTGTGCTACTAGTGATTCCGCTTGGGGTATTGGGTGCAGTGATATTTACCTGGCTACGTGGTTTTGCCAATGATATCTACTTGCAAGTTGGTCTACTGACTGTCGTTGGTCTATCCGCCAAAAACGCCATTTTGATTATCGAATTTGCGAAAGAACACCAAGAAGAAGGTTACAGTCTCAGAGAAGCCGTCATGACCGCAGCACGCCAACGTTTGCGTCCGATTATCATGACCTCGCTTGCCTTTGGACTGGGTGTTGTGCCATTATTCTTGGCGAATGGGCCAGGTTCAGGCAGTCAAAACGCTATTGGTACTAGTGTTGTTGGTGGGGTAATCACAGCAACCCTCTTAGGTATCTTCTTTATCCCAATGTTCTATATCTGGGTGCGTAGTGCGTTCCCGCATAAATATGAGAACAACACACCCAATGATAAAGATGGTGGCAATGGTACGCCTAACTCGCATAACCCAACACCTTCTGAGAGTTATCAGCCTGCAAGTCTTGGAGACAATACACAATGAGTGCTCAAAAAACATCTATCACTAACTCGTCATCGGTAGCTATTACAGCTATCGATGCGCAGCCAGCACTATCTCGTTTGCGCAAAAACAGTGGCCGCTTGTTAGGGCTGACTGCATTGGCAATCAGCATGGCCGCTTGTAATACCATTCCAAAAGCGGATATGCGTCCTGTGCTAGCAGAGCCAAATATCCCTATGCAACAATCTTATGGTGCATTTGACAAAGAGACTGTCAGTAGTGCTGATCAAGCAAGCATTGCCAGTCAACGCTGGCAGAATTTTTATAGCGATGAGCGCCTCAAAGGCTTGATTACTCTCGGTCTTGAAAAAAACAAAGACTTTGAAAGTGCGCGCCTAGCCATTGAAAAAGCACGTGCACAGTATCAGATTACCGATATTAATGACTTACCTGCTATTAATGGCAGTGCTGGTTATACTCGTTCAGCACAGAACCGTACTGATCGAAACCCTAATAGTAGCTACAGCGTCAACTTAGGTCTTGCCAATTATGAGCTTGACTTTTGGGGTAAAATTTCAAGCTTAAAAGATCAAGCATTGCAGAATTTCTTGGCGACCACAGCAGCCAAAGATGCGACCCAAATCAGCTTGATTAGTAATATTGCGCAAAGCTACGCCAATCTAAGCTATAGCTTAGCGCAATTAAAACTGGCTGAAGCCACGGTTGAGAGTCGTGAGCGCTCGCTATTTATCGCGGATAAACGCTTTGAAGCAGGTATCGATCCTAAGCTACCTTCACTACAGTCTTCTGCCTCATTAGAGAATGCCAAGCTTGCGGTATTACGTGCACAGACCAGCGTTCTTCAATCACGCAATGCATTGCAATACTTGGTTGGTGGCGCTATTCCAAATGAGCTAATCCCAACACCTGCTGTCAGTAATATCACCAGCCAGCAGATATTTAATGCCGGTCTACCAAGTGAATTACTACGCTATCGTCCTGACGTGCTACAAGCAGAATACAACTTAAAAGCTGCTGGTGCGAATATCGAAGTGGCCCGTGCCTCTTACTTCCCATCTATTAGCTTGACCAGTAGTGTGGGTGTCAGTAGCGGCAGCTTAAATGACTTGTTTAAAAATGGTGCCGTTGGCTGGTCGTTTGGACCTAGCGTGAGCGTCCCTATCTTTGACGCAGGCCGTTTAGATGCCAATTACGATGTGGCTCAAATCGAACGTGAGCAAACGCTTGCTAGTTATGAGAGCTCTATTCAAACGGCATTCCGCGAAGTGTCAGATGTACTTGCCACGCGTGCAACACTTGGTGAGCAGTTAGAGGCGCAGTATCGTCTGCAAGATAATTTTGAGCAGACATATCAGATAGCAGATGCGCGCTTTAAAGCAGGTATCTCAAACTATCTGGACGTACTTGATGCGCAGCGTTCACTATTCTCTACTCAGCAAGGTATTCTAGATTTAGAGCTACAGAAAATCGTTAGCCAGATTGAGCTGTACCAAGCGCTTGGTGGCGGTGCAAACCTTGATGTACCGACCGTCATCCCTGTACCGCAGCACACCAACTTGGCGCAGATTGTCACTGGAACTGCTACTAGTGCAAAAACCAAAGCGACAAATGCCATCAAAGCAGCTGGTTCAGCACGTGTGACTACGCCGCAAGAAGCTGTCGCCATCAAGCAGTCGCAAGCGGTAGAAACGACTACTTTCAAACCGACTGCTATCGTCGATGTTAATGATGATGGTAAAAAGGATGCCGCTGTCGGCGTGGTCACTGAAGAGACTCGCTTCAATAACAATAGTGTTGAGCAAGTTCCTGTGACCCAGATTGTTGAGCCTCAAATGACCCAGCCTTAATCTGATGACGCAGCTCTATCATCACATTGACAGTCGATACGTACTATCAGCCCTACCGACTTAACGTGGTGGGGCTTTTTGCTTTTATTGACGTCTTTTGGTTATAGTAGGCTCACTTTATGCAAGCTCTCTTCATATAAGCCTTCTTTGTATAAAGCACAGATTTTTATAAGCTAATTCTATAAAATACCGCTTATAGCGATATTATTTTAACCATGTAACATGATAACTATTAAAACAATCATAAGGAATTATTATGAGCTATACCTTTAACCGTCAATACCCTGCTACTCGCTTACGTCGCCTGCGCTACAATGACAATGTACGTTCAATGATTCGTGAAGTGGAGCTGCATCCTAAGCACTTTATTGCCCCTGTATTTGTATTAGAAGGCGAAAACCAGCGCGAAACCATCGCTAGTATGCCGGGCGTTGAACGCTTATCGATTGATTTGCTAATCAACTATGCCAAAGAGTTATTAGCAGAAGGTGTCACAACCATCGACCTTTTCCCTGTGATCGATAACGCTTTGAAAACACCGGACGGTAGCGCCGCTTATGACGAAAACGCCCTGACTGCACGTACGATAAAAGCGGTCAAAGATGCTGTGCCAGAAATGGTCGTCATGACTGATGTAGCATTAGACCCTTATACCTCACATGGTCAAGATGGTCTACTTGATGACAGCGGTTACGTCATCAATGATGCAACTATCGAAGTACTGGTCAAGCAAGCACTGGTACATGCGCGTGCAGGTGCAGATATCATCTCTCCTAGTGACATGATGGACGGCCGTATCAAGGCCATGCGTGACGCGTTTGAAGCAGAAGGTTTTGTGAATACGGCTATCATGGCCTACTCAGCCAAATATGCTTCTGCTTACTACGGCCCATTCCGTGATGCCGTCGGCAGTGCTGGCAACCTAAAAGGTGGCCATAAGAAACAGTATCAGATGGACTTTGGCAATCGTGCTGAGGCACTGCATGAAGTGGCTATGGATATCAACGAAGGCGCAGATATGGTCATGATCAAACCAGGTCAGCCTTATCTTGATTTGATTCGTGAAGTCAAAGATACCTTTGGCGTACCCACCTTTGCGTATCAAGTATCTGGCGAATATGCCATGCATATGGCAGCCATTCAGAACGGATGGTTAAGTGATGCAGTGATTTTAGAGTCGCTGATTGGCTTCCGCCGTGCTGGTGCTGATGGCATTTTGACCTACTTCGCTCTAGAAGCGGCCCGTCAGCTAAACAATGCCTAATAGTAATTACACTAACTTTTATAATGTAAAAACCCCAGTTACCTATTAGTAGCTGGGGCTTTTTTTGAATATTTTTTGATGAATAGAACTATAAACGTGCACGGTCATGTGGCTCAGTAAAATCAATCACTGGGCCAGCAGGGACAATACGCGTGGGATTGATATTGGCATGACTGGTGTAATAATGCTGCTTGATATGATCCATATTTACTGTCTCTGCGATACCAGGTACCTGATATAAATCACGTAGATAGCCCCAAAGGTTTGGATAGTCAACGATACGACGCAGATTGCATTTAAAATGCCCAACATAGACAGCATCAAAACGAACCAACGTCGTAAACAGTCGCCAATCGGCCTCAGTTATAGTACTCCCTGTCAGATAACGCTGATGTGCTAAGCGCGTCTCAAGTGTATCTAATGCCGCAAATAGCTCAATTACAGCCTCTTCGTAGGCCTCTTGTGTGGTAGAGAATCCTGTCTTATACACGCCATTGTTGATAGTAGAATAGACAAAGGTATTGATGTCATCAATTTCTTGTAATAACTCTGCTGGCACAAAATTACCTGCTAGTGCCCCAACCTCATCAAAGGCAGAGTTAAACATGCGAATGATTTCAGATGATTCATTACTCACGATTGTGTTTGTTTTTTTATCCCACAAGATAGGTACGGTGACACGGCCTGTATAGTCTGGCTTGGCCTTGGTATACAGCTCATAAGCATAGTCTGCATTGATAACTGGATCAGCAACGACGCCTGCACCTTCTGCAAACGTCCAACCATACTCACCCATATACGGATGTACTACAGATAGCGGAATGATGTCTTCTAAGCCTTTAAGCTTGCGGTAGATAAGGGTACGGTGTGCCCAAGGACAGGCTAGCGACACGTATAAATGATAGCGGTCAGGTTCGGCTTTGAAGCCTTCAATACCTGTTGGCCCTGCGCTACCATCTACCGTTACCCAGTTTCTAAAACCAGCATCTTCACGCTGAAAGCGGCCGCCACTCTCTTTTGTCTCATACCACTTGTCTTGCCACTGCCCATCTACCAAGAGACCCATGTTATTCTCCAACTGTTTTTAATATTTGTTTAACGCTTAGTCAGCATGACTGACTTGAAGCCATTATTATCATGACGATTACGTTGTTTAGAGATATCATACCAGTTATAAGGGTTTAATCATTAGCGTTACCCTGTTTATTAACAATAAAAACTAAACGTATTAAATTGAATATTTAGTAAATATACACAAAAATATATCTAAATAACTAATATAAGCCTGAATAGCAGATATTATGATAATAAAAGAGGTTTATGCTAAAAAAGACTTGCAAAGTCTGGGAAACTTGCTAAAATGCTCAACCTAAATAGGCGTATAGCTCAGTTGGTTAGAGCGCTACCTTGACATGGTAGAGGTCGTTGGTTCGAATCCGATTACGCCTACCAGATTCGAAAAGCCCCAATCTTAAGATTGGGGCTTTTTTTTGTCCGTGAAATATGGGCTGTAGCGGAAAAGGAAACTATACGTCGGTTCAAATTATCTCTTTTTCCACTTTCAGCAAACGTCATCCATCTAACGACTATCAAGATATTAAGCAGCAATCTAATGACTCGAAAAGCGCTCTCCATATCGGTATTGCTAGTCAAGACCATAGAGAACGGACGAATAAATGGCAATACTCACCGCTACTACGGTTTTTTGTGCATATGATGCTGATTACAGACGAGAAACTATCTATTGGAATTTTTGACCAGACAGATGGATAAGAATTTAATGGCAGATTTGGTAAAAGGGCTTGGCACTAAGTGAGACACTTAACAAGACGACTGAAGCAATTCAAAGTATTGACATTAACTAGGAAAGTTCAAATAGTCATTCTTCTATTAACTTGGATATCGCTAATAGCTTGGGCAATACTGAGTTGGCAAGGTAGAGACTTCCCTTTAGAGTCTGAGCTTAATTATAGTGAAGGTATTGTAGGCAGTTTGGACGTAGGTGAGGGAAATCACATTTTTATGTTGTTAGATCTCAGTAATCTTAACCGTAAAGAAGTATATGGGTGCAGCTATTCAGCTTTTGATACTGACTCCTCTTGTTTTGGCAAAGAATATTTAGAACCGATTGAAGGTAAAAAAGCCGTGATAGGGTGGTATATACAGAAAGATTTTCTAAAGTTTCATAATGGAATTAGACAGATGGTAAGTCTTGATGTGGAAGATGTCGAAGCTGGCATTAAGGAGGTAATCACTTATCAGGGGACTTTAGACGCTATAAAGGGTATGAATACGTATATGAATATGGGTTTTATTATATTTATAGCATTCTTTTCTTACTGGTTTTGGCGTTTTATGGATTTTATAGAGTAAAGAGGATACGGTTCCCTAGTGAGGACTTGAGACATTGGCTATGGGTCAACCTGGGAGTTTCCCAAACTTTGCGTAACTGCTTATAATCCACTAACTGGAGAATAAGCAATTACTACTCAACAAACATTATACTAAGCGTGCAGTTTCAATTTTTACAGATAATACCTTGTCACTTAGTACGCTCTGTAACTCGTCATAATGTGGTAGGCGCTTATGTTTATCTAATTCACCCAAGCTTTTCCACTTCTCAACCAATGTGATTTTTTGCGAATCGTTAATATCAGGATAAACATCATAACGCTCGCACCCATCTTCAAGCACACTTTCACTTGCGCACTTATAAATTGCGTTTAAAACGGTGTTGTAATGCTGTGTTTCACATAGGATATTCACAACAATCATAACTTCATTGTTCATTTTTAACCTTTATTTTGGTGTATAAGGCTGCTTACACAGCCTTTAGTTCAAGAAGAGAGAATTAACGCTCAATGACGATTTTGCCTGTAGCTAATCCTGACTCTAGACGAGAGTGAGCAGCTTTAACTCCATCCAAAGTGAAAGGGAAAACACTATCAATCAAAGGTTTAACTTGGCCTTTATCTACAAGCCCAGCAAGTCGGCGTAGAATGTCACCGTGAGTATCTCTATCGATATTGTGAATAATCGAAATCGCCATAAATACAAGATCTAACCTAAGAGCCTTAAAGTGCATTTCAGTTAAGTTATAATCAGCATAACCAATTGTAGAAATAACATGCCCTTTCAGTTTTGCAGCGATTAGTGAGTTTTGCAGAACTGGCCCACCCACTGTATCAAATACCGTATCGAAGCCTTGACCATTGGTCAGTCGTTCAACATATTCCTTTGGCTCTTCTGTAGGGAATAGAACCGTTTCATCTGCGCCGAGTTGTTTTGCAATTTCTGCGCGCTCTTCATCTACAACAGTCGTTGTAACATGTGCACCGAGTGTTTTGGCAAGCTGAAGACCAATGTGGCCTACGCCACCTGTACCACCATGAACTAAAACTTTATCGCTCGGCTGGATCTCAGCTCGGCCAATAATTGCTTCCCACGCGGTAATTGCTACTAAAGGCAAGCTAGCCGCTTCACCAAAGCTAAGCGTTTTAGGTTTATGTGCTAATAATACAGCGTCAGCTTCAACCTTATCTGCAAGAGTACCCGGAATGCCAACGATACCGCCGACACAACCGTATACTTCATCACCAATTTTAAAGTTAGTTACACCTTCACCTACTTCACTGATTACGCCCGATACATCCATGTGAAGGATTGCTGGATAAGTCATACCAGCAGTGCCTTCACTGCCTTGACGGATTTTAGTATCAACAGGGTTAACACTTGTCGCTTTTACATCTATTACGACGTGACCGCGTTTTGGTTTTGGCGCATCAACTTCGATTTCATGTAAAACATTAACATCACCATGACCATTAATTGCAATTGCTTTCATAATATTTTCCTCTTTGTTATTGACGAAAGTGATAGTATCAATATAATTAGAGCTTAAAAACATATAAATAGTTGAATGATTCGTTCCAAAAGGTTGATAATGTGATTGATTCTATCGAAGAGCTAAAGATTTTTAGTACGATTTTTGAATTAAAATCTATACGTAAGGCAGCTGATGCTCACAGTTTAACTTCCGCGGCTGTAAGTAAAAGATTAATAGCATTAGAAAATAGACTAAGTTCTAAGCTGTTTTACAGAACAACTAGAACTCTCAGCCCAACACACACTGGAGAAAAGCTATACAACCATACTCAAAAACTTTTAAGCATTACAGAAGAGATTGAACATGACCTAGACCCAACAAATACATTAAAAGGAAAAATAAAAATAACGGCGTCGGCCTCATTCACACAAAGTTTCTTATTGTCAGTAATCAGTGGGTTTTTAGAAAAGTATCCGCAGATAAATATTGAAATTATATCTTCAGATAGCCTTGTTGATTTAACTGAGCAAGGTATTGATTTAGCGATTAGACATGGGCCATCTAGAGACTCATCATTAGTAGGCCAAAAACTTCTAGATTCAAAAAGACTTTTATGTGCCTCACCAGACTACTTAATCCGACACGGTACACCAAAATCACCGGTAGATCTGAGGCGACATAAAATATTAACTGTTGGTCAAGAAAGTAATTGGCATTTCATAAAGGGAGGTGAGCGAACAACGATAAAGTTGACTCCTATTTTCTCATCAACTTTGGGAGATAGCGTTTTGGGTATGGCTGAGTCAGGTCATGGGATTGCATTACTATCCGACTGGCATATTAGAAATAGTGTTTTAAATGGGCAGCTGAAAATCGTTTTAGACGACTGGGAAAGTGATCCATCAATTTCTATAAACCTCCTATACCCATCGAGGAAAAATCAATCAATGGTAGTAAAGAGCTTTATTAATTATTTGAAAATGAGGCTTGCAGATAGCTCTCTTTGAAACGCTCATACTTGCCTATCAGTCAACCTAAAGGCCCTTCTGCCTTAGATATTGCAGAGTTAAAATGCGAGGGGATGAGCATAGAAGATATCGAGGCATTACCAGCTATGTATGCAAACGCAGCCATGATTGCTAAAGATGCAGGTTTTGGTGGTGTTCAAATACATGCAGGACATGGGTTTCTTCTAAGTCA